>WBUF01000062.1 GCA_008933825.1 Rhodocyclaceae bacterium | reverse complement strand
CGTTAGACCGCAATGGAGAGATCGCTCGAGATCGTAGAACTCCTCATCGCCGTAAGCCGGCTGCCCGAGGATCGTCGGCGATCTCGGTCGGCATGGTATGAAAGCCAGAAGGAGCATTGGGTAGGCTGGCTCTTTCACTACAACAGCCCTGGCGCGTATGACCGCAAGGTCACTCAAGGGCGCGATGCAAGGTTTGTCTACAACCACGTGGTCTGCCCCGGACTTCTGTCTTACCTCGCAGATGCAGCCGGTGTGTCGCGCAGTCTGGTCCGCCAGGCGAAGCGAATCGCCGAATCTGGCGGCACCGAGATGGAGCGCGCCGGAAAGATCCGGCGCGTGGTACCTTGGGAAATCGTGCAGGAAGCGCTCATTCGGAATGGGTATGTCCGCCCTGCGGTCTAACCCGTCGTTGCACCCGACAGGCCACAGCCGGCTTCGCCGTCTGCGGCCCGCGGGTGAACTCCAACGTTGGGGCTTTACATATCTTCGTATGGCCTTTTGTATGGGCTAGTGTTACTCTGTGTCCATGGCTAAAACTCGCTTTGATTGGGACCCCGCCAAGGACGCGGAGAATCAGGGAAAACATGGAGTCTCGTTCTCCCGTGCCCAATACGCCTTTGCAGACACGCAGCGCGTGATAGCCAAAGACGAAATTCACAGCCAAACCGAAGAGCGGTTCTATTGCTTCGGCGAAGTCGATGGCGGTGTACTCACGGTGCGGTTCACTTACCGCGCTTCGGTTATTCGAATCATTGGCGCTGGTTATTGGCGCAAAGGAAAGGCGATCTATGAGCGCGAAAATCAAATACACAGATGAACCCCTTGGCAAGGTTCAGGTAGTTGCCGACTTCCTCCCTTCGCCAGCCGAGTTGGCATTCCGTGAAGAGGGTGTGAAGGTAACTCTGGCTCTGAGTAAAAAGAGTATCGAGTTCTTCAAGTCCGAGGCCACAAAGCATCACACTCAGTACCAGCGCATGATTCGCCGACTTCTCGATGCTTACGTCGACGGCCAAGCCCCAACCCGGCAGTCCACACGGACGCTGCGCGATAAAGCCGCGCAGCGCCGATGAGTTCAGCCCTGCTTTCAGACTTTCTGCGTGAGAACTCCATCTCAGCAGAGATGCAGTCTCTCTCCGACAGCACATCGACAGTGGCTGATGCTGCCAATGCGTTGGGCGTCACGCCGGATCACATCGTTAAATCGGTGCTTCTGGTAGCCGATTCCGTTCCGGTTCTAGTAATTGCCTGTGGCACGTCGCGAATCGACACCAAGGCAGTAGCAAGTCACCTCGGCGTATCGAAGAAGCGCGTGAAGCTTGCTGACCCGGTCACTGTTCGCGAGGTCACTGGATTTGATGTGGGCGGAGTGCCGCCGTTTGGTCACAAGAGCTCAATTCGGACACTCATTGACAATCGTGTCCTCTCGCTTTCTTGGGTATACGCTGGTGGTGGAGTATCCAACAAGGTGCTCAAGCTCTCTATCGCCGATATCTTGCGGGCAACTGGAGCCGAGCCAGTCAATCTTTCTCCTGTGGCGAGTGAGTCGGGCTAACAATGCGTTCAAGCCGACACCGCTTCGTTACGCAAATCACATGGCAGGTACTGCTACGAGGCCAGTGGCGGCCCAGCGCTTAGTCACGGCGCACAATGCCGGCCATTGCCAAGTGACAACTCATCTTGTTCAGCAATTCCCCTGCCGCTGTCTCAAGTCAGCCATTCTGGTTATGGCTGCCATTTTTGTGCCGATGCTTGCCCTGGTCCGCCACATGGAAGCGTCGAGCCGCTTCGATTCGATTGGCTGATGGTATTCTATTTTTGTTGCCGGACATGGCGCCTTCCCTCTGCCCTTCGGGCTGCGGCGGCCGGTTGCATCAAGCATTGAGCAAAGGATCCGTCCAATGAATGACCAGCGCAAGGCTGCACCCTTCTACGCCAAGCCAATATATCGGCTGCTAACCGGGATTTTCGGGGCCTGTCTGGTTTTCACCGGATTGTACGTCATGCTTCTCACTAGCCCGCCAGCCGTGCTGCATCTCGCCGCAGGCATTGCCCTTTTTGCATTCGGTGCGAACATGGTGTTTTCCGCCTTGGCAGCAAAGGAGTCGTGGCTTTCGAAAATCGGGCCTCTGCCATAAGTCGTGCCCCCAGCCTGCTATGCGTTCGATTATCGCCCGTTTCGTTCGCTGGGCCGCAGGCGGCTGACGGGCCCGATCGAGACAAAAGTCAGTCCGTGCGGCACGGCGATGCGCCGCCCCGATGGCAAGGAGCACCTCATGTCCCACGCCAACGAGATATTCTGGCCGGAACTGCACCCGGATGCGATGCCGGCGCATTTCAACGACTACGCGCAGCGGCTGCTGGCGGAGGGCGATTCGTGGTTCGCCTGGGCCTATCTGGGCTTCGACGTCTCGCCCAGCCTCCTCACCGAGCTGCGCTTCGGCCGCCGCACTGCCACGCTGTGCTATGCCTGTTCGGGGGACACCAGCGGAGACATGGCGCGCATGTCGATGAGCGCGGGCTTCAAGCAGGAGTTTTCGGCGCGGCGCTTCGATGCGGTGCTGCTCTCCGGGGGCGGCAACGATCTCTTCGACGCGCTCGCCCGGGGCCACATCCTGCGGCCGGCCGGCGGCGGCGATCCGGCCGATCCGGCCAGCTACTTCGATACCGTTGCACTGGACACGCTGAAGGCTTACGTCACGAGCAACTATGCGCAGATTCTCGCCTGGCGGCGGCTGCCGTCCTCGCTGAACAAGTCTACGCCGGTCCTGCTGCATACCTACGACTATCCGATGCCCCGCCCGTCGCCTGCCGAGGCGTTCGGCCTGCCGGCAGCGGGGCCGTGGCTGCTGCCGGCGCTGCAGGCGGTCGGCGCGCCGGCGGCGCTGCGCTTCGAGATCATCCGGCGGATCGCCGACGACATGCTCGGCTGCGTCCGCGCGCTCCACGATCCGGCAGCGGGGATTTACGTGGTGGACACCTGCGGCACGCTGACGCCTGCATCGCCGGCGGCAACGGGGGGCGATGCCGACTGGGCGAACGAGATCCATCCGAATGCCGCCGGCTATGCTCGCCTGGCGGCAAGGTTCAAGCCGCAACTCGCGGCGTTCGGCGTCTTCTAGACCCTTATCCCTGCTTCATCCAGATCACCGGCATGCCCTTTGCGGCCGGCGCCGGCTTGGCCTCTTCGTAGGCCAGCGCGGCGTTGCGTGCGCTGCGGATGACGGCCTTGAGGGCGTCGGCACCCTTGGACACGGCCTGTTCGTTCTCTACCAGCTCGTCGAGGATCCTGACGAAGGCGGCGCGGCTCTTGCGCCAGGTCTCGCCGTAGCCGCGCACCAGGCGGGCGCACTGGACGATCTCCAGAGACAGTTCTGCGTCGAGGGCGGCAAAGCCGAGCCGTTTGATGGCGCCGAGCCAGCGCTCGATGAGGGCTTGCTCTTCGATGAACCTTGCGCTTTTCCGCCGCAGGGGTTTCAACGCCGCAAGCAGACGCAGGGCGAGGAACCCGGCCACCGAACTGGTCGGCAGCTTGACGGCGCGGCCCGGGCCGGCCTTCTTCCGCAGGCGTTCCGCCCAGGCCGGCGGCAGGATGTCGGCGATCTCGTTGGCGCTCGGCTTGAGGTAGTCGGTGACAACGACGATCTGCCCGTCCTTCGCCGCCGCCTCCTGGCGCACCCGGGCGAAGCGGCTGGCGCGGGTCTTGAGGTCCGCCACGCGGATGACATCTTCGTAGCTCATCCACAGCGCGAGCAGGCGCGCCGCCTCGCGCGTGAGCGGCCAGCCGCCGGGCTCGCCGCCTGCCTCGCGGTCGACGGCCAGCACGCCGCGCACGCGATCGAGGTAGCGATCGGCGTAGGCGGCGTCCTGGTAGTCGACGAGGCGCGCAACGGCTTCCTCGAGCAGCGCGTGCAGCGGCTCGGGGAATTCGCGGCGGACGCGCTCGGATTCACTCCCTCTCGATTCCGGGGGGTGGGTTGGAGTGGGGGTTTCGGCGCTGTCGTCCCTCACCCCGGCCCTCTCCCCGGCGGGGAGAGGGGAAGCGGCTTGCGCGTATCCGGCGGCGAAGCCGCGCAGGCTGGCCTCTGCGCCCTTGCCGGCGCCGCGGATGGCGGCCTCGCAGGCTTCGCGCGAGAGCGGCAGCGCGCCGCTGCCGGCCATGGCGCCGAACAGCACGGCGTTGATCACCGTACCGGCCCCGCGCGCCATGCGCGACATGTCGCAGAGCACGGCCTTGCGCGCCACCTTCGGCACGGCCTCGAGGATTTTCTCCGCATCGTAGCGGCCGTCCGTCGGCAGCATCTTCTCCGAGGTGGCATAGACGCGATGCGTGGACGCCACCAGCGTGGTGCGCTCCGGCGTGATGAAGGCGTTCTGCATGGCGCGGCCGGCCTCGACCAGTTCGGAGGCGGCCATCAGGTCGATGCCGCCGGGGCTGGGCACCAGCGCCATCACCGGCGGGCGGGCGCCTTTCTCCGGGAATATCTCGACGTAGTAGGTGGTGGCGCCGGTGCGCTGAGAGACGCCGGGGATGGAGGTCTTCTGCGCCGGGAAGCCCTCGTGCAGGGCGGCCTCTATGAGCCAGTCAGCGAGCACGCCGCCGCCTTCGCCGCCCAATGCCGCCACCAGGATGGTGATGGGCCGGGTCATCGCGCACCCCCGAACATTCCGATGACGCCTTGCCTTATCCCGTGCACGAGGCGGTCCCAGCCGGTCGGGTTCTGGATCACCTCGATGCGGTGGAAGCTCGGGCACAGCCCGGCGGCGTGGGCCGCCTCGCCGCACAGGCCGCAGCCGACGCAGCCGCTGTCGACGGTCGTGACCGGCTCGGTGCGCAGCGGATCGGGCGCGTCCTTGATGGTGAGCGAGGGACAGCCCGACAGGCGGATGCAGGCGCGGTCGCCGGTGCACACGTCGTCGTCGATGCCGAAGCGCGTGCGCACGACGCGTTCGCCTGAAGCGAGCTTCTGCGCCGTAACGGGCCGCTCGCGCCGCGTGCGCTCGAGCATGCACTCGCCGTCGGCGATGATGATCTTGAGGCCCTTTTCCGGCGCCGTCATGGCGCGGCGCAAGGCGTCGGCGACGCTGGCGACATCGTAGTTGTAGACGCGCTCCAGCCATTTCACGCCAAGGCCGCGCAGGGTGCCCTCGATGGCGATCGGGTTGCCCTCCTCGGGCCGCAGGTCCGGCGAGGAGGCGATGTTCTGCGTGCCGGTGGCCGAGGTGTAGCCGTTCTGCATGATCACCAGCACGCCGTCGTCGTTGCGAAAGACGGCGTTGGCCACGCCGGTGACAAGGCCCTGGTGCCAGAAGCCGCCGTCGCCCATGACCGTGACGACACGCTTGCCGAAGTTGGGGCCGACGGCGGAGGCCGCCGCCAGCGACAGGCCGTAGCCGAGCACGGTATTGCCGAGGCTGAACGGCGGCAGCGTCGAGAAGGTGTGGCAGCCGATGTCGGAGCTGATGTGGATGCCGCCGAGTTCCTGCTCGATGAGCTTGAGGGCCGAGAACACCGGCCGCTCGGGACAGCCGACGCAGAAGCCGGGCGGGCGCGTCGGAACCGGCACGCCAAGCAGCTCCGCTGCGCGCCGCTTCGCCTCGCCGACGCCGTCGAGCACGGCGTCCACGAGCTTCCGGTCGACGCCGTCGGGCATGATCAGCTTCAGGAAATCGCCGACGCCCTTGAGCACCACCTCGCCGGTGTATTCGCCGGCCACCGGCAGCACGTCCTTGCCGATGACGTGCGGGCCGTTGATGTCGGCGCGGCGCAGGATGGAATTGATGGCCTCCTCGATGTGGGCGGGCTGGCCCTCCTCCACCACCAGCACGGCGCGCTTGCCCGAGCAGAAGCGGGTGATCTCCTCGCTCACCAGCGGATAGGTGACGTTGAGCACATAGAGCGGTATGCGCGAGCTGCCGTAGGCGTCGGCCAGGCCGAGCTGCTGCAGGGCGCGGATCGTGGTGTTGTACATGCCGCCCTGCAGGACGATGCCGATCTCGCGCAGGTCGCCGGCGAAGAACTCGTTGAGCTGCTCGCGCTGGATGAACTTCAGCGCCTCGGGCAGGCGCACGGCGATCTTGTGCTTTTCCTGCGCATAGATGGCGGGCGGCAGCGGAATGCGGTCGACGCTGAAGGCCGGCTTCTGCACCGGGTTGCGGCGCGAGTGCTTGGGCGCGACATTGTCCTTCGTCTCGAAACTGCCGTACACGTGGCAGGCGCGAATGCGCAGCTCCAGCATCACCGGGGTATTGCTGGCCTCTGAAAGCGCGAAGCCCTTCTCCACCATGCGCACGATGGAAGGCAAATTCGGCCGCGGGTCGAGCAGCCAGAGCTGCGACTTCTGCGCGAAGGAGTGGCTGCGCTCCTGGATGATCGAGGCGCCCTCGCCGTAGTCCTCGCCGAGGACGATCAGCGCACCGCCGACCACGCCGGCCGAGGAAAGGTTGGACAGCGCGTCGGAGGCGACATTGGTGCCGACCACCGACTTCCAGGTGGCGGCGCCGCGCAGCGGGTAGTTGATCGATGCGCCAAGCATGGCGGCGGCGCCGGCCTCGTTGGCGCAGGATTCGAAATGCACGCCAAGCTCGTCGAGCAGTCCGCGCGCGTCGTGGAGCACGTCCATGAGGTGCGACACCGGCGCGCCCTGGTAGCCGCCGACGTAGGAGACGCCGCTTTGCAGCAGCGCCTTGGTGACGGCGAGGATGCCCTCGCCGGTAAAGGTGTCGCCGGCGCCCAGCCGCAGCTTGGCGACTTCCGCCTTGAAGGATCGTTCCATTCTCTCTGTCGGCGGCCCGGCGTACCGGGGCCGCTCGTTCGTTGTTGTGGACGCTGTCGCGCGCCCTATGCGACCGATTATGCCTGAGCTGCCATCACTTACGCCATGGCGGCACGTCGCCCCTCGGCGAGGCCGCGGATCTGCTCGACGTTCTTGCGCACCGTCGCCTCGATGTGGCCGACCTGCTCCGGCTCGAGGTGGCGGTACTTGCCGAGCGCCTCGAGGTACTCGTCGATGGGCCGCGGCTCGTCCAGCGGGCGCGACAGGCGCAGGCCGTCGCGCGGGTTGAACTCCCACAGCATGACGAAATTGGTCTCGACGGCCTTCCTCGCCACCTCGATGTTCTCCGCCGAGGGGAAGCGCCAGCCAGTGGTGCACGGCGAGTAGATGTGCAGGTAGGCGAAGCCGCGCTTCGAGGCGTCGATGGCGCGGTCGAGCTTGGCGTAGAGGTCTTCCATGAAGGCGGTGGAGGCCGTGGCGACGTACTCGCAGTTGTGCATCATCATCAGCAGGGGCAGGTTCTTGGCGTCCTGCGTCTTGCCCTTGCCGCGCTCGCCGACCGGCGTGGTCGAGGTCCAAGCGCCGAAAGGTGTGCAGCCGGAGCGCTGCATGCCGGTGTTCATGTAGCCCTCGTTGTCCACGCAGATGAAGAGGATCTGCTCGCCGCGCTCGGCGGCGCCGGAGAGCGACTGGAAGCCGACGTCGGCGGTGCCGCCGTCGCCGGCCAGCGCCACGGCGTTCACTTCGCGCCCCTGGCGCTTGTAGTGGCGCTTGATGCCGGTGAGCATGGAGGCGGTGTTGGTGAGCAGCGGGTGGAACACCGGCACCTTGGTGCCGGTCAGGCCGTTGTAGCCGACCGAGCCCATGCCGGGGACGCAGCCGGGCGGCGTGGCGAGCACGGTGTCGGGGCCGATGCGGCGCAAGGTGTGGCGCATGATCAGCTCGGTGTTGCAGCCCTGGCAGCCGGCCAGGCCGGGCACGAAGAGGTCTTCCAGATCGCCGACCTCGTTGTAGATGTTGGCGGTGGTGAGGTAGGTCAGCGCGCCCCGGTCACAGGCTTTCACGCAGGCGGGGTCGCCGCCGCAGCTGTCGCACTTGACGACGTGGCCGGCGGCGGCGTTGTAGACGATGCCGCCGTAGGCGCAGCCGACGGTGCACAGCAGGCAGTTCACGCACTTCGAGCCGTCCCAGGCGATGACGCCGCTGGCGTCGTCCTTGGCCAGGGCGGCGGCCGGGCAGTTGGCGACGCACTTCGGGTCGCCGCACTGGCGGCACAGGGCCAGTTCGAAGGTATCGCCGTCGGCGACGACCTGGATGCGCGAGTTAATGATGTCGGCACTGCCGGTCTTGGCCGTGGCGCAGGCCGTCATGCAGGCGTTGCAGCCGTCGCAGTGCTCGGGCTTGAAAGCAATCGTATTGAATGCGCCCATGCTTACCTCCACGTCTTCGACATGATGGTCCGCGCCGTCTTCTGCGGGTCCTTTATGAAGGCCTCGCGAACGGAAGACAGATCGATGCGGCGCAGGATGATCTCCCACATCACGCCCGGATCGAAGGGCACGTTGATGCCGAAGATGCCGGTCAGGCGGTTGTCTTTCATTACGATCTTCAGGTAATGCTTCGCGTCGGCTTCCTTGCGCACCGTTTCGCCTGCCTCCTGGCTGCCGACGGAGACCGCCTGCTGGCCGAAGAAGGTGTAGGTGTTGAGCGGCACGCCACCGGGCCAGGGCCTGACGGCCGGGTCGCCGGCCATCGCCATGCCGGCGATCTTGCCCTGCTCGACGGCGCTGGGCAGGATGCCGTTGAGGATTTTCGCTTCGTCGTAGAAGCCTTTCGCCTGCGCAACGTCGCCGGCGGCCCAGACGCCGTCCACGCTGGCGCGCATGGTGTCGTCGACCAGCACGCCGCGGTCCACCGCCACGCCGGAGCCGGCGAGGTAGTCGGTGACCGGCGCCACGCCGGCGGCGACCAGCAGCAGGTCGGCGTCGAGAACGGCGCCCGTGTCCGTGGTGACGCGGGCGCCCTGCCCCGCCGTCTCGCAGCGACTGACTTTTGCGCCGAGCAGGAGTTCGACGCCCTTGGCGGCGAAGGCGGCCTCGATGATTGAAGAGGCCTCGGCGTCGAAGTAGCCGGCGAGCACGCGCGGCTGCATCTCGACGACCGTGACCTGGGCGCCGGCCTTGGCGAGGTTCTCGGCGGCGTGCATGCCGACCAGGCCGGCGCCGAGCACGACGGCCTGCTTCGTGTTCGGCAGGGCCTTGTTCAGTTTCATTGCATCGTCGAGCGTGCGCAGGACGTGGAACTTCACGTCTTTCAAGCCGGGGATCGGCGGCAGGATCGGCGCCGCGCCGGTGGCGAGCAGCAGCTTGCCGTAGGCGATCTCCTCGCCGCTGGAGAGCTTCGCGCGCCTGGCGGCGGCATCCAGCGCCGTAACGGCGGCGCCGCGGATGAAGCCGACCTTGTTCTGCTCGAACCAGGCGCCGTCCTTCAGCGCCACGCGCTCGGGCGCCGAGCGGCCGGAAACGACGTAGGGCAGCACGGTCGGAGAATATGGCAGGGCGTCGTCGCGCGTCACCATGGTGATGCTGCCCTCGGCGTCCTGCATGCGGATGGCCTGCAGCGCCGAGAGCGCGGCATGGCTGGCGCCGACGATGAGGTATTCGGTCTGCTGCATTATCAATCCCTTTCGTTCAGCCAGACCGTCTCGCCGACCACGCCGTCCTTCGCCAGCGCCTGCACGCGCTCGATGACGCGGCCGAAGTGGTCGGTGGTGATGTCGGCGCCGGCCAGCCCGCCGATGAAGCTCATGGCGGCGGGTCGCTGCGCGGCGAACTGCAGCGCGCCGATGACGTCCTGGTAGAGCGGGCCGCAGTTCCAGCCGTAGCTCACCGAGCGGTCGACCACGCCGACCGCCCTGACGCCGGACAGCGCCCGGGCGATGGCCTGCACCGGGAAGGGGCGGTAGGTCTTCACCTTGACCAGTCCCGCACGCGTGCCGCGCTCGCGCGCCTCGTCCACCGCATCCTTGGCGGCGCCGGTCATGGAGCCGAGGGTGACCAGCGCGACTTCCGCGTCGTCCATGCGGTAGCTTTCCACCAGCGGCGCGTGGCGGCGGCCGACGATGCGCGCCCAGTCCTCGTGCGCCTGCTCGATGACGGCCAGCGCATGTTGCATGCCGGCGCATTGGCCCTTGCGATAGCGCACGAACAGCGCCGGCCCCGGCCCGCCCGAGCCGCCGGTGAGCGGGTCGACGGCCATCGGCCGCGACGGGTCGAGGGCGGCGTGCCAGTTGGTCGAGGGCGGCGGCAGAAAGGCGTCCACCTCCTCCTGCGTGGGCAGCTCGACGCGGCTGGCGCCGTAGGAGAGGTAGTTGCCGTCGTGGCAGACGTTCACCGGCAGCATGACGTCGCGGTGCTCGGCGACCTTGTAGGCCATGATGGTGGTGTCGAGCACCTCCTGCACGGTCTCGCAATACATCTGCACCCAGCCGACCTCGCGCACGCTCATGGCGTCCTGGTGGCCGCCCCAGACGCTCTGCGGCGTCAGCGTGTCGCGGGTGACGATGGACATCACCAGCGGCATGCGCATGCCCGGCGTGCGCAGATAGGGCTCGAACATGAAGGCGAGCCCCGGCCCGCAGGTGCCGGTGTAGGCGCGCGCGCCGGCCAGCACGCCGCCGTGCAGCACGGAGAGCACCGAGTGCTCGCCCTCGACGTCGACGATCTCGGCGTTCAATTTGCCGTCGGCGACGAACTTGGCGAGGTACTCGACCAGCGAGGACTGCGGCGTGATGGGATAGACGGCGACCATGTCGACGCGCGCCAGGGTCACCGCCCAGGCGGCGGCCTCGTTGCCGTCGCAGACGATGGCTTTCGATTTCGGCTTCAGGACTGCGCTCATGCCGCTTCCTCAACCATGCTTATGGCGCGTTGGGGGCACTCCTTGGCGCAGATGCCGCAGCCCTTGCAGGTGGCGAGGTTGATGTCGAACCAGGCGGCGCGCTCGACCACGCACTGCACCGGGCAGTAGAGCCAGCAGATGGCGCATTTCACGCACTTGGCGCGGTCGACCACCGGCTTCATGCTGCGCCAGTCGCCCGGCAGCATGGGGTTCATCTTGGTGGCGATCGGGCACAGGTCGCCGGGGATCTGCGAGGAATCGAACATCGGGTAGGACTGCTGTTTCATGCGGCGACCCTTTTCTCGATCTTGTGCACAACGGTCTCCTCGTAGCCGCGCTCCAGCGCCAGCAGGTTCTGCCGAAGGCCGGCGTCGCGGAAATCGGAATCCTCCACCGCCGCGCGCAGGGCGTCGAGCGAGACGAGGCCGGTGGTCTTGGCGAAAGCGCCGAGCATCAGGGTATTGGTGATCGGCCGCTTGAAGATCTCCAGGGCGATGGCCACGGCGTCGCACAGGCCGACGGTGGCGACCTTGTCCGGCACGGCCAGTTCGGCGAGCGGCCTGGCGGTGGTCTGCAGCCAGGTGGCGTTGTCGCGGATGCCGTCGAAGACGTTCACCGCGCGGCCGACCGTCGGATCGATGCACAGCACGCAGTCGGGCCGGTAGATGTTGGTCATCTGCCGGATCTCTTTCGTGTCCATGCGCAGGAAGCTCGCCACCGGCGCGCCGCGCCGCTCGAAACCGAAGGACGGCACGGCGACGACGAACTTTCCCTCGTTGACCAGCGCGGCGGCGAGGATGCCGCCGGCGAGCACGGCGCCCTGGCCGCCGCGGCCGTGGATTCTGATCTCGTACATCGTGCGCCCTCCGGTTGTCCTACTTGGTCCAGCCCGGCTTGACGCCCGGCCTGACTTCGCCCTGCCCGCGCACCGGCAGCACCGGCAGCGCGTAGCCCTGATTGTAGGCTGCGCGCGCGACAATGGTGTACTTCAACCACCAGCCGGTCGCTGCAGCCACCAGGCCGGCGGCAAAAGTCAGTCCCGGCAGCACGGCGCCGTAGAAGATGCCCATGACGAGGGTGATTTCCGGCAGGAGCTGGCCGAGCATGTCGAACTTCGCACCGAAGGGCCGCAGCACTGCCATGGCCTTCTTCGGCAGGCCGCTCTTGTCCACCGCCCTGAAGTACAGCGTCCAGGCGATGCGGCGCAGGATCAGCGCGCCGAGCAGCACGCCGGCCAGCCAGCGCGGGCCGCTGCCGGGCAGCAGCGCAGTCAGCACGGCGGCCAATCCCGCCCCCTCGACGAAGCCGGTGGCGAGAATCAGCGGCACGATCTTCGGCTCGCGCCAGGCGGGAATGCCCTTCGAGGCCTGCAGGATGCGGCCCTGGCAGTAGAGGAAGACGATGCCGAGCAGCGCCGCCATGCCGACGAAAATGCCGCCGCCGAACCAGACGGCGGCAAGGCCGCAGGCGAAAAGCGGTACCGCCACCATGCCCTCGCGGGTCATCCAGGAGGTCTGCGGGTGGAAGAAGACGTTGATGGCGCGGAAAGGCTTGCCGATCTCCAGCCAGACGCAGGTGAGGCCGGCGCCGACGAAGGCCAGCGCGACGAGCGCCATGATGCGGTAGGCGTCGGCATTGCCCGCCGCCAGCGTGGCGAAGAACAGCAGGCCGGTGCCGGTGCCGCCGCCGATGAAGTTGCCGGCGGCGCGCCAGTCCCAGTTGGTCTGGTGCCAGGGGGTGACCTGGCCGGGATTAACGTTCGTTTTCATATAAATGCAACCCCTCTTGACGCAGAGATCGCAGGGAGGCAGAGGACACGGGGATATTTCCTGTTTCTCCGCGCGCTCTGCGTCCCTGCGATCCCTGCGTTGAAAGCGATATTCATTTTTTGTCGAAAATGTAGTACATGCCCGGGTCGGTGCCCAGCTCCTCGTGCATGCGGAAGAACTGGTTCTCGGCGAGCAGCTGCGAGACGTTGCTGTTCGGGTCCTCGCGGTCGCCGAAGGCCAGCACGCCGGCGATGCAGGAATTCACGCAGGCCGGCGTCACCTCGGGGTCGACACCGGGCGTCAGGCCTTTCTCCTTGGCGAGGTCTACGCGGTCGCTGCAGAAGGTGCACTTCATCGCCACCGACATCCGCTGCGGGTCGAAGCGCGCTTCCTCCTGCGCCGTCGGCCGGTCTCCGTAGGCGTATTCGCGCCGATGCACGATGTAACGCGCCTGGTAGGGGCAGGCCACGGCGCAATAGCCGCAGCCGATACAGATGTCGTAGTCGATGCCGACCAGGCCGTCGGCGCGCTGGTAGGTGGCGGTGGACGGGCAGACGTGCATGCAGGGCGGATCGGCGCAGTGCATGCAGCCGACCGGCACGAAGCTCCTGCGCACATCGGGATATTCGCCGCTCTCGATGTCGAGCACCTTGCGCCACTGCACGCCCGGCGGCGTGGCGTTGGCGTGGCGGCAGGCCGCCGTGCAGGTCTGGCAGCCGATGCAGCGGCGCAGGTCGACGGTCATGACATAGCGGGCCATCAGTGCGCCCCTCCCGCCTTGCGCACGCCGACGCGAACGATGTCGGCCGAGGAGCCGGTCGCGTCGGTGAGCGCCATCGACATCGGAATCAGGCTGTTCATGCTCGGTTTCTTCAGGTCCTTGGCATAGGGCGTTGCCCAGTGGTCGAACTGGCCCATCATCAGCAGCGTGTCGGCGCGGATGCCCTCGGCCAGCACGGCCGGCCCGCGCGTCGTGCCGACGTAGGAGCTGACCTCGACGAGGTCACCTTCGGCGATGCCAAGCTCCCCGGCGCGGCGGCGATTGATGAGCACGCCTCTGCTGCCGCGCACGTTGCCCGAGGTCTCGTCCATCAGTTGCACGCCGACGTTGCTGCCCCAGGAATACTGCATGCTGCGCGAGGTGATGAGCCAGAACGGGTACTTCTCCAGGGCGTCGGCGCCGGCCTGTTTCACCGTCTCCTTCTCCCAGATGCCGGGAAAATCGTGCACCTTCGGCAGGCCGCCGTACTCGCCGAGCTGCACGTCCCACCAGTGGATGTCGTGCTCGTGCAGGCGCCGCCCCAGTTCGATGCCGACGCGTTCGAGCCGTTCCTGGAACGGCATCTCGAAGCGAATGTTCTTCCTGCGCAGTTCTGGGAAGAGGTACCAGGACAGGCGCGAAATCGGCCGCGTGCGCAGGCCGTGCTGCTTGAACCAGTCCAGGCCGTCCGTCTCGGCGCCATCGGTCAGTTCGGCGCTGGCAGCGCGGCAGGCATGGTTCCAGATCGTCGCGGCGGGATGCTTCACGCCCGGGTCGAGGCGAAAGTCCCAGCGCTGGCTGGACAGCGGCACGCCGGCGGCGCCGCGGTTGATCGCCTCGTTGTACTTGTCCAGCAGCCCGGCCTGCGCCGCCAGTTCGGTGGCGATGTCGGTGAAGTCGCGCGTCTGGCCGGCAGGCTGCACGGCCGGCTGGCGCAGGGCGAAGCCTTCATGGTCCCAGAACTGCTCGATGAACTTGCTGCCGCCGATGCGGATCAGCTGCGTGCTCTCGATATCGGTGCTCTCGGGCAGCAGCACGTCCGCCATGTGGTTGGTCTCGTCGCGATGGTAGGCGAAGGCGACGATGAAGGGGAATTCGGCAAGCCGCCGTGACAGCTCCTGGGTGTCCCAGAACGAGATCGACGGGTTGGTACGGTAGCAGAACCAGACGTCCGGCGGGGTGACGCGCGGCCAGTTCTCCGGCGACTCCTTCTGGAACATCCAGGAGAAATGGGTGGGCCCGAGCGCCGTGCTCCAGGGCGAGTTGGCCGACAGCGGCACCATCACGTCGTGGGCGTTGCGCACCTTCGGCCGCGCCGCCCAGGTCGCCTTGTCGGTCGGGTTCATCGGGTAGTGCATGAAGCCGTCAGGATTGATCTTGACGCTGGCCTGCCGAGTCGTCGCCGGACGGTTCAGCCGCACCGTGGTGCCAAGCGTGCCGCCCGGCACTTCCAGGCCGCCGACCAGGCAGGCCAGCAGGGTGCGCGCCCAGCAGCACTCGTAGGCGCCCCAGCCGTTGTTTACCGTGCGGCCGAACTGGATCGCCACCGGCCGGTAGGGCAGTATCTCGCCGTCGACTTCCATGGTGGCGCCGACCTGGGCCTGCTCGACCCACTCGGCGGCAATGCGGCGCACCGTGCCCTCGCGCACGTCGCAGACCTTTTCCGCCCATTCCGGCGTGTAGGGCCGCATTTGCGCGGCCAGCTTGCCGAAGGCCGTCTCTGCGGCGATGCCCTGATGCACCCACCGGTCCTCGTCGGCGCCAAGTTCGAGGGCGTCGAGCGTGAACGTGCCGTCGAGGGCCGGGTCGGTGTCGGGGGTGTCGAAGGGCACGGCGGCGTTGCGCTTCAAGTCCCACAGCAGCGGCTTCTTCGTCGCCGGGTCGCGCAGATAGAAGCCGTTCGGGCCGATCAGGTAGGGCGAGCCGGTGTGGTGCTTGAGGAAGAAGACGTCGAGCTTCTCGCGCGGCATCTCGCACACCAGCGCGTGCACCAGGGCGAAGAGGAAGGCAGCGTCGGTCTTCGGCCGGATCGGCACCCACTCGGCCGAGGCGGCGCCGGTCACCGACAGGTGCGGCTCGAACTGGATGCGCTTGAGGCCGCGTTCGCGCGCCTTGCCGTGGCGCCAGGCGCCGACGACGCCGCCGGAAGCCTCGATGTTGCCGCCGAAGGAGAGCACGTAGTTGCAGTGCGGCGTGTCCGGACAGACGGTGAAGGCGCGGTGCCACAGTTCGCCGTACAGGTGCTCGGAGTGCGTGCAGCTGACACCCTGCCCGCTGCCGTAGCTGAAGTCCACCGGGCCCCAGGCCGAAAGGAAGGCCGGAAAGGTGCCCATGTAGTAGGTCGGGATGCCGCCCCCGCCGAAGCTGGCCGCCATGCGCGGATAGCCGTGCTCGTTGAGGACGCCCCTGGCGCGCGTCTCGCGCAGCTTCGCGCCGACGATTTCGAAGGCCTCGTCCCAGGAGATCGGCACGAAGCCGGGATCCTCCTCGCGCCCCTTCTTCGGGTTGGTGCGCTTCATCGGCTGCAGCAGCCGGTTCGGGCTGTAGGTCTTCTGGATGATGCCGTAGGCCTTGACGCAGCACTTGCCGGCGCCCGGGTGAACCTCGCAGGCGGAGAAGTTCGGCTCGACCTCGGTGGCAACGCCGTCCTCGACCTTGACGGTGAGCAGATCGGGCCCCGCCACGCACTGGTAGCAGTACTGCGGAACCTTGCGTACCGACTTGACGGCGGCGCTCATGCCGCGCTCCACGTCGTGATACGTTTTTGTGCGAACCGCGCTGCAGTGATGCTGCCCATGCTCTCCTCCTCAGCGATGCCGGATCGGTTTTGATGATTCATATTATGGCCTATTTTAAATTATTTTTGTATCGTTTTATGATACGGGCAGGTGCGCCGGGACCGACCATGATCAGGCGGGATGCAACTCGCGCTTATAGGGTAAACTCCTGAAAATGAGCAAGTTCTACGAGGCGATCGAGACCGCCGGCCCGGCCGAGCTCGCCGCCCTGCAGCTGCAGCGCCTGAAAAACACCCTGGCCCATGCCTGGCGGAATGTCGCGCCGCTGCGGCGCAAGTTCGAACAGGCCGGCGTGCGACCGGAAGACCTGGATACGCTTGCCGATCTGGGCAGGTTCCCCTTCTCCACGAAGGGGGACCTGCGCGAAGCCTATCCCTTCGGCCTGTTCGCCGTGCCGCGCGAAAAGATCGTGCGTATCCATGCCTCCAGCGGCACCACCGGCAAGCCCACCGTGGTCGGCTACACGCAGGCCGACCTCGACTTGTGGGCAGGCATCATGGCCCGCACCATCCATGCCGCCGGCGGCCGGCCGGGCGATCTGGTGCACAACGCCTACGGCTACGGCCTGTTCACCGGCGGGCTGGGCTTTCACTGCGGCGCCGAGCGCCTCGGCTGCACCGTCATCCCGATGTCGGGCGGGCAGACCGAGAAGCAGGTCCAGCTCATTTCCGATTTCCGGCCGAGGATCATCTGCTGCACGCCGTCCTACCTGCTGACCCTGGCCGATGGCTTCGCCGAACAGGGCATCGACCCGGCGTCATCCAGCCTGAGGCTGGCACTGGCCGGGGGCGAACCGTGCACGCGCGAAATGCGCGCCGCCATCGAGACGCGCCTGCGGCTCGATGTCGTCGAGAGCTACGGCCTGTCGGAAGTGATCGGTCCCGGGGTGGCGGCGGAATGCATCGAAGCCCGGGATGGCCTGACCGTCTGGGAGGACCACTTCTACCCGGAGATCATCGACCCGTCCACGGGCGAGGTGCTGCCCGACGGTAAATTCGGCGAGTTGGTCCTCACCACGCTCACCAAGGAGGCGCTGCCGATGATCCGCTACCGCACGCGCGACCTGACGCGGCTCCTGCCCGGCACGGCGCGGCCGATGCGGCGCCTGGACAAGTTCGCCGGCCGCTCCGACGACATGCTGATCATCCGCGGTGTGAACGTCTTCCCGAGCCAGATCGAGGAGCTGATCCTGAAGAGCCCGGCCCTCGCCCCGCACTACCTGATCGAGGTGACGCGACCTCAGCACCTGGACGAGATCGAGGTGCAGGTGGAGATGACTCCGGAAGCCGACAATGACACCGCGCGCATCCATGCGGCCGCCGAGTTGCGGCACCGCATCAAGTCCTACATCGGAATTTCCGCCCGCGTCCGCGTGATGCCGGTCGCCAGCATCGAGCGCCCGGTGGGCAAGGCGCGGCGGGTGGTGGACAGAAGAGCCAAGTAATCCACCCTCTCTCCAACCCTCTCACGCCAGCGGGAGAGCGGGTTTTTCTCCCCTCTCCCCGCTTGCGGGGGGGAGAGGGGCAGGGGC
>WBUF01000061.1 GCA_008933825.1 Rhodocyclaceae bacterium | reverse complement strand
CTAGCAGCTTGTTCGTGCCCGTGGCAAGCGGGCTTTTTCTCTGCGGCAATTCAAATCCCAAATGCAAGACAGGAAGCAGCCCGTCATCGCCATCCGCGGCGCGCGCCAGAACAACCTGAAGAACCTCAGCCTCGACCTGCCCACCGGCGAGCTCATCGTCGTCACCGGCGTCTCCGGCTCGGGCAAGAGCTCGCTGGTCTTCGACACCCTCTACGCCGAGGGCCAGCGCCGCTACGTCGAGACCTTCTCGCCCTACGCGCGGCAGTTCCTCGACAGGATGGACAAGCCGCAGGTCGAGCGCATCGACGGCATCCCGCCGGCCATCGCCATCGACCAGACCAACCCGGTGCGCACCTCGCGCTCCACCGTCGGCACCATGACGGAGCTCGCCGACCATCTCAAGCTGCTCTACGCCCGCGCCGCGCGCCTCTACTGCCGCGGCTGCGGCCGGCCGGTGCGGCGCGACACGGCCGAGAGCATTTACGCCGCAATAGTCAGCCGCTGCGACACGGCGACGGAGGCGCGCCTGATCGTCGCCTTCCCGGTGGACGTGCCGCACAACTTCGGCGAGGAGGAGGTGCTGCGCCTGCTCGAGGCCCAAGGCTACACACGCATCCACGCCCGCCATGGAAAAACCCTCGAAGTGGTGCAGGACCGCTTCCGCCTCGCCAATGCCGAGCGCGAGCGCGTCATCGAGGCGCTGGAGGCGGCGCTGCGCGTCGGCCAGGGACGTGTCGCCATTTATCCGCTCGGCGAGGACGGCGCACCGGCAACGCCGTGGAAATTCTCCACCGACCTGCACTGCGCCGACTGCGACATCCACTACGCCGAGCCGGTGCCCTCGCATTTTTCCTTCAACTCGCCGCTCGGCGCCTGCGAGGCCTGCCGCGGCTTCGGCCGCATCATCGGCGTCGACTACGGCCTGGCGGTACCGGACGAATCGAAGACGCTGGCCGGCGGCGCGGTGAAGCCCTGGCAGACCGAGTCCTACCGCGAGTGCCAGGACGATCTGCTGCGCTTTGCCAAGCGGCGCGGCGTCGCCACCGACATCGCCTGGCGCGACCTGCCGCCCGAGCACCGGCGCTGGGTGCTGGAGGGCGACCCGGAATACGTCAGCCTGAAGCGCTCCTGGCCGCGCCACTGGTACGGGGTGAAGCACTTCTTCGCCTGGCTGGAGACCAAGGCCTACAAGATGCACATCCGCGTGCTGCTGTCGCGCTACCGCGCCTACACGCCCTGCGCGGCCTGCGGCGGCGCGCGCCTGAAGCCCGAGTCGCTGCTGTGGAAGCTCGGCGCGGAGCAGCACTCCATCCACGACCTGATGCTGCTGCCCATCGAACGCTGCCGCGACTTCTTCGCCGCGCTCGCCCTGCCCGCCCCGCTGGACGAAGCCGCCGACCTGCTGCTCGGCGAAATCCGCACGCGGCTCGCTTACCTCTGCGAGGTCGGCCTCGGCTACCTCACGCTCGACCGCCAGTCGCGCACGCTCTCCGGCGGCGAGGTCCAGCGCATCAACCTCACCACGGCGCTCGGCACCTCGCTGGTGAACACCCTGTTCGTGCTCGACGAGCCCTCCATCGGCCTGCACCCGCGCGACATGGGCCGCGTCATCGCCGTCATGCGCCGCCTGCGCGACGCCGGCAACTCGCTGGTGGTGGTCGAGCACGACCCGCAGATCATGCACGAAGCCGATCTTCTCCTCGACATGGGCCCCGGCCCCGGCGAGCGCGGCGGCGAGGTGGTGTTCTTCGGCGCGCCGCGGGAAATGCGCGGGGCGAAGACGCTGACGGCGGAATACCTCGCCGGCAGCAAGCGCGCCGACGCCGGCCTCGCGCCGCAGCCGCCCGAACCGAACGGCCCGCGGCTGGAAATCCTCGGCGCCGCCGAGCACAACCTGAAGAACATCGACGTCGCCCTGCCCCTGAACCGCCTGGTCTGCGTGACGGGCGTCTCCGGCTCGGGCAAGTCGACCCTGGTGCAGGACGTGCTATACGCCGCCCTGCTCAAGCACAAGGGGAAACCCACCGAGGCGCCCGGCAAGCACCGGGCCCTGCGCGGTGCCGAGCGCATCGCCGAGGTGGCGATGGTGGACCAGTCGCCAATCGGCAAGACGACGCGCTCCAACCCGGCCAGCTACGTCGGGGCGTTCGATGCGATCCGCAACCTGTTCGCGAAGAGCGAGGTGGCGAAGGAGCGCGGCTACACGCCGGGTACCTTCAGCTTCAACTCCGGCAACGGCCGCTGCCCGACCTGCTCAGGCTGCGGCTTCGAGCACGTCGAGATGCAGTTCCTCTCCGACGTCTACCTGCGCTGCCCCGACTGCGACGGCCGGCGCTTCCGCGCCGAGGTGCTCGAAGTCGCCTTCAAGGGCAAATCCATCGCCGACGTGCTGGAACTCACCGTCTCCGAGGCACTGACTTTTTTCGCCGACCGGCCCGAGGTGCTGGCGCGCCTGGCCCCGCTCGCCGACGTCGGCCTCGACTACCTGCGCCTCGGCCAGCCGGTGCCGACGCTCTCCGGCGGCGAGGCGCAGCGCCTCAAGCTCGCCGGCCACCTGGCCGACAGCGACACCGAGGGCCGGCCGACGCTGTTCCTCTTCGACGAGCCGACGACGGGACTGCACTTCGACGACATCGCCAAATTGTTGCGCGCCTTCCGCCGCCTCGTCGCCGCCGGCCACTCGCTGGTGGTGATCGAGCACAACCTCGACGTCATTCGCGCCGCCGACTGGATCGTCGACCTCGGCCCGGAAGGCGGCGAGGCCGGCGGCGCGCTGGTCAGCGCCGGCACGGTGGATGAGGTGATGGGCTGTGAGGCGTCGCATACGGGGAAGGCGCTGCGGGAGTATGAGACGGCGTTTGCCCCTCACCCCAACCCTCTCCCCGCAAGCGGGGCGAGGGAGCAGGATGCCGACGAGGGGGTGATCCGCATCCACAACGCCCGCGAGCACAACCTGAAGGGTGTCGACGTCGACATCCCGCGCAACCGCTTCACCGTCGTCACCGGCGTCTCCGGCTCGGGCAAGTCGACCCTGGCCTTCGACATCCTCTTCGCCGAGGGCCAGCGGCGCTATCTGGAGTCGCTCAACGCCTACGCGCGCCAGTTCGTGCAGCCCTCGGCGCGGCCCGACGTCGACGCCATCTTCGGCATCCCGCCCACCGTGGCCATCGAGCAGCGCACAAGCCGCGGCGGGCGCAAGAGCACGGTGGGCACGCTCACCGAGATCCAGCACTTCCTGCGCCTGCTCTACGTCAAGCTCGGCACGCAGCACTGCCCCGACTGCGCCGTACCGATCGAGCCGCAGAGCAAGGACGCCATCGCCGCGCGCATCCTGCGCGATTGGCGCGGCAAGCACATCGGCCTGCTGGCGCCGCTGGTGACGGCACGCAAGGGCGTCTACACCGACCTCGCCAAGTGGGCGCTGGGCAAGGGCTTCACGCACCTGCGCGTCGACGGCGCCTTCCTGCCGACGACGAAGTGGCCGCGTCTCGACCGCTTCCGCGAGCACGACATTGAACTGCCGGTGGCCGACCTCGTCGTCTCGGCGGACAACGAGGCGGAACTGCGCACCGCGCTGGCCCGCACCCTCGAATTCGGCAAGGGCACGCTGCAGGTGGTCGGCCCGCTCGACGACCTCGCCCGTGCCCTCCGCCAGGGAAAGAACGAGGCGAAGCTCGAGCAGCACGCCTTCTCGACGAAGCGCGCCTGCCCTTCCTGCGGCAAGAGCTTCGCCGAGCCCGACCCGCGCCTGTTCTCCTACAACTCCAAGCACGGCTGGTGCGAGAGCTGCTACGGCACGGGGCTGGCCATCGCCGGCTTCGACGAGGAGCAGAGCGGCGAGGAGATCTGGTGGAACGAATGGTTCGAAGGTGACGCGCACGCCTGTCCGGCCTGCGAGGGCAAGCGCCTCAATCCCACCGCCTTGGCGGTGCGCTTCCGCGACCATTCCATCGCCGATCTTTCCGCCTTGCCAGTCTCCGGACTCGAAGCGTTCTTCGCCAAACTCAAGCTCGCCGGCCGCGACGAGGCCATCGCCCGCGACATCCTCGTCGAGCTCTCCTCGCGCCTGGCCTTCCTGCGCGAGGTCGGCCTCGACTACCTGGCACTGGACCGCGCCGCGCCGACGCTCTCCGGCGGCGAGGCGCAGCGCATCCGCCTCGCCGCCCAGCTCGGCTCCAACCTGCAGGGCGTCTGCTACATCCTCGACGAGCCGACGATAGGACTCCATCCGCGCGACAACCGCATCCTGCTCGACACGCTGGCGAAACTCGAGGCCAAGGGCAACACCCTGGTGGTGGTCGAGCACGACGAGGACACCATCCGTGCAGCCTCCCACGTGCTCGACCTCGGCCCCGGCGCCGGCACCCAGGGCGGCCGCGTCGTCGCCGAGGGCACGGCGGAAGAGCTGATGCGCCATCCCGAGTCCGTCACCGGCCGCTGCCTGGCCCAGCCGCTGCTGCATCCGCTCGCCGCGCGGCGAAAAGTCAGTCCCCGTGATACGGCGATAGAAATCGTCGACGCCAATCTTCACAACCTGAAGAACCTCGACCTGCGCCTGCCGCTCGCCCGCCTGACGGTGGTGACTGGCGTCTCCGGCTCGGGCAAGTCGACGCTCGCCCGCGAGGTGCTGCGCGACAACCTGCATGCCCTCGTAGGTCGGGCTTCAGCCCGACAAGGCAGTTCATCGAAGGCCAAAGTCGGGCTGAAGCCCGACCTACGGGGCTGCCGCGAACTGCGCGGCTGGGAAACCGTCGCCCGCGTGCTGGAAGTCGACCAGACGCCGATCGGCAAGACGCCGCGCTCCTGCCCGGCCACCTACGTCGGCTTCTGGGACGCCGTGCGCCGGCTGTTCGCCGACACGGCGGAGTCGCGCATGCGCGGCTATTCGGCCTCGCGCTTTTCCTTCAACAGCGCCGGCGGCCGCTGCGAGGCCTGCGAGGGCCAGGGCGTCGTGAGGATCGGGATGAGCTTCCTGCCCGACGTGAAGGTGTCCTGCGACGTGTGCAAGGGCGAGCGCTTCAACGCCGAGACGCTGGCGGTGCGCTGGAAAGGCAAGCACGTCGGCGAGGTGCTGGCCATGAGCGTGGGCGAGGCGGTGGATTTCTTTTCGTCGCATCCGCCCATCCACCACGCCCTGCGGCTGCTCGCCGACGTCGGCCTCGGCTACCTGACGCTGGGCCAACCAAGCCCGACGCTCTCCGGCGGCGAGGCACAGCGCATCAAGCTGGTGACGGAACTCGCCAAAGTCAGGACCGACGCCGCGCCGCGCCGCGGCGTGCAGAGCACGCGGGGTGCCCACACCCTCTACGTCCTCGACGAGCCGACGGTAGGATTGCACATGGCCGACGTCGAGAAGCTGATCCGCGTCCTGCACCGCCTGGTCGACGGCGGCAACACCGTGGTGGTGATCGAGCACAACCTCGACGTGATGGCGGAAGCCGACTGGATCATCGACCTCGGCCCGGAAGGCGGCGCGGCGGGCGGGCGCCTCGTCGCTGAAGGGCCGCCGGAGAAAGTGGCCAGGGCCGCCTCGCACACCGGCCGGATACTGCAGGACTTCCTGCGCGGACGCTCGGCGCAATGACGGTCATCCCCGCAGCAGAAAAAAGGCGGCCCGCAGGCCGCCGTTGCACGATCGATTGGCGAATCAGCTTGTCGGTTTCGGCTTGCTGATGTCCGTCTTGCCATCCATCGGCTTGGCTTTGTCGCCGGGACAGGCAAGGGCGGAAGTGGCGGATACGGCCAGCGCCAGGGCAAGCAGTGCCGCGATGCGTTTCATCATGGGGGTCTCCTCTGTTGTTGCCGAAGTCTCAATCTAGACCGCAAGCGGGCGTATTGCAAGTCGCTACAATGCGGACTGCACCATGAATGCTTGTTCCGCATTGTCGGTCGGCTTGTTGCTGGGCATCCTCACCGGTCTTCCCGCGGCTCACGCCCTGCCGCAGGAAGCGGCCGTGCCGGGCGGCATCGCACTGGTCCGCTTCGGCCACGCGCCGGAACCGCCGCAGGCCTGGTTCGGCGACAGGCGCGTGGCCGTCGTGCGCGACGCGAAGGGCTGGGTGGCGCTGGTCGGCCTGCCGCTGGCGCTGGCGCCGGGCGAGCATGCGCTGCGTGTCAGCGCCAACGGCGCCGAGGAAACCCGCACGATCCGCGTCGCCGCGAAACACTACCCGACGCAGCGCTTCAGCGTGCCCGACCACCGCAAGGTCGAGCCGCCGCCCGAGGACCTGCTGCGCATCGAGCGCGAGCAGAAGCGCATCGACGAGATCAAGGCCCGCTTCCGCGAGGAGCCCGACATCGACCTGGCCTTCCACCCGCCGGCGCAGGGGAAGCTCAGCGGCAACTTCGGCCTGCGCCGCATCATCAACGGGCTGGCGCGCAATCCCCACGCCGGCATCGACATCGCCTTGCCGGTCGGCACGCCGGTGCGCGCCGCCGGCGCGGGCGTCGTCGTCGAGACGGGCGACTATTTCTTCAACGGCAACTCGGTCTACCTCGACCACGGCCAGGGCCTCGTCACCCTGTATTGCCATCTCGATCGCATCGAGGTGCGACCCGGCGAGCCGGTCGCCGCCGGCCAGCGCATCGGCCTGTCCGGCAACACCGGCCGCACGAGCGGCCCGCACCTGCACTGGACGGTGCTGGCCAACGGCGCCGCCGTCGACCCGCGGCTGTTCCTGCCGCGGCCGAAACGCTGAGCACGCCCCCTCTCCCCCGTCTCGCGTCTTTGGCGTGCTATTCTTCCGGCATGCAATTGACGGAAGTCGAACGCAAGGACATCGCCGAGCGCGCCTCGCGCCTCGAGGCACGCACCGGGGTGGAGGTCGTCGCCACCGTTGCCGGCCGCTGCGACGCCTATCCCGAGGCGCCCTGGAAGGCCTTCGCCCTGTTCTCCGCCCTGGCCGGCTTCGCCGCCGTGGCGTGGCAACCCGGCGCCGTGCCGGCGGGACTGACTTTTCTCGGCGCGGGCGCGGCGGCGGCGCTGGCCGCGATCTTCATGCCGTCCTTTGCCCGCCTCTTCACCAGCCGGGAGCGGCGTGAGGCCGAGACGCGCCAGTACGCCGCGGCGCACTTTATCGACCGCGGCCTATCTCGCACGTCCCGGCGCAACGCCGTCCTCGTGCTGGTCGGCCTGTTCGAGCGCTGCGTGGTGATCCTGCCCGACACGGGCCTCGATCTGGCCGAAGCCGAGCTGCGCGATGTCATCGCCCGCATGCAGCCGGCCCTCGCCGCCGGCCGCACCGCGCCGGCCCTGCGCGACGGCCTCGACGCGCTCGAGGCGCTGCTCGCTGCGAAAGGTATCGCCGGCGGCGGCAGCGACGAGATCGCGCAGGAGGTCTTCGAGGAGAAGGGCGCGTGAGCCGCGCCGTCCTCCTGTTCTTCGCCCTCTTCGCCTGCCTGCGCGCATTCGCCGCCGACGTGCCCTACCTCTCCGGCCGCATCGTCGACAACGCCGAGATCCTCGGCCAGGAAACGAAACGGAAGCTCACGGCGCAGCTCAAGGCGCACGAGGCCGAGACCACCAACCAGATCGCCGTGCTCACCGTGCCCTCGCTCGAGGGCGAGAGCGTCGAGTTCTACGCCGAGCAGGTCTTCAACGCCTGGAAGCTCGGCCAGAAGGGCAAGGACAACGGCGTGCTGGTGCTGGTGGCGCCGGGCGAGCGGCGCATGCGCATCGAGGTCGGCTACGGCCTCGAAGGCACGCTCACCGACGTGGCGGCGAGCCGCATCGTCCGCAACGTCATGACGCCGCGCTTCAAGGCGGGCGACTTCGACGCCGGCGTCTCCGAGGGCGTGGCCGCCGTCATCGGCCAGCTCACCGGCACGGCCGCCCTGCCGGCGGACGAGCCGCGCCCCGCCGCCGAAAGGAAATCCGACAAGTTCTTCGACGGCCCCGAGCTGTCGCTGCCCGAACGCATCCTCATCGGCGCCTTCATCTTCGGCATCATCGGCCTGTTCACCGTGCTCGGCGTGCTCACGCCGGGCATGGGCTGGTTCCTCTATTTCTTCCTCATCCCCTTCTGGGCGATGTTCCCCATCGTCGTCGTCGGCACCACCGGCGCGCTGTATCTCTTCGGCACCTACCTCGTCGTCTTCCCCATCGCCAAGATCCTCGTCTCGCGCCAGCCCTGGTACGAGAAGGCCAGGCAGGACATCAAGACCAAGGGCTCGGCCACCATCGGCGGCTTCACCGTCGGCGGCCGCTCGGGCGGCTCGTCGTGGAGCTCGGGCTCCTCCTCCGGCGGCGGCTTCTCGGGCGGTGGCGGCAGTTCGGGCGGCGGCGGCGCCTCGGGCAGCTGGTAATTGACGCAAGACAAGGCCCGATTCGCCGCGGCGGCAACAATATCGCCGTGCTGCGCAGACTGACTTTTCTCCTGCTGTTTTCCCTCGCGGCAGCGCAGGCCGCGCCGCCGCTGCAGCCGCTCATCGACGCCACGCCTGCAGGCGGCACGCTGCGCCCCGCGCCCGGCAGCTACGCCGGACCGGCCGTCATCGCCAGGCCGATGACGCTGGACGGCGGCGGCAAGGTAACGATCGAAGGCGCAGGCCGCGGCACCGTGCTGACGCTCGCCACGAGCGGCGCCACGCTGCGCGGTCTGCGCCTGACCCGCTCGGGCGACAGCCACGACGGCGTCGACGCGGGGCTGCTCGTCGAGGGCGACGACAACCTCGTCGAGGACAACGTCGTGGACGACGTGCTGTTCGGCATCCATGTGAAGCAGGGCAGGCGCAACCGCATCGCGAACAACCGCGTCACGGGCCGCCCCGCGCCGCGCGGCGCGCGCGGCGACGGCCTGCGCCTGTGGTACAGCCGCCACAATCGCATCGAGGGCAACGCCTTCCACAGGGTGCGCGACCTCACCTTCGCCAACTCGCCCGACAACCGCGTCCTCGGCAACACGCTGGCGGACGGCCGCTACGGCATGCAGTTCATCTTCTCGCCGCGCGCCGTCGTCGAGAACAACCGCCTCTCCGACACCGACACCGGCATCGCCGTGCTCTATTCGCCGGAGCTCGTCGTGCGCGGCAACAGCGTCGCCCACGCCCTCGACGGTGGCGGCGCCGGCATCGCCTTCAAGGACAGCGGCAATGCGCTGGTGGAAAACAACGAGGTGCTGCACTGCGCCGCCGGCCTCTCCGCCAATGCCCCGCTCAACGCCGAGGCCGCGCTCACGGTGCGCGGCAACCGCTTCGCCCACAACGTCGTCGGCATGTACTTCTACGGCGAGAAGGGCGGCCACCGCATCGAGGCCAACCGCTTCGACAACAACCTGACGCAGGTTGGGGTGAGCGCCGCCGGCGTCGGCGAGGCCAACCTGTGGCAGGGCAACGCCTGGAGCGACTACCAGGGCTTCGACCGCGACGGCGACGGCATCGGCGACACGCCGCACGAGATATGGCTCTGGGCCGACCGCATCTGGATGGAGACGCCGCGCGCGAAATTCTTCGCCAACGCGCCGGCGCTGGAACTGCTGGATTTCCTCGAGAAGCTAGCCCCCTTCGCCTCGCCCTCGCTCATCCTGCGCGACCCGGCGCCACGGGTGGCACGCTAGAATGCCGGCCAGACCAACAATCACGCTCCTCCCTTGAACGCCTCCCCGTCCCGAACCGACTGGCGCGCCGTGCTCGCCGCCGCCTTCTGCGGCGTGGCCGTGGCCATGAACGTCGGCAAGGTGCCGATCGCCATGGAGCAGTTGCGCGCGGAATTCGGCCTGTCGCTGGTCGCCGCCGGCTGGATCTCTTCCATGGTCAACCTGATCGGCGTCACGGCAGCACTGCTCTTCGGCCTCTTCGGCGATCGCATCGGCGCCCAGCGCATGTGCTTCGCCGGCCTCGCCATCGGCCTGCTCGGCGGCCTCGGCGCGCTGTTCGCCGACGGGGAGCGGGCGCTGCTCCTGTCGCGCTTCGCCGAGGGCGCCGGCATGGTCTGCGTCGCCGTCTCGGCACCGGCGCTCCTCTCCGCCGCCAGCAGCCCGCACGACCGCCGCTTCGCCCTGGGCATCTGGAGCGGCTACCTGCCGGCCGGCGTCGGCATGGTGATGCTGCTGGCGCCGCTGGTCATGCCGCTGGGCGGCTGGCGCGGCCTGTGGCTGCTCACGCTGGGCATGCTGCTGCTGGCGACGGCCGCGCTGTGGCGCTCGCGCCCGGCCTACCGCGTCGCCGCCCCTGCCGGTCGCCACCCGCATCCCCTTGCCGCCGCGCGCGAAGCGCTGGCGCAAACGGAGCCGTGGCTGCTGGCCGCTGCCATGACCTGCTGGACGCTGCAACACTACGCCCTCATCATCTGGCTGCCGACCTACCTGCGCGAGCAGCGCGACCTCGCCGCGCCCCTGGTGGCGCTGCTCTCCTGCCTGATGGTGCTGGCCAACGTGCCCGGCAACCTGATCGGCGGCAGCCTGCTGCAGCGGCATGTGCCTCGCGGCAACCTGATCGTCGGCGCCAACCTCGCCGCCGGCCTGTGCGGCCTCGGCGTCTTCGCGGAGACGCTGCCGGACCTGCTGCGCTACGGCCTGTGCCTGCTGCTCTCCTTCATCGGCGGCGTCGTTCCCGCCTCGGTGCTGTCGTCCTCGGCCAGCTACGCCCGCACGCCGAAGCAAATCGGCACGCTGCAGGGCCTCTACATGCAGTTCGGCAACATCGGCCCCTTCATCGGCCCGCCGCTGATCGCCATGCTGGTGGCCGCCAGCGGCCGCTGGTCGGATGCGATGTTCGTCACGGGCAGCGCGGCGCTCGCCGGCATCGCGCTCGGCCTGATCATCCGGAAACGGGAGATGGCTGCGGCTAAGGCTTGACCGGCTCCCACGGCTCCTGCGCGAAATAGGCCTCCATGCCCGGCTGGGCATGCGGGTTGCCGGCGCGTCCCCAGTGGCAGGTCAGCCGCGCGTAGTTGTCGAGGTCCGGGCCGACGAGGCAGACCATCTCCATCGGCGCCTTCTGCCCCCATTTGAAATGCAGCACCCAGGCCTCGCCCGGATCGGCGCGGCGCACCGTGCCGAGGATCGTGCTGCGCTTGCCGCCGACGGTGCGCGTCAGGCGCAGCTGCTGGCCGACCCGCTCGATCTTCGCCGTACCGGTGTAGGTCGCCTGGCTGTCGGGCTGGCGCCCGATCAGCGTGTAGCGCCCGCGGACGAAATCCCACAGCGGCGACTCGTCTGCTTCATCGTCCGCGGCAAGGGCCGGCGCCGCCGGCAGGCAGGCCAGCACGAGCAGCGCCCATCGCAAGGTCGGTTTCATGTTCCGAACGGGAAAAATAATTTCAACCTTATCACTGCCGCGGTCAATACGCGATCCGCATTGACGGTCCCCGGCCCCTGGCAGAACGTCAAGGGCGAGGTCGTCGCGCGCAGCGTCGACGAGCTGCACTCGGCCAACAGCCGGCTCACCAGGGCGACGGCCCTCGACGAGAAAGGCCGGATCGTCAACGGCCGCACCGAGAAGCCCAACAAGCACGACATCCTCACCGGCTCGCGCCCCGACGGCACCGCCTTCCCCGGCAAGCCTTTCGCCGACATGACCTGCAGCAACTGGACCAACGGCAGCGACACCGGCGCCGCCATGACCGGCCACCACGACCGCGTCGGCCCGACCGACGCCTCCTGGGCCGTCTCCTGGAACGCTGCCCACCCGACGCTCGGCTGCAGCATGGAGAAGATCCGCCCGACGGGCGGCGACGGGCTGTTCTACTGCTTCGCGGCGAAGTGAGCCGCGGATTGCCGGCGAGGGATCGGTTGATCCCCGCCGGCATTCCTCCGATAATCCGCCATACAGCTTTCCGGAACCCGCCATGAGAACCTACTCCGCAGTCATCGAACGGTGCCCGCAAACCGGCGTATTCGTCGGCTTTGTTCCGGGCTTTCCCGGCGCCCACTCGCAAGGCGCCACCCTGGACGAGCTCAACCACAATCTGCAGGAAGTCATCGCCATGCTGCTGGAAGACGGCGAGCCCGTCCTGGAGTCGGAATTCGTCGGAGTGCAGAACGTCGCCGTCGCCTGAAGCATGGGCAACGTCCCCGTCCTCAAGCCCGGCGAAGTCATCGCCATCCTCGCCAGGCTCGGATTCGCCGAAGTCAGACAACGCGGCTCGCACAAGCAGTTCCGCGATAGCAACGGCCGCTGCACCACCGTCCCGTTTCATCAGGGACGCGACATTTCTCCGATCCTGCTGCGCCAGATCGCCAAGGACATCGGGCTGACGCTCGATGAATTGCTCAAGCACCGCTAGTCCAAGCAACACAGAAAAAGACATGCCTGGAACCCAAAGCCATGCCAACTCCCTGTCCCCGCAGAGGGGTTGCGGAAACATTTTTGCCGACATTGGCAGATCAGACGCCGGAAAGATGCTGGTCAAGGCGCACCTGGCGGCGAAGATCGGCGAGATCGTCAAGCAGCGCCACCTGACCCAGCAGCAGGCCGCCGAAATCCTCGGCATGACCCAGCCAAAGCTGTCCAACCTGCTGCGCGGCCAGTTCCGCGACATCAGCGAGGCCCGCATGCTCGATTGCCTGAACCGACTCGGCCGGGACGTGGAGATCGTCGTGCGGAAAACCTCGCGCACCAAGGGTGCGGTTCCCGGCCGCACAAAGGTCGTGTTCGCGTAACCGCGAAGATTTGTCGCAAGCGCGAATCCTCACGCAAACGAAGCCACCCATGTACATCCCGCCCGCCTTCCGCGAAGACCGCATCGACGTCCTGCACGACCTCATCCGCCATCACCCGCTGGGCCTGCTGACCAGCGCCGGCGCCAGCGGCCTGCTCGCCACGCCCCTGCCCTTCCTGGTCCACGCCGGCGAGGGCGGGCACGGCACCCTGCGCGCCCACGTGGCGCGGGCCAACCCGCACTGGCGCGAGCTGCAGGACGCCGCCGAATGCCTCGTCGTGTTCATGGGACCGCAGGGCTACGTCACGCCCTCGTGGTATCAAACCAAGCGGGAAACGCAGAAGGTGGTGCCGACCTGGAACTACGTCACCGTGCACGCCTGGGGCAAGCCGCGCATCGTCGAGGATGCGGCCTGGCTGCGGCAGCAGATCGACGAACTCACGCGCGCACAGGAACGCAACCGCCCCGAACCGTGGGCGATCGGCGACGCCCCGGACGACTACCTCGCCGCGCAGATGCAAGCCATCGTCGGCATCGAAATTCCCATCGCGCGCATCGAAGGCAAGTGGAAACTCAGCCAGAACCGCCCCGAAGCCGACCGCGCCGGCGTGGTCGCGGGACTGGGTTCGCCGGACGACCCGAACGGGAATGCGGCGATGGCGGAACTGATGACGGCGCGCGGGCGGCGATAGTCCCGGCGCTTGCGGGAAAAGCAGTTGAATGGATATCCGGCCCCAGGGGTACGACTGATAACTGTTGGGTGCCATAAATCGCGCACATTGACAATGTTCGCGTATTTGCTAACATAGCCCGTGTCCTTCGAGATTGATTACTTCCACGAGCGGGTACAACACGACATCGAGTCGTGGCCCGTGGACATCCTCGCCGACTACGCGCGCCTGATTGAACTGCTCATTGAGCATGGGCCGAATCTCCGGCTTCCGCACTCGCGGGCTTTCGGCGAGGGTCTGTTCGAGCTTCGGCCTCGCGGCCGTTCCGGCATAGGCAGAGCGTTCTACTGCTTTCTCGTTGGCAAACGGGTTATCGTCCTGCATGCCTTCATCAAGAAGTCCCAGGAAACACCCGACCGAGAACTGAAGTTGGCGCGAAAGCGCATGAAGGAGGTTTCAAATGGCTGAGCTCAAATTCAAGCCCGTCCGCCACTCGCACAAGGAATTCCTTGCCAAGGCGGCAACCCGAAAGGGGTTCGTCGAAGCCTATGACGCCCTTGCCCTCGAGTACCAGGTCGCCGACCAAATGCTCAAGGCCCGGTCTCGTGCCGGCCTGACGCAAGACGCCGTAGCGGAACGGATGGGGACAACCAAGAGTGCGGTTTCGAGGCTCGAGTCTGCCGGAAAGCATGCCCCGTCGCTCGCGACGCTCAAACGGTACGCGCAAGCTGTCGGCTGCGAGCTTCAAGTCAAGCTCGTGCGACAGAAGGCAGCATGACGCCCTGCTCGGCGAAGCAGGGGTGCGCGCCGGCGTTGTCGCGGGCCTGGATCGCCGGACGACCCGGACATGAGTGGGGCGATGGCGGAATGGATAACGGAGCACGAACAGGGGTAGGCTCGGCGCTTCCGGGATAAGTCAGTCGCCGGGATACGGCGATAATTTGGTCCGAGCGGGTGACGTCGATGTAGCTGACGATTTCCGCTGCGGCCTGAAACCACGGCTCGCTGTTACACTTCATCGATTCCGGACATATCCGCAAGACGACCCATCCGAAGAGACATGGAACAAGGTCAGCTCAACTGGACCGCCAACTTCATCGGGGTCAGCGCCGACGAATACCGCACCCGCCCGATCGCAGCCGTGAAGACCAGGGTATGAGCGGGATGGGCCCGGTCAACGGCGGCGAGGTCCGGGTCTATCAGGCCGAGGACGGCTCGGCGCTGGTCGAGGTGCGGCTGGAGCGCGACACGGTATGGCTGACGCAGGCGCAGATGGCCGACTTGTTCGGGCGCGAGCGGTCGGTCATCACCAAGCACGTCCGCAACGTATTTCGGGAAGGCGAACTTGACCCGGATTCAGTATGTGCAAAATTTGCACATACTGCCGCCGACGGCAAGACCTACCAGGTCGACACATACAACCTCGATGTGATCATTTCCGTCGGCTACCGCGTCAAATCGCTGCGCGGCACCCAGTTCCGCATCTGGGCCACGCAGGTGTTACGCGACCACCTGGTCAAGGGCTATTCGGTCAATGCGGCGCGCCTGCGCGATCTTCGCCAGGCGGTGCGGCTCATCGCCGACACGGCGCGGCGCCGCGATCTCGCCGGGGACGAAGCCCAGGCCCTGCTGGCCATCGTCGGGGAGTACAACCGCGCGCTGGAACTCCTGGACGACTACGACCACCAGCGCGTGGCCAAGCCCGGGCCGGGAGGCGCGGCGCGCTACGCGCTGGGTCATGACGAGGCCTTGCGCATCGTCGGCCGCCTGCGCGAGCGATTCACCGCCTCGGACATTTTCGGCGTCGAGAAGGACAAGGGGCTGGAAAGCGCGCTGGGGGCGATCGTGCAGACCTTCGAGGGCAGGGAGCTGTATCCCGGACTGGAGGAGAAGGCGGCGCATCTGCTGTATTTTCTGGTCAAGAACCATGCCTTCGTCGACGGCAACAAGCGCATCGCCGCAGCGCTGTTCCTGTGGTATCTGGAACGCAACGGCGCCCTGCTGAGGGAGGACGGCACGCCGCGCATGACCAACGGCACGCTGGTGGCGCTGACGCTGATGATCGCCGAGAGCCGGCCCGAGGAAAAGGACATGCTGGTGCGCATTGTCATGCATTTGCTGACAGTGAGAGACTGAGCAAGGCGAGGACGCGGCCTGGCGGCGATGGCGGAACTGATGACGGCGCGCGGGCGGCGATAGTCCCGGCGCTTCAGAGAAAAGTCAGTCGCTGGGATACGGCGATATTCAGACTACGGGCAGGCGGTGATGGGTGTCACAGCCGTCTTTCGCGTTTCAATTACTATTCGGTCATATGAGGATCACGCTCGACCACAACTGCCTTATCCACCTCGAGAACGGCGGCGGCATTGCTGACTGCCTAAGAGCCATTTTGAACAATCCGGGCCATCAATGTTTTGTGGTGAACGTAGGCGCATCCGAGATGCAACAATTCGGAGTCCGTCCAGACAATTACGCCGCGTTTGAAGCCCTGCTTAAGCGCATCGGTCTCGCAGGCCTCCCGAGGCTTGATCCGATAGGAATGTGGAACGTTACTTTCTATGAGCGAAGCTTGTTTACGGGCGATGCCGACCAGAAACTTTTTGAAGCGATTCAGGCCGTATTGTTTCCTTCGAACGTACCGCACACCGACAAAGGCGAGGTCAAGAAAGGTGGCGATCGCAAAGTGCTAAACCGCCTTTGTGACGTACTTGCCATGTGGTGCCACATTAGCTACAAGAACGAGGTGTTTGTAACGACCGACAAGAATTTTCTCAAAAAAACGAAGCTTCCGAAGTTGCTGACTCTAGGTGCAGGTCGGGTATGTTTACCGCATGAACTGTGAAAGCCGCGCCTGAAGTTGCAACCTTGCCTAGCTGACGTACGGTTATCTTGCAATACAGCGAACGATGGGACTATTTGCCGATTTCTACAACAGCCTCGACGCCGATCCCGCCAAGCGCGGAAAGCAGTTCGAGCAGTTCGTCAGATGGTTCCTCAAAGCCGATCCTGAATGGGCAACTCAAGTCGACCAGATATGGTTGTGGGATGAATGGCCTGAGCGCTGGGGGGTGGATTGCGGTATCGACCTCGTGTTCCGCCACAAGAGCGGTGAGCTTTGGGCGGTCCAGGCCAAGTGTTACTCGCCCGACCATCACATCACCAAACACGATGTGGACAAATTTCTCAGCGAATCCAACCGCAAAGGCATACATCATCGCCTGCTGATCGCAACCACCGACTTTATCGGTGGCAACGCCAGGCAAGTTTGCGAGGCGCAGGAAAAACCCGTCGTCCGTTTCCTGCTGTCCGATTTTGAGCGTTCCTTGCTGGAGTATCCGGCTAATTTCGGCGAACTTGCGCAAGTCAGACGAAAAGCGCGCCCCGTACCGCGCAGCCACCAGAACGAAGCCATAGCTGCCGTCGTGCAAGGACTGCAAACCACAGATCGCGGCCAGCTCATCATGGCCTGCGGCACGGGCAAAACCTACGTCACGCTCTGGATCAAGGAGCATCTTGATGCACAGCGTACACTGGTCATGGTTCCCTCATTGGGGTTGCTCTCCCAGTTACTGCGCGAATGGACATTTGCAGCTGCCACACCGTTTGAAGTGCTGTGCGTCTGCTCGGATCAAACCGTAGCTGCGAAGGGGCACGACGAAGCCATCCACAGTGTGGGCGATCTTGCTTTTCCCGTCACTTCGGACACGGAGGAGGTAAAGCGATTCCTCCGCTGCGCAGGCAGCCGCGTGGTCTTTTCTACTTACCAATCCTCCGCCGTCATCGTTGCAGCCCAAGCCGACCCGGCTATTCCCGCATTCGATTTGGCTGTGGCAGACGAAGCCCACCGATGTGCGGGCAAGGTCGGTAGCGACTTTGCCGCCATTCTTGAAAGTAAGCTGATACGCAGCGCAAAACGGCTATTCGCTACCGCCACCCCACGCACCTACTCCAGCAACGCCAGAAGGGCTGCGGAAGATCGCGGGGTCGAAGTCGTCGGCATGGATGACGCCAGCCAGTTTGGCGAAGTGCTGCATACCTTGCCGTTCGGCAAAGCAATCGAACGAAAGCTGCTGACCGATTATCGCGTCATCATCATCGGCGTGGATGATCCGACCATCGCGCAGTGGATCGCCAACCGCGAACTGGTCAGCACCGGCACGGGCATCGAAACGGACAGCGAGTCGCTCGCCGCGCAGATCGGCCTGCTCAAGGCCATCAAGGACTACGACCTCAAACGCATCATCAGCTTCCATAGCCGCGTCAATCGCGCCGAGACCTTCGCCACCGACATTCGAGGCGTCACGGCCTGGATCAGCGACGAGCATCGACCCACCGGGAACCTTAGTGCCGATTTCGTCTCCGGCAACATGCCCGCCAGCAAACGCAAGGCGAAGCTCGACAAACTCAAGGCCCTGGGCGCAGACGAACGCTGCGTGCTGAGCAATGCGCGTTGTCTGGCCGAAGGCGTGGACGTGCCATCGCTGGACGGGGTGGCATTCATCGAACCGCGCAGCAGCCAGGTGGATATCATCCAGGCAGTGGGCCGCGCCATTCGTCTTAGTCCGGATAAGAAGGCCGGCATCATCGTCCTGCCGGTGTTCATCAAGGTGTTGACGTCCACCCAGAATTGACCCACCTGGAGGGGTAATTTTCATCCAATTTTGACCCACCTGATTTGGCTACCCTGCTTGATTTTTGAGCGGGGCAAGAGGAGTGATCACAGTGGGCTTATTGG
>WBUF01000060.1 GCA_008933825.1 Rhodocyclaceae bacterium | reverse complement strand
CGCCCGGCCTGCGCCGTTCTCCCTGGCCACGCATCATCGGAGAAGGGCGCATGAAATCCGGGATGCGATCCAGACGCATGGGCTGGGCCTTCGGATCGGGGGGGGCAAAGCCGATCTGATTGACGCTCAGTTCGATGCGGCCACCCTCTGTCTGGATAAACGTCGATCCGGCATTGACCTTGTTGTAGGTGCCCGGCTCCGCGTCGGGCGCGCCGGACCAACCTGCGAGAGGCACAAAAAAGGGTTCGTGGTCGGTGCCTCGGATGCCGATCGTTGCCGTTGGCGTGCGCACCAGGTAATTGCTCTTGTTGGCGCGGCCGATCAAGCCTGTCAGGGTGCGGAAACCGCCCTTGAGCAGTCCGAGAACCCCCTTTTCGCTGCCATCTTCCTTGCCGGCGTAACGATAGGTATCGAAGCGCAGGGTAGAATCCGGGCGCAGGGAAATCATTGCCTCGTCCGCCATGAGCAGTTGCGCATGGCCGTTCGTGCCGGTCAGGATAGTGTCGCCTTCAAAGAGCCGAACGCCCTTGGCTGCCGCCGTCTCGCGACCGTCGGCATGAACGATCCTCACCTCCCCGGCCACGAACTGGATGGCACCGACGTCGGCAAAGACAGGCAAGGCGATTGCAAGCAGCCATGTCACCAGAACACGCCTGATCGCACTCCCGTACATGATGTCTCTCCTCGATGACCCGCGTTCCATTTTACGCCCGCCCTTTCACGACGCCATGCAATAAGCGGAAATCCTTCCTTGCCGTCAGGGATAGCTCGTACCGGTTATAGTCATAAATGCCGAGGTTCGAGTCCGTCCTCATATAGGTCAATTGGGGCTTGAGGGACCAGTCGGACTGAAACCGCCAATTCAGGCCGATGCCCCAGTCGTATTGGTTCTCCTTCCGGTATTTCTGGAATAGGGGATTGAACCGGTTGTATCCGCTGTATTGAAACGACAATGTCGTAAAGACATCCAGATTATCGCGCAGTTGACGCTGGTAGCCGATGCGGGCGCCGAATAGCTCACGGTCACCGTCCGCGCGGCGGTTTGTTTCGGTGTCGTCACCGGCAAATACACTGCCGAAGACGGCTGGATTGCCACCGCCCTCCAGACCGCGCACCAGGCCAAAGCCTGCAATCGTCTGATTCGAACTGTAGGACTGCGTGCCGTCCTGCAAGTACTTGATTTCCGAGACCTGTGCAAAACCGAGCAACTGGGTCCTGGCATCGGCGGCATGGCGCAAATCGAGGCCGAGGCTGCCAATCCGCCGGTAGGGGGCATTATCGAGATCGTAATCGCTGCGTCCCACGGTCAGGCGAACGGTGTCCCGGTCATGAATCGCCTGAAAACCCACCCTGAAATCCACACTGCGGTTATCGAAGCTGTCCCAACTGCGATGCATGCGCTGCTTCACATCGATTCCGGCGAAAAGGCTGACGCCGCTTCCGATGGCGTGCGCGAGCTCGGCACCGCCCCCAACTGCAAGAAATTTGTCTGCCGCCTTGACGCTGTTTGGCCCCAGGGTAAAGGTGGTTCTGAACAGCGGCACATAGATCGAACCGCTCGATGCTGCACTGTTGAGATTGCTGTCCCGGCCGATACCGGCTTCGGCATAACCCGTCACCCATGTGTTTCGGCCGGGAGCACGCTCCTCGATGGCCGCCAGATAACGCGCGATCGTCTGCTGCGCCGCCGGCGGCGTGCCCTCGTGGCGCTGCACCTGGTCGAATTCTCCCCGGGCCCGCTGGTAATCGCCGAGGGCGAAATAGGCGCGTGCCATGTCCAGGCGAGCGGCCGCATGATCCGGATTCACTGCCAGAACCCGCTCGAAAACAAGCGTGGCGCGGTCGGCGCGGCCCGAATCGAGAGCGGCCACACCGAGAAGGTAATCGTAATCCTCGTTTCCTGCGAAAGCGAACTCATGAGGTGACAGCAAGCGCCAGGCCTCATTGGCCTTGCCTGAACGGATCAACTGCTCGGCTTGCAGCAAGTCAGGCATGCCGGCGGAAGCCGCCTGCGCCAAACTCACAGGCAGCAGCAAAGACAGCGCCAAGAAACCGAGGAAAAGTATTAGCCGGAAGGATAGTGCAAGAAAACTGAACATGGTCTAATTTTTTTATATAAAATCATTTTTGTCAATATGTTATGTTGCTTTTTTGATACATAACATTAAAAGCGTCCGTGGGGCAAGAAAAACCGCCCTGAGGCGGTTTGTCTGGAAACGCCGCTAGTCAGCGCACGCAATCGACGAAATAGCGCACCCTGCCATCGGAGTCGTCCTTGACCAGGCCGTGAATGTCGGTCTCGAAGCCGGGGAAACGCTCGTTGAAGTCTCGCGCAAACAGGAGATAGCTGACGATGGTGCGGTTGAAACGCTCGCCCGGGATGAGCAGGGGGATGCCGGGCGGATAGGGCGTAAGCAGCACGCTGGTGACGCGATCCTCGAGCCAGTCGATCTCGACGCGCTCGATCTCGCGGTGCGCCATCCTGGCGAAGGCATCGGCCGGACGCATCGCCGGCACCATGTCGGAGAGGTACATCTCGGTGGTCAGCCGCGCCACGTCGTTGGCCTTGTAGACGTCGTGGATCTGTCGGCACAGGTCGCGCAGGCCAACGCGCTCGTAGCGCGGGTGCTTCTGGCAGAACTCCGGCAGCACCTTCCACAGGGGATGGTTCCTGTCGTAGTCGTCCTTGAACTGCTGCAGCTCGGTCACCATGGTGTTCCAGCGGCCCTTGGTGATGCCGATGGTGAACATGATGAAGAAGGAATAGAGGCCGCACTTCTCGACGATGACGCCGTGCTCGGCGAGGTACTTGGTGACGATGGCCGCCGGGATGCCCCAGTCGTCGAAATCGCCGTCCACGTCGAGGCCCGGCGTGATCACCGTCGCCTTGATCGGGTCGAGCAGGTTGAAGCCCTTGGCCAGCTTGCCGAAGCCGTGCCAGCGCGCGCCGGGCTTCAGCATCCAGGCGTCGCGCTCCTCGATGCCCTCCTCGGAGAGGTCGTCCGGGCCCCACACCTTGAACCACCAGTCGGCGCCCCACTCCTTGTCCACCTTGCGCATGGCGCGGCGGAAGTCCAGCGCCTCGGCGATGGACTCTTCCACCAGCGCCTTGCCGCCCGGCTCCTCCATCATCGCCGCCGCCACGTCGCAGGAGGCGATGATGGCGTACTGGGGCGAGGTCGAGGTGTGCATCAGATAGGCCTCGTTGAAGACGTCGCGATCGAGCCGGCGCGTCTCGGAGTCCTGCACCAGGATCTGCGAAGCCTGGCTCAATCCGGCGAGCAGCTTGTGGGTAGACTGCGTGGAGAACACCATCGATTCCCTGCAGCGCGGCCGGTCGGCGCCAATGGCGTGGTAGTCGCCGTAGAAATCGTGGAAGGCGGCGTGCGGCAGCCAGGCCTCGTCGAAGTGCAGCGTGTCGATCCTGCCGTCGAGCATCTCCTTGATCTCCTCGACGTTGTAGAGGATGCCGTCGTAGGTCGATTGGGTGATGGTGAGCACGCGCGGCTTGCCCTTCACCTTCGAGGCGAAGGGGTGGGCGGCGATCTTCTTCTGGATGTTCTTCCAGCGGAACTCTTCCTTCGGGATCGGCCCGATGATGCCGAAGTTGTTGCGCGTCGGCATGAGGAAGACGGGGATCGCCCCGGTCATGATGATGGAGTGGAGCACCGACTTGTGGCAGTTGCGGTCGACGACGACGATGTCGCCCGGCGCCACGGTCGAGTGCCAGACGATCTTGTTCGAGGTCGAGGTGCCGTTGGTGACGAAGAACAGGTGGTCTGCGTTGAAGATGCGCGCGGCGTTGCGCTCCGAGGCCGCCACCGGGCCGGTATGGTCGAGCAGCTGGCCGAGCTCCTCGACGGCGTTGCAGACGTCGGCGCGCAGCATGTTCTCGCCGAAGAACTGGTGGAACATCTGGCCCACCGGGCTTTTCAGGAAGGCCACCCCGCCGGAATGCCCCGGACAGTGCCAGGAATAGGAGCCGTCGGCGGCGTAGTGCGTCAGGGCGCGGAAAAAGGGCGGCGGCAGCGAGTCCAGATAGGCCTTCGCCTCGCGCACGACGTAGCGCGCGATGAACTCCGGCGTGTCCTCGAACATGTGGATGAAGCCGTGCAGCTCGCGCAGCACGTCGTTCGGAATGTGCCGGCTGGTGCGCGTTTCGCCGTGCAGGAAAATCGGGATCTCGGCGTTGCGGAAGCGGATTTCGGAGACGAAGGCGCGCAACTCGGCGATGGTCTCCTCCTCCTCGCTGGCCAGTTCCTCGTCGTCGACGGACAGGATGAAGGCCGAGGCGCGGCTCTGCTGCTGGGCGAAGGAGGCGAGGTCGCCATAGCTGGTGACGCCGAGCACCTCCATGCCTTCCGCCTCGATGGCCTCGGCCAGGCGGCGGATGCCCAGGCCGGAGGCGTTCTCCGAGCGGAAGTCCTCGTCGATGATGATGATGGGGAAATGAAATCTCATATTTTCGGCAGCGTCACGCCGACCTGCCCCTGGTACTTGCCGCCACGATCCTTGTACGAAGTCTCGCAGACCTCGTCCGACTCGAAGAACAGCACCTGCGCCACGCCCTCGTTGGCATATATCTTCGCCGGCAGCGGCGTCGTGTTGGAAAACTCCAGGGTCACGTAGCCCTCCCATTCCGGCTCGAAGGGGGTGACGTTGACGATGATGCCGCAGCGCGCATAGGTGCTCTTGCCGAGACAGACCGTCAGCACGTTGCGAGGAATGCGGAAGTACTCGACGGTGCGGGCCAGGGCGAATGAGTTCGGCGGGATGATGCAGAAGTCGTTCTTGATCTCGACGAAGGAATTCGGATCGAAGTTCTTCGGATCGACGATGGTGCAGTTGATGTCGGTGAACAGCTTGAATTCGTTCGAGCAGCGGATGTCGTAGCCATAGCTGGAGGTGCCGTAGGAGACGATCTTGCGGCCGTCGACCTCGCGTACCTGGCCGGGTTCGAAGGGCTCGATCATGCGGTGCTCCAGCGCCATGCGCCGGATCCACTTGTCGGATTTGATGCTCATTGCGGGCGTACCCCTGGGTCGCGAAGGCGCCAAGGATACGACAAGACGGGGCACTGCGCTAGCGCACCCGGCGGAGGTCGTTCCAGCGGGAGTCGCACCGCTTGTTGTACCCAACGGCAGCAGGCAGTGCGCCCAAGCTCCCGATCGGAAAACCTACGTTCCCTGGCCCGTAAAACCAGAGGGGCGACACATCGGCCCCAAGTGCAGCAAGCGCACCAGATCCGCCTGCCGTCGGGCGCCGGTTTTTGCGAAGACTTCTCTCAGGTGCGTGCGTGCCTTGGTTACGCTGGTAGTCATCAAGCGCGGAAAGGGGAATAATCGGCCCGCGTTCCTCTTCTTTGGAGGCTGGCATGCACGGGCTTGCGTTCTTGCTGATCGGAATCTCCCTTCTCGCTACTGTAAACAGCGCGACTGCCCAGACGGCGGTCAATTTTCCCTCGCTGGCGGCGGCACGGCCGGACAGCCTGAACGCGCACGTTTATTCTCCCGAGGGTGCGGGGCCTTTTCCTGCGGTCGTGCTGGCCCACGGCTGCGGCGGCATCGGGCAGAACGTGCGTAACTGGGCAGCGTTCCTTCAAAAGCGCGGCTATCTGGCGCTGGTGCTGGACAGTTTTTCCTCGCGCTCGATTTCCGAGATCTGCACCGCGCCGCGGCTGACCCTGGCCGACCGGGTGGGGGATGCCTACGGCGCGCTGAAATATCTGCAATCGCTGCCCAATGTGGACAAGCGGCGCATCGGCCTCATGGGCTTCTCCCACGGCGGCATGACGACGCTAAAGACGATCTCGGAAACCACGCCGTTTCCACTGGGCGAGGCGCCGCGCTTCGCCGCAGCGGTCGCGGTGTATCCGGACTGCCTGACCAGCGAGGTGGATGTGACCGCACCGACCCTGATCCTGAGCGCGGCGCGCGACGACTGGACGCTGGCAGCGCCCTGCCAGGCGAAGGCAGCCCTGCGCAAGGCCGAAGGTTATCCGGTGGATATCGAGGTGATTCCCAACGCATTGCACGCTTTCGACAATTCCGACGCACCCGGTCACTATTACGGCGCCGCCTGGGGCAACGTGAACAAGCCGAAGTTCTGCTGCGGCGCCTCGATCGGCTACAACCCCGCGGCGACGAGCCGGGCCGAGGAGGCCACCGATGCTTTCTTCGCCGCGCGGCTGCGGAGCGATGCGCCTGCGAGCGTGCGCCCGTGGACGCCGCGGCCGGCGCCGACGCAAGGGGACGTCGTCAAGCTGGTGGGCGAGGCGAAGGCGTTCGCCGCTGCGAACGGCAGAGACAAGCTGATCGAGGCGATCAACAGCCAGGATGAACGCTTCCGCAAGCGGCGGCTGTTCCTCGGCATGGTGGACAAGCAGGGCGTCAGCCTGGCGAGCGGCTTCCTGCCCGTCGCCATGACGGGGTTCGATCTGTCGAACGCGAAGGATCTGGACGGGCAGCCGATTTTCGGCGCCTTCCGCTCCGCGCTGGAGCGGACACCGTCGTGGGCGCGCCTGCGCGGCATGTTCGCCGACACCGACGTTTACGTGGAGCGCCTCGGCGAGGATCTGATTCAGGGTTATTTGATCAGATAGGCGGGACGGCTGGATGGGTCCGAAGGCTCCATCCAGCCGTTATCTTGACATCTGCCTCGCGAACAATACAATGTATTGATGATTAGATTCGAGTGGGATGCGGCCAAGTCGACGGCGAACCTGAAAAAGCACGGCGTCTCCTTCGAGGAGGCGCAATCCGTCTTCTACGATGAGTTCGCCGTTCAGTTCTTCGACGAAGACCACTCGGTGGGCGAAGCGCGCTTCCTGCTGCTCGGCATGAGCTCGGGCGCGCGGCTTCTCCTCGTATGCCACTGCGAGCGCGAAGCGGGAAACATCATCCGCATCATTTCCGCGCGCAAGGCCACCAGGCGCGAAAGCGCTTGCTATGGAGACGGAAAGCCATGAAAGCCGAATACGATCTGTCCAAGATGAAGTCGCGCAGGAACCCCTACGCCTCGAAGCTAAAAAGGTCGGTCACGATGCGCCTGTCGGAGGATGTCGTCGCTTACTTCAAAGGCATGGCGGCCGAGGCGGGGGTCCCGTATCAGAGCCTCATCAATCTTTATCTGCGCGACTGCGTCATGCAGCACCGCCAGGTGCACATTGCCTGGCCCTCCAAGCCGTAGCCCTCAGCCACTTCGAGGGAGGAGGATCGGCACTCAGGTGTTCTGAATCACGATGTTGGGGAACTTCGCCGTCATGTCGCGGGCCTTGTCGGCGATCTTCACGGCGACGCGGCGGGCGATGCCGCGGTAGATCTCGGCGACGCGGCCGTCGGGGTCGGCCGCCACGGTCGGCTTGCCGGAATCGGTCTGCTCGCGGATCTGGATGTCGAGCGGCAGGGCGCCGAGGAACTCGACCTCGTAGTCCTGACACATCTTCTCGCCGCCGCCGGAGCCGAAGATGTGCTCCTCATGGCCGCACTTCGAGCAGATGTGGATGCTCATGTTCTCGACGATGCCGAGGATGGGAATGCCGACCTTCTCGAACATCTTGAGGCCCTTGCGCGCGTCGAGCAGCGCGATGTCCTGCGGCGTGGTGACGATCACCGCGCCGGTCACCGGCACCTGCTGGGCCAGGGTGAGCTGGATGTCGCCGGTGCCGGGCGGCAGGTCGATGACCAGGTAGTCGACGTCCTGCCAGCGCGTGTCGCCGAGCAGCTGCTGCAGCGCCTGGGTCACCATCGGGCCGCGCCAGACCATCGGCGTCTCGGGGTCGATGAGGAAGCCGATCGACATGGCCTGCAGGCCGTAGGCCTGCATCGGCTCGAGCGACTTGCCGTCGCGCGACTCGGGCTTGTCGGCGATGCCCAGCATCTGCGGCTGCGAGGGGCCGTAGATGTCGGCGTCGAGCAGGCCGACATTGGCGCCTTCGGCGGCCAGCGCCAGCGCCAGGTTCACCGCCGTGGTGGACTTGCCGACGCCGCCCTTGCCCGAGGCCACGGCGATGATGTTCTTCACTTGCGGGATGAGCTTGACGCCGCGCTGCACGCCGTGGGAGACGATCTTGCTGTAGACGTTGACGGAGACGTTGCCGGCGCCGGGAATCGTCTTCAGCTTGTCGATGACGGTCTTGCGGATGCCGTCGATCTGGCTCTTCGCCGGGTAGCCCAGCTCGATGTCGAGCGAGATGTCGGCGCCGTCGATCCGGATGTTCTTGGCGCAGCGCGCGCTGACGTAATCCTTGCCGGTATTGGGATCGATGATTTCCTTGAGGGCGGTCTGGACCTGGAGTTCGGAAATGGGCATGGAAGCGGACATGGAAGAAGCCTCGGTTGTGTTCGGTGAAAACGAGGCCGCGATTATCCCACCGCGGCCTTACTTGAGTAATTTTGTCGGATTATATATCAGGCTTTGCTGATTCAACAAGGGAGCGTGCATTGCGGCGAAGTCTGTCCGGCCCTATACTAACTAGTCAGAAAACTAGTCAGATGGAACTCGCCATGAACGCCTGGCCGGTACAGGATGCGAAGGCTCATTTCAGCGAGCTGCTGGATGCCTGCGTGAGCGAAGGGCCGCAGGTCGTCACGCGGCGCGGCATGGAAACCGCCGTGCTCGTGCCCATCGCCGAATGGCGGCGGTTGTGCGCAGCGGCGCGCCCGTCTCTCAAGGCCCTGCTGCTTACCGACGACGGCCGCGCCGACATCGAACTGCCGCCGCGCGGCAGGGCGCGTCGGCGCGCCACCGCGACGGACTGAGCGTCATGTATCTTCTCGACACCAACGTCGTTTCGGAACTGCGCCGCACCCGCCCGAATGCGGCGGTAGTCGCCTGGCTCGAGAGCGTCGCCGAAGCCGACCTGCACCTGTGCGCACTGTCGCTGGGCGAGATCCAGGCCGGCATCGAGCTGACACGCGAGCAGGATCGGGACAAGGCCGCGCAGATCGAGCGCTGGGCCGACCAGCTCGCCACTGCCTACAACATCCTGCCGGTGGACGCCGCCACGTTCAGGCTGTGGGCCAGGCTGATGCACCGGAAATCGGATACCCTTTACGAGGATGCCCTGATCGCGGCGTGCGCGCTGGCCCACAAGCTCACCGTGGTCACCCGCAACGTGCGCGACTTTGCGCCCTTCGACGTACCCGTTATGAATCCTTTCGAGCAACAACGATGACCCGCCAGATTCTCGTCACCAGTGCCCTGCCCTACGCCAACGGCGCCATCCACCTCGGCCACCTGGTCGAGTACATCCAGACCGACATCTGGGTGCGCTTCCAGAAGATGCGCGGCCATGCCTGCTGGTACGTCTGCGCCGACGACACCCACGGCACGCCGATCATGCTGCGCGCCGACAAGGAAGGCATCGCGCCGGAAGAATTGATTGCGCGGGTACACAAGGAGCACTTGCGCGACTTCGCAGGCTTCCACGTCGCCTTCGACAACTATCATTCGACGCACTCGGAAGAGACGCGTTTCTTCGCCAACGACATCTACGGCAAGCTGAAGGCGGCCGGTCTGATCGAGGTGCGTGCCATCGAGCAGTTCTACGACCCGGTGAAGGAGATGTTCCTGCCCGACCGCTACATCAAGGGCGAGTGCCCGAAGTGCGGCACGCCGGACCAGTACGGCGATTCCTGCGAGTCCTGCGGCGCCGCCTACGCCCCGACCGACCTGAAGAATCCGGTCTCCGCCGTCTCCGGCGCGGTGCCGGTGCGCAAATCCTCCGACCACTACTTCTTCAAGCTCTCCGATCCGCGCTGCCAGGAATTTTTGCGTCGCGCCACGCGCGAAGTCTGCAAGAGCCAGCCCGAGGCGGTGAACAAACTGCAGGAGTGGCTGGGAGTTGACGCAAATGAGCCGGGCGAGAACAAGCTCACCGACTGGGACATCTCGCGCGACGCGCCCTATTTCGGCTTCGAGATCCCCGGCGCCCCCGGCAAGTATTTCTACGTCTGGCTGGATGCGCCGATCGGTTACTTCGGCAGCCTGAAGCACCTGGCGGCACGCACGCCCGCCATCGACGTCGCCGCCTTCACCGACCAAGCCGCCGCGGCGCAGGCCGGCACCGAGCTCTACCACTTCGTCGGCAAGGACATCCTCTATTTCCATGCCCTGTTCTGGCCGGCGGAATTGGAACATGCCGGCTACCGCATCCCGACGGCGGTCTTTGCCCACGGCTTCCTTACCGTCGACGGCCAGAAGATGTCGAAGTCGCGCGGCACCTTCATCACCGCCGAGAGCTACCTCAGGCAGGGCCTCAACCCCGAATGGCTGCGCTACTACTACGCCGCCAAGCTGAATGCGACGATGGAGGACATCGACCTCAACCTCGACGACTTCATCGCCCGCGTCAATTCCGATCTGGTCGGCAAGTTCGTCAACATCGCCTCGCGCTGCGCCGGCTTCATCCACAAGCGCTTCGACGGCGCGCTGGCGCCTTCCTCGAGCACGCTGCTATCCGACGCCCAGGCGGCCGGCGAGACGATCGCCGCACATTACGAGGCGCGCGAATACGGCAAAGCCGTGCGCGAGATCATGGCACTGGCCGACCGTGCCAACCAGTTCGTGAACGACAACGCCCCCTGGGAGCTGGCCAAGCAGGCAGGCAAGGATGCCGATCTGCACCGCGTCTGCTCGGAGGCGCTCAATCTGTTCCGCCTGCTGACGATCTACCTCAAGCCGGTGCTGCCGCAGCTGGCCGCCGATGTCGAAGCCTTCCTCAAGGTTGCGCCGCTGGCCTGGCCGGATACCGCCGCGCTGTTGCCGGGCGGCCACCGCATCGGCGAATACAAGCACCTCACCACGCGGGTGGAGCGCAAGCAGATCGATGCGCTCGTCGAGGCCAACCGGGAATCGCTCGCCCCGGCCGCTCCGCCGCAGCCGCACTCGCAGCAGCGCCACGCCGAACACCAGCAGCATGCCGAGGAGAAGGCCGCCGTGTCCCATATCTCGATTGACGACTTCAGCAAGGTCGACCTGCGCGTCGCCCGCATCGCCTCAGCCTCCCACGTCGAGGGCGCGGAGAAACTGATCAAGCTGACGCTCGACCTCGGCACGGAGACGCGCACCGTCTTCGCCGGCATCAAGTCGGCCTACGACCCGGCCACACTGGCCGGCCGCCTGACGGTAATGGTCGCCAACCTGGCGCCGCGCAAGATGAAATTCGGCCTCTCCGAAGGCATGGTGCTGGCCGCCTCCGGCGAGGGGCCCGGCATCTTCCTGCTCAGCCCCGACAGCGGCGCACAACCCGGGATGCGGGTGAAGTAGTGGAACGCCGTCGGCTCGTCATCCATGGACGAGTGCAGGGCGTCGGCTTCCGCGCCTCGCTGGCCTGGGAGGCGCAGGCGCAGGGCGTCACCGGCTGGGTGCGCAACCGCCGCGACGGCACGGTGGAGGCCATGGTCTGCGGCAGCGATGAAGCCGTGGCGGCGATGATCGCCTGGGCCCGGCGCGGCCCGCCGGGCGCGCGCGTGGATCGCGTCGAGGTCGAGCTCGGCAGCGGCGACTTCACCGGCTTCGAACAGCTTCCAACGGCATGACCCTCACCGACCTGCGCTACATCGTCGCCCTCGCCCGCGAGCGCCATTTCGGCCGCGCCGCGGAGAAATGCTTCGTCTCGCAGCCGACGCTGTCGGTGGCGGTGAAGAAGCTCGAGGAGGAACTCGGCGTCGTCCTCTTCGAGCGCTCGCCGCAGGAGGTGCGCGTGACGCCCGTCGGCGAGCGCATCGTCGCCCAGGCCGAAAGGGTCCTGGCCGAAGCCGCGCAGGTGGCGGAAATCGCCGCCGCCGACAAGGGCCCGCTGGTGGGCCCGCTGCGCGTCGGCGTGATCTACACCATCGCCCCCTGGCTGCTGCCGAAGCTGGTGCCCCTGGTGAAGGAGCGCGCGCCGGAAATGCCGCTGCTGCTCGAGGAGAACTTCACCCATCGCCTGCTCGAAAAGCTGAAGACCTCGGAGCTCGACCTCGCCATCCTCGCCCTGCCGGTCGAGGAACCCTCGCTGGTGGCGCAAGCCGTCTACGACGAGGCGTTTCGCGTGCTGGCGCCCGTAGGCCACCCTTGGGCGAAGCAGAAGGCCATCGCCTCGTCCGCATTGCTCGACGCCCAGCTTCTGATGCTCGGCGCGGGCAACTGCTTCCGCGACCAGGTGCTGGATCTGTGCGCCACGGCGAGCAGCCAGGCCGGCGTCTCGCCCCACGTCATCGAGGGCAGCTCGCTGGAGACCATCCGCCACATGGTCGCCAGCGGCGTCGGCGTGACGGTAATGCCCGCCTCGGCGGTCGATGACATCTCGCCCAAGGATCCCTTGCTGCGCGTGCGGCCCTTCCGGGAGCCGCATCCGACGCGCCGGGTCGGCCTGGTCTGGCGCGCCAGTTACCCGCGCCAACAGGCCGTCGAGGTCGTGCGCCGCACCCTGCTCGAGGCAAAGCTCCCCGGCACCCGTCCGGTCGCCAGGCGATAGCTGCCGACTATCGTAAAGGTAGGAAAATCCAATTTCCCTTTCTCTTGGAAGGGGCTTATCTTTCGCTTGCAGCTTGATCAACCCACGAGAGGAGTAAGACCATGCAACTCAAAGGAAGCAAGACCGAGAAACACCTGAAAGACGCCTTCGCCGGAGAATCCCAGGCCAACCGCCGCTACCTGTATTTCGCCAACAAGGCCGACGTCGAGGGCTATGCCGATGTCGCCGCCCTGTTCCGCTCGACCGCGGAAGGCGAGACCGGGCACGCCCACGGCCACCTGGAGTACCTGGAGAAATGCGGCGACCCGGCCACCGGCCTGCCCTTCGGCGCCACCGCCGACAACCTGAAGTCCGCCGTCGCCGGCGAAACCCACGAGTACACCGACATGTACCCGGGCATGGCCAAGGACGCGCGTTCGGAAGGCTTCGACGAGATCGCCGACTGGTTCGAGACCCTGGCCAAGGCGGAGCGTTCCCACGCCAACCGCTACCAGAAGGCCCTGAACGAACTGGGCAAGTAAGCAGCATCCAAGCCGGCCCCGCTGCGGGCCGGCCCCCCAACCCCAAACAGAGGCGACCATGGCCGTACCGACCACCCGCGAAGGCAATCTCGAAGCGCCGACCCGGCACCCGCTCGACTGGAACAACCCGGCTTTCTACGACGAGGCCGCGCTCCATCACGAGATGGAACGCGTCTTCGACATCTGCCACGGCTGCCGGCGCTGCGTCAGCCTGTGCCAGTCCTTCCCCACGCTGTTCGACCTGGTCGACGAGTCGCCGACCCTCGAAGTGGACGGTGTCAAGAAAGAGGACTACTGGAAGGTCGTCGAGCACTGCTATCTCTGCGACCTGTGCTACATGACCAAGTGCCCCTACGTGCCGCCGCACGAGTGGAATCTGGATTTCCCGCATCTCATGCTGCGCGCCAAGGCGGTGCATTACAAGAAAGGCACCACCAAGCTGCGCGACAAGGTGCTAACCAGCACCGACACGGTGGGCAGGCTGGCCGGCATCCCGGTCGTCGCCCAGACGGTGAACGCCGTCAACAAGATCGGCCCGGCGCGCAAGGCCCTGCAGGCCGTCGCCGGCATCCACGCCGATGCCTGGCTGCCCGAATTCTCCAGCCGACCGCTGCGCAGCAGGCTGGACACGCTGCCCCTCGACATCCCGGCCGAGCCGGCCGGCGAGACAAAGGGCAAGGTGGCCCTCTTCGCCACCTGCTACATGAACCGCAACGAGCCCGGCCCCGGCGAGGACCTCGCCGCCGTGTTCAGTCACAACGGCATCCCGGTCACGCTGGCCGAAAAGGAGCGCTGCTGCGGCATGCCCAAGCTGGAACTGGGCGACCTCGAGTCGGTCAGGGCCGCCAAGGAAGTGAACATCCCGGTGCTGGCAAAGCTGGTGGATGCCGGCTGGGACCTCACCGCCCTGGTGCCCTCCTGCGTGCTGATGTTCAAGCAGGAGCTGCCGCTGATGTTCCCGGACGATCCCGACGTGCAGAAGGTAAAGGACGCCTTCTACGATCCTTTCGAGTACCTGATGCTGCGCCACCGGGAAGGCAAGCTGAAGACCGACTTCAAGTCGCCGCTGGGCAAGGTGTCCTACCACGCCGCCTGCCACCAGCGCGTGCAGAACATCGGGCCGAAGACCAAGGAGGCGCTGTCCCTCGTCCCCGGCACCGAGGTGGACATCATCGAGCGCTGCTCCGGCCACGACGGCACCTACGCCGTGAAGAAGGAATTCCACGAATTCGCCGTGAAGATCGTCAGGCCGGTGGTGAAGCGCGTGAACGAGGCGCAGCCCGACCACTACGGCAGCGACTGCGCCATGGCCGGCCACCACATCGGCCACGTCCGCGCCGACGGCTCGTCGCCCGAGCATCCGATAACCCTTCTCAGAAAAGCCTACGGAGTCTGACCATGTTGCGCCACGAAGACCTTTTCAGCCTCGAGAAATACGCCCGCGTGCGGCCCGAGTTCCGCGCCAAGGTGATCGCGCACAAGAAGAACCGCCAGCTGCCCATCGGCGCGCACGCCACGCTGTATTTCGAGGATGCCCTGACCATGCAATACCAGGTGCAGGAAATGCTGCGCCTCGAGCGCATGTTCGAGCCGGAATTGATCCAGGAAGAACTCGACGTCTACAACCCGCTCATTCCCGACGGCCACAACTGGAAGGCCACCTTCATGGTCGAGTACGGCGACGAGGCCGAGCGCCGCGCCGCCCTGGCCAAGCTGATCGGCATCGAGAAGAAGGTCTGGATGCAGGTCGACGGCTGCGACAAGGTCTACCCCATCGCCAACGAGGACCTCGAGCGCGAGACGGAGGACAAGACCGCCGCGGTGCACTTCCTGCGCTTCGAGCTGACGCCGCCGATGATCGCCGCGGCCAAGGGCGGGGCCGCCCTCCGCGCCGGCATCGACCACGACCTCTACCGCGAGAGCGTCGCCGTGCCGCAGGCGGTGCGCGACTCGCTGGTGGCCGACCTGGCCTGACCTACTGGTACACCACCTCGACGTTCTCGGCCTTCAGCCACTGCTGCAGGCCGGCGAGCAGCTCGTCTTCGAGGCGCACGCGCCAGGCTTCGCCGAGCGGCAGCTCGCACTCCGCCTGCTCGTTCCGGTAGCACACCCGCACCGGGCAGGGGCCGTTGCGGTAGGGCGCCAGGAGGGCGCGCAGCCTTTCCGCCGCCGTGTCGCCGCGACTGACTTTTGCGTGCAGGCCCACGCGCAGCGCCTTGGCGAAACGCCCGCGCGCCTCGGCCAGGGTCATCAGCTTCTCGGCATTCACGCGCAGGCCGCCGCTGAAGTCGTCGCGGCTCACCTTGCCCTCGACGATGAGCGGCTCGTCCTCGCGGATCTTGGCGCGCTCGGCGTCGTACAGCTCGTTGAACACCGTGATCTCGACCTGCGCCGTGCCGTCGTCGAGCGTGACGACGATCATCTTGCCGCGGCGGGTCATCTGGGTGCGCGTGGCGGTGACGAGGCCGGCCAGCAGCACCGGCTCCTTCTGCGGCTCGAGTGCCGAGAGCGGCCGCCGGATGAAGGCCGCCAGCTCGGCGCGCACCTCGTTGTAGGGGTGGCCGGAGAGGAAGAAGCCGAGTGCCTGCTTCTCGTTGAGCAGCCGCTCGCGTTCGCTCCACGGCGCCGCATCGAGCATCTTCAGCGCCTGCTCCTGCCCGCCGCCGATGTCGAAGAGCCCCGCCTGCAGCGCGTTGCGTTCGGCCTGCTCGGCCGCCTCCAGCGCGATGCCGACCGAGGCCGCCAGCGCGGCCCGCCGCTCGCAAACGGAATCGAAGGCGCCGGCGCGAATCAGCGCCTCGATGACGCGGCGGTTCACCACGCGCTTGTCGATGCGCCGGCAGAAATCGAAGAGGTCGGCGAAGTCTCCGCCGGATTCGCGGGCGCGGACGATGGCGCCGATGGCCGACTCGCCGGTGCCCTTGATGGCCCCCAGTCCGTAGCGGATGGTCTTGGCATCCACCGGCGCGAAGCGGTGGCGGCTGCGATTCACATCCGGCGGCAGGAAAGTCAGTCCGTTGGAGACGGCGTCGGCGACGAAGAACTGCACCTTGTCGGTGTCGGACATTTCCGAGGACAGCGTCGCCGCCATGAAGGCCGCCGGATGGTGGCACTTGAGATACGCCGTCTGGTAGGCGACGAGGGAGTAGGCGGCGGCGTGCGACTTGTTGAAGCCGTAGCCGGCGAACTTCTCCATGGTGTCGAAGATCTCGTTGGCCTTGCCGGCGCCGATGCCGTTCGCAGCCGCGCCGGCGACGAAGCTCTCGCGCTGCTTGGCCATCTCCTCGGGCTTCTTCTTGCCCATGGCGCGGCGCAGGAGATCGGCGCCGCCGAGGGAATAGCCGGCCACCACCTGGGCGGCCTGCATCACCTGCTCCTGGTACACCATGATGCCGTAGGTGTTGCCGACCACCTTTTCGAGAAGCGGGTGCGGATAGACGATGCGCTCGCGGCCGTGCTTGCGGGCGATGAAGTTCGGGATGAAGTCCATCGGCCCCGGCCGGTAGAGCGCGTTCAGGGCGATCAGGTCCTCGAGCCGGTCGGGCTTCGCCTGCACCAGCGTGTCCTTCATGCCGCGCGATTCGAACTGGAACACCGCCGTGGTGTTGGCCGTCTTGAAGATGCGGTCGTAGGTCGGCTTGTCGTCGAGCGGCAGGGTATCCAGGTCGATTTCGACGTCCTCGACCTCCTTCACGAAGCGCACTGCCTCGGCGAGGATGGTCAGGGTGCGCAGGCCGAGGAAGTCGAACTTCACGAGTCCCGCCTTCTCGACGTCGTCCTTGTCGAACTGGCTCACCGCGACTTCCGCGCCGCCGGCCGAATACAGCGGGCAGAAATCGGTCAGCTTGCCCGGCGCGATCAGCACGCCGCCGGCGTGCATGCCGACGTTGCGGGTGAGGCCCTCCAGCTTCTCCGCCAGCTCCAGCAGCTGGCGGATTTCCTCTTCCTTCCCGGCGCGCTCGTTGATGGCCGGCTCCTTCCCGCGCGCGTCCTTCAGGGTGATGCCCAGCTCGTTGGGAATCAGCTTGGCGAACTGGTCGACGAAATTGAAGCCGAGGTCGAGCACGCGGCCGACGTCGCGGATGACCGCCTTGGCCGCCATGGTGCCGAAGGTGGCGATCTGCGAGACGGCATGCGCGCCGTACTTCTTCTTGACGTAGTCGATGACGCGATCGCGCCCCTCCTGGCAGAAGTCGACGTCGAAGTCGGGCATCGACACGCGCTCCGGGTTGAGGAAGCGCTCGAAGAGCAGCTCGTAGCGCAGCGGATCGAGGTCGGTGATGCCCAGCGAATAGGCCGCGAGCGAGCCGGCGCCCGAGCCGCGCCCCGGCCCGACCGGCACGCCGTTCTGCTTGGCCCAGTTGATGAAGTCGGCGACGATGAGGAAGTAGCCGGGAAAGCCCATCTGGGCGATGGTGCGGCACTCGAATTCCAGGCGCGCCGCGTACTCCGGCCGCTTCGTTTCGCGCTCGGCGGCGTCGGGGAAGAGTTGCGCGAGGCGGCGCTCCAGCCCGGCGGCGGCCTGTCGGGCAAGGTAATCGTCGAGCGTCATGCCCTCCGGCGCAGGAAACAGCGGCAGCCGGTTCTTGCCCAGCTCGACGGAAAGATTGCAGCGGCGCGCGATCTCGACGGAATTCTCCAGCGCCTCGGGCAGGTCGGCGAACAGCGCCTGCATCTCGGCCTGGCTCTTGAAATACTGCTCCTCGGTGAACTGCTTCGGCCGGCGCGGATCGGCCAGCAAATAGCCCTCGGCGATGCACACGCGCGCCTCATGCGCCTTGAAATCCGCGCGATCGAGGAACTGCACCGGATGCGTCGCCACCACCGGCAGATCGAGCTTCGCCGCCAGCGCCACGCTGGCCGCGACCAACGCCTCGGCCTGCGCCTGGCCGTAGCGCTGGATCTCGATGTAGAAGCTGTCGGGAAACACCCGCGCCCACTCGCGCGCGGCGGCTTCGGCCTGGGCGGCGTTGCCCGCCAGCAGCGCCTGGCCGACATCGCCCCCGGCGGCGGCAGAGAGCGCAATCAGGCCGCCGTTGTCGCCTGCGGCGAAGGCCGAGCGGGCGATTTCGGCGCGGCCGCGCCGGCGCGGGCCGAGGCAAGCCTGTGTCAGCA
>WBUF01000059.1 GCA_008933825.1 Rhodocyclaceae bacterium | reverse complement strand
GGGCGGGAAGCAGGCGCCGCAGCAGACGCATTTCTTTTCGTCGACTTCCAGCGTCGGCTTGCCGTTTACCAGCGCCGGGCGGATCGCCGCCACCGGGCAGCGCGCGACAACGGACGGGCGCTCGCAGACGTTGGCGACGAGGTCGTGGTTGATCTTCGGCGGCTTGGTGTGCTGGATGACGATGGCGAGATCGGCCTGGCCGCCGCAGTTGATCTCGCAGCAGGAGGTGGACAGGCGAACGCGGTTGGGCATCTCCTCGTTCTTGAACTCCTCGTAGAGCTCGTCCATGAGGGACTTCACCACGCCGGAGGCGTCGGTGCCGGGGATGTCGCAGTGCAGCCAGCCCTGGGTGTGGGCGATCATCGACACCGAGTTGCCGGTGCCGCCCACCGGGAAGCCGCTTTTTTCCAGCTCGGCGACCAGCGGCGCCACCTTGCTTTCGTCGGCGACCATGAACTCGATGTTGCTGCGGATGGTGAAGCGGACGTGGCCCTCGGCGAACTTGTCGGCGATGTCGCACAGCTTGCGGATGGTGTACACGTCCATCTGGCGCTGGGTGCCGGCGCGCACCGTCCACACTTCGTCGCCGGACTTGGAGACGTGGTGCAGCACGCCGGGCCGCGGCCGGTCGTGGTACTTCCAGTTGCCGTAGTTCTTCCGCAGGGTCGGGTGCAGGTACTGCATGTGGTCCGGCACGCCGCACTCGATGGGCTTGCGCAGTTGAGGTTGCGACATGATGTGTCTCCGTCTGTCCGTGATTGTTAGGCGGCCGCCTGCCTGGCCTTGACCCGTGCGACTTCCTCGTCCCAGCCGTCCATGCGGATGTAGGGGTTGGTGCGCGGGCTGGCAACCATGCTCGGGTCGACCTCGACCTCGACGCCTTCGAGGAAGTTCACCAGGCCGATGCGCTCGATCATCTCGCCGGTGCGCTCGTGCTCCAGCGCGTTCTCGGCAAAGAAGTCCACGATGCGCTTGGCCAGGTCGAGCAGCTGCTCGTAGTCCTCGTCGGTATCGAGCTTCATGAAGGGGACGACGACGGTGCCCATCAGGTCGCCGATCTTCAGGGTGCGCTTGCCGCCGACCAGGATGGTGGCGCCGCGATCCTTGCCCGGGGCCAGCGCGCCGGTCATGACATTGATGCAGTGCATGCAGCGCACGCAGTCCTTGTTGTCGATCTCCAGGGCCTGGCTGTCGCTGACGGCGACGCTGGAGACGGCGGCGTCCTTCGAGACGGCCTTGATCTCCTTCAGCTGGATGGCGCGCGTCGGGCACATGCCGACGACGTCGTTCACCAGTTCGTTCATGCCGTGCTTGGCGAACCACTTCTTCGCCAGGGCCTCGTCGGTCTGGATGTTGTCGCGCCAGGTGCCGATGATGGCCATGTCCGAGCGCTGGATGGAGTTCATGCAGTCGTTCGGACAGCCGGAGAACTTGAACTTGAACTTGTAGGGCAGGGCCGGGCGGTGCATGTCGTCGAGGAAGGCGTTGACGATCTTGCGCAGCCCCTTGCCTTCGTCGAAGCAGGACTGCTCGCAGCGGGCGTGGCCGACGCAGGCCATCGAGGTGCGCACGGCGGGGCCGGCGCCGCCGAGGTCGAAGCCCAGTTCGTTGATCTCGTCGAAGGCCTTCTGCACGTTCTCGGTGGTGCAGCCCTGGAACATGATGTCGCCGGACTGGCCGTGGAAGGCGATCAGGCCGGAGCCGTATTTCTCCCAGATGTCGCAGAACTTGCGCAGGATGTCGGTGTTGTAGTGCATGCCGGCCGGCGGCATGACGCGCAGGGTGTGGAACTCGGCCGCGTCCTTGAAGACCGGCTGCTCCTTGTCGTCCTTGATCTCGGTGAAGCGCGGGATGACGCCGCCGCCGTAGCCGAAGACGCCGACCGTGCCGCCCTTCCAGTAGCCCTTGCGGGTCTGGTAGGAGTGTTCGAGGTGGCCGAGCAGGTCGACCATGATGTCCTTGTCCTTCGCCAGGCGCTTGATGCCGGTGACGAAACTGGGCCAGGGGCCCGATTCCAGCTGGTCGAGATTGGGCGTGTCGTGCTGTTTCTTAGCCATGATTTGTCTCCGGTGCTAAGGTTTGTACAGTACTGCTGGGGGCGCGTCTGACGGGTTTCGTCTATTAGTTGGCGCTGATGTTACGCATGGTGCACTGCGATCTCCTATAACTCCCGTGGGGGCAGGGATACCTACCCGAAAGGGGTAGGCCGCGCCACGCCATGGCGGTTATAGGCGGGAAACCGGGCCAGGGCGCATATTTCGGCCGACACAGTGCGCAACGCAAGTCATGGACGACAAGGAAAAACTCACCACGCTGGACAAGTTCACCGCCCCGATCTGGGGGCAGGAGATCGAATTGCAGCAGGTCGAGTACCTGGCTGGCGGCACGCCCATGCTTCGGCTGCGCATCCGCGAAAAAAGGCGCTTCACCATATTCGATATAGACGCCCGGACGGCTTCCCGCTGGGGACAAGCCATGCAGGACTGGGCCAAGAGGCAGCCGTGACAATTGTCGATGTGAGTTTTGAGGTGCGCTGCGAGCGCCTGCCGCGGGACCATGGCTACGCGCTCTACGAGGCCTTGGCCGGCGCGTTGGACTGGCTGGAAGACGAGGCCTCGGCCGGCGTGCACCCCCTGCACGGCTGCACGACGAGCGATGGCGCGCTGCTGCTCGGGCCGCGTGCGCGGCTGATGCTGCGCCTCGTGGAAGCCCGCGCCGAGCAGGCGCTGGCCCTGGCCGGCCGGCGGCTCGATGTCGGCAGCGGACTGGAAATCGGGCCGGGCAAGCGGCGCGAGCTGATGCCCTATGCCACGGTGTATTCGCATTTCGTCAGCACTGGATCCGAGGACGAGGCCGAGTTCCTCGGCCAGGCGGCGGCGGAGCTGCGCGAAGCCGGTCTGCCGGAGCGCATGATTTCCGGCAGGGCCCACAGCGCCGGCACGCCGGAGGGCGAGCTGCGCGGCTTCAGCCTGCTGCTGCATGGACTCAGCCCGGCCCAGTCGCTTGCCGTGCAGGCGCGCGGCCTCGGCCGGGGACGCAAGCTGGGCTGCGGCATCTTCGTGCCGCACAAGTCGGTGGTCGCCGTCGGCGCCGCCGAATAGTATCGGACACATACTGGATGGAGGAGTCATGAGCAGCAAACCCACCGTCACACTGGACATGAGCGGCTTGTCCTGCCCCGCGCCGCTGATCGGCGCCAAAAGAATCGTCGACGACCTGGAAGTCGGGCAGACCATGCTGCTGGTTTCCGACTGCCCCGGCACGCCTGACGACCTGATCGCCTGGGCGCGTCAGACCGGCAACGAGGTTACCGTCAAGGAAAGGCTGGAGGGCGGCCGCGTCGCCTATCTCGTCACGCGCGGCAGCGGCCGGAAGTCCATGCCCAAGGCCAACGTCACGCTGGACATGCGCGGCGCCACCTGCCCGGGTCCGATCCTCGAGGCGAAGAAGGTGCTCGACGGCATGAAGTCCGGCGAGATACTCATGCTGGCGAGCAACTGTCCGGGCACCCCTGCCGACATCGATGCGTGGGTGAAGAACACCCCGCTCGAGCTGGTGGAGCGCGTCGAGGTCGCACGCGGCATTTTCGAGTTCTATCTGCGCAAGAAATAAGGAGACGACATGGGCTACATCATCAACGGCGACGAGAAGGAGAGCGACGACGACGGCTACCTGCTCGAAGCCGATTTCAGCAACGAGGCGGCCGAGGCCATCGCTGCCGCCGAGGGCCTTGTCCTCGGCGAGGAGCACTGGGTCATCATCAACTACATGCGGGACAAGTACCGCGAGGACGGCCACACGCCGAACTTCCGCAACTTCATGAAGGACATGGGGGAAATCCTGCCCAGCGTCGACTCGAAGGGGATGTATGACCTGTTTCCGAAGGACGGTCCGGCCAAGCAGGCCGTCAAGGTCGCCGGCCTGCCCAAACCCTTCGGCAAGGGCGGCTACTGATGGGCGACGCCTATCGGGAGTTTGCCGCGAAGACCATCCGGATCGACGGGCGCGACATCCCTGTCGATTCCGAGGGCTACCTGATCGACCTCGACGACTGGTCGGAGGATTTCGCCCGCGCCCTGGCGCAGGAAGAGGGCCTTGCACTCACCGACGAGCACTGGCAGGTGATCCGCTTCATTCGCGACTACCACGCCGAACACCGCGTGCAGCCGCAGGTGCGCGTCATGATCGCCCACTTCACGAAGCTGTGGGGCAAAGAGCGCGGCAGCAACCACTACCTGCACGAGATATTCCCGCGCGGCGGCCCGCAGAAGCAGGGCAACCGCCTGGCCGGCATCCGCCGCACGAAGGGCGAGCACTGAGCGCCTGAGCGATGGCCATCCGCATTCGCAGCCGCTTCCACGCCGGCGGGCGCGAACGCACCCTGGCGGAGCTCGCCAGCGTCGTCGCCATGCTGTCGTGGAAGCTGGCGATCGAATCGATCCAGCGCATGCGTCAGGCGAAGTTCGACATCGACCTCGGCCGGCCGTATTTCGACTACGTCGTCGAGACCATGGCCTTCCATGCCCACTACGCCGACCGCGTCGCCTTCGAGAAGCTCTCCGCCGAGCAGCGCGGCGAATTCACGTCCGCGCTGGCCAAGCGCATGGCCGAGGCGATCGAGGACAACGCCGACATGCTGCTGGCGGCGACCGATCCTGGCGCCTGCCGCCGGCGGTTCATCGAGGTGTTCAATGCCGCCGGTGCCGACTACGCCGGGTACGGCGTCGATGAGAAGGGCCCGGATTTCGGCTTCCGCCGCGCCTGCGCTTCGCGGGTGCGCGAAGGCATGCCGGAGAGGGACAGGAACTGGGTATACGACCAGGTGATGGAGATCGAAGTGCCGGAAGGCGTGATGGCGATCAAAAAGACGCTCGACGGCCTCTTCGGCGGCGGCGAAGAAAAGCCTCGCCGCGCGCGCGAAGGATTGTCCGGAGAATGATTCCCGCCCACTTCGACCTCGGCAATGCCGCCGCCTACGCTGCCTGGCGCGAACGCAAGCTGGCCGACCATCCGCGCCGGCTGGACGACCTCGTCGTCGAAGTCGCCGATCCGCGCCGGCTGACTTTTGCCGAGAGGGAAGCGCTGCTGGCGCGCTGCGGCGTCGCCAACATGGCGCTCTACGCCTCGCCGACCGGCGACGACCCCGACAAGGACATTCCGCGCCTGCTCGGCCGCCAGCTGGGCCTGGTCAGCCTCGACGCCAACCGGCTCGCCGACGACGACGGCATCTCGCCGCTGGCGGTGGCGCCGGCCGGCACGCGCAGCGAGTTCATCCCGTACACCGACCGCGGCATCAAGTGGCACACCGACGGCTACTACAACACGCTCGAACGCCAGGTGCGCGGCCTGCTGCTGCATTGCGTGCAGAGCGCGGAGACCGGCGGCGAGAACCGGCTGATGGACCACGAGATCGCCTACATCCTGCTGCGCGACGAGAACCCCGATTACATCCGCGCCTTCATGGCGCCCGACGCCATGACCATCCCGCCGCGGCTGGAGGACGGCGCAGTCGCCCGTGCGGCGCAGCCCGGGCCGGTGTTCGCCGTCTATCCGGACGGCTTTCTTCACATGCGCTACACGGCGCGCACGGTGAGCATCGAGTGGCACGACGACCCCGCGACGAAGGGCGCCGTCGCCGCGCTGGAACGCCTGCTCGCCGACGCCGCCAGCCCGTACGTTTTTCGCGGCCGCCTCGAGCCGGGCATGGGGCTGGTCAGCAACAACGTGCTGCACGACCGCGCCGCCTTCCGCGACACGGAAACGCGCAAGCGCCTGCTCTACCGGGCGCGCTACTACGACCGCATCACCGACGCGCCGTCCTCGGCGGACTGACTTTGGCACCCTCCGCTCCGCGCGAGATCCTCACCCCCTACCGCCCGATCCCGCTCGAGGTGCCGGAGGGCATGAAGCCCAACGAGTTCTTCAACTCCGCCGAGAACCTGGCCGACCTGGCGCACAACAACGGCCTGCTGGCGAACCCGGAAGGGCTGCTCTTCTACCGCAAGGCGATCGGCCACTCCAACCTCTTCGACGGCTCGATCATCTACAACACCTCGCAGAAGATCCTCGACCCGCTCGGCCGCCCGGTGCGCCGCACCCAGGTGCCGGAGCCGGTCCGCCGCGTCTGGAACCGCATGAACCGCATCGCCATCGCGTTCATGCTCGATCGCTACCCGGACCCGGCGCGCCACCTGGTGCTGGCCGGCGAGGCCAGCCTCGACGCCACCTGGCCGCTTACCGCGCCCGGCGTGCCCTCGATCCGCATGCTGCACAACCACTTCATCGTCTTCGACAAGGACGACCTCGCCGCGGCTGCCTACGCCGATCCCGACAATCCCAACCTCACCGACGGCGGCCAGCATTCGCTGTTCCAGGCGCACATGCGCGAGTGCTACCGCGCCTTCTTCGCCGGGCTCGACCTGCAACTGCTGGCGCCGTGCGAGCGCGGCGAGTGCCGCCTGGCGCTGACCGGCTACCCGCAGGGCCTGCCGAGCTGGGAGGTGAAGGGCGGTGCGGCCGGCCTCGGCGAGGTGCGCTTCTGGCACGAATACGACATGCTGCTGAAGGGCTTCCTCGACTTCTACCGCAGCTTCTTCAGCCAGGTGTCGACGCGCAACGCGCCGATGCTGCCGGACCTGCACTTCCCGGCGCTGGTCGAGGAGCGGCTGCTCTTCGACAACGACTTCCTTGCGACGGCGAAGATGGTGCGCGAGCGCTGCATCAAGGATGCGCGCTACGCCAACGCCATCCGCTGGCAGCCGGCCTTCAAGCAGCTCATCTACCGCAACGACGCGGGGCAGCTGATCGTCACCATCAGCCAGAACTCCATCGGCAACGCCATCACGGAACTCCTCGGCGTGGTGGTGAAGCGCGTGCCCGACGCTGAAGGTTACGCGCGCGCCGAGCCGGGCCTCGTCGAACAGCTGCTCGAACTGCGCCGCCACTTCGTCGAGGCCGACCTCGGCGAGGGCATCGCCACCCCTTATTGGCAGGCGCAGTAGCTCAGCCCGGGCACGCCGCTAGCGGCGCGATCGCGTAGCCCGCCGCCTGCAATCCCTCGCGCAGCGTCCTCGCCGTCGCCACCGCTTCGGCGTTGTCGCCGTGCACGCAGACGCTGCCCGCCCGCACCGGCAGCCGCTGGCCATTCACGCCGACGATGGCGCCTTCCTCCAGCATGCGCAACACATGCGCGAGCGATGCATCCGCGCCGTGAATCATTGCGCCCGGGCGGCTGCGCGGCACGAGCTGGCCGTCGTCGAGGTAGGCGCGGTCGGCGAAGAGCTCCTCCACCACCGGCAGGCCGGCTTCGTGCCCGGCGGCGGCGAGCTGCGACAGCGCCGGCGCCAGCAGGATGAGTTGCCTGTCGCAGGCAAGGACGGCGCGGCAGACGGTGCGCGCGAGTTCCAGGTCGGCGCAGGCAGCATTGTTGAGCGCGCCGTGCGGCTTGACGTGGGCGAGCCGCAGACCTTCCGCCTGCGCCAGGCCGGCGAGCGCGCCGATCTGGTAGAGGATGGCCGCTTCCAACTCTTCCGGCGCCATCTCCATGCGGCGGCGGCCGAAGCCCTGCAGGTCGGGATAGGCGACGTGCGCGCCGATCTCGACGCCGCGCTGTTTTGCCAGGCGCAGCGTGCGCCGCATCACCAGCGGGTCGCCGGCATGGAAGCCGCAGGCGACGTTGGCCGAGGCGATGATGCCGAGCAGCTCTGCGTCGGCGCCCATGGTCCAGGGGCCGAAGCCCTCGCCGAGGTCGGCGTTCAGATTGATGCGCTTGTTCATGGCTCCTCCGCATAGAGCGCGCCGCTGATGAGATTTTCCGAGTACAGCGCCGCCTCGTCGATGTCCCCGGCCGGCGCGTGCGGCGCGATGTTCCCGATCCATGCGCCCAGGCGCGCCTGCTGAGCGCGCAGCGCTGCCACGGCCTCGTCGCGCGTCACGAAAACGAAGCGCAGGCGATTGCCGGGCAGTTGATGGCCGAGGCGCGGCAGGTCGGCGCGGATCACGGTGGCGATCTTCGGATAGCCGCCGACGGTCTGGCAATCGGCGGCGAGGACGATGGGCCGTCCGTCGGGCGGCACCTGGATTGCGCCGGGGGCGACGCCGTCCGAGACGATCTCGTCGCCGTGCTGCGCATCGTGCGCGAGCGGCGGCCCGTCGAGGCGCAGGCCCATGCGGTCGGCGTCGCGGCTGACGGTGAATTCCGCCTCGACCAGCGCGCGCAGGGTGGCTGGGGTGAAATGGTCGTCCTGTGGCCCGGCAAGGAGGCGGATCGGGCCGGACTCGTGCAGGAAGGCGGCCTGCCGGCGCTCGGGGCCTCGCGGGTCGGTGTCGCCGAGCGGCAGGCGGTCGCCCGCAGCAATCGCGCGGCCTTCGACGCCGCCCATGCATGCGCGCAGATGGGTGGCGCGGCTGCCGAGCAGCGGCGTCGTCACGATGCCGCCGGCGAAGGCGAGATAGGCGATGCCGCCGCGCACGGCGCCGATGGCGAGTTCGTCGCCTTCCTTCAGCGTCAGGCTTTGCCATGCGTGAAAAGTCAGTCCCTGCGAGACGGCGCGCCTTACCTTGCACTCGGCATTGCCGGCCAGCGCCACGCGCAAGCGGCCGCGCGCGACGCGCAGGCGCGGCCCGGCCAGGCGCAACTCCAGCGCGGCGGCGCCCGCCGCATTGCCGGCGAGCGCATTGGCGCAGGCCAGCCAGAGCGGATCGAGCGCGCCGGAGAGCGCAACGCCGATGCGACGGTGACCGGGACGGCCGGCGTCCTGCACCGTCGCCCCGAGGCCGCCTTCGAGGACTTCGATCAGCGCGGCCACGGCGCCTCCGCCGCGACGAGGAACTGCGCGCGATCGAGGCGCCCGGCGGCGTCCTCTGTCTCGATCCGGGCGAACTCGGCGGCGTCCACCGCCTGCCACATCACCTCGTCCCCGGGTGCGAAAAGAGCGGGCGAAGCCAGGCGCGCATCGAACAGTTCGACCGGCGTGCGGCCGAGCAGGCGCCAGCCGCCCGGGCTGGCGAAGGGATAGACGGCGCACAGCGTGCCGGTCACCGCCAGGCTGCGCGCCGGCACCGCCTTGCGCGGGGTGGCCAGGCGCGGCATGGCGAGCGTGTCGGGCAGGCCGCCCATGTAGGGAAAGCCCGGCATGAAGCCGAGCATGTACACGCGAAAGACGCATGCCGTCATGGTCTCGGCGACGTCCCGCTCGCTGCGCCCGCAGTGCGCTGCCATGTCTGCGAGGTCCGGCCCCGCCTCGTCGCCGAAGAGGACGGGAATGCGCCAGCGCCGCCCGGCGAGGGCGGCCGCAGGCGCGAAGGCTGCGATTTCCAGCAGGCGCACGCCGAGCGTGTCCGCCCCATCGGCGAGCGGATCGAAATGAACCGTGCAGGATCGGAAGGTCGGCACCGCCTCGATCACGCCGGGCAGCGCGGCGGCGTCGAGCGCCCGGGCAAAGCCCATGACGCGGGCGTGCAGGGCGGGGTCGATGGCATCGCCGAACTCGACGGTCCACGCCGCGTCACCGAGCGGTAGAAGCCTGGCCATGCGTTCAGAAAGAGGTAGCGGCCCGGGCAGCCTGGTCGTAGCGGCCGGAGAGCGTGCGCAGCACGCGCGCCAGTTCGGCCAGGCGCAGGTTTTCCTCCTCGGCGCCGGAAAAGCCCGGCATCAGGCAGGCCTCGCGCACCTCGCGGTAGCGCAGGCAGAGCGCCTCGCCCTTCTGCGTCGTCGAGAAGAACACCTCCTTGCCGCGCTTGTTGCCGGCAACGAGGCCGGCCGCGGCAAGCTTCTTCAGCGAGTAGGAGACGACGTGGGTGTCCTCGATGTTGAGCACGAAGCAGACGTCGGCCAGCCGCTTCTCGCGGCCGCGGTGGTTGACGTGGTGCAGCACCAGCACGTCGGTCGGCGTCATGTCCTTGACGCCGGCCGCGGCCATGCAGCGGATCATCCAGCGGTCGAAGGCATGGCCGGCGATGATCAGGCCGAACTCGAATTCCGACAGTTCGGGCGACTTATCCGAGATCAGGTGCGAGGAGGAAACGATGCGCTGCGCCGCTTCGGCGATGGACTTCGGCGCGGCGGCCGTGGCGATTTTCCGGGGTGTGCGCTTGCGGGCCATGACGGTTCCTCCCATACTGGATCGGCCGTATTTATTGTAAAAATGATGTTGACAACGTATCGACAAATTATTAACGTTTCGAACACGTTTTGCAACAACAACAACCCTTCAACCCGCCAGTCCGAGGAGGATTTATGAAGCAGAAAAACGTGATGTCGCTGCTGGCCGGGGCCGCCCTGGCGCTTGCCGCGTCCGGCGCCGCGGCGCAGACCAAGTGGGACATGCCGACCGGCTACCCCGCCGCCAACTTCCACACCGAGAACATCCAGCAGTTCGCCGCCGACGTCGACAAGGCCAGCTCGGGCAAGCTGAAGATCACCGTGCATCCGGGCGGCTCACTGTTCAAGGCCAACGAGATCAAGCGCGCGGTGCAGGGCGGCCAGGCGCAGATCGGCGAGGTGCTGATCTCCAACTTCTCGAATGAAGACGCGATGTACGGCGTCGACACCATTCCCTTCCTCGCCACCAGCTATGCCGAGGCGAAAAAACTGTGGATGGCCTCGAAGGCGGCGACCGAGGGCCGTCTCGCCAAGCAGGGCATCAAGGTGCTCTACAGCGTGCCGTGGCCGCCGCAGGGCATCTTCTCGGCCAAGCCGGTGAACGCCGCCGCCGACCTCAAGGGCGCCAAGTGGCGCGCCTACAACCCCAACACCAGCCGCATCGCCGAGCTGGTCGGCGCGCAGCCGGTGACCATCCAGGCCGCCGAACTGTCGCAGGCGCTCGCCACCGGCGCCGTGTCGGCCTTCATGACTTCCGGCGCCACCGGCTACGACAGCAAGGTCTGGGAGCAGATCAAGTTCTTCTACGACACCCAGGCCTGGCTGCCCAAGAACCTCGTCATCGTCAGCCAGAAGGCCTTCGACGCCCTCGACAAGCCGACGCAGGAAGCGGTGCTGAAGGCCGCCGCCGAGGCCGAGGCGCGCGGCTGGAAGACCAGCGAGGAGAAGACGAAGTTCTACCTCGAACAGCTGGCCAAGAACGGCATGAAGGTCGAGGCGCCTTCGGCGCAGCTGAAGGCCGATATGAAGAAAGTCGGCGATACCATGACGGCCGACTGGGCCAGGCAGGCCGGGGCGGACGGCCAGGCGGTGCTCGACGCGTTCCGGAAATAATGGCGTGAATCGAAATCCCCCATCCCCCCTTTGACAAGGGAGGCGAGGGGGGATTTGACGGCCTTCGGGGCCGACAGACACTCGATAACGCGAAAGCCCATGCGCCCATTCCTCGACCGCCTGTTCACCTGGGCCGGCTGGCTCGCAGGGCTGTTCATGATCGCCACGCTGCTGGCGGTGCTGGCCTCGATCTTCGGCCGGCTGCTCGCCATCCGCGTGCCCGGTGCCGACGCCTACGCCGGCTACTGCATGGCGGCCTCGGCCTTCCTCGCCCTGGCGCATACGCTGCGGCGCGGCGAGCACATCCGCGTCACGCTGATCCTCAGCCATCTCGGGCCGCGGGCGAACCGCGCGCTGGAAGTCTTCTGCCACGGCGCGGCGCTGCTGCTCGCCGGCGCCCTGGCCTGGTTTTCCGTGCGCCTCGCCTGGCAGTCGTGGGCCTTCCATGACATCTCCACCGGGCTGGATGCCACGCCGCTGTGGATCCCGCAGCTCGGCATGGCCGTCGGAACGCTGCTGTTCTTCCTGGCCTTCGCCCAGGACCTCTTCGACCTGCTGCGCGGCAAGACCTTGCGCGCGCAGCACGAGGGCGGCGAGCCGGCGCACATCGAGTAAGCCGCGATGGAACTCTTCATCACCCTCGCCCTCATCGTCCTGCTTTTCGTGCTGCTCGGATCTGGCGTGTGGATCGGTCTCGCGCTCACCGGCGTGGCGTGGATCGGCATGGAGCTGTTTACCTCGCGACCGGTCGGCGACAGCATGGCGGTGACCATCTGGGGCGCCTCGTCGTCCTGGACGCTGACCGCGCTGCCGCTCTTCGTCTGGATGGGCGAGATCCTCTTTCGCACCAAGCTCTCGGAAGACATGTTCAGGGGGCTCGCGCCCTGGCTGGCGCGCCTGCCCGGCCGGCTGCTGCACACCAACATCATCGGCTGCACCATCTTCGCAGCCGTCTCGGGCTCGTCCGCCGCCACCTGCGCCACCATCGGCAAGATGACCCTGCCGGAACTCGCGAAGCGCGGCTACCCGGAAGGCATCACCGTCGGCACCCTGGCCGGCGCCGGCACGCTGGGCCTGCTCATCCCGCCCTCGATCATCATGATCGTCTACGGCGTCACGGCCAACGTTTCCATTGCCCAGCTGTTCATCGCCGGCGTGCTGCCCGGCCTCTTGCTGGCCGGCCTCTTCATGGCCTACACCATCGTCTGGGCGCTGGCGCATCCGGGCGCCATCCCGCAGCCCGACGTGCGCCTGACGTTCTTCCAGAAGGTGCATGCCTCGCGCCATCTGATTCCCGTGGTGACGCTGATTGCCGCGGTGCTCGGTTCGATCTACACCGGCATTGCCACCGCGACCGAGGCGGCGGCGCTCGGCGTGGTGGGCTCGCTTGTCATCGCCGCGGCGCAGGGCGTGCTCGGCTGGACCAATTTCCGCGACAGCCTGCTCGGCGCCACGCGCCTGTACTGCATGATCGCCCTGATCCTCGCCGGCGCCGCCTTCCTGACGCTGTCGATGGGCTACATCGGCCTGCCGCGCCGGCTTGCCGAATGGATCGGCGGGCTGGGTCTCTCGCCGCTGGCGCTGATCCTCGCCCTGATGGTGTTCTACATCGTCCTCGGCTGCTTCCTCGACGGCATCTCGATGGTGGTGCTGACCATGGGCGTCATCCTGCCGACGGTGCAGAAGGCCGGCATCGACCTCGTCTGGTTCGGCATCTACGTCGTGCTGGTGGTGGAGATGGCCCAGGTCACGCCGCCGGTCGGCTTCAATCTCTTCGTCCTGCAGGGCATGACGCAGAAGCAGATCACCTGGATCGCGCGCCAGGCCGCGCCGATGTTTGCCCTGATGGTGGCGGCCGTCTTGCTGATCTGGTTCTTCCCCGGCATCGTCAACTGGCTGCCGAAGCAGATGAGCTGAACCTGACGAGTTCCCTGTCGTCCTGCCTGTCGCGCGGGAGGGTCGGCTCCTCGGGAAACCCGTTTCGAGCGGGTCGAGTGCGCCGTCCCCATCTGGACAGGCTGCAATATCCACTTACAAAATCGGGCGTGACCTGGCGCCCCTTGCCGCGTTATTTCATCCGAACCCGTGCCGATGCCGGCGCGGATGCCAAGGAGAAAACGGATGAAAGCGATACGCCTGGCGCGCCTTGCACTGCTGGCCGCCATCCTGCCCACCCTTGCTTCCGGCTGCGTGGTGACGGCCAGTACGCCGCCCTATGCCCGCCACGCGCACGTCGTCGTGGCGCCGCCGCCGCCGCGCGTCGAGGTCGTTACCGTCGCGCCCTATCCGCACTATGTCTGGATCGGCGGCCACTGGACCTGGCAGGCGCACGGCCACCAGCACCACTGGGTGCCCGGCCGCTGGGAAGCGCCGCGCCACGGGCAGCACTACGTGCCGCACCGCTGGGAGAAGCACGAGCACGGCTGGCGAGAGCATCACGGGCGCTGGGAACGGCACGACGACAGGCAGGTTCGTCACGGCCGTCAGGACCGGCACTGAGCCAGCCGCCAGCACCATCCCAAACCTCGGTTGATCGCCCGGTTCGATACCCGGCGCCTTGCCCCGCAGCGAAAAAATCGCACATTCCGCCGCGTCCAACTGAGGTTTCCTGGATCATTGCTTGGTGCTCTTTCCGGCCAGCAGATCCTTCAGACTGGCGAACGGCGAATGCGTTGCGACGCTGCCGCCCGGCTTGCCGTCGCGGTCGCCGGCCGCCTCCAGCTGCCGCTGATGCTCGTTGTCGTGGCAGTAGAGGCAGAGCAGTTCCCAGTTGCTGCCGTCGGGCGGGTTGTTGTCGTGGTTATGGTCGCGGTGGTGCACCGTCAGCTCGCGCAGGTTGGTGCGGCTGAATTCGCGCGCACAGCGGCCGCAGATCCAGGGGTAGAGCTTCAGCGCCTGCTCGCGGTAGGACAGCTCGCGCTTCTCCGCCGCGCGGCGTGCCTCGATCACGAGGCGGTCGACCTTGTCCGAGGGCTTCATGAAAAATCAGACGTCCGTTGGCTTGCGTCCGCCGCGCATCAGCCCGGCGATGAAACCCGCGGCGGCGCCCAGCGGCCCAAGGACGAAGGCGCCGGTCATGGCGGCCTCGAGATCGCGGTCATGTGCATTCGAGGAGACCAGCCCGATGAGGAAATAGCCGGCGATGGCCGCCGCGACGTAGCCGCCGATCGCGAAGAGCAGGCCGAGTCCGAAGCGCTTCATGCGGGGTTCCCCGAAGGGGTCCGGGCGAACTTCGCGCCGCGCTCGGCGAGCAGGGTGCGCAGCACCGAGCGGTGGCAGTGCGCCTCGTTTTCGCAATAGCAGCCGACCGAGAAGTTGGCCTGGTGGGAGAGGGCGGCGAGGAGGTCGAGCGCGTGGGCGTTCTCCGGCGCCGCCATCTCGGCGCGGTACTTCTTCGCGAAGGCCGCCCACTGCGCCGGCGTCTGCGCCGACTGCGCGAACTTCACCGTCTCCGCGCTCGGTGACAGGTTCGGGAACCACACGTCGTACCAGTCGCCGCTGGTGAATTCCGACTTCGGCACGCCGCGCGGCGGCCGCCGCACCGTGCCGATGCGCAGGCCCTCGTCCTTCGCCCGCGGCGTGCCGAGCCTGACTACGCGCACGGCCATTGCGAGGCCTCGATGGTGTAAAAGACGTAGTCGAGCGCGACGCCGTTGAACTCCTTGCGTCCCTCGTGCGAGAAGCGCGCGCCGATCTTCTCGACGGCCTTGCGCGAGCGCCAGTTGTCCCTGCCGATGTCGAAGCGGACGACCCTGGCCCAGCGGAAGGCGTTGTCCAGCATCAGCCGCTTCATTTCGCCGTTGGTGGCGCCGCCCCAGTGGCTGCGGGCGAGGAAGGTGTAGCCGATGGCGATTTCCCCCTTGGCCGGGTCCCAGTCGTAGTAGCGCGACGAGCCGATGATCCGGCCGGTGGCGTTTTCGACGACCGTGTAGGCGCCGCCGGCCAGCGCGCCGGCGAAGAAGTTCTTCTCGAAGACCGGCCGCAGGTGCCGCGCCGGGTCCGGGTGCTGCGCCCAGATCAGCGGGTCCGCCGCCGCCGCGTGCAGCGCTTCCAGGTCGTCGGCGTGCAGCGGGCGCAGGGTGATCGTCGCGCCCGCCAGCGTCGGATGAAGGTCGGCAGCCTGTACGCTCATGTTCGCCCTAAGCCCCTGGAAGCGCCCTTGCGTTTCAGGGGTGGCTGATGCCCGCGCAGCGGGCGGTTATGCCGTGGCTGAAAGTCAGTCCCGGCGCCACGGCGACATTATGCCCCTGTGCCCGCTCCCCGGCCACATGCCGCCGCAGCCCGCCCCGCCGCGTGTCTTGAAGAAGCGCGCGGCCAGAGCGGCTTGTCCAGGCGCATCAGTGGTGCGTGATGAATTCCAGGTCCGCGTCGAGGCCGGTCACGGCATCCAGCACCTGTTCGACGACTTCGACGTTGATGTCCGACCATTCGGCATCGGGGTCGCCGGAGGTCGTCGCCAGGGGCGCCAGGTCGAAGTCGACGAAGCTGTCGCCGACCTTCAGCACGGTGATTCCCGAAGGATGCCGGGCGATTTCCCAGTCATCGGGGACTTCGAGTTCGGCGTGAATCTTCACGACCAGTTTTTTCATCGGGTTTCCCGTTCAAAAGGGTACTGCGGACAATACGTAAAATACCAGCACCAGGGTCGCCGCGGCCAGCCAGAGCGTGCGCTTGCGGTTGGCCTCGATGCGCTTGACCAGCTGCGCGTTCTGCTCGGCGAGTTCCTTGATAAGCTCGGAGGAGGCGAGCATCTGGCCGTGCAGGTCGGACACCGCCGCCTCCAATGCGGCGACACGTGCTTCCAGCGCCTCCAGGGTGTGCGGCTCATGCGAGGCGGCCGGCGGTGCGCCCGCATCCGCCGCCTCGTCCGCCGCGCGCTTTTTGCCCACCGCGTTCCACAGCTTCCTCGCGCCCTCGGCCACCTTCGGCGCATTGCTGATCACTTCGGCCCAGGGCACGCTCTTGAGGATCGTCAGCCAGCCGATGGCCATTCGTTTGCCTCCTGTGGCGCTGAAGGGGCCTGGGTAAAGCCGGGCTTTGTCGGGGTGAAAAGTCAGTCGCTGCGGGACGGCGTTGTCCGTCTGCGTGCTATGAGCCTGATTGGCCCAGCTGCCGTTGTATGGCGGTTACCTTGCTCTGGAACTCGGGCAGGACTTTCACGACAGTGCTCCAGACGATTTCTAGGTTGACCGTGACGTAGCCGTGGATCAGACGATTCCGCATGCCCGAGATGTCGCCCCACGGCACGTCGGCATGTCTGGCCTTCAATTCCGGCGTCAATTTGGAAACCGCCTCGCCGACAATCTCCAGGTTCCTGATCACGCCGTCCTGAATGAGTTCGTCGCCGAGGAAATCGCTTTCGTTCTTGCCCTTCGTGTACCGGAAAACCTTTGCGATGGCGTCCTGGATGTGGTCGAGGTAATCCGCATCGCGCATCGGATTGCTCATAGCGGCCTGGCTTCCTGCAGCACGACCTGGCGGAACTTCGGGGGAAGATCGCCCGCCGTCAGCACATCCACCGGCACGCCCAGTTCCTTCTCGATGGCCGACTGGAGACGCGCCATGTCGAGCAGCGTGGTGCCCTTGGGGACATCCACCAGCAGGTCAAGGTCGCTGCCATCGGTATCCCGCCCGTGCAGAACCGATCCGAAGACGCGGACGTTCCCGGCCCCGATGCTGGCGGCCAGCGCCAGCACGGCGTCGCGGTGTTTGCGCAGGGACTCGGAAGGTTTCATGGCACGGCTTTGTTCTGTCGGAGCGCCGATTCTATCCCGGTGGATGGCGGAGGAAAAGTCAGTCTGCGCGGGACGGCGCCCTCAGCGCCGGTACTCGCGCACGGCCGGGTTGAGGCGGTCGATGTCGGCCTGCACCTGCTCGCGGCTGCGCTCGTAGACGATCTCGCGCCCCATCACGCTGCCGGCGTAGGCCAGCCCGTTGCGCGTCGGCGACAGCTCGCACTTCATGCTGTGCTGGCCTTCGCCCAGCACCACCGTGATGCCGGTCGGCCGCTTGTGGAGGACGACGACGTCCATGGTCTGGCCGGATTGGGTGACGCGGACTTTGATTTTTTCGATGTTCATCTGACGGCTACCCCGCTTTGTGACGTTGCTTACGTCTTGAAAATCTAATCGACCCCGATCTCTTTAGTTCCCAACCGCTATTGCTGCCGCCCTGACCATTTGAACAAGACCGCCAACGAAAGCTAGTATTCCGCAGATGCCAATGATCCAACCCATGGCGTTAAGGGTGGTTAAATGCTTGTTCACAAATTGCGGCCAGAACTGAAGAGCAAATGCTTGAAATACTAGGTGCGCTTTTAGCAATAAAAACAAGACAACAGCCGCAAGCAGCGCATACCAAGCCTGAGTGGTGAGTGCTATGACGGCTTTGGTAAGAAATGCAGCACTTTTTTCTCCGAGTGTTACCGAGATGGATAGGGAAAGCGCACCCCCAGCTACAAGAAAGACCGCATTTGCTATTGAATCGACGCGGCTTCGTAGCTCACGCCATGCCTCGCTATCATTCTCAATGGTCATCAGTAACCCTTGGTTTCAGTAATCAAAAGTACCGGAGTGGATTATTTTTTTGTGGGCTGACCTCAGGACTGCTCACTACTGCCTAGCTCACTCCGGTACCTTTGGCTATGTTATTTACGATTACGCATTTTTTTGCGTACCCAGTTGGTGAAAATATATATACCACCACCGAATACAATTAATAGTCCGAGCCAACGCGGGGTCATTTGTGCTGTCATGCTAGTGTAGTGTCTCACTAATGGTTATACATTTAGGGCGCTACCGGCGACGGGGCCAATGCTTCGCGGGCGCGCTGGATCTTGCGCAGAATCTCTTCACCTTTGGCCTTCCAGACGTAGCGCTTCGGATGCAGGTTGCGTTCGGCAAGGTAGGCAAGGATGGTGTCGGCCAATTCCTTTACGGA
>WBUF01000058.1 GCA_008933825.1 Rhodocyclaceae bacterium | reverse complement strand
CCTCCAGCGCGGCGCGGGCGATGTGCGCGCCGCCGGTGCCGCGCGTCAGGCCGGCCAGCGTGCCGCGCGCGTGCGGATTCCAGTGCGGCGCGCCGAGGCCGGCGAAGGCCGGCACGAACACCACGCCGCCCGCATCGGGCACGCTCGCAGCCAATCCCTCGATGTCCGCCGCCCGCTTGATCAGTCCGAGCCCGTCGCGCAGCCACTGCACGACGGCGCCGGCGATGAAGACGCTGCCTTCCAGCGCATATTCGAGCGCCGCGCCGGTCTGCGCGGCGCAGGTGGCGATCAGGCCGTTGTTCGAGGCGACGGCCGCTTCGCCCGTATGCATGAGCAGGAAGCAGCCGGTGCCGTAGGTGTTCTTGGCCAGGCCCGCGCCGTGGCAGGCCTGGCCGAACAGCGCCGCCTGCTGGTCGCCGGCCATGCCGCCGATGGGAATCGGCGCGCCGAACAGGCCGGGCGTCGTTTCGCCGCACAGCACGCTCGAGCGCACGACGCGCGGCAGCAGCTCGCGCGGGATGCCGAACAGCGCCAGCAATTCGTCGTCCCACTCGCCGGCGTGGATGTCGAACAGCGCGGTGCGCGAGGCGTTGCTCGGATCGGTGACGTGCAGGCGGCCGCCGGAGAGGTTCCAGGCCAGCCAGCTGTCGATGGTGCCGGCGGCCAGCTCGCCGCGCTGCGCCCGCACCCGCGCGCCGGGCACATGGTCGAGCAGCCAGGCGAGCTTGGTGGCGGAGAAGTACGGGTCGAGCACCAGGCCGGTCTTTTTGCGCACCGGCGCCTCGGCGCCGGCCGCCTTCAGCCTGTCGCAGGCCTCGGCGCTGCGCCGGTCCTGCCAGACGATGGCATTGTGCAGCGGGCGGCCGCCGGCGCGCTCCCACAGCACCACGGTCTCGCGCTGGTTGGCGATGCCGATGGCGGCGATGTCGTCGGCGCGCAGCCCCGCACGCTCGACGGCCTCGCGCGCCACGGCCAGCTGGTCGCGCCAGATTTCCGCCGGATCGTGCTCCACCCAGCCCGGCTGCGGGAATATCTGCCGCAGCTCCCTTTGCGCCGAGGCGATGAAATGCCCGTCGCCGTCGAAGACGATGGCGCGGGAACCGGTGGTGCCCTGGTCGAGGGCGAGCAGGTGGCTGGCCGGCATGCGCTGCTATTCCGTGCTGTTGGCGCTGTTTTACCCGTGGCGAAGTCGTTATAGTATTCCGATCATGAACGCCCTGCCCGCCATCCGCGAGGCCGCCGCGCACCCCGGGCCGCGCCGGCCATGAACCTCGACCGTCTGCTGCGCATGGCGCTGGAGGCTTCCGACGAGGGCATTGCCGTCGTCGATGCCGAGTGTTGCGTCGTGCTGTGGAACCGCGGCGCCGAGCGCATGTTCGGCTGGACGGCGGCGGAGGCGGCGGGCCGCAGCCTGACCGAGCTGCACATGCAGGCGGCGGACGCCGGGGAGCTGGCGCGCTGCGTCGACACCCTGCGCGGCGGCCGGTGCGTGCGGCTGAGCGGCCTGCGCCTGCGCAAGGACGGCAGCACCCTGCACGCCGAATGCCTGTTCACCCCCCTGATCGGCGAGGACGGCCGCTACGCCGGCGCCGTCAACACGGTGCGGGACATCACGCCGCTGGACGAGTCCGAGCGCGCCCTGCGCCAGTCGGAGGAGAAGTTCAACAAGGCCTTCCACGCCAGCCCCGACGCCATCGTCATCACGCGCCAGGCCGATGGCGTGGTCGTCGAGGCCAACGAAGGCTTCGAGCGGCTGACCGGCTACGGCGTTGGGGAGACGGTCGGGCGCCACCTCGTCGACACGCTGAACATCTGGGCGCACCCGCAGCAGCGCCGGGAGTTCGTCGGGCTGGTGAAGGCGCACGGCCGGGTGAGCGGCTTCGAGCATGACATCCGCAGGAAGGATGGCGAACTGCGCCACTGCTCGGTGTCCTCGGTTGCCATCGACATCGGCGGCGAGCCCTGCCTGATTTCCGTCGTGCGCGACATCACCCGGCAGCGGCTCGACGAGCTGGCGCTGAAGGCCTCCGAGGAGCGCTTCGTCAAGGCCTTCAACGCCAACCCCAACTACGCAACGGTCAGCCGGCTCGAGGACGGCCGCTTCGTCGCCGTCAACCAGGGCTTCGAGCGCATGACCGGCTGGAAGGCGGAGGAGGTGCTCGGCCGCACGGCCGTCGACATCGGCCTGTGGGCCGAGCCCGCCGAGCGGGAGGAACTGGTGCGCCGGCTCAAGGCGGACGGCGAATGGCAGGGCTTCAAGGTGCATTTCCGCAGGAAGAACGGCGAGGTCGTCCTGATCGAGGGCTCCTGCGTGCTGGCCGAGATCGGCGGCGAGCGGCAGATCATCGGCATCGCGCGCGACATCACCGAAGTGCAGCGCGCCCAGGACGCCCTGCGCCAGTCCGAGGAGAAGTTCGCCAAGGTCTTCCATTCCAGTCCGGACGGCATCATGATCCTGCGCGCCGAGGATGGCCTGATCTTCGATATCAACGAAAGCTTCGAGCAACTGCTGGAGCGTTCGCGGGACGAGGTGGTCGGGCGCACGGTCAATGACGTCGGCCTGTGGGCGCGACCCGAACTGCGCGCCGGCTTTCTGGCCGAGTTGCGGGCCCGGGGCATGGTGGTCGGATACGAGTTCGAACTGCGCACGAAGAGCGGCCGGGTGCGCGACATGACGGTTTCCACTGCCCTCATCGACATCGGCGGCGTGCCCTGCCTGATCTCCATTGCCCGCGACATCACCGACCAGCGGCGCGCCGAGGAGGAAATCCGCAACCTCAATGTGACGCTCGAACACCGGGTGCAGGAGCGCACCGTCGAACTGGAAGAGGCCGTGCGCGAGATGGAGAGCTTCAGCTACTCCATCTCGCACGATTTGCGCGCGCCGCTGCGGGCAATTGCCGGCTACGCCAGGATCGTCGAGGAGGACTACGCCGCAGCCATCGATGCCGAGGGAAAGCGGCTGCTCGGTCGCATCGCCGGCGGGGCGATCCGCATGGGCGAGCTGATCGACGACCTGCTGGACTTTTCCCGCATCGGGCGCGCCGACCTGAAGAAGTCCCCGGTGGACATGAACCTCGTCGTGCGCGACGTGATCGGCGAGCTGGATGAGGCGGGCGCGAACCGGCGCCAGTTCGACATCGGCGATCTGCCGCAGGCCGAGGCCGACCGCGGCCTGCTGCGCCAGGCCTGGATGAATCTGCTCTCCAACGCCGTCAAGTACAGCCGGCAGCGCGATCCGGCGCGGATCGAGGTCGGCGGCGCGATCGAAGGCGATGAGCTGCATTACTGGGTGCGCGACAACGGCGCCGGCTTCGACATGGCCTTTTCCGACAAGCTGTTCAAGGTCTTCCAGCGCCTGCACCGCGACCCGAGCTTCGAGGGCACGGGCGTGGGGCTGGCCCTCGTCGCCCGCATCGTGCACAAGCACGGCGGCCGCGTCTGGGCCGAGGGCGCGCCGGAGGCCGGCGCCACCTTCCACTTCACCCTGCCGTCCCGCACGGACTGACTTTTCGCCCCGGCCGCCGGCCGGAATCCGCTTGCCGTGTCGCAGCGACCGAGTTTGGGCGGCGATGATAAAATTGCGCCTCCTTCAGCCCCAGGCACGCCATCCGCTGCACCCGACATGAAAAGCGCCGACATCCGCCAGAAATTCCTCGACTACTTCGCCTCCCAGGGCCATGCCATCGTGGCGTCGTCGCCGCTGGTGCCCGGCAACGACCCGACGCTGTTGTTCACCAATGCCGGCATGGTGCAGTTCAAGGACGTCTTCCTCGGCCACGACAAGCGGCCCTATGCGCGCGCCACCACCTCGCAGCGTTGTGTCCGCGCCGGCGGCAAGCACAACGACCTGGAGAACGTCGGCTACACGGCGCGCCACCACACCTTCTTCGAGATGCTCGGCAACTTCAGCTTCGGCGACTACTTCAAGCGCGACGCCATCCGCTACGCCTGGGAGCTGATCACGCAGGTGTACGGCATTCCCAAGGAGAAGTTGTGGACCACGGTGTACCACGAGGACGACGAGGCCTATGAAATCTGGACGCGCGAGATCGGCGTGCCGGCCGAGCGCTGCATCCGCATCGGCGACAAGCCGGGCGCGCCGAAATTCACCTCGGACAACTTCTGGCAGATGGCCGACACCGGCCCCTGCGGCCCCTGCAGCGAGATCTTCTACGACCACGGCGCCGGCATCGCGGGCGGCCCGCCCGGTTCGGAGGACGCCGACGGCGACCGCTACATCGAGATCTGGAACCTGGTGTTCATGCAGTTCAACCGCGACGAGACCGGCGTGCTGCATCCGCTGCCGAAGCCGAGCGTCGACACCGGCATGGGCCTCGAGCGCCTCGCCGCCGTGCTGCAGCATGTGCATTCCAATTACGAGATCGACCTGTTCCAGGAGCTGATCCGCGCCGCGGCGCGCGAGACCGGCGCGAAGGACCTCGCCAACCCCAGCCTGCGCGTCATCGCCGATCACATCCGCGCCTGTTCCTTCCTGGTGGTCGACGGCGTGATTCCCGGCTCGGACGGGCGCGGCTACGTGCTCCGCCGCATCATCCGCCGCGCCATCCGCCACGGCTACAAGCTCGGCCAAAAGAAACCCTTCTTCCACCGCCTGGTGGCCGATCTCTCGCACGCCATGGGCCAGGCCTATCCGGAGCTGCCGGCCGCCGCCGCGCGCGTCGCCGAGGTCCTCAAGGCGGAGGAGGATCGCTTCGCCGAGACGCTCGAGCACGGCATGGCCCTGCTCGAGGCGGCGCTGGCCTCGCCCTCGAAGCGCCTCGACGGCGAGACGGCCTTCAAGCTCTATGACACCTTCGGCTTTCCGCTCGACCTCACCGCCGACATGTGCCGCGAGCGCGGCTTCACCCTCGACCAGGCCGGCTTCGACGCCGCCATGGCGCGCCAGCGCAGCCAGGCGCGCGCCGCCTCGAAGTTCGTCATGAAGGGCGCGCTGGAGTATTCGGGCGTGGCCACCGCCTTCCACGGCTACGACACGCTGGTGCATGAAGGCAGCGTCGTCGCCCTCTACAGGGACGGCGCCGAGGTGAACGAACTGGCGGCGGGCGAGGCCGGCGTGGTGGTGCTCGACCACACGCCGTTCTATGCCGAGTCCGGCGGCCAGGTCGGCGACCGGGGGCTCCTCGAATCCGCCCATGGCGTCTTCGAGGTGGACGACACGCAGAAGATCCAGGCCGACGTCTTCGGCCACCAGGGCGTGCTGAAGATGGGCAGGCTCACCGTCGGCAACACCGTGCAGGCCAAGGTCGACCTCGCCTCGCGCGCCGCCACGGTGCGCAACCATTCCGCCACCCACCTCATGCACAAGGCCCTGCGCGAAGTGCTGGGCGCGCACGTGCAGCAGAAGGGCTCGCTGGTGAATCCTTCGCGCACGCGCTTCGACTTCGCCCACCAGGCGCCGCTGACCGACGACGAGATCCGCCGCGTCGAGCGCATCGTCAACCGCGAGATCCTCGCCAATGCCGAGGCCTGCGCGCGGGTGATGCCCTTCGACGACGCGGTGAAGTCCGGCGCCATGGCGCTGTTCGGCGAGAAGTATGGCGATTCGGTGCGCGTGGTCGACATCGGCAGCTCGCGCGAACTGTGCGGCGGCACGCATGTCGCGCGCAGCGGCGACATCGGCTTCTTCAAGATCCTCTCCGAAGGCGGCGTCGCCGCCGGCATTCGCCGCGTCGAGGCCGTCACCGGCGAGGGTGCGCTGGAACTGGTGCAGCAGCAGGAGCGCGAATTGGCCGAGGTGGCCGCGGCGGTGAAGGCGCAGCCGCAGGAGATCGCCCTCAAGGTCGGCCAGGTGCTCGACAGCGTCAAGGCGCTGGAGAAGGAACTGGCGCGGCTGAAGGCGAAGATGGCCGCCGGCCAGGGCGACGACCTGGCCGGCCAGGCTGCGGATGTCAAAGGCGTCAAGGTGCTCGCCGCCGCGCTCGAAGGCGCCGACGCCAGGGCGCTGCGCGACACGCTGGACAAGCTGAAGGACAAGCTGAAGTCCTGCGTCGTCGTGCTCGGCGCCGCGGCCGACGGCAAGGCCTCCCTCATCGCCGGCGTCAGCGCCGATCTCACCGGCAAGGTGAAGGCCGGCGAACTGGTGAACTTCGTCGCGCAACAGGTCGGCGGCAAGGGCGGCGGCCGGCCCGACATGGCGCAGGCCGGCGGCACCCAGCCGGAGCACCTCGGCCAGGCGCTCGCTTCCGTGCGGGGCTGGGTCGAGCAGAAGCTCGGATGAAGTTCTGCCCGCGCTGCGCCTCGCCCCTCGCCGAACGCGGCCTGGCGGGACGTGCGCGCCTGGTCTGTCCGGATGAATCCTGCGGCTGGGTCTTCTGGGACAATCCGCTGCCGGTGCTGGCCGGCCTGGTCGAGCGCGACGGCCGCATCGTGCTGGCGCGCAACCATGCCTGGCCGGAAAAGATGTTCGGCCTCGTCACCGGCTTCATGGAGCGCGACGAGACGCCGGAGGAGGGCGTGGCGCGCGAGGTGCAGGAGGAGCTCGGCCTGAGGACCCTCTCCACCAGCCTGATCGGCCTCTATCCCTTCCAGCGCAAGAACGAGATCATCCTCGCCTACCACGTGGTGGCCACGGGCGAGATCGCGCTCAACGAGGAACTCGCCGAGTTTCGCCTCATCGCCCCGGAAAAGCTGCGACCCTGGGATTTCGGCACCGGGCTGGCGATCCGCGACTGGCTGGCCCGGAGAACGGCATGAGAACCGGCCAGGAACGCTTCAAGGCCGCCATCGCCGCCTTCGACGCCGCCAATGCGGAAGACCCCAACCGCGACGAGGGCCAGCCCAAGGAGCTGCTCTACGCGCAGCGCATGAGCGCCATGCTGGCGCGCTTCGCCCCCGAGGCCGGCGAAGTGGTGCGCCTGGCCGTGCGCGCCCAGCACATCCAGCGCTGGCAGAGGCCGCGCACGAGCTATCCGATGGACCGCCAGGGTTACCTGCAGTGGCGCGCGGGGCTGTACCAGTTCCACGCCGAGGCCGCCGGCCGCCTGCTGCAGGAGGCCGGCTACGACGCGGCAAGCATCGAGCGCGTCCAGGCCGCCGTCGGCAAGAAGGGCCTCAAGGCGAACGCCGAGACGCATCTGCTGGAAGACGTCACCGACCTCGTCTTTCTCGAACACTACCTGGCCGGTTTTTTCGCCCGGCATCCGGATTACAGCGAGGAGAAGTGGCTCGACATCATCCGCAAGACCTGGCGGAAGATGTCGCCGGCGGCGCGCGATTTTGTCCTTGCCGGAAAAGTCAGTCTGCCGGAGGCGGCAAGGCCGCTGATCCTCAAGGCCGTCGGCTAGCGTCAGTCGGCCTGCTGCCCGATGCTGTTGGCCCAGGCGAGCGCCTGGCTGAGGAGAGCATTGACGCGCGCGTTGTCGAGCCCGGGCAACTCGGCGGTGAGGGCGAAGCAGGCATCCATGTCTCCTTCCTCCTGCTTTTCGGCCAGCTGCAGCATCCTGCCCAGGATGCCGCCGCGCGCTTCCAGCGCCTCGCGCACGTCGTTCGCGACACTCAGGCCCTGCATCACTTCGCCGATGGGCACGTGCAGCAGGGTCGGCATCAAGGACATGATGCCGGTCATGAAGGCGCGGTCGGCGAGGTCGCGGTCCGCCCCCATCAGCTTGTCCGCCATCAGCTCCATGAAGCGGCCGCGCGTGGCGGCCAGCTGCATCAGCGGGCTGGCCAGCGGGCCGCTCGGCGAGGCATCGGCATACACCAGCAGCTGCAGCCAGCGCTGCAGCTGGCGCCGGCCGAGCACGGTGAGGGCGTGGCGCACCGACGTGATCTTCTGGCGCACCCCGCTGGCGGCCGAATTGGTCAGGCGCATCAGGTTGAGGGTCAGGCCCGGCTCGGGCTTGAAGATGGCCTCCAGCTCGCCCGTGTCGGCGTCCTGGAGGATCAGGCCGAGCAGGCGGTTGAGCGTCAGCTCGGAATGCGAGAGCTTCTTGCCGGCGATGATCGTCGGCTTGGCGAAATAATAGCCCTGGAACAGTTCGAAGCCGAGTGCCAGGCAGTGCTTGACCTGCGCCTCGCTGTCCACTTTCTCCGCCAGCAGTTTCAACGGCCATTGACGCAGGGCCTCGACGGTGGCGGCGAGCTTCGCCTCGTCCATGCCCATCAGTTCGACCTTGACGATGTCGGCCATCTCGAGCAGCGGCCGGTGCTGCTCCTCGAGGGTGACGAAATCGTCCAGCGCCAGGGTGAAGCCCAGCTCCTTCAGCTCGCGGCAGCGGGCGATGACCCGCGGGGTGAGCTCGACGGTTTCCAGCACCTCCAGCACGAATTTCTCGCGCGGCAGCATCTCCAGCACCTCGCTCATCAGCATGCGCGCGTCGAGGTTGATGAAGCCAAGATAGGGGCCGAGCGCGGCTTCCAGGCCCAGCTCGGTGATGGCGTGCGAGAGCACCGTGGCGGTGGCCGTCGTGTCGTCGCTGACCTGGGCGAAGTTCTGGCGGCCGCTGCGGAACAGCAGCTCGTAGGCGTACGGTCGCTGGTTCCGGTCGAGGATGGGCTGGCGACCGATGAAGATTTCCTGGATGGGCGTGTCCATTCCGGGATCAACGGCCGCCCCGGGCGAAACTTGAGGGCCGGCCGGGCGTGTCCGCGGCACTATCAAAAGCCTGGCAGCAGGTCCGGCCGCGCCGCGCGCAGCACGCGGCGAAAATCAGTCTTGATGCGTTCCAGCGCCTTGCCGTCGTCGGCCTCGAAGCGCAGTACCAGCACCGGCGTGGTGTTGGAGGCGCGCATCAGGCCGAAGCCGTCGGTGTACTCCACGCGCAGGCCGTCGAGGGTGATGATCTCCTGCGCGCCCTCGAAGCGCGCCGTCTGCCGCAGCGCGGCGATGAGGGCGTGCGGCTCGCCCTCGCGCATCTTGATGTTGAGCTCGGGCGTGGACACCGCATCCGGCAGGTGCTCGAGCGGCCAGTTGGCGCCCCCTTGTTCTGGCGACCAGCGCGAGACGATCTCGAGCAGGCGCGCCCCGGCGTAGAGGCCGTCGTCGAAGCCGTACCAGCGTTCCTTGAAGAAGGTGTGGCCGCTCATTTCGCCGGCAAGGGGCGCGCCGGTCTCCTTCAGCTTGGCCTTGATCAGGGCGTGGCCGGTCATCCACATCAGCGGCACGCCGCCCTGATGGCGGATCGCGCGCGCCAGGTTGCGCGAGCACTTCACGTCGTAGATGATCTGCGCGCCCGGATTGCGCGCCAGCACGTCGGCGGCGAAGAGCATCAGCTGGCGGTCGGGGTAGACGATCTGGCCGCGCTTGGTCACCACGCCGAGGCGGTCGCCGTCGCCGTCGAAGGCCAGCCCCAGCTCGGCGTCGGTGTCGCGCAGCGCGCGGATGACGTCCTTCAGGTTGTCCGGCTTGGAGGGGTCGGGATGGTGGTTGGGGAAGTTGCCGTCCACCTCGCAGAACAGCTCGACCAGTTCGCAGCCCATGCGGCGGAAGAGTTCCGGGGCGATGGCGCCGGCCACCCCGTTGCCGCAGTCCACCACGATCTTCATCGGCCGCGAAAGCTTCACGTCGGAGACGATGCGCTCCAGGTAGGCCCGCCGCACATCCACTTGCCCGATGCTGCCGCTGCCGGAGGAAAGCCGGCCCTCGACGAGCCGCTTGCGCAGCGCCGCGATGGCCGTGCTGTGCAGGGTCTCGCCGGCGAGCATGATCTTGAAGCCGTTGTAGTCGGGCGGGTTGTGGCTGCCGGTAACCATCACCGCGCTGCCGGTCTTCAGGTGGTGCGCGGCGAAGTAGCCGAGCGGTGTCGGCACCATGCCGATGTCGGCGACGTCGACGCCCGAGGCGCAGAGGCCCTCCATCAGCGCCTGCGACAGTTCCGGGCCGGAGAGACGGCCGTCGCGGCCGACGACCACCGTCCTGACCTTTCTGTCGCGGGCTTCCGAACCGATGGTGCGGCCGATGGAATACACCGAGTCGCGGGTCAGCGTCTTGCCGACGATGCCGCGAATGTCGTAGGCCTTGAAGATTTCGGGGGCGGGGATGGGCATGGCGGCGTTCCTTGTCGAATTGCCGCCATTATCCCATTATCCTGCCGAATCGAAAAAGGACAGCAGTCGCTGCGGCAGCCAGTCGAGGCGACCGGGAAAAGGCCCCGAAACGAAGCCGGCATGCCCGCCCTGCGCCGGATAGTCGAGCGTGACGGCGGCGGAGACTTGCCCGGCGGCAGGCAGCGCCGTCTGCGGCAGGAAGGGATCGTTCAGCGCGTTGAGCACCAGCGCCGGCAGGCGAATGCCGCCCAGCCACGGCTTGCTGCTCGATCGGCGCCAGTAGTCGCCGGCATCGCGGAAGCCGTGCAGCGGGGCGGTGACGGCGTCGTCGAACTCGTGGAGGTTGCGCGCCGCGCGCATGCGCGCCTCGTCGAAGAGGCCGGGATGGCGCGCCAGCCTGGCGCCGGCATTCGCTTTCAGCGTCGCCAGGAAGCGCTTCGCGTAGAGCAGGCTGAAGCCCTGCTGCAGGGCCTGCCCGGCAGCAGTGAGGTCGAGCGGGGCGCAGATGCCGGAGACCGCCTGCACGGCATCGCGCGCCCCCAGCGCCTGCTCGCCGGCCCATTTCAGGAGGGCGTTGCCGCCGAGCGAGACGCCGGCGGCGAAGATCGTCCTTTGTGGGAAAAGCGCACGCAGGCGGCGCAGGATCCAGTCGATCTCGGCCGAGTCGCCCGAGTGGTAGGCGCGCGGCAGGCGGTTCGGCTCGCCCGAGCAGCCGCGAAAGTGCGGCACCGCGCCGCCCCAGCCGCGCAGCGCCAGCGCATGCATGAGGGCGACGGCATAGTGGCTGGCCGAGCCGCCCTCGAGGCCGTGGAAGAGGACGAGCAGCGGCGCGCCGGCCTCTTCGGCTGCGTCGAGCCAGTCGACGTCGATGAAATCGCCGTCGGGCGCCTCCCAGCGCTCGCGGCGGTAGGCGGGCGGCGCCGGCTTGCGCAGGACGGGCCAGATCGTCTGGGCATGGCCGCCGGGCAGCCAGGCGGGGGCGCGATACGGCGTCAATGCAGCGTGGCGGAGATCTCGGCGCCGGCCGTTGCCGGGGCGCCGGAGGCGTGGCGCGAGAGCAGGTGCCAGCCCTGGGCGCCGCGCACGTAGACGTTGCTGGCGACGACCGGCGGGCGCGGCACTTCCTCGCCCGGCACCGAGTAGTGCTCGTGCACGCTGGTGAGCGCCAGCAGGACGCCCTGGCGCTGCACGGCGTCGGTGGTGCGGACGCTGGCGCGCCGCCCGCTGGCGAAGATCTGCCGCCAGCCCTCGCGCACGGCGGCGAAGCCGGCGAGACGCTCGCCGCCGGGATGGGTGCAGGTGACTTCCTCGTCCTCGGCCCAGATGGCCATCATGGCCTCGAGGTCGGCGCGCTCCAGCGCATCGTAGAAGGCCGCCTCGGCGTCCTGCGGCGTGGCGAAGAAACGCATGGTCATGACAGGGCTCCTTGAATCTCGCCGAGCACCCGCTCGGGCGTGAGGTCGTTCAGGCACTTGAAATGCCCGAGCGGGCATTCGCGCCTGAAGCAGGGGCTGCACTCCAGCCCGAGGCTGAGGAGGCGCGCCCGCCGCGACAGCGGCGGCGTGTAGGCGGTGCTCGACGAGCCGTACAGCGCCAGCAGCGGGCGGTCGAGTGCGGCGGCGACGTGCATCAGGCCGGAGTCGTTGCTCACCACCAGGCGCGCGCAGGAGAGGAGATCGATGGCCTGGCCGAGGTCGGTCTTGCCGCACAGGTTGCGCGCGGCGCCGCCGGCAAGCTGCGCGATCTCCGCGCCGATCGGCCTGTCCTTTCCCGAGCCGACGATCCACACCGGAAAGTCAGTCTGCGCAAGACGGCGCGCCAGTTCGGCGAAGTGGCGCGCCGGCCAGCGCTTGGCCGGGCCGTACTCGGCGCCGGGGCAGAAGGCGACCGGCGGTTTGTTCGCGTCGAGCCCGAGCGCCGCCAGGGTGGCGCGCACCGACTCGGGGTTGACCTCGATATGCGGCGCGGCGAGCGGCGCGGGCGCCGTCGTGCCGACGTCCTCGGCGAGCAGGGCATAGCGCTGCGCGAGTTGCGGCAGCGCCGCTTCGTCGAGCCGGTGGATGCGGTTGAGCAGCCCGCGGCGTGCCTCGCCCATGAAGCCGATGCGCTGCGGGATGCCGGCGAAGCAGGGAACCAGGGCCGACTTCCAGGAGTTGGGCAGCACGAGCGCCACGTCGTAGCCTTCGCGCGCGAGTTCGCGCCCGGCACGCCAGCGGCCGGCCAGGTTGAACTCGCCGTGGGCGAAGGGATTCGGGACGACGCGGCGGACTTCGCGCATGCGCGCGAGCACCGGCGCGGCCCAGGCCGGTGCGAAGGCGTCGAGGGCGAGGCCGGGATGCTTTTCATGCAGCCGCACGAGGAGCGGCTGGGCGAGGATGGTGTCGCCGATCCAGGAGGGGGCGACGACGAGGGCTTTCCGCATCACGCGGAGACGTTCAATGATGTCCCTTCGGCGCTTCCCCCGTGAAGGTGTAGCGCGTGCCGCAATAGGGGCAGGCCGCCTCGCCCGTCTTCAGGGGATCGAGGAAGACGCGCGGGTGGCGCGCCCACAGCGGCGCGTCCGGGCGCGGGCAGTGCAGGGGCAGGTCGTGCGCGCTGACGGCGACGACGCGGGCGGTGTCTTTCGCTTCGCTCATGGCTTCTCCTACTTGACCGGGGTCAGCCAGCCCTTGTGGAAGGGCGAGCGGCCGTTCACCACGTCGAAGAACAGGTTCTGGATCTGGTGGGTGATCGGGCCGCGGCGGCCCGAGCCGATCTGCCGGCTGTCCACTTCGCGGATCGGCGTCACCTCGGCGGCGGTGCCGGTGAAGAAGGCCTCGTCGGCGATGTAGAGGTCGTCGCGCGTCAGGCGCTTGGCCTTCACCTCGTAGCCGAGCTCCCTGGCCAGCTGGATGATGGTGGCGCGCGTGATGCCGACCAGCGCCGAGGCGATCTCCGGCTCGTAGATCTGGCCGTCCTTGACGACGAACAGGTTCTCGCCGGCGCCCTCGGCGACGAAGCCGTCGACGTCGAGCAGCAGGGCCTCGTCGTAGCCGTGCTCGGTGGCCTCCATGTTGGCGAGGATCGAGTTGGCGTAGGTGCCGGAGTACTTGGCGCGGCACATCGAGACGTTCACGTGGTGGCGCGCGTACGAGGAGGTCTTGACGCGGATGCCGTTGGCCAGGCCGTCCTCGCCGAGGTAGGCGCCCCAGGGCCAGGCAGCGATGGAGACGTGCACCTTGGCGCCCTTGGGCGAGACGCCCATCTTCTCCGAGCCGTAGAAGGCGATCGGCCGCAGGTAGCAGGACTCGAGATTGTTGGCGCGCACCACTTCCCTGTGCGCCTCCATCAGGGTCTCCTTGTCGTAGGGCATTTTCATCATGTAGATGTGCGCCGAGTTGAAGAGCCGGTCGGTGTGCTCCTTCAGGCGGAAGATGGCGGTGCCGTCGACGGTCTTGTAGGCGCGCAGGCCCTCGAACACGGCGAGGCCGTAGTGCAGGGAGTGGGTCAGCACGTGCGTCGTCGCTTCGCGCCAGGGCACGAGCTTGCCGTCGTGCCAGATGAAGCCGTCGCGGTCGGCCATGGACATGATGTTCTCCGGCTTTTTTCGAGAAAAGAGGATTTTATCGCACACGGCCGGCGCGGTAAAATCCGCCCATGCAGCGCATCTGGAAACCCAACGTCACTGTCGCCGCCCTCATCGAGCGCGACGGCCGCTTCCTGCTCGTCGAGGAGGAGACCGACGACGGCATCCGCTTCAACCAGCCGGCCGGGCACCTCGACGAGGGCGAGTCGCTGGTGGATGCCGCGGCGCGCGAGGCGCTGGAGGAGACGGCGCACCGCTTCCTGCCGGAATACCTGGTCGGCATCTACCAGTGGCGCCGGCCGGACGGCAAGGCGACCTACCTGCGCTTCGCCTTCGGCGGGCGGCTGCTCGGCGTGGAAAGCGAGCGCGCGCTCGACCACGGCATCCTGCGCGCGCTGTGGTTGACGCCGGAGGAAATCGCGGCGGAACGCGACCGCCACCGCAGCCCGCTGGTCATGCAGTGCGTGCGCGATTACCTGGCCGGCCGCCGCTTCAGCCTCGATTTGATTACCCATTACGAAATATGAGCCAGAAAACCGTCGTCGTCGGCATGTCGGGCGGGGTGGATTCCTCCGTCGCGGCGATGCGCCTCAAGCAGCAGGGCTGGAAGGTCGTCGGCCTGTTCATGAAGAACTGGGAGGACGATGACGACGAGGAGTACTGCTCCTCGCGCCAGGACCTCATCGACGTCGCCGCGGTGTGCGACATCCTCGGCATCGACCTCGAGGTGGTGAATTTCTCCGCCGAGTACAAGGAACGGGTGTTTGCCGAGTTCCTGCGCGAGTACCGGGCCGGCAGGACGCCCAACCCGGACGTGCTGTGCAATGCCGAGATCAAGTTCAGAGCCTTCCTCGATCACGCGATATCGCTGGGTGCCGAGAAGATCGCCACCGGCCATTATGCGCAGGTGCGCGAGGTGCAGACCGAGATGGGCACGGAATTCCAGTTGCTCAAGGCCGAGGACGGCACCAAGGACCAGAGCTATTTCCTCTACCGCCTCAACCAGGCGCAGCTGTCGAAGACGCTGTTCCCGCTCGGGCAGGTCTACAAGCGCGAGGTGCGCAAGATGGCGGAAGCGGCCGGCCTGCCCAACTTCGCCAAGAAGGACTCGACCGGCATCTGCTTCATCGGCGAGCGGCCGTTCAAGGAGTTCCTGGAGCGCTATATTCCGCGCCGGCCCGGCGAGATCCGCACCCTCGACGGCGACAAGCGTGTGGGCGAGCACCACGGCCTGATGTACCACACGCTGGGGCAACGCAAGGGCCTCGGCATCGGCGGCCAGAAAGAGGGAGACGCCGACGCCTGGTACGTTGCCGGCAAGGACCTGGAGAAGAACATCCTCTACGTCGTGCAGGGCCACGACCATCCGGCGCTGCTCTCGGACCGCCTGCAGGCCGGCGACCTGTCCTGGGTGAACGGCAGGCTGCCGCACACGCACTGGGTGTATACGGCGAAGACGCGCTACCGCCAGCCGGATGCGCCTTGCGAGGTGGAGTCGGTCAGTGGCGAGCGCTGCGAAGTGATCTTCGCCCAGCCGCAATGGGCGGTGACGCCCGGCCAGAGCGTGGTGCTCTACGATTCGAAGGTGTGCCTGGGCGGCGGCATCATCGCGTAATCGCTCCGTTGCGCCGTCCTGCGCAGACTGACTTTTATCCCTGCGGCACGGTTTCGGCGAAGGACGGCCGCTGCATCAGTTCGTCGAACAGCCGCGCCAGGTTGGCATGCCGTTCGCGCCACTTGATGTCGGCCAGGCGGAAATCCAGATAGCCCAGGGCCGATCCTGCGGCGACGTCGGCGAGCGAGAAGGCATTGCCGTTGCACCAGGGCTGCTCGTCGAGTTCCTCGGCCATCATTTCCAGCGAGCGGTCGATCTTCTCGCGCTGGCGGGCGATCCAGGAGGCGCTTCTTTCCTTCTTCGGCCGCTTCTCCTCGAGAAACGCCGCGACGGCGGCATCCAGCACGCCATCGGCCAGCGCCTCCCAGCGCTTGACGCGGATGCGCTCGCGGCCGGAGGCCGGCAGCAGGCGGTTGTTCGGCGTCACGCCGTCCAGGTACTCGACGATGACGCGCGAGTCGAACAGGGTGCTGTCATCGTCCAGCACGAGCACGGGGACTTTGCCCAGCGGATTGAGCCGGGTCACGCCGGTGTCGGCATTCCAGGGATTGTCGAGAACGAACTCGTACTCGATTTTTTTCTCTGCGAGGACGATGCGCGCCTTGCGCGCATAGGGGCTGGTCAGTGAGCCGATCAGTTTCATTTTGAGCCGCTGTTTGAATGCGCCGAAATTATATCATCGCCTCCCGGCGCGACCGTGACGGCCGTCACGGTATTGCCTGGAGCGGCGGCTCGCGCGTGATAAAATTCGCATTGATTCCGGAAGGCTTGACACATGACCCTGACTCCGTTGACTGCCCTTTCCCCCCTCGACGGCCGCTATGCGGGCAAGGTCGAGGCGCTGCGCGCGCACTTTTCGGAATTCGGCCTGATCCGCAACCGCGTGCGGGTCGAGGCGGCCTGGCTGAAGGCGCTCGCCGCCGAGCCGCATTTCGCCGAGATTCCGTCCTTTTCCGCCGAGACGCAGGCCGAACTCGACGAGGTGGCTGCAACTTTTTCCGCCATCGACGGCGAGGCCATCAAGGCCATCGAGGCGCGCACCAACCACGACGTCAAGGCCATGGAGTACTGGCTGAAGGAGCGCCTCTCCGACAACGCCGAGGTGATGGCGGTGGCGGAATTCATCCATTTCGGCTGCACCTCCGAGGACATCAACAACCTCTCGCACGCGCTGATGCTGAAGGAGGCGCGCGAGGCCAACCTGCTGCCGGCGCTGGACGCCGTCATCGCAAGGCTCATCGAGCTGGCGCACCAGCATGCCGAGCTGCCGATGCTCTCGCACACCCACGGCCAGCCGGCCAGCCCGACGACGCTGGGCAAGGAGATGGCCAACGTCGCGGCGCGCCTGAAGCGCGCCCGCGCGCGCATCGCCGCCGTCTCGCTCACCGCCAAGTTCAACGGCGCCGTCGGCAACTACAACGCCCACCTGGCGGCCTACCCGGGTTTCGACTGGGAGGGCTTCGCGCGCCGCTTCATCGAGTCCTTCGGCCTGGAGTTCAATCCCTACACCATCCAGATCGAGCCGCACGATGCCATGGCCGAGCTGTTCGACGCCGTCGCCCGCGCCAACACCATCCTGCTCGACCTGAACCGCGACGTCTGGCTGTACATCTCGCTGGGCTACTTCAGGCAGAAGCTGAAGGCCGGCGAGATCGGCTCATCCACCATGCCGCACAAGGTAAACCCGATCGACTTCGAGAATTCCGAGGGCAACCTCGGACTGGCCAACGCCATGCTGCGCCACCTCTCCGGCAAGCTGCCCGTCTCGCGCCTGCAGCGCGACCTGACCGACTCCACCGTGCTGCGCAACATGGGCGTGGCCTTCGGCTACGCGCTGCTCGCCTGGGATTCCTGCCTGAAGGGACTCGGCAAGCTGGAGGCCGATGCCGCGCGCCTGCGCGCCGACCTGGCCGACTGCTGGGAGGTGCTGGCCGAGCCGGTGCAGACGGTGATGCGCCGCTACGGCGTGGAGAATCCCTACGAGCAGCTGAAGGAGCTCACGCGCGGCAAGGGCATCACGCGCGAGGGGCTGCACGCCTTCATCCGGGGGCTGAAGATTCCGGAACCCGAAAAACAGCGCCTGCTCGCCATGACGCCGTGGAGCTACGTCGGCAAGGCGGCGGAACTCGCCAAGAGGATCTGATGGCTTTTGCCGACAACCTGAAGAAGATGCCGGGCGTCGCCCACCTCGAGGCGATCCGCCTGCTCGACGGCGAGGAAGAGGTCGCCGTCATCGAGCACAAGCCCGGCCAGGTCGGCTCGCTGACGCTCTACAACCACCTCTCCCAGACCTACGGCGCCATCACCCCGGAGGCGGCGCGCGCCGGTCTCGATCTCTACGCCGAGCACACCGAGGATGCCCGTGCCAACCCGGGCAAGCATGCCAACATCGATCGCCTGCTGACGCTTGCCGAGGGCGGGAGAACGCTGCGCGTCAAGCACGTCTTCTTCGCCTGATCTTTGCTTTCCGTTGTGGAATAATTCCCGCGGCATGTCTGTCAACGGGATGCCGCCCCGTCACATTTCAACCGGAGACCTGCATGAAAATCAGAACCATCCTTGCCGCATCCCTCGGCCTGACCCTTGCTTCGACAACCCTGGCCCAGGTCGTCGGCAAGCCGGAAGACCAGATCCGCTGGCGCCAGTCCGCCTACCACACCCTGGCCTGGAGCATGGCCCGCATCAAGGCCAATGTCGAGGGCACATACAACAAGGACCAGGTGGTCGAGGCTGCCAATGTGATCCAGGCCGTCGCCAATTCCAAGATGGGTGCCCTGTTCCAGCCGAACACCGGCAGCGGCAAGGGCTGGAAGGAAACCCGGGTCAAGCCCGAATTTTTCAAGGCGGAGAGCAGGGACGAGCTCGGCAGGATCGCCGGCGCCTACGGAAAGGAAGCCAACGAGATGGCCAGGGTGGCCGCCACGGGCGATGCCGGCGCCGTCAAGGCCCAGTTCGGCAAGCTCGGCGAGTCCTGCAAGGCCTGCCACGACAAGTTCCGCAAGGACGAATAGGCGCCACCCTTCCTTGTTGTTTGTGCGGTTCAGAACGCCGGGGCGCTGCCCTCGACCGCCGGCGCCGGCGCCGGCTCGGGGAGCCAGGCGCCGCTGGCCG
>WBUF01000057.1 GCA_008933825.1 Rhodocyclaceae bacterium | reverse complement strand
CGGCGACGGCGCGGGCGCGGCTTCCGGCGCGACGAGCGGTACGGGCGGTACGGGCGGCTGCGGCGGCGCGGGTCGCGGCTTCACCGGCTTGGCTTGGGGCGGTGCGATCTCGGGCGAGGGTTTGGTTTCCTCGGCCGGCCGGATCAGGCTGACGCTGAGCACGGAGAGTTGTTCCGGCAGCGTGATGACCTTGGCCTGCAGCAGCAGCCAGAAGACGATGGCGTGCAGGGCCAGCACGAAGGCCAGCCCGCTGCGGGAGAGGCGGGGCGTCCTGCCGGAACCGAAAGTCAGTCCCGGCGGGACGGCGTGTTGCAGGTGTTGCGCGGCCATGTCCTCACGTTCGTCGAGTCATCCATTGCGATACTGGCTGGCTCGTCCGAACGGGCGGACTGGCTGGCTGGTGTTTCCCTCAATACGCCGGCGGGGCCGGCGCTTGTTGCGTTACGACAATTCCCCCATCTGCGACTGCAGGTAGTTCTGCAGGCCGACCTTGCCGACGAGCTCGATCTGCGTCTCGAGGAAGTCGATGTGCTCCTCGGTGTCCTCGAGGATCTCCTCGAAGAGCTCGCGCGAGACGTAGTCGCCGCAGCCTTCGCAGTGGGCGATGGCGTCCAGCAGCGTGGCGCGCGCGGCGTGCTCCAGCTTGAGGTCGGCGGCGAGCATTTCCGGCACGTTCTCGCCGATCAGCAGCTTGTGCAGGTCCTGCAGGTTGGGCAGGCCTTCGAGGAAGAGCACGCGCTCGATCAGCTTGTCGGCGTGGTGCATCTCCTCGATGGATTCCTCGTATTCCTTCTTGCCCAGCTTGTTGAGGCCCCAGTTCTTGTACATGCGCGCATGCAGGAAGTACTGGTTGACCGCGGTGAGCTCGTTGGTGAGGGCCTTGTTGAGGTGCTGCAGCGTCTTCTTGTCGCCTTTCATCGTTTTTTCTCCTTGGACCGGGGACAGTTGCCGCAATCCTTGTTGCATCGCGGCTTCTCGGTCTGCGTGCCGCCCTTCAGCAGGCCGTGCGCATGGCTGGCGCAGCGGCCGCATTCGAGCGCGATGCCGAGATGGGCCTGCAGGCCGCGCAGATTGCGCACGCCTTCCTCGACGGCGCGCAGGACCTGGGACTCGGTGACCGCATTGCAGACGCAGACATACATAGTTTAGCCCTCAAGAATCACTTGGTCAGGATCAATTTGCCGTTGCGGGTCTGCTGCAGCCGGTAGCGCTCGCCCTGGTGCTCGATGACGATCTCGCGCCGGCCCTGCATCAGTTCGGCACTGGTGAGCGTCTGGGCGGGCGCGTTGTCCGGCCGGGCCGGCGGCGGCAGCGGGTTTTGTGCTTGCTTCACCATACGAAGAACACCAGTATCCAGGCGGCGCCGACGGCGGCCAGCGGCAGGGCCAGACCGGGCAAGGCCAGCGCGGCCTGGCGCGGACCGGGCGCGCGGTCGAAAAGCAGGCGGGCGCCGAGCCAGCCTGACCAGAGGATGCCGACGGCGAGGAGCGCGCCGCGCGCGGCGGGCAGCCAGCCCAGCGGCGCGCCTTCCGCGCGCAGATGGGTGGCGGTCATCATCGACAGGCCGAGGAAGAGGCCGATGCCGGCCAGCGGGATCAGCGAAAGGGCGAGGGCGCGCCAGTCGATCTTCGCCATGCGCGCGGCGAAAGTCAGTCCCGCCAGCACGGCGCCGCCGAGCAGCAGCGCCACGCTGCCGATGTAGACGAGGATGAGCAGCCCGTCGAGCCAGGTGAAGGCGTCGTTGGCCTCGGGGTAGTGGGTGAGCAGCCACCACGGCGCGCTGGTGTCGAGCGGCCAGAAGACTTCCTTGTCGACCAGCCATTCCGCCGCGCGCTGGCGCAGGGCGACGAACCACGGGCTGACGGTCCACTGGAAGGCGCCGATGGCGACGCCGAGCATGCCGAAGACGAGCAGCAGGGCCTCGCTGGTGCGTGGTGTTTTGGCAGAGAGGATTTCCGCGTTGGGCGAGCGCGCCGTCAGTTCCACCGCGTCGCGATGGCCGCTGCAGCGCCCGCAGGCGTGGCACTGGGCGGCGCTTGCCATGTGCTTGACGTCGAGCAGCGGCGCGCAATCGACGGCGGCGCTGCGCCCCGGCTGCGCGTCCCACGCCGCGCGGTCGATGCGGAAATGCACCGGCGCGATGCGCGCGAGCAGGGCGAAGACGCCGGAGACGGGGCAGAGGTAGCGGCACCAGACGCGCTTTCCCTTGCCGTAGAGCCAGCCGACGGCGACGGCGGCCACCGTCGAGCCGCCGAGGATCAGCAGCGCCGCCTGCGGATATTCGTACACGCTGACGAGCTGGCCGTAGAGCGTGGTCAGCACGAAGGCGGCGAAGGGCCAGCCGCCCCAGCGCAGCCATTTCGGGATGGCGCGGCCGCGGCCGTGGCGGGAGGCGAACTCGGCCAGCGCGCCTTCCGGGCAGAGCACGCCGCACCAGACGCGGCCCATGAACATGATGGAGAGGATGACGAAGGGCCACCAGACGCCCCAGAAGAGATACTGGGCGGCGAGCACCAGGCGCTCGTGCCACTGCGCCGCATAGGGCGCCTTGTCCTGCGGCGGCAGCGGCGTGCCGTCGGGCGCGCAGATCTCGCCGTCGACGTAGGAGGACGCGCCGAAGTCGCCGGAGAACAGCCGCGCCTCCGCGTGCGGATGCGGCAGAAAGGCCGGCAGCACGACGAGGCAGGCGTAGAACAGCACGATCGCCCACTGCACGCCGAGGATGGCGCGGCGGTTGCGCGCCATCCAGTCGCCCAGGCGCGCCAGCCGCGCCTTGCGGCGCGGGTGGAAGACCATGGCAACTGCCCCGGTGCTCATTTGGCGATGACCTTCAGTTCGCCGGTGATCGGGTTGAACTCGTCGACGAAGTCGTATTCGCCCGGCTTGAGTTTCGGCAGCACGACGAAGGAGCGGGCGCCGGCGGAGAGCACCTTCTCGATGCGCATCTCGTCGTTCTCGAACTCGAGCGGGCCGGGGCCTTCGTTGATGAGCACCAGCTTGACGCGCTGCCCGGCCGGCACCTCGACCGTCTTCGGGATGAACACGCCGTCGCGCACGACGACCTCGAAGGCGGGCAGCTCCCCGGCGGCGACAGCATTGCCGACGGGGAGCGTTCCCGACCACGCGAGGACCAGAAGTGCGATCAGTTTGCGCATTACCGCGTCGTCCCCGCGGAAGCGGGGACCCATGGATTCCCGCTTTCGCGGGAATGACGGGCAAGGCGCATCGCCGCGAGTCCCATCAGAAGCCCAGCCTGGCGCGCAGGCCGACGACCTTGATGGTCGGCGCGCCGCCGTCGCCGCCCGGGCGCTGGATGAACTGGAAGTCCGGGGTCAGTTCGAGCAGGCTGTTCACGCGAAAGCGGTAGTAGATCTCGCCGATCCGCTCGGTGCCGGAAGCGCGCGGGTCGAGCACGCCGTCGCCGTCGAGGTCCAGCGTCGCCGAGTCCCGGCGGTAGTCCGAACTGGTGCGCAGCACGCCGAAGGCTGCGCCGAGCGAGTCGGCCCCGCGTCCCCAGGCGTTGCCGGCGATTTCCGCGCCAACGGTGAGCGCGCGGTCGAAGCGCACCTGGCCCGCGCCCTGGTGGCCGTAGCGGCCGAACAGCGTGACGTAATCGGCGACCTTCTGGTCGATCGACAGGCCGAAGCCGGAATGGCGTCGCTCGATGCCGTCGTAGCCGAGGCCGCGGCCGTTGGTCCACAGGTAGGCGCGATAGTTGCCCGGCAGATGGTTCCAGCGCCAGGTGGTGTCGGCCTGGGCGATGATGTAGGGCTTGCCGAGCGAGCCGGAGAAGTTGCTGCCCGGGCCGGAGCCGAAGGCGCCGAGCGACAGGCCCCAGGCGGTGTCCTTGTTGCGCTCGTTGACATACTGGAAGATGGCGCCCGGCGCGAAGCCGTAGGCGTCGGCGCGGATGTCGCCGCCCGAATCCAGCAGCGGGTTGTGCACGAAGGCATTGTTGAGGAACTTGGTCGACTCGTCGTCGGCCGCGGCGTTCTGGTCGAAGAAGACGAAGGAATCGATCTTGCCGGCGGTGAGGTGGATGTGCTCCTTCGAGTTGGCCTTGAGGCCGTCGCGCGGCAGCGGCACGGTGAGCTGGTACCAGGCCTGGGCGAGGATGGCGAAGGAGTCGTCCGGGCCGGCATTGGTCTCGAAGGCGGTGGTGTTGGGCGTGCTGGTGTAGGTCGGGCGCAGCCCGACGCCGTTGCCCTGGCCGAAGCGGAAGTGGGTGAAGATCTTGCCCTCGATGTCGCCCATCTCGCCGCCGGGCAGGGTGACGGAGACGTCGCCGCGGTAGTTGGCGCGCGACTGGCGCGAGGCGGCGCCGGCGGGCAGGCCGTCGCGGCTGGCGCGCTGTCCCACGGCGGTGAGGCTGGCGCCGACGCTGATGCCTTCCAGCGCCTCGATCTGGCGCGCCTGCTTCTGCATCGAGAGGGTCTGGAACTCGACCGCCTTCAGGCGCGTGACGATTTCCGGCTCCTTCTCGGAGAGGCGCTCGCTGGCGAGGGATTTCTCGAGTTCCTTGTTCTGCTTTTCCAGCGCCTCGACGCGGTCGGCCAGGCGCTTCATTTCCGCCAGCACGGCCTTCATGTCGTCGCTGGCGGCCGCCGGTCCCGCGACGAGCGCGGCGGCCAGTGCGATGGGCTTGAGCTGCATTTCAGTACCCGCCCTTCTTGCCGAGGCCGGCGAAGGTGAATTCCCATTCGACCTCGAAGGTCTTGAACCAGGGGCGCACGCCGGTGGCGCGGTCGGTGTGGCGGCCGAACTGGTTGCCGCTCGCGTTCTCCTTGGCGTTGGGCGGGTGGATGGTGAACTTGACCTTGTACTTGCCCGGGCCCTTGAGCTTGACGTTGTCGCCGTAGTGCGGGCCGTCGGAGGCCACCATCGGCATCATGTCGCCCTTGATGACTTCGTTCGTGCCCTGCTTGACGAGTTCGTACTTGACCAGCAGGTGCGGCATCCAGAAGCCCTCGGGGAAGCCGTTCGGGTTGTTGGCCAGGGCGTGGATGTCGGCCTCGAGGTGGATGTCGGTTTCCGCGGCCTTGCGCATGTGGCCTTCCGGCTCCATGTCGATCGGCTGCAGATAGACGGCGGCGATCTCCATGCCGGCGACGTTGTGCGGCGTGCCGATCGGGTATTCCAGGGCATGGGCGGCGGCGGACAGCATCAGGCCGGTGCCGAGGGCGAGGGTGGCGGCCAGGCTTTGCATACGGTGCATGATTTCCCCTTGAGCAGATATGGTTAATTAACAGAAATGCGAACGATTCGCATTATGTAGCAATGGACCCGGACTGTCAAGAAAGTGCGCGAGGCCACCTCGCAGCACTCATGCTGCGGCGCGCAAATCAAGCGGGACTCGGCTGTATAATCAGCCTTTTACGACAGAGAGCCGGGGGAAAAATCATGAACCTCGATCGCGTGACCTCGGGGCGGGACATCCCCAATGACTTCAACGTCATCATCGAAATTCCGATGAATGCCGATCCGATCAAGTACGAAGTGGACAAGGCCACCGGCGCCATGTTCGTCGACCGCTTCATGTCGACCGCCATGCACTATCCCTGCAATTACGGCTACATCCCGCACACCATTTCCGACGACGGCGATCCGGTCGATGTGCTGGTGCTCTCGCCGGTGCCGCTGCTCGCCGGGGTGGTGGTGCGCTGCCGTCCGGTGGGCATGCTGAAGATGGAGGACGAGGCCGGCGGCGACGCCAAACTGCTCGCCGTGCCGATCGACAAGCTGTGCAGCCTCTACCGCAGCATCCAGTCGCCGCGCGATCTGCCGGACATGGTGCTGGCGCAGATTTCCCATTTCTTCGAGCACTACAAGGATCTCGAGGCCGGCAAGTGGGTCAGGGTGCAGGGCTGGGTCGGCGCCGAGGAGGCCAAGCAGGAAATTCTCGACGGCATTGCCCGCTACGGGGCCGCCGCCAACAAGCCGATGTTCTAGAATCCGGCGATGGCCTCGCTGCGCATCGCAATCGCCCAGTTGAACAGCACGGTCGGCGACCTGGCCGGCAATGCTGCCCGCATTGCCGGCTTCGCCGCGCGCGCGCGCGCTGGCGGCGCGCAGCTGATGGCGACACCCGAGCTGGCGCTCGCCGGCTATCCGCCCGAGGACCTGCTGCTGCGGCCGGACTTCTACCGCGCCTGCGCGCGCACGCTGGCCGAACTGGCGGCGCGCATCGAGGGCATCGCGGTCGTCGTCGGCCATCCCGAGGAGCACCGCGGCGATTATTTCAACGCCGCCTCTCTGCTGCGCAACGGGCGCGTCGAGACCACCTACCGCAAGCAGCGCCTGCCCAACTACGAGGTGTTCGACGAGCAGCGCTATTTCGCCTCCGGCTGCGAGCCCTGCGTGGTGGAGGTGAATGGGGTGCGCTGCGGCATCAACATCTGCGCCGACGTATGGGAGCCGGGCGCCGCCGACGCCGCCCGCCGTGCCGGCGCCGAGCTGCTGCTCGCGCTCAACGCCTCGCCCTACCACATGAACAAGCAGGCGACCCGCTACGAGGTGCTGCGCGAGCGCATCGCCGCCACCGGCCTGCCGGTGATTTATGCCAACCTGGTCGGCGGCCAGGACGAACTGGTGTTCGACGGCGCTTCCTTCGCGCTGGACCGGCAGGGCAAGCTGGCGCAGCAGTTGCCGCAGTTCGTCGAGGCGCTGGAAGTCGTCGAGTATGCCGGTGGCGCACTGCGTCCCGGCAGCATCGCGCCGGCGCGCCCGATCGAGGCGGAGGTGTACGGCGCCCTGGTGCTCGGCGTGCGCGACTACCTCGGCAAGAACGGTTTCCCCGGCGCCATCATCGGCCTGTCCGGCGGCATCGATTCGGCGCTGACCCTGGCCGTCGCGGTCGACGCCCTCGGCGCCGACCGCGTGCGCGCGGTGATGATGCCCTCGCCGTATACCGCGCAGATCAGCCTCGACGACGCCCGCGAAATGGCGAAAAACCTCGGCGTGCGCTACGATGAGTTTCCCATCGAACCGGCGATGCAGACCTTCGCCGCGATGCTGGAAAAGGAGTTTTCCGCGAGCGGGGCAAAAAGCGCCGCCGACACCACGGAAGAAAACCTTCAGGCACGCATCCGCGGCTTGCTCCTGATGGCGCTGTCGAACAAGTATGGCGCGATCGTGCTCACCACCGGCAACAAGAGCGAGATGGCGGTGGGCTATGCCACGCTCTACGGCGACATGGCCGGCGGCTTCGCGGTGATCAAGGATTTGTACAAGACCCTGGTCTATCGCCTCGCGCGATACCGCAACGGGCTGTCGGCGGCGATTCCGGAACGCATCATCACGCGGGCGCCCTCGGCGGAGCTCAAGCCGAACCAGACCGACCAGGACACCCTGCCGCCCTATGAAATCCTCGATGCGATCATCGAGGCCTACATGGAGCGCGACCTCTCGCCGCGCGAGATCGTCGCGCTCGGCTATGCGGAAAACGACGTGCGACGCACCGTGGCCATGCTCAAGAGGAGCGAGTACAAGCGGCGCCAGGCGCCGGTGGGCATCCGTGTGACCAAACGCGGCTTTGGCAAGGACTGGCGTTATCCGATAACATCGAAATTTGCCGACGAGTGGTGAGGAGCCCCATCCATGAAGAAGATCGAAGCCATCATCAAGCCCTTCAAGCTGGACGAGGTGCGCGAGGCGCTCTCGGAAGTGGGTGTCACCGGCCTGACCGTGACCGAAGTGAAGGGCTTCGGCCGCCAAAAAGGCCACACCGAGCTCTACCGCGGCGCCGAATACGTGGTGGACTTCCTGCCCAAGATCAAGATCGAGGTAGTGGTGGCCGACGCCAGCGTCGAACAGGCCATCGAGGCCATCATCAAGGCCGCCCGCACCGGCAAGATCGGCGACGGCAAGATCTTCGTCACGCCGGTCGAGCAGATCGTGCGCATCCGCACCGGCGAGACCGACGAGTCGGCTATCTGAGGTAGCCCCTGGCCCGCAGTTGTTCTGCGTTGAGCAGGACGGCTTCCTCCCCGATGTAGGGTTGGCTGAACAGCGGCGCCACTTCGCCGGGCTTGGGCGTCACGTACAGGATCAGCACCCCGTCGGGATGCTTCTCGAACCAGGGCTGGATGTCGAAGGGCGTCTTCAGTTCGTCGATCGGCCGCTCCAGCCTTCCGAAGAACTGGTATTGCGCGTGGTAGTCGCCGTGGTTGGCTACCGGCACGCCACGATCCTGCAGTTTTTTGATTTCGCGTGCCAGCGGACGGATGTCGTAGCGCGCCCACAGGTTCTCGGCGACATAGCATTGCACCAGCGCAAAGAAGGCGGCGCCGAGCAGCGCCAGCGAGGCCACGCGCCGATGCGCCTGCCGGCCCAGCCAGGCGGCGATTGTCGCCGCCAGCACCAGCGCGGCGCCCGGCCAGCGCGGCAGGTTTTCCCACAGATCGAGCTTGCCGGTGAGCCCGTCGGGGGCGAAATACACCATTCCAGCTCCGCTGGCGCCCGCCACGAGGGCCGGCAGCCACAAGCCGCCGCTGGGTTGGCGTGCCAGCAGCCGTCCGGCGATCAGGGCGAAGGCGGGAAACAGTGGCACCAGGTAATGGATCTGCTTGCCGCTGATGAGCGAGAAGACGAAGAACACCGGCAGCAGCCAGGCGAGGCAGAAGCGCAGGCCGTGATCCAGCCCTTCGCGCGTCATCTCGACGAGGCGCCGCCACAGCGCCGGCCACAGCAGCCAGGGAAAGAACAGCAGGGGCAGCAGCGGCAGATACCACCAGAAGGCGCGCTTGTGGGCGAAGGAATCCGCCACGCGGCCGGCGGTCTGGCCCCAGAAGATCATGCGTGCATAGTCATCACCGCCCTGGATGGCGGCCGGTATCGCCCAGGCGAGCGCGATGGCCGCGCCGCCGAGCACCGCCAGCAGCATGCCGCCGTACCAGCGTTTCCATTGCAGGCCCGGCCGCCACCAGGGCGCCAGCACGGCTACCGTCAGCAGGTGCAGCAGCACTACCGGCCCCTTGGCCAGCACGCCGAAGCCGATGGCGAAAGCGAGCCAGGTGAAGCCATTCCGGGCGTTGCCCCCGGCGGCGATGAGCAGGCCGCGCGCGCCGATCAAGGCGAAGAAGGTCAGCATCACGTCGAACATGCCGGAGGTGGAGAACAGCATCCACAGCAGGCCGGAGGCGAGGATCCAGGCGGCGTTGCACCCGGCCTCGGACTCCTGCGGCCACAGCCGCCGCGCCAGTGACATCGTCAGCAGCAGGCAGCCCAGCGAGAACAGCGGCGAGACCAGGCGCGGCCACCATTCGTTCACGCCCGTCAGCGCCCAGCCCAGGTTGTAGAGCCAGAACAGGAGCGGTGGCTTGTGGCTGTAGGGCTCGCCGTTCTTGAACAGGACGAGGTGGTCGCCGCGCAGCCACATTTCCCAGGCCACGCTGAGGTAGCGCGTCTCGTCGATGGGCGTGAGCGGCCGGGCGAACACGGCCACCGCCGTCAGGATGGCGAGCAGCAAAACGGGGCCGAGGGGAAAAGTCAGTCTGCGCAACACGGCGATATTCAGTTCCTCGGGTTCCTCAACAGGACGACGACCGCGCCGGCGCCGCCCTCCGCGACACGCGCCTGGCAGTAGGCGAGCACTTCGGAGCGGTGTACGAGCCAGCCGCGCACCAGGCCCTTGAGCACCGGCTCGCGGCCCGGCGAGCCGAGGCCCTTGCCGTGCACGATGCGCACGCAGCGTTGGCCGCGGCGGATCGACTCGGCGAGGAATTCCGCCACCAGGCGGCGCGCCTCCTCGCGCGTGGCGCCGTGCAGGTCGAGGTGATCCTGCACCACCCAGCGGCCGCGGCGCAGGTCGCGCAGCACGCCGCGGGCGATTCCGGGCCGGAGGAAGGACGGCTCGTCGCCGCCATCCAGGCTGAGATCGATTGCGTCGGGACGGAGGGATTCGGCCAGCGCCGCGGTCTCGTCGCGCCGGTGCTGGCGCGGGATGGCGGCCGGGGGCGGCGGCTCGTGGTGGACACGGTCAGGCGCCATGGGCCTGGCGCCGGCGACGGCCTCACGGAACATTGCGCGCTCCTCCTCGGTCGGCGCGCGCCGCCGCTTCATCCAAGCTTGTCCAGGTATTTCTCGGCGTCGAGCGCCGCCATGCAGCCGGTGCCGGCGCTGGTGACGGCCTGCTTGTAGATCTGGTCGGCCACGTCGCCGGCGGCGAACACGCCGGGGAGGCTGGTCTGCGTGGCATTGCCGCCGCGGCCGCATTGCGTGACGAGGTAGCCCTTGTCCATCTCCAGCTGGCCGGCGAAGAGCTCGGTGTTGGGCTGGTGGCCGATGGCGATGAAAACGCCCTGGAGGGCGATCTCCTTCGCCGCGCCGGTCTTGACGTTTTTCACGCGCATGCCGGTGACGCCGCTGGCGTCGCCCAGCACTTCATCCAGCGTGCTGTCGAGCTCCAGCACGATGTGGCCGGCACGCACCTTCTCCATCAGCTTGTCGATCATGATCTTCTCGGCGCGGAACTTGTCGCGGCGATGCACCAGGGTGACTTTCTTCGCGATGTTGGCGAGGTAGAGCGCCTCTTCCACCGCTGTGTTGCCGCCGCCGACGACGGCGACTTCCTGGCCCTTGTAGAAGAAGCCGTCGCAGGTGGCGCAGGCCGAGACGCCGCGGCCGGAGAAGGCTTCCTCGGAGGGCAGGCCGAGGTATTTCGCCGTGGCGCCGGTGGCGATGATCAGCGCGTCGCAGGTGTAGGTGCCGGCGTCGCCGACCAGGGTGAAGGGCTTCTCGGTCAGCTTCGCCGTGTGGATGTGGTCGAAGACGATCTCGGTGTTGAAGCGCTCGGCGTGCTTCTGGAAGCGCGCCATCAGGTCGGGGCCCAGCACGCCGTCGGCGTCGGCCGGCCAGTTGTCGACCTCCGTGGTCGTCATCAGCTGGCCGCCCTGGGCCAGGCCGGTGATCAGGACCGGCTTGAGGTTGGCGCGGGCGGCATAGACGGCGGCGGTGTAGCCGGCCGGGCCGGAGCCGAGGATGATGAGGCGTGTGTGGCGGGTCTGGGCGGTCATGGCGGTTTCGGATGGATGGAGTCGGCAAGGATGAAATTATACTGGAGGCCGGCCGGCTGACCGTATAATGGATCGAGCTCGATAACAACAACAGGAGCGGATTCGTCCGCGTGGAGGTGCCAGCATGACGCAACATGGCGGCGTTACGGTCGACGCGCTGCGCTCGATGCCCATTTTCGAATCCCTTTCGGTCGAGCGGCTGGTGCCGATCGCCCGCGTCGCGGTGTTCCGCAAGGTGTCGCGCGGCGCCAGCGTGCTGCGCGCCGGCGACCGCACCGATTTCGTGTATTTCATCCTTTCCGGCGTGCTCAAGGTGCTGGTCTCCGACGAGGAGGGCCGCGAGGTGATCCTCTCCAACCTGGGCCCCGGCGAGTTCTTCGGCGAGATGGGCGTGCTCGACGACAACCCGCGCTCGGCCACCGTGGCGGCGACCACGCTCTGCGAGCTGATCGTCGTCTCGAAGACGGACTTCAGGCGCTGCCTGGCGGAGAACTTCGACGTCTCGCTCTACATCATGCGCAGCCTGGTCAAGCGCCTGCGCACGGCCGACCGCAAGATCGAGAGCCTGGCGCTGATGGACGTCTATGGCCGCGTCGCCCGCCTGCTGCTGGAAATGGCCGAGGAGGACGGCGAAGGCCGCCAGGTGGTGATGCGCAAGATTTCCAAGCAGGACATCGCCAAGATGATCGGCGCTTCGCGCGAGATGGTCAGCCGCGTCATGAAGGACCTGCAGCTGCAGGGGCTGATCGAGGAAGGCGAGGGCCGCATCCTGCTGCGGGAGAAGCTGCAACTCGTCTGAGCGGAATGGCCGCGGGGTATAATCGCCGGCATCAGCCGGAAGCCCCAAGCGCGTGCAAGAAAAAACCGCCCCCACACCCCTGCCTGAAAAGATCGTGGCCCTCCTGCAGGAGGCGCGCTGGCTGGTGCTCGGGGTCTTCGCCCTCTACATCGGCCTGATCCTGTTCGGCTACAGCAAGGCCGACCCGGGCTGGTCGCATGCCGCCAATGCCGAGCGCATCGCCAATCCCGGCGGGCGCGTCGGCGCCTGGCTGGCCGACCTGCTGCTCTATCTGTTCGGCGTTTCCGCCTGGTGGTGGGTGCCGTTCCTGCTGTTTCTGGTGATCTGGGGCTACCGCCGCCTGGAGGGTTTTTTTCATGCCGACCGGCGTCCCTTCTTCATCGCGCTGTCCGGTTTCATCGTCCTGCTGGCCGCCTCGAGCGGCCTCGAGGCGCTGCGCTTCCACAGCCTGCAGAAGCCGCTGCCGCTGGAGCCGGGCGGCATGCTCGGCATGGAAATCGGCCGCCTGTTCGCGCAGTTCTTCGGCTTCACCGGCGGCACCCTGCTGCTCATCGCGTTGTTCGCCGCCGGCCTGTCGATCTTCACCGGCCTGTCCTGGCTGAAATTCATCGAGCGGCTCGGCGCGCTGCTGGAAGGCGTCTGGTTCGGCGGCAGCGGGCTCTACCAGCGCTGGCAGGACCGCCGCATCGGGCGCGAGGTGGCGCAGCAGCGCGAGGCGGTGGTGGAAGTCGAGCGCAAGCGCATCGAGGAATTCCACGTCGAGCCGATCCGCATCGAGCCGGCCGAGGTCGTCATTCCCAAATCGCCGCGGCGCGAGAAGGAGCGCCAGGCGCCGCTGTTCCACGACATCCCCGGCGGCGCGCTGCCGCCGCTGCATCTGCTCGAGGAGCCGGCCGACGACGCCGAGCCGCCCTCGGCCGAGACGCTGGAATTCACCTCGCGCCTGATCGAGCGCAAGCTCGCCGACTTCGGCGTGCAGGTGAAAGTGCTGGCAGCCTATCCCGGGCCGGTGATCACCCGCTACGAGATCGAGCCGGCGGTCGGCGTCAAGGGCGCGCAGATCGTGAACCTGGTCAAGGACATCGCCCGCGCCCTTTCGGTGGTGAGCGTGCGCGTGGTCGAGACGATTCCCGGCAAGTCCTGCATGGGGCTCGAGCTGCCCAATCCGAAGCGGCAGACGGTGCGCCTGTCCGAGATTCTCGGCTCCAAGGCCTACCACGACATGCACTCGCCGCTGACCCTGACCCTGGGCAAGGACATCGGCGGCGGCCCCGTCGTGGCCGACCTGGCGAAGATGCCGCATCTGCTGGTGGCCGGCACCACGGGCTCGGGCAAGTCGGTCGGCATCAATGCCATGATTCTCTCGCTGGTCTACAAGTCCGAACCGGCCGAGGTGCGGCTGATCCTGGTCGATCCGAAGATGCTGGAACTGTCGGTGTACGAGGGCATCCCGCACCTGCTGGCGCCGGTGGTGACCGACATGAAGCAGGCCGCCAACGCCCTGCAGTGGTGCGTCGCCGAGATGGACCGCCGCTACCGCTTCATGTCGGCGCTCGGCGTGCGCAACCTCGCCGGCTACAACGGCAAGATCAAGGACGCCGCCAAGGCCGGCGCATCGATCCCCAGCCCCTTCTCGCTCACGCCGGAGAGCCCCGAGCCGCTGACGGCGCTGCCCTACGTGGTGGTGATCATCGACGAGCTGGCCGACCTGATGATGGTGGCCGGCAAGAAGGTCGAGGAGCTGATTGCCCGCCTGGCGCAGAAGGCGCGCGCCGCGGGCATCCACCTGGTGCTGGCCACCCAAAGGCCGTCGGTGGACGTTATCACCGGCCTGATCAAGGCCAACATCCCGACGCGCATCTCCTTCCAGGTCTCCAGCAAGATCGACTCGCGCACCATCCTCGACCAGATGGGCGCCGAGGCGCTGCTGGGGCAGGGCGACATGCTGTATCTGGCGCCGGGCAGCGGCGTGCCGGTGCGGGTGCACGGCGCCTTCGTCGCCGACAGCGAGGTGCATGCGGTGGTCGACTACCTGAAGAAGGCCGGCCAGCCGGAGTACGTCGAGGGCATCCTCGATGCGCCGGAAGGCGATGCGGGCGAGGGCCAGGGCGGCGAGGGCGGCGGGCCGGAGGGCGAGGCCGACCCGCTCTACGACCAGGCCGTGGAGGTCGTGCTGAAGACGCGCCGCCCGTCGATCTCCCTGGTGCAGCGCCACCTGCGCATCGGCTACAACCGCGCAGCGCGGCTCATCGAACAGATGGAGCGCTCCGGCCTGGTTTCCCCGATGGGCGCCAACGGCAACCGCGAGGTGGTCGTTCCGGCGCGGGAGAGCTGATGAAGACCAACACCCTTAACCACAGAGACACAGAGGCACAGAGAAATGCATACAGGTAAATCTCTGTGTCTCTGTGTCTCTGTGGTGAGTGGTGTTTTGTTTTCGACGGTTGCCCAGGCCGCCGCGCTCGACAAGCTGAAGGCCTTCGTCGAGGGCACGAAGAGCGGCCGCGCCGACTTCATCCAGACCGTGGCGTCGAAGAGCGGGCGCAAGCCGCAGAATGCCGCCGGCAGCATGATGTTCTCGCGGCCGGGCAAGTTCCGCTGGACCTACGACAAGCCCTACTACCAGCTGATCGTCGGCGACGGCGAGCGGCTGTGGGTCTACGACCGCGATCTCAACCAGGTCAGCACCAAGAAACTCGCCGCCGCGCTGGGCAGCAGCCCGGCCGCGCTGCTCGCCGGCGACAACGCGCTGGAGAAGAACTTCGACCTGAAGGAAGGCGGCGCGAGCGACGGCATCGAGTGGGTGGACGCGCAGCCGAAGAGCCAGGATGCGGGCTTCCAGTTCCTGCGCATCGGCTTCGTCGGCGACACGCTGCGGGCGATGGAACTGACCGACAGCTTCGGCCAGGTGACGACCATCGCCTTCGAGAACTTCGAGCGCAATCCGCAACTGCCCGCCGCCCAGTTCCGCTTCACGCCGCCCAAGGGCGCCGACGTCCTCGGCGAGTGATCGTGAGCGATCTCTTCGCTGCGAAGCCGCACGCGCCGCTCGCCGAGCTTTTGCGGCCGCGCACGTTCGACGAGGTGGTCGGGCAGACTGATCTCCTCGGCCCGGGCAAGCCGCTGCGCCTGGCCTTCGAGTCGAAGACGCCGCATTCCATGATCCTGTGGGGCCCGCCCGGCGTCGGCAAGACGACGCTGGCGCGCCTGATGGCGGAGGCCTTCGACGCCGAGTTCATCGCGCTCTCGGCGGTGTTCTCCGGCGTCAAGGATATCCGCGAGGCGGTGAGCCGCGCCGAGCTGACGCTGGCGCAAAGCGGCCGCCACACCCTTCTCTTCGTGGACGAAGTGCACCGCTTCAACAAGGCCCAGCAGGACGCCTTTCTGCCCTACGTCGAGCAGGGCCTGATCACTTTCATCGGCGCCACCACCGAGAACCCGTCCTTCGAGGTGAACGGCGCGCTGCTCTCGCGCGCCGCGGTGTATGTGCTGAAGAGTCTGACGGAGGACGAACTCGGCGAACTTTTCGAGCGCGCCAGCGCGCAGGCTTTTCCGGAGCTGGAATTCGACGAGGCCGCGAAGCGCCGTCTCGTCGGGCTCGCCGACGGCGACGCGCGCCGCCTGCTGAACGCACTGGAGATCGTGCACACGGCGGCGGCGACCTCGCAGCGCCGTGCCGTGGACGCTGACTTTCTCGCCGGCGCGCTGGCGAAGAACCTGCGCCGCTTCGACAAGGGCGGCGACGCCTTCTACGACCAGATCTCCGCCCTGCACAAATCGGTGCGCGGCTCGAATCCGGACGCCTCGCTCTACTGGCTCACGCGCATGCTCGACGGCGGCGCCGATCCGCTCTACCTCGGCCGGCGCATCGTGCGCATGGCGACGGAGGACATCGGTCTCGCCGATCCGCGCGCGCTGCAAGTCGCGCTCAACGCCGTCGAGACCTACGAGCGGCTCGGCTCGCCGGAAGGGGAGCTGGCGCTGGCCGAGGCGGTGGTGTTCATGGCCTGCGCCGCCAAGTCGAATGCCGTGTATGTCGCGTATAATTCGGCGCGCAAATTCGTCGCCGAAGACGGCTCGCGCGAGGTGCCGGTGCACCTGAGGAACGCGCCGACCAAGCTGATGAAGGAGTTGGGCTACGGCCGCGCGTACCGCTACGCGCACGACGAGCCGGAAGCCTACGCCGCGGGCGAGGACTATTTCCCCGAGGGCATGCCGAAGGTGAGCTGGTACAAACCGAGCGGCCGCGGCCTGGAAGCGCAGATCGCCGAGAAGCTCGCCCATCTGCGCGAGCTCGACGGCAAGCGCGGGAAAAAGTAAAAGTCAGTTTCCACAGGACGGCGATTTGGCCGCAATCGACAGGAATCCATCATGCTCGACATCCAACTCCTGCGCAGCCAGCCGGCCGAAGTGGCCGCGCGACTTGCCAGCCGCGGCGCCGCCTTCGACGTGGCCGCCTTCCAGACGCTGGAGGACGAGCGCAAGCATCTCCAGGTGCGCACCCAGCATCTGCAGGCGAAGCGCAACGCGCTCTCGAAGACCATCGGCCAGCTCAAGGCCAAGGGCGAGGACACCGCCGCGGCGATGCAGGAGGTCGCCGGCCTCGGCGACGAGCTCAAGCGCAACGAAGAAGCGCTCGCCGATCTGCTCAACCGCATCAACGCCTTCGTCTCGGTGATTCCCAACCTGCCGCACGAGAGCGTGCCGGCGGGCAGGTCGGAGGTCGACAACGTGGAAGTCAGGCGCTGGGGCGCGCCGCGCGCGTTCGACTTCGCCGTGCAGGACCATGTCGCGCTGGGCGAAGCGCTCGGCGGACTCGACTTCGACGCCGCGACGAAGATCAGCGGCGCCCGCTTCACGCTGATGAAGGGCGCCGTGGCGCGCCTGCACCGCGCGCTCGCCCAGTTCATGCTGGACGTGCACACGCAGGAACACGGCTACACCGAGATCTACGCGCCGTATCTCGTCAACGGCAACAGCCTGTTCGGCACCGGCCAGCTGCCGAAATTCCACGAGGATCTTTTTCACGTCAAGGACGACGGCTGCTTTCTCATCCCGACGGCGGAAGTGCCGGTGACCAACATCGTGCGCGACGCCATCGTCGACGCGGCGCAGCTGCCGCTGAAGTTCGTCTGCCACACGCCGTGCTTCCGTCGCGAGGCCGGCTCCTACGGCAAGGACACGCGCGGCATGATCCGCCAGCATCAGTTCGACAAGGTCGAGCTCGTCCGCATCGAGCGTCCGGAGAATTCGTGGGACGCACTGGAGGAACTGACGCGCCACGCCGAGATCATCCTGGAGAAGCTGGAGCTGCCCTACCGCCGCGTCGCGCTGTGCACCGGCGACATGGGTTTCTCCGCGGCCAAGACCTACGACCTCGAGGTGTGGCTGCCCGGACAGAACGCCTACCGTGAGATTTCCTCGTGCAGCAACTTCGAGGCCTTCCAGGCGCGGCGCATGCAGGCGCGCTTTCGCGGCGAGCAGGGGAAACCGGAGCTCGCGCACACCCTGAACGGCTCCGGGCTGGCCGTCGGCCGCACGCTGGTAGCGGTGCTGGAGAACTATCAGCGCGCCGACGGCAGCATCGACGTGCCCGCCGCGCTGCGGCCCTGGATGGGCGGGCTGGAACGGATAGACAGGGCCTGAGGGCTGAGCGCCGGCTTCTCGAAGCGGCGCAGGATGTCGTAGTAGGTGCGGATGTTCTCCGTCATGATGACGGCCTCGCCGCCGCGCGCCGCGCCGCTCTTCAGCCGTGAGTAATACTCCGGCTTTGCCAGCAGCGGCAGCACCCGTTTCATGTCGTACCAGGAATCCGGATCGCGCTTGACCAGCGCAGCGATGAAGCGCGCGCCGTTCAGGTGCCCCATGCCGAGGTTGTAGGCGGCCAGCGCCAGCCAGGTGCGGTCGGGTTCAGCCACTGCCGGCGGCAACTGTTCCTTCAACTCGACAAGATAGCGCGTTCCGGCCAGAACGCTCTGGCGCGCGTCGAGCCGGTCGGTCACGCGCAGGCGATCGGCGGTGTCCTCGGTCAGCATCATCATGCCGCGCACGTTGGTGTAGGACGTGGCGAGCGGATCCCAGTGCGATTCCTGATAGGCCAGGGCGGCGAGCAGGCGCCAGTCGAGGCCGTGGATTTCCTGCGCATCGATGAAGAGGTGCCGGTAGCGCGGCAGCACGCTGTGCATCCTTTCGAAAAAGCGCTCGACGTCTTCGGCCGCAAGGCGATTCACGTGTCCGAAATAGCGATCGACGATGCGTGCCAGCGTGCCGTCCCGGCGGATGCGATCGAGAAAATCCTCGGCGCGCGCCGGCAGGGTTTCGTCGCCATCGGCGGGAAAGGCCCAGATTGCCGCGGCCGCGGCGGCCTCGGCGGGATCGGCCGGTTCATCCGTCGCGGCCAGGACGCCGAACGGGACGGGGAAGGTGCCGGCGCCGGTCGGGCGCACGATTCGCAGCGCGGGCGGGCCGGCTGCGGCCAGGCTCGCCACGGCCAGATGGGCGCGGCCCCGCGCGAGCAACGTCGCGCTGTCGGCATCGTCCT
>WBUF01000056.1 GCA_008933825.1 Rhodocyclaceae bacterium | reverse complement strand
CGCCGAGCCGGGCGACGCCCGCCAGCCCTCGCGCCTCACCGCCTATCTCTACGGCAAGGAGCAGATCGGCGCGCTCTACGCAGCCGGCCGCGAGTGGGACAGGAAGCTCGGCCTGCAGCAGGACTGCAAGACCCCCTACAACATCCAGCCGCTCAACCTGTTCCTGCTCAAGGCCATCGAATTCCCCGAGGGCAAGGCCCATCCCGTCGCCGGCAGCTGGCAGCACCGCTACGTCTTCGAGCGCTGCGGCAAGCGCATGACCTACAACGCCGTCTTCGTCGCGCGGCCCGGCGACAAGCCGGAAGTGCGGGAGCACGTGCCGGGCAACACCAATGCCTCGATGCAGCAGGTCAGCGAAGCGCTGAAGGAGGCTGCACCCGCCGCCCAGACCCGGCTGGCGAAGCGCAGCAAGGACTGCAAGCAAGCCGAACTCATCGACACCCGGCTCACCCACCCCCCGCGCGAGCCGAAGGAAGCCGACAAGCCCGCCGGCCACTGGGAGGAAACCTGGACATTCCGCGGCTGCGACCGCGACGCCGAATTGATCGTCGTGTTCACCCCGGACGGCCAGGGCGGCATGCGCTATGCCGTCAAATAGCCCTCAAGCCCGCCGCCGGGCTGCCGTAATGCAGGCAACGGCATTCCTCATCCAAGGGAGGCGACTATGCAGGACTGGGCGACTTTCTTCTTCACCGGCTGCAGCACGCTGCCGGCCTTCATGGTGCTGGTGAACAGCGAGGCGATCGGGCTGGCGATGATCGTCTTTCTCGGGCTGCTCATCACCGCCTGCCTGCTCGGCCTGCGCGATCAGGAATGCCCGGCGCGCCAAGCATCCCTGCGCGACACGGAGAAGCGCCGGGCTAAACGCCGGGAATAGCCTGCTGCTTCAGGGATTTTTCTGCGGCACCTGGACGAAGACCTCGTCCGGCTTGATGTAGCCGAGCTCGTAGCGGGCACGCTCCTCGATGGCCTCGTAGCCGCTCTTCAGGTCGCGCACCTCGGCGTCGAGGGCGGCGTTGCGGGTTTCCAGCTTCTGGTTCACCTCGCGCTGGGCCGTCAATTGACGGTCAACGTCCCACACCTTGAGCCAGCCGCCCTTGCCGAACCACAGCGGATATTGCAGCAGGGCAATGAGGATGACCAGCACCAGGGTCGGCCACCTCACGGCCGTCGCTTACTTCCGCAGGTTGTAGAAGGCATTGCGCCCAGGGTAGCTGACCGTGTCGCCGAGATCCTCCTCGATGCGCAGGAGCTGGTTGTACTTGGCGATGCGGTCGGAACGGCTGAGCGAGCCGGTCTTGATCTGCAGCGCGTTGAGTCCCACCGCAATGTCGGCGATCGTCGAATCCTCGGTCTCGCCCGAGCGGTGCGAGATGACCGAGGTGTAGCCGGAGCGCTTGGCCAGCTCGACGGCCGCGAAAGTCTCGGTCAGCGTGCCGATCTGATTGATCTTGATTAGGATCGAGTTGGCGATGCCCTGGGCGATGCCCTCGCGCAGGATCTTGGTGTTGGTGACGAAGAGGTCGTCGCCGACGATCTGGATCTTCCGGCCCAGGCGGTCGGTGAGCATTTTCCAGCCTTCCCAGTCGCTCTCCGCCATGCCGTCCTCGATGCTGACAATGGGGAACTTGTCGGCGAGCGTCGCCAGGTAGTCGGTGAATTGGGCGGCGCTGAGGGTCAGCTTCTCGCCGGCGAGTTCGTACTTGCCGTCCTTGTAGAACTCGGAGGCGGCGCAGTCGAGCGCCAGCAGCACGTCCTGCCCCGGCTCATAGCCGGCCTTGGCGACGGCCTCGAGGATCAGCTTGAGCGCTTCCTCGGTGCCGGAGACGTTGGGGGCGAAACCGCCTTCGTCGCCGACGGAAGTCGGGAAGCCGCGCTTGTCGAGCAGCTTTTTCAGGGCGTGGAACACTTCGGCGCCGCAGCGCAGCGCCTCGCGGAAGCTCTGCGCGCCGACCGGCATGATCATGCATTCCTGGATGTCGAGGCTGTTGTTGGCGTGGGCGCCGCCGTTGATGACGTTCATCATCGGCACCGGCATTTGCATCGGGCCCATGCCGCCGAAGTAGCGGTAGAGCGGCAGCCCTGCCTCCTCCGCCGCCGCTTTGGCCACCGCCATCGAGACGGCCAGCATGGCGTTGGCGCCGAGGCGCGACTTGTTGTCGGTGCCGTCGAGCTCGATGAGGGTCTTGTCGATGAAGGCCTGCTCCTCGGCATCCAGCCCGATGATGGCCTCCGAGATCTCGGTGTTCACGTTCTCGACGGCCTGCAGGACGCCCTTGCCGAGGTAGCGCCCGGCGTCGCCGTCGCGCAGTTCGATGGCCTCGCGCGAGCCGGTGGAGGCGCCCGAGGGCACGGCGGCGCGGCCCATGATGCCCGACTCGAGCAGGACGTCGGCCTCGACGGTGGGATTGCCGCGCGAGTCCAGGATCTCGCGGGCGACGACATCAACGATTGCGCTCATTTTTCTTGCTCCCTCTAAAGACCTTCGACAACAAGCATGTTCATTTGCGCAGCACCCTTGCGCTGTTCGCGCGCAGCGCGGTACTCCGGCGAATCGTAGAAGCGCTGCGCCTGCTCGACGGAGTCGAACTCGAGGATGACCAGGCGCGGCGGCGCCCAGTCGCCTTCGAGCAGGTGCGTGGCACCGCCGCGCACGACGTACCTGCCGCCGTATTTCGCCACGGCGGCACCGGCCAGCGCCTTGTAGCCCTCGTACTGCTCCGGCTTGGTAACGCTGGCCTGGGCGATGATGTAGGCCTTGCTCATGCCATCTCCGCGAAGCCTTGCTTCTTCACCAGCGCATCGATGTCGCGCAGGTTCTCCAGCAACGCCTTCATTTTTCCCAGCGGCCAGGAATTCGGGCCGTCGGACAACGCCTGCTCCGGATTAGGATGGGTCTCCATGAACAGGCCTGCCACGCCGACGGCGACCGCCGCCCGCGCCAGCACCGGCACGAACTCGCGCTGGCCGCCGCTCGAAGCACCCTGCCCGCCCGGCAACTGCACCGAGTGCGTGGCGTCGTAGACCACCGGGCATCCGGTCTCGCGCAGGATGGCCAGGCTGCGCATGTCGGAGACGAGGTTGTTGTAGCCGAAGGAGGCGCCGCGTTCGCAGACCATGATGGTATCGGCCCCCTTGTTGGCTTCCTTGGCCTTGGCGACGACGTGCTTCATGTCCTGCGGGGCGAGGAACTGGCCCTTCTTGATGTTGGCCGGCTTGCCCAAGGCGGCGACGGCCTGGATGAAATCGGTTTGCCGGCAGAGGAAGGCCGGCGTCTGCAGCACGTCGACCACGGCAGCAGCGGCGGCGATCTCCGACTGGTCATGCACGTCGGTCAGCACCGGCACGCCGACGGTCTTCTTCACCTCGGCGAGAATCTCCAGGCCCTTCTCCATGCCGAGGCCGCGGTAGGACTTGCCCGAGCTGCGGTTGGCCTTGTCGTAGGAGGACTTGAAGATGAAGGGCATGCCCAGGCCGGCGCAAATCTCCTTCAACCGGCCGGCGACGTCGATGGCCAGCTCGCGCGACTCGATGACGCAGGGGCCGGCGATCAGGAACAGCGGATGCTCCAGGCCGACTTCAAAACCGCAAAGCTTCACGACGCCGCCTGCCGGATCGGCGTCACCGGGGAATCCTTGCCGCTCTCCTGGTGCGCCAGGGCGGCGCGCACGAAGGCGGAGAACAGCGGATGCCCGGCGCGCGGCGAGGACGTGAATTCGGGATGGAACTGGCAGCCGATGAACCAGGGGTGCGCATTTATGCCCTCTCTCGGCAGTTCCACCATCTCGCACAGGCGGCCATCCTCGGACTTGCCGCTCACCTTGAGGCCGGCCTGCTGCAGCCGGTTGAGGTAGATGTTGTTCACCTCGTAGCGGTGGCGATGCCGCTCGACGATGGTGTCGGCGCCGTAAACCTTCCGCGCCAGCGAATCGGCCGCCAGCGCGCAGGTCTGCCCGCCGAGGCGCATGGTGCCGCCGAGGTCGGCGCCGGCCTCGCGCTTCTCCACCCGGCCCTCGCGGTCGCGCCACTCGGTAATGAGGGCGATGACAGGGTGCGGCGTGTCGGGATCGAACTCGGTGCTGTGCGCGCCTTCCATGCCGGCGACATCGCGGGCGAACTCGATCACGGCGAGCTGCATGCCTAGGCAGATGCCCAGATACGGCACCTTGTTTTCGCGGGCATGGCGGATGGCGGCGATCTTGCCCTCGACGCCGCGCTTGCCGAAGCCGCCCGGCACGAGGATGGCATCCATGCCGGCCAGCGCCGCGGTGCCCTCGCGCTCGATGACTTCCGAATCCAGGTAATGGATGTTGATGCGGCTGCGCGTGTGGATGCCGGCATGCACCAGGGCCTCCGACAGCGACTTGTAGGACTCGGTGAGGTCGACGTACTTGCCGACGAAGGCAATGTCCACCGTGCGCTCCGGGTGCTCCAGCGCATCGATCAGCTTGTTCCACACCGAGAGGTCGGCCGCGCGCGCCAGGATGTTCAGCTTGTGGCAGACGATCTCGTCGAGCATCTGGTCGTGCAGCATGGCCGGGATCTTGTAGATGCTGTCGGAATCGACCACCGAGATCACCGCCTCTGGCGCCACGTTGGTGAACAGGGCGATCTTGCGTCGCTCGTCGTCCGGCACCGGGCGGTCGGCGCGGCACAGCAGCACGTCGGGCTGGATGCCGATCTCGCGCAGCTCCTTGACCGAGTGCTGCGTCGGCTTGGTTTTCAACTCGCCGGCGGTGGCGATCCAGGGCAGCAGGGTGAGGTGGATGAAGCAGGTGTTCTGGCGGCCCTCCTCGATGCCCATCTGGCGGATCGCTTCCAGGAAAGGCAGCGACTCGATGTCGCCCACCGTGCCGCCGACCTCGACGATGGCGACGTCGGCACCCTGGGCGCCGTTCTTTACGTGTACTTTGATCTCGTCGGTGATGTGCGGGATGACCTGCACGGTGCGGCCAAGGTAGTCGCCGCGACGCTCCTTCTTGATCACCGACTCGTAGATCTGGCCGGTGGTGAAGTTGTTGCGCTTGCCCATCTTGGCGCGCGTGAAGCGCTCGTAGTGGCCGAGGTCGAGGTCGGTCTCCGCGCCGTCCTCGGTGACGAACACCTCGCCGTGCTGGAAGGGGCTCATCGTGCCGGGATCGACGTTGATGTAGGGGTCGAGCTTGAGGTGGGTGACCTTGATGCCGCGGGATTCGAGGATGGCGCCGAGGGAGGCGGCGGCGATGCCCTTGCCCAGAGAGGACACGACACCGCCTGTAACGAAGACGTACTTGGTCATTTGGACTACGTCTGCAGGAAAGCCAAATGATAGCCGAATCTTTCCTGCCGCTCAACGAAAACGCCGGGAAATCTGCGGAAAAGCTACTTGAGAAATTACTTGAGGAATTCCCGGCTGATTTCGCGGAATTCATTGGTGCCGGCCTGCTTCAGCCACTCGAAGGCGACCATCTCGCGCGAAACGATCTCGACGCCCTGGGCGCGCATGCGGGCCAGGGCCAGCTCCTTGTCCGATGGCCGGCGCGAACCGACCGCCTCGGCGACGACAAAAACGTCCTTTCCCTGCGCGCGCAAATCGAGCACGGTCTGCAGCACGCAGACATGCGACTCGGTGCCCACCACCACCACCTGCGGGCGGGCGGCTCCCGGCAGTCGTTCGAGGCACCTCGCCGCGACGCAGGAAAAATGCAGCTTCTCAGCGATATCCTCTGGAGAAGTCAGTCCCCGCAGCACGGCGACCGTGGGGCCGATGCCCTTCGGATACTGCTCCGAGAGCATCACCGGCACGCCGAGGCGCCGCGCCACCTTGACCAGCCAGACGGCGTGGTCGAGCACCGCCGCGCCCTCGTGGATGTGCGGCAGCAGGCGCTCCTGGATGTCCACCACGAGGAGGACGGATTGGCCGCGGTTCATCAGCATGGGGAATAACCTCTTTCGACGCAGAGAACGCGGAGGCGCAGAGTGCGCAGAGAACGGCAAAGACAGGGTGTTTTCATCTCTGTGTCCTCTGCGTCTCTGCGATCTCTGCGTTGGAAGCGTTCAGGTTTGCAGCTCGATACGGTTGCGGAACCAGTCGAGCGCCTCGGGGTTGGCCAGCGCCTCGACATTCTTTACCGGCTCTCCATGCACGACATTGCGCACGGCGAGTTCGACGATCTTGTTGCTCTTGGTGCGCGGGATGTCGCCGACCTGGAGGATCTTCGCCGGTACATGGCGCGGCGTGGTGTTCTCGCGGATAACCTCCTTGATGCGCTTCGCCAGCGCGTCGTCGAGCACTCGCCCCTCGCGCAGCTTGACGAAGAGGACGACGCGGGTGTCCTTCTCCCAATCCTGGCCGATGACGAGGGATTCCAGAACCTCGTCAAGCTTCTCCACCTGGCGATAGATTTCCGCCGTGCCGATGCGCACGCCGCCGGGGTTCAGCGTGGCGTCCGAGCGGCCATAGATGACGAAACCGCCGTGGGCGGTCTCTTCGATGAAATCGCCGTGGCACCAGATGTTGTCGAAGCGATCGAAGTAGGCGGCGCGGTACTTCTTCCCGTCGGGGTCGTTCCAGAAACCGGCCGGCATCGAGGGAAAGGGCTTGATGCATACGAGTTCGCCCTTGGCCTGATGCACCGGCCGGCCGGCCTCGTCGAACACCTCGACCGCCATGCCGAGGCCGCGGCACTGGATCTCGCCGCGTCGCACCGGGCCGAGCGGATTGCCGAGGACGAAGCAGGAAATGATGTCGGTGCCGCCAGAGATCGAGGCGAGTTGCACATCGCGCTTGATGCTGGCATACACGTACTCGAAGGCTTCCGGCACCAGCGGGCTGCCGGTGGAGAAGACGGTGCGCAGCGCGCCGAGATCATGGGTTTTCATCGGCGCCAGGTTGATCTTGGCGATGGCGTCGATGAACTTGGCCGAGGTACCGAAGTGGGTCATGCCCTCGGCCTCGGCAAAGTCGAAGAGGATGTTGCCGCGGCCGACGAAGGGCGAGCCGTCGTAGAGCAGCAGCGCCGCCCCCGAAGCAAGGCCGGAGACGAGCCAGTTCCACATCATCCAGCCGCAGGTGGTGAAGTAGAACAGTCGGTCGCCAGGCTTCACGTCGCCGTGCAGCTTGTGCTCCTTCAGGTGCTGCAGCAGCGTGCCGCCGGTGCTGTGCACGATGCACTTCGGCACGCCGGTGGTGCCCGAGGAATAGAGGATGTAGAGCGGATGGTCGAAGGGCAACTGCGCGAAGCGAATGGCCGTCTCGCCGGCGAAGGGCGCCAGGAATTCCGCCAGCGTCGTGCCGTGCCTCGCCTCGGCCGCGCGACCGCCGGCATAGGGCACGATCACGACGCGCTCGATCGAGGGCATCCTTGCGGCGATCTCGGACACCTTGCCCAGGCAGTCGATCGCCTTGCCGTTGTAGTAATAGCCGTCGCAGGCGAACAGCACCTTCGGCTCGATCTGGCCGAAGCGGTCGAGCACGCCCTGCACGCCGAAATCCGGCGAGGCCGAGGAGAAAACGGCGCCGACCGAGGCCGCGGCCAGCATCGCCACGACGGTTGCGGGGTGATTGGGCATATACGCCGCAACGCGATCGCCCTGCTTGACGCCCATGGCACGCAGCGCTGCGGCGGTCTGCGCCACGGCGCGGTACAGCTCGGCGTGGCTGACGCGATGCCGCACCTTGTCCTCGCCCCAGAACACCAGGGCATCGGTGCCGTCCTGACTGCGGAGAAGGTTCTCGGCGAAGTTCAGCCGCGCATCGGGGAACCACTGCGCGCCGGGCATCCGGTTGGCGTCCACCAGCACGCGCTCGCCGCGCTTGTCCGCCACTACCCCGGCGAAGTCCCACAGGGTGGTCCAGAACTGCTCGGGGTGGGTCACCGACCAGCGATGCAGCGTGTCGAAATCGGCGAATTCCGCCCCCCCGCGCCGCGCGGCGGCACGCATGAAGGCGGTCAGGTTGGCCGAAGCGATGCGTTGCTTCGAGGGTTTCCAGAGTGGCTTGTTGGCGTTCATAAGGACTGGTCTGCGGCTGGGCGCCTCATGTTTTCGGGCAGCGGAATGGAGCGGCCGCTGGCGGGATTGATCCAGACCATCTTGGCATCGCCGTGAGCGTACAGAGTGTCCTCGCCCGCCAGGCGCAACTCGTAATGCGTCGGCAGGCTGCTGCGGCCCGGCTGGCCGGCGAACATGCGCACCTCGACGCTGCCCGGATAGGTCAGCGGCACGAGAAAGGTGCAGCTGGCATTGACGATCACCGGGCCTTCGTCGTTGCGCTGCCCGGTGGCATAGCCGAGCGACTCAAGCCATTCGATGCGCGCCTGTTCCATGTAGCGGAAATAGACGGTGTTGTTGACGTGATTCATGGCGTCCATGTCGCCCCAGCGGACGGGCAGCACCGTGGTGTATATCAGCTTGCGCTTCTGTTCCATCTCGGACAAAGTTGGTCTGGAAAACCGAATTATAATGGCGACCGCAGCAACCATATACAAAATCCCGGTGAACAGCATGCAGCGCGAATCCATGGAATTCGATGTCGTCATCGTCGGCGGCGGCCCGGCCGGCCTCGCCGCAGCGATCCGGCTCAAGCAGATCGACGCCGGCATCAATGTCTGCCTGATCGAGAAGGGCGCCGAGGTCGGCGCGCACATCCTCTCCGGCGCCGTGATGGACCCGCGGGCCTTGAACGAGTTGATCCCCGACTGGCAGGACAAGGGCGCGCCACTCGACACCCCGGTGTCGGAGGACCGCTTCATCATCCTCTCCGAGACGGGCGGCCTCAAGGTACCCAACGCCCTGCTGCCCGGCTGCTTCCTCAACCACGGCAACTACATCGTCAGCCTGGGCAACGTCTGCCGCTGGCTGGCGGGCCAGGCCGAGGCGCTCGGCGTCGAGATCTACCCGGGCTTCGCCGGCGCCGAGGTGCTCTACAACGAAGCTGGCTCGGTGAAGGGCGTGGCCACCGGCGACATGGGCGTCGGCCGCGACGGCCAGCCGACGGACGCCTTCCAGCCCGGCATGGAACTGCTCGGCAAATACACGCTTTTCGCCGAGGGCTGCCGCGGCCACCTCGGCAAGCAGCTCGAGGCGAAATTCAATCTGCGCAACGGTGCCGACCCGCAGGTCTATGGCATCGGCATCAAGGAACTGTGGGAGATCAAGCCGGAACGTCACGTCAAGGGCCTGGTGATGCACACCGGCGGCTGGCCGATGCAGCCGGACACCTACGGCGGCGGCTTCGTCTACCACCTCGAAGGCAACCTGGTGTCGATCGGCTACGTCGTCGGCCTCGCCTACAGCAATCCCTACCTCTCGCCCTTCGAGGAGTTCCAGCGCTACAAGCTGCATCCGCTGGTGAAGCCCTTCCTCGAGGGCGGCAAGCGCATCGCCTACGGCGCGCGCGCGCTCGCCGCCGGCGGCCTGCAGGCATTGCCGAAACTGATCTTCCCGGGCGGCGCGCTGATCGGCGACGACGCAGGCTTCCTCAACGCCGCGCGCATCAAGGGCTCGCACTCGGCCATCAAGAGCGGCATGCTCGCCGCCGAGGCGCTGGCGGAGGCGCTCGCCGCCGGCCGCGCCGCCGACGAGCTGACCGCCTATCCGCAGAAATTCCGCGAGTCGTGGCTCTTCGAGGAACTGCACCGCACGCGCAACTTCAAGCCGTGGATGAGCAAGGGGCTGTGGCTGGGGTCATTGATGTTCGGCATCGACCAGCAAGTTTTCCGCGGCAAGGCGCCATGGACGCTGCGCCTGACGGCCGACCACTTGAAACTGAGGCCGGCGGCGGGTTGCCGGCCCATCGACTATCCGAAGCCCGACGGCGTGATCACCTTCGACCGGCTCTCCTCGGTGTTCCTGTCGAACACCAACCACGAGGAGAACCAGCCCTGCCACCTGCGGCTGAAGGACGAGAGCGTGCCGGTCCGGGTGAACCTCGCCCTCTACGACGCCCCCGAGCAGCGCTACTGCCCGGCCGGGGTATACGAGATCGTGCGCGATGCCGACGGCACCAACCCGCGCCTGCAGATCAACGCGCAGAACTGCGTGCACTGCAAGACCTGCGACATCAAGGACCCGACGCAGAACATCACCTGGGTCGTGCCGCAGGGCGGGGAAGGGCCTGTTTACCCGAACATGTAAGCTCCATCGCCCCCGACGACTTTCCCGCAAGGACCCCGCCTGCCCTGGCGGCTCAATTCACGCTGAGGCTTTCGAGTACGCCATTCACGGCGCGCTCGAACATCGGCATCTCCGTCACGATCCGTGCGAGTCCGGTCCTGAACTGGTAGGCCAGCGCCTCCTGCGAGATCGAGGTGGCGCGCGGCGAGCGCGGATTGGTAAACAGGAACAGGCCCCGCTGCGGACTGACCCAGGACAGGCGCGCGCGCACGCTCTGGCCCTCGTCCTGGCGGAACTCCACCCAGTCGCCACGGCCGAGCGCCGAGACCTGCTGCATGCAGGCGTCCCCGGCCGTGGCCGCCGATGGCGCGGCGCCGACGAGGGCCACCTCCTCGATCTGCACGTCGTTCTCCGAAATGCGCGTGATGAACAGCTCACCCTCGGGATTGACGCTGTATTGCGCTGCCGGCCCGGCCGTTGTCGCCTCGTCCGGCTCCAGCTCGGGCAGCGCAGCCAGCGCCTCGGCGCCGCCCAGGCCGGCCTTGACCGCCGCCGAATGCAGGGCGACCAGCTCGTCGAGGAAACGGGCGCGCACGTCCTCCGGCACATTGACCACGTCCAGGCCATGATGCATGGCGCGCAGCAGCCCGGGAAGGGTGTTCACCAGCTGCTTGCGCTCGTCGCTGCCCGTCTTCGGAGACACGCTCCAGATCAGGTCATCCATCATGGCGGTGGCGCTGAGGTAGGCGTGATGCTCCTCGCCATGCCGGATGTGCAGCTCCTTGAGAACATGCTGCCAGTGATCGAGCAGGAAGCGCCGGACGCCCTGCGGCACACCCGAAGACAGCCGCCGCATGACCGCCTCGCCGGCGACGATCCAGGCAATCTCCTCGGTCTCGCGCCGGCGCATGATCTCGGCCGAACGCTCCGCCATGTCCTCGGCCAGGGCATCCCGCTCGGCCAGCACCGCATTGAGCAGGTTGAGCGCATCGCCGAAGACGGCCACGTCGCGCTCGAAATCGCTCTGGATGCGATCGACGATGAAGGCGATTTCCTTGAACAGCGGATCGTCCTGGTCGACCGCGTCGCCCCAGGCCAGTGCGGCGCGGGAAATGCCGTCGAGCAGGCGGCGCGCCGGGTGAGCCTTGCTGGAGAAGAAGCCCTTGTCGAGCATCGCCACCTTCAGCACGGGGATCTGCAGCCGCCCCACCAGCGCCTTGATCGCATCGGGAATCTTCGCATCGTCGAAGATGAAGTCGAACAGCATGGCGACGATGTCGATGGTGATGGCATCGAGCTGGCCGATGCCCTGGCTCGCCCCGTTCGCCCGGATCTGGTGCAGGACATTCATCGTGCCCATCGCCTGGCCGAGATCGGGCAGTCCATCGACGCGTCCCTTCTCGTTCATCAGCGTGCTGAGCCGCTGCATCTCGGTCAGCGAGTCTATGAACTGCACCTGCCGGCTGTCCGGCGCGGGTATCGAATCCGGGACAGAAGTCAGTCCCTGCGGGACGGCGCCCTGCTGCGCCGGCTGCTGCGGCTGGCCGCGCCGAGGCACCTGCATCATCTGGTGCAGGAAGGCCAGCAGGTCACCGCCCGCCTCCTCGGAGCGCGACGGCTGTGGCGGAATGCCCTCCGCCCTGGCCGCCTGAGGCGGCGCCGCAGGGTAATTGACCGGCCGCCTGTAGGCCGAGCGCAGCTCCGGCAGGACATTCCAGCGCACCATCTCGCTGTTGAGGTCGGCATAGATGCCATGCAGGGCGCGCGAGACATGCTGCTCGACCTGCTTGAGCAGCACCAGCTTGATCCTGACGCTGCTCTCGATTTCGTCGCAGGCGCGTTTCAGCGCATCGCAGACGGCATGCGGGCTGATCGGGTTTTCCTCGTCCTTCAGCTCGCTGCGGCCGAGCAGCAGGGCGACGCGCTCGCCGAGCAGCGACCACTCGTCCTCGTTCTGCTCGCGAAGGCGGGCTGCCAGCTCCTGTGTGGCGATGCTTTCGGCCAGGTCGTCCTCCTCGACCAGGCGCAGTTCCTGCGTCGAGGCGGCCAGCGTCTTCATGGCGGTATCCATTTCGCCGCGCATCTTGTGGTTGAAGACATCGACGAAATGCCGTGAAAAGGCGACCTCGACCTTCGGCCATTTCTCCTTGGCCTTGCCGCGCACCTCGAGATACAGGTTTTGCATCTCGCGGTCGTAGCTCGACTCGGCCATGCGGAACAGATCTTCCTCGATGTCGCCGAGCATCTCGCGCAGCGAGCCGGTGAGCCGCTTCATTGCCAGTTCGCGGCAGTCGTTGAGCATGCGGCTGGATTCCGCCGCGCTCGGCGGGCGCCGCTCGTTCAGGTTGACGACATTGTTCAGTGCGCTCGCAGCCATGTTCGCCTCCATTCGCAATCACGCCGCGCCGTGCGCGGCGGACGTCAGTCAGGCCGCTGCCGAAATGGCAGCCGCCGCCAGGCAAACCCCGGTGAAGCAAAGGCGCGGACAACGGGTCGGACGGGGATGGCGCGAAGTTGCAGGCCGGGCGGAACACGCCGGCATTGCTTTGACAGAACACAAGGCTCGTTTCACTGCGCCTCCTATCTGGCAACTCCGCTGCCATAGAACTTCCATGAGCCGGGAAGTCCCTTAGACCGGTTGTTTTGCGCCCCCAACTTTCGCTGGGTTTGCCCTTTTCAGATTCAGAGATCCAATCGCCTTAACGGCATCGGATCATTGTTTCTTGAGGCCTTCGAGCCATGAGGCCTCATGAACCGCCGTGCGGACTCACGGCTTATGTGATTGATAGCACAGTGAAAATAGTTGCGCAACTGTCTCAAAACCACGACAGTGCCAACGGCAGCATAAATAAAGCGCTGTCGAATCCGCGGTTTGCTGCAGAAAGCGGGCGGAAATTACACACAAAAAAAGGGGCGGTTTGGCCACCCCGTCCCGCACTTCAATCAGGCAGGCATGCTCAGAGGAACTCCTCCGGAACGGCCAGGGTGCTGGCGCCGCCCTTGATCATCGTGGCGGCCAGACCCGGCGCCTGCGACAGCAAGTGCTCGGCAAAAAAGCGCGCCGTGGCGATCTTTGTTTGATAGAAGCCCGTATCGCCACCGCCAGCCGCCAGCTTCTCCTCGGCCGCCAGCGCGGCGCGGGCCATCTGCCAGCCGCCGCAGACGATGCCGGCCAGCTTGAGGAACGGCACCGCGCCGGCGAAGACCCCCTTGATGTCCTTCTGCACATTGCCGCCGACGTAAAGGGCTGCATCGGTAAATGACTGCAGGGCTCGTGCAAAGCCGGCCTGGATGGCTGCGAAGTCCTTGCCTTGCGCCTGTCCCAGCTGTGCCGCTGTCTGCTGCATGGCCGCGAGCACCGACTTGAGGGTTGCGCCGCCGTCGCGCACGATCTTGCGCCCGATCAGATCCATGGCCTGGATTCCCGTGGTGCCTTCGTAGATGGTGGTGATGCGCGCATCGCGCCAATGCTGCGCGGCGCCGGTCTCCTCGATGAAGCCCATGCCGCCGTGAATCTGGATGCCGAGCGAGGCGACATCGATGCCGGTTTCGGTGCTCCAGCCCTTGACGATGGGAATCATGAATTCGACGAAAGCCAGGTTGCGCTTGCGCTCCTCCGCATCCGGGTGGCGACGGGCGGCATCATGGGCGGCCGCCACGACATAGGCCAGCGCGCGCATCGCCTCGGTCTGTGCCTTCATCAGCATCAGCATGCGGCGGATGTCCGGATGGCGGACGATCGGCACCGGGCCGGAGCCGTCCGCCAGGTCGCGCCCCTGGATGCGATCGCGGGCGTACTGCAGTGCCTGCTGGTAAGCGCGCTCGGCGATCGCCACGCCCTCCAGGCCGACGGCGAAACGCGCCGCGTTCATCATGACAAACATGTACTTGAGGCCCTCGTTCTCCTTTCCGACGAGATAGCCGGTGGCGCCGCCGCTGTCGCCGTAGGCCATGACGCAGGTCGGGCTGGCGTGAATACCCAGCTTGTGCTCGATGGAGACACAGCGCACGTCGTTGCGCGCGCCCGGCGTGCCGTCGGCATTCAGGATGAACTTCGGCACGACGAACAGCGAGATGCCCTTCACCCCTTCCGGCGCGTCCGGCGTGCGCGCCAGCACCAGGTGAATGATGTTATTCGTCATGTCGTGCTCACCGTAGGTGATGAATATCTTCTGACCGAATATCTTGTAGCTGCCATCTCCCTGCGGCACGGCACGGGCGCGCACCAGCGCCAGGTCGGAACCGGCCTGCGGCTCGGTCAGGTTCATGGTGCCGGTCCAACTGCCCTCGATCATCTTCGGCAGGTAGGCGGCCTTCAACTCGGGCGAGCCGTTCAGGGTGATCGCCTCGATGGCGCCGGTGGTGAGCAGCGGACAGAGCGAAAAGGCCATGTTGGAGGCTTTCCACATCTCGTTGACGGCCGCCACCACGGTATAGGGCATGCCCTGGCCGCCATACTCAGGCTCGGCGCCGATGCCGTTCCAGCCGTTTTCGATGAACTGGCGATAGGCCTCCTTGAAACCGGCCGGCATGGTGACGTTGCTGTCGCGCCAGACGGCCCCTTCCTGGTCGCCGGAAGCGTTCAGCGGCGCCAGAACGCCGGAAGCGAATTTGGCGGCTTCATCGAGAATCGCGTCTACGGTGTCCGGCGTGGCCTCTTCATAGCCGGGCAACTGGCCAACCTGCGCGATGCCAGCCAGCTCGCGCAGGACGAAGTGCATGTCGCGCAGGGGTGCCGAATAGGTGCTCATGAGTTTCTCCCAATGGTTCGCAGCGATCAGCCCAACTCGGCCACCAGCTCCGGGACAGCCAGAAACAGGTCGGCCACCAGGCCGAAGTCGGCCACCTGGAAGATCGGCGCCTCGGGATCCTTGTTGATGGCGACGATCACCTTGCTGTCCTTCATGCCGGCCAGGTGCTGGATGGCGCCCGAGATGCCGACGGCGATGTAGAGCTCCGGCGCGACGATCTTGCCGGTCTGGCCGACCTGGTAGTCGTTCGGCACGAAGCCGGCGTCGACCGCCGCGCGCGAGGCGCCGAGCGCGGCGCCGAGCTTGTCGGCGAGCGGCTCGAGCACGCTGCGGTAGTTCTCGCCGTTGCCCATGCCGCGGCCGCCGGAGACGATGATCTTCGCCGCACCCAGCTCGGGCCGTGCGCTTTTGGTCAGCTCGCGGCCGACCAGCTTGGAGACGCCGAGGTCGGCGCCCGCCGCCAGCGACTCGACGGCGGCCGAGCCGCCTGCATTTGGGTTGACTCCGGCCGCCTCGAAGGCGGTGCCGCGCACGGTGATGACCTTTACGGCATCGGCGCTCTTGACCGTCGCCAGCGCGTTGCCGGCATAGATCGGGCGCACGAAGGTGTCGGCGGACTCGACGGCGACGATATCCGAGATCTGCGCCACGTCGAGCAACGCCGCCACGCGCGGCAGCACGTTCTTGCCGAAGGTGGAGGCCGGCGCCAGGATGTGGGTGTAGCCGGTGGCGTTGGCGTGTACCAGCGCGGCGAGGTTCTCCGGCAGCTGGTCGGCATAGGGCGCGGCGTCGGCGACGCGCACCTTGGCGACGCCGTCGAGCTGTGCCGCTGCCTGGGCGGCGGCGGCGCAGCCCCGGCCTGCCACCAGCACATGGATTTCGCCGCCGAGTTTCTTCGCGGCGGACAGGGTGTTGAGCGTCGCCGCTTTCAGCGACGCGTTGTCGTGTTCGGCGATAACGAGAATGGCCATCAGATCACCTTCGCTTCGTTCTTGAGTTTGTCGACCAGCTGCTTGACGTCGGCCACCTTGGTGCCGCCGGCGCGCTTCGGCGGCTCGGCGACCTTCAGGGTGGTCAGGCGCGGCGCGACGTCGACGCCGAGATCGGCCGGCTTGCACGTGTCGAGCGGCTTCTTCTTGGCCTTCATGATGTTGGGCAGCGTGGCGTAGCGCGGCTCGTTCAGGCGCAGGTCGGTGGTCACCACCGCCGGCAGCGTGAGCTCGACGGTCTCGAGGCCGCCGTCGATCTCGCGTGTCACGGTGGCCTTGCCTTCGGCGATGACGACCTTCGAGGCAAAGGTGGCCTGCGGCCAGCTCATCAGGGCGGCGAACATCTGGCCGGTCTGGTTGGCGTCGTCGTCGATGGCCTGCTTGCCGAAGATGACGAGCTGCGGGCCCTCCTTGGCAGCGACGGCCTGCATCAGCTTGGCCACCGCCAGCGGCTGCAATTCCGCGTCGCTCTCGACCAGGATGGCGCGGTCGGCGCCGATGGCCAGTGCGGTGCGCAGGGTCTCCTGGCAGGCGGCGACGCCGCAGGAGACGGCCACCACCTCGGTGGCGATGCCGGCTTCCTTCAGGCGCACGGCCTCCTCGACGGCGATCTCGTCGAAGGGGTTCATGGACATCTTGACGTTGGCGAGGTCGACGCCGGAACCGTCGCCCTTGACGCGCACCTTGACGTTGTAGTCAACCACGCGCTTGACCGGTACGAGGATCTTCAAACCTGTTCTCCTTTTTGCAAAATCCGTACGCTCTCCTGCGGCGAATTATGGCACCGCGCCGGAGGGTTTGACACGGCCGGTCATAGCCGGCAGAATTCTTCCATACGGTAGCGTATGGAATGCGCTATCCTAACGCAAGCTTCCGGTCTTTTCAATACGCCCGACGACAATGGCCAAACCCGAGCCGAATCGACAGCAACTGGACCGCGCCGCCTGGGTCAAGGCGGCGCTGGACATCCTGGCCGGGAAAGGCCTTGACGGCATCCGCGTCGAGGTGCTGGCGAAGCGCCTGGGCGTCACCAAGGGCAGCTTCTACTGGCACTTCAAGGACCGCCGCGACCTGCTCGACACCGTGCTGGAAACCTGGAAGGACGGCCGCATCCGCGACATCCAGATGCAGACGCGCGCCGTGCCCGGCGAGGAGCTGCCGCGCGCCTACCACGTCATCGATATCTACAGCGCCAACCGCAACCGCAAGGGCATGCTGATCGAGATCGCCATGCGCGACTGGGCACGGCGCGATGCCGCCGCCGCCGCGGTGGTGGAAGAAGTCGACGCCGCCCGCCTGGAATTCGGCCGCAGGGGCTTCATGGCACGCGGCATGTCCGAACTGGAGGCCTCCAGCCGCAGCCTGCTGCTCTATGCCTACGTGTTCGGCCTGAGCCTGATGAGTTGCGGCAAGTTCGACGCCGACATGGACGAGATGAAGCGCTGGATCGCCGACAGAATAGCTCGCTAACGCGAGCCGGTCATCTTCTTGTAAAGGGCCCCCAGCTCGCCGACGATGCCGCGGCGGAAGGCCAGCACGCAGACGACGAAGATTACCCCCATGATGACGGTGACGAGCGAGCCGACCTTGTCGGCCAGTTCGTTCTGCAAGGTGACGATGGTGGCGGCGCCGACCACCGGGCCGAACACCGTGCCCATGCCGCCCAGCAGCGTCATCAGCACCACCTCGCCCGAAGTGTGCCAGTGGGCGTCAGTCAGCGTGGCGAAGCGGAACACCAGGGTCTTGGTGGCGCCGGCCAGCCCGGCCAGCCCGGCGGAAAGCACGAAAGCCAGCAGCTTGTACTTGGCCACGTCGTAGCCGAGCGAGATGGCGCGCGCCTCGTTCTCGCGGATCGCCTTCAGCACCTGGCCGAAGGGCGAGTGGATGGTGCGGTGGATCAGCCAGAAGGCGAAGACGAAGATCGCCAGCACGAAGTAGTACAGGTTGTAGTCGTCGGCAAGGTCGATCACGCCGAGCAGCTTTCCCCGCGGCACGTCCTGCAGCCCGTCCTCGCCGCCGGTGAACGGCGCCTGCAGGAAGAGGAAGTACACCATCTGCGCCAGCGCCAGGGTGATCATGGCGAAATAGATACCCGAGCGGCGGATGGCCAGGCTGCCGATCACCCAGCCCAGCCCCGCCGCAGCCAGTGCAGCGAAGACCAGGCCGAGTTCCGGCGGAAAGCCCCACACCTTGATGCTGTGCCCGGCGACGTAGCCGGCCGTGCCGAGGAAGACGGCGTGGCCGAAGGACAGCAGCCCGGTGTAGCCGATCAGCAGGTTGAAGGCGCAGGCGAACAGCGCGAAGCAGAGGATCTTCATCACCAGCACCGGGTAGACCAGCGCCGGCGCCACCAGCATCAGCGCCAGGAGAATGCCGTAGCCGAGAATCTGCCGGCTCATGGCGCCTCCGCCGGGCCGCCCGTGCTAGCACGGGAAATTGCTGGGCACCCCCTCCCATCCTCCCCCGCCAAGCGGGGGAGGTGACTGGTCACCCCCGCCCATGGGGCGGGGGAAGGGG
>WBUF01000100.1 GCA_008933825.1 Rhodocyclaceae bacterium | reverse complement strand
CCAATAAGCCCACTGTGATCACTCCTCTTGCCCCGCTCAAAAATCAAGCAGGGTAGCCAAATCAGGTGGGTCAAAATTGGATGAAAATTACCCCTCCAGGTGGGTCAATTCTGGGTGGACGTCAACAGCTATTGCGGTGATTGTGTCGCACGGCCCAAATGGCCTTGGTGCATGGACACGGCAGGGGATTCAAAATATTGCACCGCCCGCGGGCGCGTGCGAAGAGCTACTGAATGCTACACGAACGGTTGGCGGCGGATGTGCAGGGCTACCGGCACCTGCAGCACCTACAATCCCGCCAATCGCGGCACCAACGGCAATAACAACCTATTTCACCGGCGAGCGCGCAGAGAATGACGATGTGGTTGGCTACTTGACTGCCGGCGAAGCCATCGCTTCTTTGGCAAAACAGGGAGCGATGCTTGTTCCGACCGCCAAGGCCAACGACGACATCCGGCGAATCATGGAGGACGTGAAGGGGCAAGCTAGCGCACTCCTCAGACCAACAACCCTCCATCCTTTTTCCATTCCGCCTTGGGTCTCGAAAGATCCTTGGGGTCGTAACTATGTGATTATGGATACCGTGACCTCCGTCAGCGCGGCGGGGACCGTGCTCTCATCCGGGACTGCAGCAGTCTGTGTTTACAGTCCCGGACTTGATGGTACTCCACATACGAACACGAACACATGCGTTGTGAATCCAGGAACTGATGACGTAGCAATGGGTTTGTCCCCTTTAGCATTAACCTCGATCGTAAATAGAGCCTGCGCACCAGCTTGCTGAGAAAGGGTTATGGATTCCTGGAAAGCCCGCCTGAAGGCAAGTCTTCTTCTTACGCCAGCATTTCTCCTTCTTTTGGTCTGGATTGGGCGCTTCGCCGGTGCCGAAGAAGTTGCAAGAATTGGGTTCTGGATCTTCGTGCCTTGGGCAACGGGCGTTTCATTCGTAATCTCTTGGTGCGTAACCATGTACGTCAGTTTCCTTTACGGCCGGAATGAAGGCAAATGACACGGAAACACGAAACCGGATTTACCCTCGTCGAGCTTTCAATCGTCTTGGTGGTAATAGCGCTCTTGATTGGCAGTATGTATGTTGGAGGATCTGTGCTCATCGAGCGGGGGCGTGTTGTGGCTCTTCTAGCGAAAATCAAGGATCTTGGTAGTGCTGCACGTGCTTTCAAAACCCAATACGGCTATTTTCCAGGCGATCTGCCAAATGCGGGAACTCTTATCACTGCCAACGGCGGTATTTCAGCGGGATGTAACTACGCTGCTGGCGGCGGTGTGGGAGACGGGTTGGTGAACACTGAGACGGAGAGCGCCTGCGCACTGGAGCATCTTATCCGAGCCGGCCTACTAACCAAGGCGGATTTCGACAATGTGACTGGGAGTTTCGTGATCAATTCGGAGTTTGGTGGTGGCAGGGTATCCCTGTGGTTCAATTCTACGACGAACGAAAACGCGATTCGGATTACTGCACTCCCCTGCTCAATAGCACTGGAGCTTGACACCAAGCTGGACAACCCGAATGCGAACCCGCTTGCTGGCGGCTTTGTCGTCGGCCTGGATAACACGCCAGCAGTGATCAATACCTGCACATCGGGGGGGGCTAACGATCCTGTCGCCACCCTGATCGTGCGATATTGAGAAAACCCCTCACCAACAAAAGCGTCCCAACTATGGGGCGCATGAGCAAGTTGGTGGCTACCTGCCGCTCAAGCTGACCGCAGCATTCAACACTTCCGCGGTCAAGAATATGTACCCAACGACGCCGATGTGCGAGGCCCGGCGCTTCGACATGAGGGCGGAGGGATATCAAGCTACTGCGCCACTATCGTTCGCAGTTCGCCCCGGTTCATCACCAGGGCGCTACAGATAGTTGAACCGGTGATTCCGCCATTCCAGCCCGTCGATGAGCCCGCGCCCGTAGAGCTCGCCCCAGTTGTAAAAGAACGGCAGGAAGCCGCCCTGCCCTGCCTGCCACACGATCACGGCGGCGATGGCCACGCTGGCCGCGGCGATGACGAACTCGCCGCCGCTGCCGGTGCGCACGCGCCCGCCGAACAGATGCACGCGCCGGTCGCTCCACCAGCCGAGCGGCACGCCCTGGATGGTCAGCGCGTCGGCGAACCAGTGCGTGCAGGCGCCGACGCCGAACCAGGCGATCCAGCCGCGGAAGTCCCACACCAGGAAGCCGAACAGCGCCACCAGCAGCCAGGCGGCCAGGTAGTGCGTGTGCGTGCGGTGGCGCACGCGACGGTGCAGGACGCCCTCCTCGATCCACTCCAGCCAGTCCGGCGCCGTGGCGCCGAGCGCGGCGACCGGCACCGCCGCCGGGCTGAAGGGCGCGGCCACCGCGGCGGCGATGGCGACGTGGGACACCCACTTCATTCGATGCCCCGCGTGAAGCGGCGGATGTAGGCATCCACCCCGTCGGCCGGCGCCCCCTCGGCGCACAGGCCGATGAAGCTCATGCGCGCCTCGACCACCTTTGCGCGCGTTTCGTTCAGCCGCCCCTCCAGCTCGGCGACGTCCTTCAGGTACTGCACCTGCTCGCCGGTCTCGGCCACACCCACCGCGACGCGCTCCTGCGCGCGCTTTTCCAGGGCGCGGAACAGGGCGAGCTTGCGCGAGACGACGCCCCACTCGGCCAGCGCCTGCGTCAGCGCGCCGACGGCCTCGGCGACGGACTTGCGCCGGCGCAGCTCGCGTTCGCGCTCGCGGTCGATCTCCAGCGCCGAATAGAGCGGGATGCGGGCGACGACGCCGACGTAGCTGGCGCCGCTGCCGGCGGCGGCCTCGGTCGGGTTGAGCGCGTCGGCGCCGGCCCGGCGG
>WBUF01000055.1 GCA_008933825.1 Rhodocyclaceae bacterium | reverse complement strand
GGAAGCGGGGTTGCGCATCGTCGGCCTGAGCGAGGGCGAAACGCTGCGCCGCGCCGCCAGCGGCCCCGCGCCGCAGGTGCGCCTCGAGGCGCGGGGCAGCCAGGACGAGCTGATCTGGCTGGTCGATGGCCGCCAGATCGCCCGCGTGTCGGCACAACGCAGCCTGCTGCACCGCTTCGCCGAGCCGGGCCGGCATCGCATCACCGTCATGGACGAAGCCGGCCGCCACGACAGCATCGAGATCAGCGTGCGCTGAAAAGTCTGTCCGGGCGGGACGGCGCCTTCAGACGGGCCGCCTAACCCGCGACCGCCCCGGCCAGCGCCTTCAACGCTGGATCTGCCACTCCACGGTCAGCGTGCCGCCCTCGATGTTCTTCGTGAGCGCGCCGGATTGCGGCGGGCCCTTGACGGGTCCCCACGGGTTCGGAAACACGCGCTGGGTCAGGCCGACCGGAACCTTGTTCCGGGTCGTGCCGGCCTGGTAGCCGGTGCGCACGGTCGTCTTCTCGAGCGGCACGGCTTCGGCCTCGTTGAACCGGTATTGCGTGCTGTTGTTGGCGAGATCGTGCTCGATGTACACGGCAAGCCAGCCCTTTTCTCCGCCTTCCGGAATGAGCGCCGAACCGGTGACGGTCGAGCGCGACTGGTAGGAGAGATTCCCTCCGTCCTTGATGTCGGCCGTATATACGTCGTCGGCCGAGAACGATCCGCTGCAGGATTGCGGATACCAGACCTGTACCGCGCCCTCGGCCTGCGGCGCCTTGGGCTGGAAATCCTGCTCGGACATCTTCTGCGCCAACGCCATCAGGCAGTCCTTGTTGCCCTTGCACCTGGCGTGTTCCTTCTCGAGATTCGCCATGGCGGGATCCTTCTGTTTCATGGCTTTTTCCTGCTGCTTGCTCGGGCCGTCCAGGCCATAAGCGCCCACCGCGCCCGCTTCAAGCCGGCACTTGCCTTTCAGCACGCGATTGACGGCGCTGGTAGTCGTGGCATTGCGGCCATCGACGAAGCGACCGCTGGATTTCACGGTTGCAGTGAGCGAGACGGTGATCTTCGTCCCTTCGCGCGCGGCGGCGGCCTGCGCCGCAACGGTGCCTGCATAGGCGACGGCGGCAAGCGCCGCGAGCAATCCTGGCATTCGAGTTTTCATTCCGGCTCCCCCTGTGAGGTGATCAAGCGCGCTTCCGGGATCAATGACATGCTCATCCTGTCGCGGCTCGCATGGTATCAGTTTAGAACGACCCTTTCGCCAGATGCTCGGCCGCGCGGCAAAAGTCATTTTTTTGCCACAATTCTTCGCCGCCCTGCCTTTTCCCCTCCCGGCCGCCGCCCCACTCCCCCGCTTCAATGCGAACTGAACGGATGTCCGTTCGCAACGGGAAGGAGAACAACAATGAACACCCTCACGGCTGTCATCAGCGGGCGCAAAAAGCTGATGGTCGTCGAACTCGTCGCCAAGGTCGTGCTGGCCTTCGCCATCGGCCTGGCCACTTCCATCACCCTGGCCGGCATCGTGCTGCTGCTGGCCCACGACGCGCAGGCGGCGGAACTCGTGCCGATGAAGCCGAAAGAAGTGCAGCAGGGCACGCTGCTGCTGAAGTCCGAGGGCAACACCCTCGCCGTGCCGGCGGTGGCGACGGAGGCCGAGATCTGGGTCTCCGGCATCGTCGTCCGCTCAGTAGTCCGGCAAACCTACCGCAACCCCTTCGACACCTGGTTCGAGGGCATCTACGTCTTCCCCCTGCCGGAGAACGCCGCGGTCGACCACCTGCGCATGAAGGTCGGCGAGCGCATCGTCGAGGGCGACATCCAGGAGCGCCAGGCCGCGCGCGCCCGGTACGAGCAGGCCAAGTCCTCCGGCCGGCGCGCGGCGCTGGTCGAGCAGGAGCGGCCGAACCTCTTCACGACGAGCGTCGCCAACATCCCGCCGCGCGGCGAGATCGTCGTCGAGATCGAATACCAGCAGACATTGAAATATGAGGTTACCCAAATGCAGGGCAGCTACAGCCTGCGCTTCCCCATGGTGGTCGGCCCGCGCTACATCCCCGGCGCGCCCGCCGAAGGCCAGGGCGCGGGCACGGGCTGGGCGCAGAACACCGACCAGGTGTCGGACGCCGCGCGCATCACGCCACCGGTGCTCGACCCGGCGAAGCACGCGCCGACGAACCCGGTGCGCCTGAAAGTCGTGCTCGATGCCGGCGTGCCGCTCGCCCGCGTCGACAGCGCCTACCACGTCATTGCGCAGCGCGAGACGGAAGGCGGCGGCCGCATCGTCGAACTGGCCGAAGGCAGCGTGCCGGCCAACAAGGATTTCGAACTCAAGTGGACGCCGGCGGCCAGCCATGCCCCGCAGGCGGCGCTGTTCACCGAAAGCCAGGGTGACAAGCGCTACGCCCTGCTCATGGTCATGCCGCCGGCGAAGGAGGCCGCCGCCACCCGCCTGCCGCGCGAAGTGGTCTTCGTCATCGACACCTCCGGCTCCATGTCGGGCAGCTCCATCGTCCAGGCGCGCGAGGCCCTCGAACTCGCCATCGCCCGCCTGTCCGAGCGGGACAGCTTCAATGTCGTCGAATTCAACTCCTACGCGAAAGCCCTTTACGACGAAGCGCGCCCGGCCAGCGCCGCCAACCGCGAGAGCGCCGTGCGCTGGGTGCGCAAGCTGCAGGCGCAGGGCGGCACCGAGATGGCGCTGGCGCTCAACCAGGCGCTGAACGGCCGCGAGAACCCCGGCCGCGTGCGCCAGGTGATCTTCCTCACCGACGGCGCCGTCGGCAACGAGGACGCCCTCTTCAAGCTGATCAAGGACAAGCTCGGCGACTCGCGTCTCTTCACCGTCGGCATCGGCTCGGCGCCCAACAGCCACTTCATGGCGAAGGCCGCGCAGACCGGCCGCGGCACCTTCACCTATATCGGCAGGATCGAGGAAGTGAAGGAGAAGATGGGCCAGCTTTTCGCCAAGCTCGAGTCGCCGGTGCTGAAGGGCGTCGACATCGCCTGGCCCGGCAACGTCGAGGCCTGGCCGAAACGCGTGCCGGATCTCTACCTGGGCGAACCCGTCGTCGTCTCCGCCGCGCTCGACAGGACGGAAGGCGAGATCAAGCTCTCCGGCCTGCGCGGCGATACACCGTGGCAGGCCACGCTGCCCCTCGCCGACGCGCGCACGGGCAAGGGCATGGGCGTGCTGTGGGCGCGCGAGAAGATCGCCTCGCTCATCGACAGCCAGCGCGACGGCGCGAAAGAGGAAGAAGTGCGCGACGCGGTGATCGAGGTCGCCCTCGCCCACCATCTCGTCAGCAAGTACACCAGCCTCGTCGCGGTGGACAAGACCCCGGTGCGGCCGAAGGAGGACGAACTCCAGTCCGGCGCCATCCCCACCAACCTGCCGGAAGGCTGGGAGTACGGCAAGGTCTTCGGCGAACTGCCGCAGGGCGCCACCGACTCGCTGTGGAACCTGCTGGCCGGCTTGCTCACCCTGCTGCTGGCGATCGGGCTGTACCTCACCGCGCGCGGGCAGCCGGTCGTGCTGAAGAGGGCCTGAGATGAAAGCCCGCATTTTCGCGGCCGGTAGGCCGCTCCCACAACAACAACATGATTGGCCGCTCGGCGTCGAATGCGCCTGGCCGTCTGCGATGCTGCCGAGCAAGACTGTAAGAGCGGCGTCCACGCCGCGATGGAAATCCCGCCTCCTCCACGCCGCCGCCCTCGTCGCCTTCTGCCTCGCCCTCTGGCAACTCGGCCAGGGCACTTATATCCAGGCCAAGGCCTGGCTGGCGCAGGTGCTCATCAAGCAGGCCTGGGCACGTACGCTCGAGGGCGAGGCGCAGGCGAAGCCCTGGCCCTGGGCCGACACCTGGCCGGTGGCGCGCATCTCGGTGCCCGGCCGCGACATCGAGCGCTACGTGCTGGCCGGCGCCAACGGCCGGACGATCGCCTTCGGCCCCGGCCACGTCTTCGGCACGCCGCTGCCGGGCGAAGCCGGCAACAGCGTCGTCGGCGCCCACCGCGACACCCACTTCGCCTTCCTGCGCGAGCTGCAGCCGGGCGAAATCATCGCCGTGGAAAAGTCAGTCGGCGGGACACGGCGCTACCGCGTCGCCGGCGCCGAGATCGTCGACAAGTCCGAGACGCGCGTGCTGGCGCAGCCGCCCGGCGAGACGCGCCTGACGCTCGTCACCTGCTACCCCTTCGACGCCCTGCGCGCCGGCGGGCCGCTGCGCTATGTCGTCGCCGCCCATGCCATCTGAAAGGAGCCCACGCATGAAAGCCTCACCCGCAGTCTGCTTCTCCGTCGCCCTCGCCAACACGCGCGCCTTCGACGACAACTCGGGCTATCCGCGTCCCATCCTCGTGCCGCGCGTGGACAAGCTCGTGATCGACAAGGCGCGCCGCCGCCTGACGCTGATGGGCTGCAAGCGCATCGTGCGCAGCTACCGCATCTCGCTCGGCGCCGAGGGCAGCGCGCCGGCCGGCCGCTACGTCGTCGCCGGGCGCAATCCGAAGAGCCCCTTCCACCTCGCCCTGCGCCTGGCGCGCCAGGCGCCTGCCGCCGCCGAGCACGCCGGCGGCGGCCTGCAGCTGCACGGCACGCCCGACTGGCTGGGGCCCCTCGCCGTCGCGCTCAAGGGCAGCGACTGGACCCCCGGCGGCATCGGCGTGGCCAACGACGAAATCGAGGACATCTGGAACCTGGTGAGCGACGGCACGCCGGTCACCATCAGGCCGTAGTCCTGCCCCCGCGCAGCGCGCTGCTCAGCCTGCAGAGCAGGTCGCGGTCGAGGAAGGGCCGCGCCCGCGCCGCGAGGAAGGCGGTCGGGCAATGCAGGCGCAGTGCGTTGAGGGACTTCGAGGCGCCCTCGATGACGACGCGGCCGCGGCCCATCACGCACCAGCTCTGGCCGGGCGCGAGGAAAACGTCGCCGGCCTCGCCCGCGACGGTGATCCAGAGCAGGCCGCTGCAGGCGTCGATGACGACGCCGGCGGCGTCCTCCAGCACCAGCGTCTCGCCGTGGGCGAGCGGCACGGGCTTGCGCTGCAGGCAGTAGTGGCGGGTGCTCATTCCATTCTCCGGGCAAGGCGATGCCGCCAGTCTAGGCAGACGCCATGGAGCGATACAGATACAACGCCGTGGAATTGTTCCCCGCACAGTTTCGCGTTTTGGCAAACTGTGCCGGTCGAAGCGGGGCGCAACTGTGTCTGTCCGCCCCCGTTCGTCCCGCCGACAATGGCGGAGCCGATGAGTGACAAACCTTGGCTTCGTCGCCCCGGCGAAGGCCGGGGCCCAGCGGGTGGCGCCGTTTCTGGATTCCGGGTTCCGCCCTGCGGGCGGCCCCGGAATGACGGGGCTCAGTCCCGTGCCGCGGTTCGTCGTCAATCAGCATGACGGATGAAACAGGAGGAGCCCATGGACACGCGCAGCCTGCGCTATGAAACCCTGGCCGACGAGTTCGCCGGCCTGATCGACCGCCGCGTGCTCGGCCCGGGCGAGCGCCTGCCCTCGGTGCGCCGGCTCGCGCAGGAGAAGCGGCTCTCCGTCTCCACCGTTTTGCAGGCGCTGCGCACGCTGGAGGATCGCGGCCTGGTCGAGGCGCGTCCGCAATCCGGCTTCTACGTGCGCCGGCGCGCGCCGGCGCGCGCTGAGCCGGAGCCGCGCCGCACCCCGGCGCGGCCGGTGAGGCTCGACATCTCGCAGCGCATCGTCAATGTGCTGCAGTTGAACGCCCGCGCCGGCATCGTGCCGCTCGGCGCCGCGCTGCCGGACACGGCGCTGCTGCCGATCGCCGCCATCCGGCGCCTGTATGCCAGCGTGGCGCGCCGCCAGCCCGACCTGCTGCGCAGCGAGAGCCACTGCAACATGAACGAGCCGGCCCTGCTGCGCCAGCTGCTGCGCCGCTCGCTCGCCTGGGGCGGGCCGCTGGAGGCCGAGGAGATCGTCGTCACCAACTCCTGCACCGAGGCGATGTTCCTCTGCCTGCGCGCGGTGACGAAGCCGGGCGACACCGTCGCCGTCGAGTCGCCCGGCTATTATCTGATGCTGCAGCTGCTCGAATCGCTGGGGCTCAAGGCGCTGGAGATCCCCACCGATCCGCGCCGCGGCATCTCCATCGACGCGCTCGACCTTGCCACGCGCGACGGCCGCGAGGGCAAGGTCAAGGCCTGCCTGCTCGTCGCCAATGCCAGCAACCCGCTCGGCACCATCCTCTCCGACACCGACAAGAAGCGCCTCGCGCGCCTGCTGGAGTCGCGCGGCGTGCCGCTCATCGAGGACGACATCTACGGCGACCTGCAGTTCGGTGAGCGCCGGCCGTGGCCGGTGAAGGCCTTCGACCGCGGCGGCAACGTCATGCTCTGCGCCTCGTTCTCGAAGTCGATCACGCCGGCCCTGCGCTGCGGTTACGTCGCCGCCGGCCGCTTCGCCACCGAGGTGATGCGGCAGAAGACCCTGGCGAGCGGCGCCACCAACCCGATCACCCAGAATGTGCTGGCGCGCTTTCTCGAGAGCGGCGCCTACGACCGCAACCTGCGCGCGCTGCGGCGCGCCTACCGCGAGCAGGTCGAGCGTATGTCCGACGCGGTCTCGCGCCACTTCCCCGAGGGCACGCGCATCACCCGTCCGCAGGGCGGCCTGGTGCTCTGGCTGGAACTGCCCGGCCAGACGGACACCAGCGCCTTGTTCGACCGCGCCGCCGAGGAAAACATCGCCTTCGTCCCCGGCGACCTGTTCTCTCCCAGCGGCCTCTACCGCAACTGCCTGCGCCTGAACTGCGGCAACCCGTGGACGCCGGCCATCGAGGCGGGGGTGCGGCGGCTCGGCGAACTGGCCTCGTAGTTTACTTGGGCATTTCGGTGCCAGAAGGCATGCTCGAAACTTGGGTTTCAGGGTCTATGGTCATCGCACTCGGCAGGTATTGTCGCTGCCGAGGTGCGTTGCACCACTTCATGGGCCATATTGCGGTACTTCCGTCCCGTCCAGGCAAGCGCGGTGTCGCGAACCATCCGGTAAGTCCACGGTCCTCGTCCTGTTTCCATTGGATCTTCCGGCCTCCCCTTTGTATGCCTGTCCAGCCCGCACAGCCATTCCCGGAAGACGTCGCGATGGTGACTGAGAACCCTGAAAAAAGCGGAGGGATGATTTATAAACGCCGTAGAAAGGGCAAAACCGATTTCATCACGGTCGCCGTGGCCGTAATCCGGCTCTAACGGTTTTCGCCATAACGCCACAAGTCCTGGGATATATGCTTCAGCCGGCTGAAATGCCCCGGCGTGGTTGCCTGCCGACAACAAGAACAAGACAAGCGAAGCTTGACCCATCATGAGCGCCCGCATCGTGTGTGACAGTACGCCCGTATCTCCCCGAAGCGTTCCTCCCATCAATTGTCCCCCGCGGCCCCACCCGACAAAGGGCGGTATTCGTAGGCCCCGATGGCCGGTTGCCGCGAATGGCGGGGAACCCCGTCCCGATCCCTGGCGGGCGCATGCGCCGGCATGCCCGCGCCGATCGCAGGCGATGTGGCCTGCAGGTGGAAATTCTCCGTACCGCCGTTGACGAAGCGCGGGTCGCCGACGACCGCATGCGCGTCATGCCCTGTACGCCGATAGTCGGCCAAATCGAACAGAATCCCCTTCCGTCCAAGCCCGCTTCCGGCGAATGCCGTGCCCGGCAGCAGGTCAAACAGGTTGTGGTCAATCAGCCTTTGCTCGCCGAGACTGGTGTTCTCGGCATGAATGCCGCCGAGGCGTGGATGGTAGATGATATTGCCGACGATGATGTTATTGATGTCCTGTCGGGCAAAGAGCTTGATCGCAACGCCGTTACTTCTCGACTGGCCGTCATGTCCCGCCTCGACGATGGTGTTGTAGGCGATAAGGTTGTTTCCCGAATGCACCGAGCTGACTCCGCTGCCCGCCACGCGATAGATCACGTTGTTGACGATGAAGGCGCCGTCGGGATTGAAATCGGAAATGATTCCGTTGCCGTCCCGCCGGCTTCCGCCGTCATATTGGTAAGCGACGGTATTGCCTTCGACGCGGGTCCCCGGGCCGGCGGAGTGAATGCTGATTCCCGACGAGCCGGGGGCACGCATGGTCTCGGTGTAATAGCCGCCGAAGCGCACGCTGTTGCCGCGGATGACGTTGCCGCCTCCGGCGGCGTAAGTGGCGATGTGGCTGTGACCGGTATGGCGGATGTCGTTGCTTTCGACGATATTCCGGCGGGCCAGGCCGGACAGGCGGATGCCTTCGCGATAGATCTGCCGGATCACGTTGTTCCGTATGACGCACTCCTCGAAACTGACCGAGGATCTGCCGTAACCGCCGTCGATTGCGTCGTAGGCATGATGAATGCGGTTGTGTTCGACTATGACCCGCACCGCCCCATCCTTCAGCCGGATGCCGACCGCGTGGCGCGCGATGTCGTTGTCGCGCAACACGACATCTCGGGATGCGGCAACGAGCAGCCCCGCAGATCCCCTCTTTTCCCAGTCCCAGAAGTGCACATAGCTGCGGTACTTTTCCCGCACCTTTGTCTCCCGGCCGAGGCGCCACTTCTGCGCGGGATCGATTGAAACCGAGGGGTTGTCGATCACGACTTCCGGCATGTCGCGCCATCCGGCCGGCAGGGTTTCGGGGCCTTCGAGCGACAGGCCCGAGATCTCCAGCCAGGCGCTGTCCCTGACGCTGAGGGACAGCACTTGCGGACGTTCTTCCTGGAAAGCGGCGATCCGGATGGGAGACCCGGGTTCGCCAAGCAGCCGGATCGGGATGACGCCCTCGGGACGGTAGTTCCCCTGCCTGACAAACAGCGTATCGCCCGGCGCGAGCCGGTCGAGCGCATGACGAAACGTGCGCCAAGGTTGCGCCAATGTGCCGGAATAGGCGTCGCTGCCGCGCATCGCATCCACATAGTAGGAAGTCGCAGCAAGAGCCTCCGCCCCTGCCAGTACCAGTACCGAAAAGACCGACAGCAGGATGGCAATCCTAATCGCGTTCGTCATGCCCAGCTCAAGGAATGCAGGATCAGCATCGCCACCGCACCCGGCAGCATGCCGGCGAATCCGGCGAGCCCGAGCCAAATGTCGCCGGGCCTCGATCGGATGGAGACAGTGATCGAAACGACGGCAAGCAATATCGAAACAACCAGGGCGCCGATGGCGGCGTAGGCAAACAGATAAGGTTCCATGAACCAGGCAGCCACAAGGCCCATGCCGGAATAGAAAGCCCAGCCGAGGTAAAAGTCCGGATTGGCGAACATGCGCCGCAGGCCCATCGGCATCAGCTGGCTTGGGGCCATGTCTATATTTCCCTGAAAAAGGCCGCGCGCGCCCGGCTGACCTCCACCATGCCGCGCAAATCCCGCAGTTCGATCTGCAGCCGCCCGTGGTCAAGCTTGTGTATGACCGCGATGCGGTTCAGATTCACAATGGCCGAGCGGTGCACCCTGAGAAACAGCTTCGGGTCGAGCCGGTCGACGAGATCGCACAAAGGGGACTCGATGAACTGTTCGGCATCCGCCGTAACGATCTGGGTATAGCCGGGCACGGCGCGAAACAGATAGACATCGCTCACGGCGATCAGGCGGATGGTGTTCCCGCTGCTTACCTTGATCCATTCGAGCTGGCGTTTGCCGCCGGCGGGCGACGAATCGAGTTCCTCGGCCATTGCATCGCGATGCAGCGACCTTCGTTGCGCGATCAGGCGCTGCAGGCGCTGGATCGTATCGCCCAGCCGCTCTTCGTCCAAAGGCTTGACGAGGTAATCCACCGCCCGATGGGCGAACGCCTGGACGGCATACTCCTCATAGGCGGTCAGGAAAACCACCAGTGTCCTGTCGCGCAGCCTTTGCGCCACATCCACTCCATTCATTTGAGGCATCTGTACATCGAGGAAAACGATATCGGGCTCGAACTCCCGCGTCATGCCGACTGCCTGAACGCCGTCTCCGGCCTCAGCGACCACCTCGAGTTCCGGCCATGCGGTTTTCAGCGCTTCGCGCAATTCGGCGCGCAGCAGCGGTTCATCATCCACGATGATTGCGGTAGCGTGCATTCAGCATCTCCTGTGTTCGGGAATACGGATGTTGGCAATGCAACCGCCCCGCTTGGCCGTGTCGAGACTTACTTCCGCCTCTGTTCCGTAGAGCAGGGCCAGTCGCGTTCTCAGATTGGCAAGCCCACTGCCCTGCCGCCCGCTCTCGTCGAATCCGGCTGATGGGCCGGCGCCATTGTCGGTAACCGTCAGGGACAAACGGCCTTTCTCAGCCACGATGTCGACCTGTATCGAAGGCGTGCTGCCATCGTTCGGCTGTCCGTGCTTGACCGCGTTTTCCACCAGGGTCAGCAAACTGCCGGGCGGAACGCTCAGCGACTTCATGCCTTTCTCGGCAGGTTCGTTGCAGGCAACCACATACTCAAGCCGGTCGCCCCAGCGCAATCTCATGATTTCCATGAACGAGTCGCACAGCACCAGTTCGTTTTCCAACGGCGCTTGCGACTGGCTCAGCGAGGCGGTCAGGGCCTTGAAGTAGCGAATCAGCTGCTCGGTCATATGAAGCGCCCCTGCCGCATCGGTGCGTATCAGCTGCCTCAGGTTCGCCAGTGTGTTGTAGAGGAAATGCGGTTCGATCTGGGCTTGCATCACCTGCAGTTCGGCGCGGGCGATTCCCCGCTCCAGACGCAGGCGTTCGATTTCCAGATCGGTGTTTGCCGCCATCCAGCGCCGCTCGCGCGCCAGTCCGTCGGCCATGAGGCGCCAGATCGTCGCGATGCACCCGCCCAGCAGCAAACCCGCGAGCGCGCCGCGCACCAAAGCCGGCCCCTTCAGTATCTGCACCCATTCCCGCCCAAGCAGGCCGCCTCCGAGTGCTATGCCAGCCATCGCGCCGGCGCCGCCCGCCAGTACGCCGCAGGCCAACCAGACCAGCCATCCGGGCTCGGGTTTCCAGCGTCGAACCCGCAGGCAGGCCAACGCCGCCGCGCATTGCGACAAGAGCGCGGCCGGTGCGACCAGCCAACCGGTCGTTCCGCCGGGGCGATACGCCAGGATCAAAATCATGCAGGTCACACCCAAGGCCATCACCGCAGCGGCGGCCGCGTACGAGCGCACGCCGACTGGAACATCGGCCCCATCCAATTGAACGCTCCCCTCCTCGGCGATGGGGTGAATCGAATTGTCGGACTTCATGCTGGCGGGTATTCCGGTGGCTTGTTGCAAACGCGACCCTGTTTACCACAGGGTTCATGAACATGCATGGATTCGTGGGCTGGCTATGGGCGGGCCGCGAGGTTGTCACAACCCGCCCATTGCCGATACTTGACGGCCGGCGGCTCATTGCGTCCTGAACCGTCCTGCACCCCGCGCCTTGCCGTGACCGCGAACCGTTCCCGCCCCGGCGACGCCTCCTTTGCCGATGGCGACACCCTTGCCGCTGACCGTACCGGTTCCCTGGCGCACCTGGATGTGACCGCTTTGGTCGCGGCCGATCGCGACCCCCGTGCCCGTTGCGACCCCCTGGCCTTTTGCGACACCGTGTCCGACCGCCGCACCCGCACCGCTTTTCGAGCCGACGGCGCCCTGGGCCAGAGCAGGAACTGCCGCTGCACAAAGTATTACGGCCAAAAATTTCGTGACGTATTTCATGGTTTTCTCCAGTAGTTGAAAGGGCGCATTTCCTGCGCGATGCCTATTCAAGTCGTTCCTGAACAACCGCGAAACCGTCAACCCCGTGAAATGCATGATTCGGTCGCTGAGCTGCATTTATCGGGCCCGAAGCTGACCGGGCTCGCAGCAGAAGTATTTGCGGCAAGCGGCCATTCGGGCTTCTGTCCGCATTGTCGGAACTCCCGCGCTGCCTTGTTCTCCCTGTAAAATTCCAGGATGAAGAAAATCGCCATCTACGATTCCACCCTGCGCGACGGCGCCCAGGCCCAGGGCATCTCGTATTCGGTGGAAGACAAGCTGAAGATCGTCGAGCGGCTCGATGCCCTCGGCGTGCGCTACATCGAGGCCGGCAACCCCGGCTCCAACCCGAAGGACCTGGAGTTCTTCGAGCGCGTGCGCGGCATGAAGCTGCAGCACGCCAAGCTCATCGCCTTCGGCGCCACGCGTAAGGTCGGCATCAAGGCCGAGGACGACGGCAACGTGCGCTCCATCCTCGCCGCCGGCACCGACGCCGTGGCCATCTTCGGCAAGAGTTGGGACTACCAGGTCACCGAGATCCTACGCACGAAACTCGACGAGAACCTGCGCATGATCGGCGACACCATCCGCCATCTCAAGCAGCAGGGCAAGGAAGTCGTCTACGACGCCGAGCACTTCTTCGACGGCTGGAAGGCCAACCCGGACTACGCGCTGGCCACGCTGAAGGCGGCGGCCGAGGCGGGTGCCGACAGCCTCTGCCTGTGCGACACCAACGGCGGCACCTTCCCGAGCGACATCTTCGCCATCACGCAGAAGGTCGTCGCGCAGTTCAAGACGCCGGTCGGCATCCACTGCCACAACGACTGCGAGATGGCGGTGGCCAACTCGGTGATGGCGGTGCAGGCCGGCGCGACGCAGGTGCAGGGCACCATCAACGGCATCGGCGAACGCTGCGGCAACGCCAACCTGTGCGCCATCATCCCCGACCTGCAGCTGAAGCTCGGCTTCGAATGCATCCCGCCGCGGAACATGGCCACGCTCACCACGGTGGCGCGCGCGGTGTCCGACATCGCCAACATGCCGCACAACGAGAAGGCCGCCTACGTCGGCGCCGACGCCTTCGCCCACAAGGGCGGCATGCACGTCGACGCCGTGGTGAAGAACCCGGTCTCCTACGAGCACATCGACCCCGACCTGGTCGGCAACAGCCGCCGCACCCTGATGTCGGAAGTCGCCGGCCGCAGCACCCTGCTCGCCCGCATCCGGGCCGTCGATCCGAAAATCGGCAAGGACTCGCCCGAGACGAAGAAGATCATCGACCGCCTCAAGCAGCTCGAGCACGAGGGCTACCACTTCGAGGCCGCCGAGCAGTCCTTCGAGCTGGTGGTGCGCAAGATGCTCGGCAAGTACACGCCCTTCTTCGAGCTCATCGAGTTCAAGGTGATGGTGAACGAGCCCGCGGTGAACGGCATGAACTCCTCGGCCATGATCAAGATCCGCGTCGGCGACGAGGTGGAGATCACCGCCGCCGAGGGCGACGGCCCGGTGAACGCCCTCGACAAGGCCGTGCGCAAGGCGCTCGAGCGCTTCTACCCGGCGATCGGCGAGATCCGCCTCACCGACTACAAGGTGCGCGTGCTCGACTCCAGGGAAGCCTCGGCCGCCAAGGTGCGCGTGCTCATCGAATCGACCGACCACCGCGAGAACTGGACCACCATCGGCGTGTCCACCGACATCATCGACGCTTCCTGGCATGCCCTGGTGGATTCAATCGAGTACAAGCTGGTGCGCGAGCAGGAGGCCGGCCGCGGTTAGCTTGCGCCTTGGCGTATATGGTTATAATATACGCACATGATTGATCTTTCCCGGATCACAGGCTTCGATTGGGATGCCGGCAATGCACGGAAGAACGAGAAGCATGGAGTGTCGATGGCGGAGGCCGAGCAGGTCTTCTTCAACAACCCCTTGCTGCTTCTGGAGGACGAGAAGCACAGTCAGCGGGAAGCCAGGCACCACGCGCTGGGCCAGACGGACACCGGGCGCCTGTTGCACCTGACCTTCACCCTGCGCAAGGCCGACAGCCTGATTCGCGTGATCTCCGCCCGGGACATGCATCGGAAGGAGCGAACGATTTATGAGCAAGCCGACTAAAGCCATTCCACGATTCAAGAACGAGGCCGAGGAGCGCACCTTCTGGGAAAGCCAGGACTCGACCGCTTACGTCGACTGGTCGAAGGCAAAGCGCGCGGTGCTGCCGAACCTGAAGCCGACCACCCGGACGATTTCCCTGCGCCTGCCCCAGCATCTGCTGGACTCCATCAAGGCCGCCGCCAACGCGCGCGATGTTCCCTATCAGTCGCTGATCAAGGTCTGGCTGCAGGAAAAACTGCACGGATAACCGCAGGAAGCGTATCGACGCGGCTGACGACACGCCGCACCCATTTTTACCTCAACGGGCTTCCAATAGCCCACCCAACGCAGCAAGGAGCCGCACATGGCTGGCAAGACGCTTTACGACAAACTCTGGGAATCGCACGTCGTCCGCGAGGAATCCGACGGCACCTGTCTCCTCTACATCGACCGCCACCTCATGCACGAGGTGACCAGCCCGCAGGCCTTCGAGGGCCTGCGCCTGGCCGGCCGCAAGGCGTGGCGCAAGGAGAGCGTGGTCGCCAACCCCGACCACAACACGCCGACCGACCACTGGGACGAAGGCATCAAGGACCCCATCTCACGCCTGCAGGTCGAGACGCTCGACGCCAACATCCGCGACTTCGGCGCGCTGGTGTACTTCCCCTTCAAGCACGCCAACCAGGGCATCATCCACGTCATCGGCCCGGAGAACGGCACGACGCTGCCCGGCATGACCGTGGTGTGCGGCGACAGCCACACTTCCACCCACGGCGCCTTCGGCGCGCTGGCCTTCGGCGTCGGCACCTCCGAGGTCGAGCACGTGCTCGCCACGCAGACGCTGGTCGGCAAGCGCTCGAAGCGCATGCTCATCAAGGTCGACGGAAAAGTCAGCCCCGGCGTCACGGCGAAGGACATCGCGCTGGCCATCATCGGCAGGATCGGCACCGCCGGCGGCACCGGCTATGCCGTCGAGTTCGGTGGCAGCGCCATCCGCGCCCTCTCCATGGAAGGCCGCATGACCCTCTGCAACATGGCCATCGAGGGCGGCGCCCGCGCCGGCCTCGTCGCCCCCGACGAGAAGACCTTCGAATACCTCAAGGGCCGCCAGTTCGCGCCGAAGCCCGGCGACTGGGACAAGGCCGTCGCTTACTGGAAGACCCTGCAGTCCGACGCCAATGCCAGGTTCGACACGGTCATCGAGCTCGACGCCGCCGCCATCGAGCCGCAAGTCACCTGGGGCACCTCGCCCGAACAGGTGCTGCCGGTCGGCGGCCGCGTGCCCAACCCGGCGAAAGAGAAGGATGCGCAGAAGCGCGCCGGCATCGAGCGCGCCCTGCAGTACATGGGCCTTGCGGCCGACACGCCGATTCAGGACATCAAAGTGGACAAGGTCTTCATCGGCTCGTGCACCAACTCGCGCATCGAGGACCTGCGCGCCGCCGCCAAGATCACCAAAGGCAAAAAGAAAGCGGCGAACGTGAAGCTGGTGCTGGTGGTGCCGGGCTCCGGCCAGGTCAAGCGCCAGGCCGAGGCCGAGGGCCTCGACCGGATCTTCACCGAAGCCGGCTTCGAGTGGCGCGAGCCGGGCTGCTCGATGTGCCTGGCCATGAACGCCGACCGCCTCGCCCCGGGCGAGCGCTGCGCCTCCACCTCCAACCGCAACTTCGAAGGGCGCCAGGGCGCCGGCGGGCGCACCCACCTCGTCAGCCCCGAGATGGCCGCCGCCGCCGCCATCGCCGGCCACTTCGTCGACATCCGCAAGCAGAACTAAGGAACGAACATGAAAGCCTTCAAATCCCTCGACGGCCTGGTCTGCCCGCTCGACCGCGCCAACGTCGACACCGACGCCATCATCCCCAAGCAGTTCCTCAAGTCGATCAAGCGCTCGGGCTTCGGCCCCTATCTCTTCGACGAGTGGCGCTACGCCGACGTCGGCGAGCCCGACATGGACTGCAGCAAGCGCCCGCTGAAAAGGGACTTCGTCCTCAACCAGCCGCGCTACCAGGGCGCGCAGATCCTGCTCGCCCGCGACAACTTCGGCTGCGGCTCCAGCCGCGAGCACGCGCCCTGGGCCATCGAGGACTACGGCTTCCGCGTCGTCATCGCGCCGTCCTTCGCCGACATCTTCTTCGGCAACTGCTACAAGAACGGGGTGCTGCCGATCGTCGCCTCGCCCGCCATCGTCGACCAGCTCTTCCGCGAGTGCGCCGCGCAGAAAGGCTACAAACTGCGCGTCGACCTCGAGACGCAGACCGTGCGCAACCCCGCCGGCGAGTGGTTCCGGTTCGACATCACGCCGCACCGCAAGCACTGCATGCTCAACGGCCTCGACGAGATCGGCCTGACGCTGCAGCACGCCGACGAGATCAAGGCCTTCGAAGCGAAGCACAAGGCCGCGCAGCCCTGGCTGTTCGCGTAATTCCCGCCTGAACCGTCCGCGGTCGTCCGGCCGCGGGCCTTCCCCGCACAAGTCATGGTCCCCGCGGTACGGCGGCTTTCAGCATGGCCCCGTTCGCTATGCGGCTTGATTCAATCTCATTGATTCCGGCTCGATGGGGTCCCGAAGGAGCGGCGATGCTGACCGCACCGGCGGGAGGCTGCCGAGAAAAGCGCCACGCTTCGCCACCGGGCGGCGGTTCTCGCCCGGCGATCGGCTGGTGGTGCTGCGCTATCATCGGAACATGACTCTGAAAGATGCCGGAGCGAGGAGATACCGCGGGCGCTTTGCGCCCTCGCCGACGGGACCCTTGCATTTCGGTTCGCTGGTCGCAGCCCTGGGCAGCTGCCTCGATGCGCGCGCGGCGGGCGGCGAATGGCTGCTGCGCATGGAAGACGTGGATGAGCCGCGAACGATGCCGGGCGCCGCCGCGGCCATCCTCGACACGCTCGAGCGTTTTGGTTTTTCGTGGGACGGGGAGCTTGCCTGGCAAAGCCGGCGCAAGCCGCGCTACCGGGCGGCCTTCGAGCGCTTGCGCCTGGCCGGCGAGACCTTTGCCTGCGCCTGCACCCGCCGCGAGGTGGCCGACTCCTTCCTCGGCGCGGAAGGCGCGCCGCGCTATCCGGGCACCTGCCGCAACGGACTGCCGACCGGGCGCGAGGGGCGTGCCTGGCGTTTCCGGGTCGATCCCGGAGAGGTCTGCTTCGAGGATCTCCTGCAGGGGCGCATATGCCAGGATCTGGCCGCCGAGGTGGGGGATTTCGTGCTGCTGCGCGCCGACGGCCTGTTCGCCTACCAGCTGGCGGTGGTGGTGGACGATGCCGAACAGGGCATCACTCATGTCGTGCGCGGGGCCGATCTGATCGATTCGACACCGCGCCAGATTGCGCTGCAGGAGCGGCTCGGCCTGCCGCGTCCGGTCTACCTGCATCTGCCGGCGGCGGTTAATGCTGCGGGCGAGAAGCTGTCGAAGCAGACGCGGGCGAAGGCGATCGGCGATGTCCGCCCGCAGGCCGCGCTGGCAGGTGCGCTGGAATTCCTCGGCCAGCAGCCGCCCGACGGCATGGCCGATGGCGACCTGGACAGCCTCTGGCGATGGGCGATAATGCACTGGAGTCGCGACCGCCTTCCGCAGCGCAGGCGGATTGCCGCACCGGCGGGCTGGTAAAACCGGGAGAGGAAAGATGATCGACGACATTGCCGGCTTGCGCCGGATACTGATGCAGAACCGCAGCATCGCCGTGGTTGGCCTGTCCGCCAACTGGCATCGGCCGAGCTACTTCGCCGCCAAGTACATGCTGGAGCACGGCTACACGGTCATCCCCGTCAACCCCGCCTATCCGGAGGTGCTGGGGCAGAAATGCCATGCCTCGCTGCGCGAGGCGCCCCGGCCGGTGGATATAGTCGACTGCTTCCGCCGCGCCGAGGACATTCCGACCATTGCCGACGAGGCGATCGCCATCGGCGCGAAGGTGCTGTGGCTGCAGCTGGGGATCATCAACCGCGACGCGGCGCGCAAGGCGGAGGCGGCCGGACTGGAAGTGGTGATGGACCGCTGCGTGAAGATAGAGCACGCGCGCCTGTTCGGCGGCCTGAACTGGTTTGGCGTGAACACCGGCATCGTCTCTTCCCGGCGCCCGCCCTGTCCCGGAAAGTCAGTCGCCTGAGCACGGCGTGGCGGCTCGGCGGCAGCGGCTCAGTGCCTGCCGCCATGGCCGGCGATGCCGATCAACAGGCGCACCAGCCCGTAGGCCAGCCGGCTCGCCAGACGTTGCAACCATGACTGGCGCCGCCAGTCCTCGCAGCGCAACTCGCGCGCACCTTCCTGCATGGCCGACGCCAGGCTGGCGCGCAGCCGCGAGGCGAACGCCCGGTCGTCGACGACGATGTTGGCCTCGCGCGCCAGCAGCAGGCTGAAGGGGTCGATGTTGCTCGATCCCACCGTGGCCCAGCTGCAGTCGATGACGGCCACCTTGGCGTGCAGGAAGCTCCTGTGGTACTCGAAGATGCGAATGCCGGCGCGCAGCAGGGCGCCGTAGAGCGACTGGGTGGCGTAGTGCTGCAGGGCGTATTCGACGCGGCCCTGCAGCAGCACAGTCACTTGCACGCCGCGCGCCGCGGCCGCGAGCAGCGCCTGGCGGAAGCGCCCGCCGGGCAGGAAGTAGGCATTGGCAAGCAGGATTTCCTCCTGCGCGCCGTCGATTGCATCGAGGTAGGCCTCCTCGATGTCGCGCCGATGGCGCAGGTTGTCGCGAATGACGAAGGCGGCGCGCGTGCTGCCGCGCGGCCCGCCCGTGGCGGGCGGCGTCGCGGGCAGGCGCAGGCGCCGCCGCGCTTCGATTACGCCGTGCGTATCGAGGGGCCGCTGCTCGCCCCGATCGAGGCCTCGATGCGCCGCCTGTGGACGCTGGTGGCCTGGGCCGGCCTGCGGCGGCGCCGGCTTGGCCGCGTCGATGTCGTCGACGATGTTGATTCCCCCCACGAAGGCGCAGCGGCCGTCGGCC
>WBUF01000054.1 GCA_008933825.1 Rhodocyclaceae bacterium | reverse complement strand
GCCCGGCCCGCTGTCGGCCTGCCAGGCATACCAGGCGCGCACGCCGAGCTGCGTGGCAAATTCGTCGACGAGGTCGTATTCCTGGCCGGACGCGATGCCCTCCGCCTCGGCGTCGCGGTAGGCGGCGTATAAACGCTCCGCCCTGGCGAGGCAGTCGAACGGGCGGTAGGCCTCGGCGTAGTCGAGCGCACCGCCCGATAGGTCGCGCAGGAACAGCGCGGCGGCGGCGTTCAGCGTGTCATTGACGGCGAGGATGCGCTCCGGCGTGATCTGGCGGATCTCGCGGTGGGTACTCAGGGCCGCCGCCTCGCGCGCCAGGGTGTCGAGCGACAGCAGCTGCGCCTCGCGCAGCACCGGCAGCTCGCGCGCCAGGCGCGCTTCGATCGCCATGTCGATGGGGGTGTTGAAGAGCAGGCCGGCTACGCCCTCCAGCAGTTTCGAAACCAGCGCGGCGAGGCGCTCGGCGGAATGCCCCTGGCGGGCGATGCGGCGGATCTCCGGCTCCATCTGCCGGAGCGCCTTGCGGCGCGTCTCGTCGGTGAGGGTGAACCAGCGGTTGCGGCCGAGCGCGCGCGCCTCCGCCTCCATGGAAATATGGGTGGCCTCGTGGGCGAGGATGTGGTGCCAGGCCGGCTCGGTGTAGCCGCGGCGCAGGCGCACCAGGTGGTGGTCGCGCCCCTTCTTCCAGGCCATCTGCGTCTGCGCGGCGTAGTTCTCGGGGAAGTCCGCCCATTCCTCGCGCACGGGGAAGCCCGAGCGCGCCGCGATGCCGTCGAGGCAAGCGCGCACGGCGGCGAGGCTTTCCGTCGCATGGGCGGTGGCCCGCCGGGTTGTGATCTCGCGCCAGAGGCTGCGGGCGTTGGCGAAGACGGGGCGGGAGCGCGCGTCCTGCACTTCCGCCTTGGCGAAGAGGAGGCCGAGGCGCTCCAGCGCCTCCTCGTCGCGTCCCTGGGTCGAGAGCGCCAGGGCCCAGCCGTAGTGGGCGTTGGCGAAGTCGGGCTTGGCCGCCAGCGCCTTGCTGAACCAGGCCACCGCCGCGGCAAGGTCTCCGCGCTCCATGGCGATGCCGCCCAGCGAGTTCATCGCCCAGGGATCCTTCGGGTCGATCTCGTGGGCTTTGGCGAGCAGGCCCTCGGCGGCGTCGAGCTTGCCCGGCTCGCGCACCAGGGCGTTGCCCAGCACGACGTAGGGCCAGGCGTCCTTCGGGTCGAGCAGCGCGGCCTCCACCAGGTGCTGGCGCGCCTGCTCCGTCTCGCCCAGCTCCATCAGCGCCATGCCGAGGTTGCGGTAGGCCGGCGTGCTCGACGGATCCAGATCGAGGACGCGCTCCAGGATGCCGGCGGCCTTGCGGTACTCGCCCTGCCGGCAGCGCAGGATGCCTTTCTCCAGCAGGCGCGCGGCCTCCGCCTTGCCCTGCGCGGGCGGCTCGGGGAAGCGGATGGTGACCATGCCGCCGGCGATCTCGATCTGCGCATCGGCGAGCAGGCGGGGGTGCTCGGCGCGCAGGCGCGCCACCAGCTCGGCCTCGGGCAGGCCGTCCAAATCGGCGGCCGAGAACAGCTTGAGGTCGCGCAGCGGGATGTGGAAAATCATCTGGCGGTCATGTCGGGCAATGTGCGATTATCGCCGATGCCCGGCTGCCGCGCCGGACCTGCCGCCCCGAACCGACCATGAAACTGCCCGAACCCTACCTGGAAGTCGTCCTGCCCTTCATCGAGAAAGCCCGCGGCTTCCTTGAGAAAGGGGAAAGCCTCTCGCCCATCGCCTTCGTCGGCAACTTCGACTCCGGCCAGCTGATCCCCGTCGTCATCGACACAGCCTCCGACGAGGCGAAGGACAACGCCGCCCTGGCGATCCGCATGGCGGCGGAGAGCGTCGAGGCGGATTTCGTGTTCACCGTGATGGAAGGCTGGGGTCTGCCGAAGGACAAGGTGGCGCGCTACGAGGAGATCATCGAGCGCTACGGCTCGATCGGCGCCTGCCCGTGGAAGGTGGACACCGCCAACTTCATGCTGGAGACGCGGCACGGCGTGTGGGGCGCGCAGGTACCGCTGAAACCCAAGCCGCCCTCGAAGAAGCGGCGCACCTTCGCCGCGCCGGTGAGCCTGACTTTCATGGACGGCGTCGAGGGCCGCTTCGTCGGCCTGCTGCCGGACAGGGAACCGTCCGGCACCCTTCACTGAGCCTGCCATGAGACTGGAAGACGTCGACATCATCGAGGGCGGCGCCACCGGCGAGCCGGCCTACTTCGAAGCCCTGCAGCGCGCCATCAACGGCGGCGAAGGGTGGAAGTTCCAGGGCAGCTACGGCCGCGCGATGATGGCCGCCATCGAGGAAGGCTACTGCCTGCTCGGGCCGCAACCGGCGGAGGATACCTGGGGCAGCCGCATTCCGAGCCGGACGGAAGTGGAGCCGGGCACGAAGGGGTCGCGCGAGTTCGTGGTAGCGCGGCAGGGGGAGGCGTGGGCGGTGAGGATGGAGGGAATTGCCTGACCGTTAGCGAGGGGTGCGCGATGGGCCGATGGACAAAGTGGAGGGGCATTGAGGAAGCCAGGGAACGCAACGGCTGTGCGGAGTCGATTCTTCGAGCACCTGGAAGCAGCAGCAAGGAATATCCCTTTGCGACGATGCAGGGGAATGGCTGTTTTGGTTCAAATACACAGCGAGGTGTCCAAAAGGTGTCCAATAGGTGGCGAGATCGCTTGCGGTAAGGGAAATCAGCGCCAGGTGGCGAGTGGGTGTCCAAAAGGTGTCCAATAGGTGGCGAGATGTGATTTGAGTATGCTTTTGCTGTTGATCGGTGAGAACTGCTTGAGCGCGGAAAGAATGATGTGATCCAGCTTCGAAATCGCGTGATGCAATGGGGGCTTTGTGGCACGCGGTTTGCAGTCGAGCGAACAACCAACGTAAAACCTCTGGAACCAGACATATTTCAAGAGTGGCGTCTTTATTAGTTTTCAAGCCGATTTCGGAACCAAATATTCACCAACCCATGTAGTTCGTTCGCTCGACAGTTGACAGGGATTATTTTCTGTGAGGATAATTGCGTCGCGTGATGTAGCTTGTCCCGCATGACCGATTAAAAGTTTTTTCGCCGTGCTGGCGAACGTGGAAGCGCGAGAGGAACCGCGTCAGTCCCTGCAGGATGGGGATAAAGCTCTCGAAACCCTTCGGGCGAGCCGCCTGGACATCCGCCGAGCAACAACGGCGCGAATCACCGACCTGAATGGTCGCTTTTTTACCGATGAGCCTTGCGCTCGTCACCCCTGCAGCTGGTACCGCAGGGATTCTCTCTAGTCATGGTTGATTTCTGTGCGGGCCGGCGGTTCGGAACGTGCGACTTCCTCCCTGGCAGACCAAACAACATGATTCACACGCTCGATGTCCGTCTTGGACGTTAACCGGCAAGGTGGTGGCAATGGGCCATCGTCCCCGATGAAGAGCACCCGGTAGCTCCGTTGGCAGGAGCTGAACCCAGGTGGGCAGGGGTGAATCTATAAACAGCGGCTGGGACATCGACACCTGAGATTTGATGTCCGCACGGGATGCGATCCCGGAAACAGCTGACCCGCGGCGCCATGTGATGGATGGCCGTGGACGGACGGATCGGGGGGCTGAAATATACCCCGGGGTTCCTTCTTTGAGGGTGCTCCTCGCCATGTGATGGTGACCCCGCTTCAGCGCTATGAGCGTCTGGACGGCCGATCTGGGTAGCGCGCGATGCGATCGTGTAGCTACTGCCGCTCTCTCCGCAGAAATGTGGAAGACGTGCGCCAATCGTTTGACCTTTCTAACCGCCAAGCCAGTACCCCACCAACCCGAAATCGAATTGCACCGTGCGACGGCTCTCGCGCGGGGGAAGACCTTTTGCCTGTCGCCGGCGAGACCGCCGCCGGCCACCAACCGATCAAAACACATTTAGGAGCAGCCATGAGCAACGTGTCCATGCAGTACCGCTTCGAGCAGCACCCGCTTGATCGCATCGTCCTCACGCCGATCCCATCCGTCACGGACGGGATGCAGGTCGTTGAGCACGACATCGAGGAAATCACCCTCGTCGTCCCGGACTGGGATGAGGAGGAGTACCTCGCCTTCCTTCACTAGAGAAAGGAAACCACCATGAAGTCCCTCGCAGACAAGTACCTGCCGGCCAAGTTTCTGAACGAGCTGGACAGGATCCTCAACGGTCACAACGGCTTTCATGCCACTCGCAAGAAGGGTAAAGCGTCCAGCAAAACCCGGCTCGAGCGGGCCAGCTTTTACCGGCTGGCTTTCGCTCAACTCTTCGAGATGGGCTACCGCCTGGCTTCGCCGCGCAACCTGGGCAGCCGCCACATCGAGATGCTGGTTCAGCGCTGGGACCAGGAAGGCATAGCCATTATCACCCTGCATACCAGAGTGTCCTTCCTGCGCACCTTCTGCGGCTGGATCAACAAGCCCGGCATGGTCCAAGACGTGCATGACTACCTGCCTAACAAGGACGTGCGGCGTCGCACGGTCGCCCAGCGCAACCGCGCCTGGCTGCCCAATGGTGTCGAGGCTGCGGAGGTGATCGCCCGTGCGCGCGAGATAGATGAGCGCCTGGCGGTCATGCTGTCCCTTGAGGACGCCTTCGGCCTGCGCATGAAAGAAGCCATTGAGATGCACCCGGCCTGGTGCCGCGCCGAGAGCGGAACCGCGCTGAACATCCACGAAGGCACCAAGGGTGGTCGCTGGCGTCAAGTTCCGATCGACACTGACTACAAGCGTGAGGTGATCGAGTGGGCGCTGCGCGTGGCGGCCGCCGGTAAGACGGGGCGCATCCGCTGGCCGGGCCGCACTTGGACCCAGGCCAAGCGCCGCTACTACTACCTGCTGGCGGAAAAACTCGGGGTCAATCTCAACGACCTCGGGGTGACCAGCCATGGGTTGCGGCACGGCTACGCCCAGGAAAAGTACCAGGACCTGACTGGGCTGCCGCCGCCGATCGCCGGCGCCGATCCCAAGCAGGTCGACCTGGAGAAACACCGCGAAGCTGGCATCGAAGTGTCGCGCGACCTGGGCCACGGGCGTCTTGCCTTGACCACCAGCTACTACGGCAGTCATGGGCATGCCATGCGTAAGAAGGATTGATCTAACAGTACGAGACGACGAGACGACGAGACTTCCTTTAAATCATTTCAAGGAGTCGACATGAACGCCAGACTTAGCAACCAAATGTTGAGTATGAAAGATGTGACCCAGATGACATGTCTCTCTCGCAGCTCTATCTACCAAAAGATCACACGCAACCAGTTTCCAAAGCAGGTCAAACTGGGCGCGAGGGCTGTGAGATGGATTCGCGATGAGGTGGTCGACTGGCTGGATCACCAGATAAAGATTTCCCGTCTGGGGCAGGATCTGTGATGTAACTGAGAACTCTATGCAGGCCCCCGCACTCATAAGGTGCTGGGGTCCTGTTGGTGGTGGGTATTTATCCCTCGTTCACAGTACGTTCAACTAGTTTGGCCATCATTTTCAACCGCAAACTCCTGATGGGGCGGCATTTGCTTTATTCGGCCAGGAAGAAAAACGGGTTGGGCATCGCGTCCGACTTCCGAACTTGTGCGAAACTCGCATGTGCCGACTTGCCGATACAATGCAGTCTGGATATATACGCCTCATGTATATTCCGGCGTAAATACATGAAATAATTTTCTGAAAACACAACCCTCAACGATACGAGAAACCCGATGAACAAGCCAAAATACTTCATTGAATCCGGCGAGGCAGCCAAGCTGCTTCGATCGAAGCTGGGCATGAATCAAGCCGATTTCTGGAGCAGGATTTCCGTCACGCAGTCGGGCGGTTCCCGTTATGAGTCGGGCCGGAATCTTCCCAAGCCCGTCCGGCTCCTGCTTCACCTGGCTTATGCGCCGGAGAAGCAGGCCATGGCCATGCTGAAGTTCCTGAGGCAGTCCGAGAGCGATTGAGAGAACGGAACGGGGTCACTGGGGTACTTCAACCCAAATATACACGGCATGTATATTTGACAATGGCATTAGCCAGGAAAGTTGCGAGAACTTTGACCCATGAATCCTGATGAGACGAACCTGACGCTCATCCGCGGCGGGCGGGACGAGATCGAGCGTGAGCTGGTAAGGCTCGTGCTGACTACCTTTCCGGTTCCCGAAGGCGAATACAACCGCCTGTTGTCAATGCTTGAGCCAAGGCCGGGTCGGGTTTCCATTGCTACGGCCAAAGCTGGGTCTTCATGCACCGCTGACTCCGGTTGCGCAGAGAAGGAAGCTTGAGTCGCGCCTCACACGGTGCACACCAGCTAATTGATGGTCTCCGTCACATCCCGCGACTTAACCCATTTCAGAATCGCTGCCATGGTTTCCTTCTCGCGACCACGGAAGCCATGATGGCTGTAGGCCTGGCACGGGTCACCGGTGGGATTAGTAGCTCCTGTGACCGTGATGAGGGGAAAGCCGTACTTGCTGGATATGTCGCGTGCCCGCGTGTAAGGACACACGACGCAACCGTCGTCCCGGTGATGCACGAAGAGTGTCGGTACCTTGATCTGGCCGAAGTCGAAGCCAGACAGGTATACCTGGAGGCAGCATGGCTTGAAGGGAATCCGCCTAATGCCCGTTCGTCGGCCGGAGCGGAAGTTTAATCAGTCAGGTAGCAATTGCCGCTATCGACCCTGATGAGACCTTCGCTATCAAGGCGCCATGTTTCTGCTCCTCGGCCATTGCTGCCGGTGGTACTTACCGCCATGTGCGTCAGCAGCAAGGCCTTAAGCTGACGTTGATAAGAGCAGTAAATCGAAAGTCCGCTTTTCCGGTCGACAAACTCATACTATTGACCCTGAAGAGTCCTTCGCTAGCAAGGCCCCAAGTTTCAGCTAGGGTGTGCGACCGTATTAGCGAGCCCATTGGTCAGCATTGCTAAGGAAGCCAAACGCGATCGCACCCATGGCTGGAGCCAGTGCCGCGAATAGCCACTCCGTAATAAATGTGACAACCGATGGCTCGCTCTGTCTTGCATCTACAGCAGTTAGAAAAACCTTGTAGAAAATACCGGCGAGAACACCACCAATAATTCCGAGAACGAAGAATGCAATAAAGGCAAGCCCCAAAGTTACGAGCAGAGGTTCGCCGAAACTAAAGCCCAGTTCAACGTGTCGATAATAGATAAGGATCGCTATCAACAGAACTGAGAGTGCCGTCGCTTTGCGAACCACCCGGTGTTCTGGCACCGACGAATCCCGTAATAGCTGTCCTATGATAGGAAATATCTCGAAGTTCAAAGTCTTGACCTACTTTCTGACTGATCTCGGCAATACAGTGGGCCCAAACGCAATGCTTGCTGGCGGAGCTCAATCTTGAAGCATAGGTTCGGCGACAGATGCAACATCACTGGTTGGCCTGGGCGCTTTCAACGACTTCATTGAGCTGACGCTTCGATGTTTCAGTCTGCCCAATTCCCCGATAAACATTTCCAGCGCCAATGTGGAATTCGATTGCGCTCCAAACTGGGAAAAAATGCTGCTTTGCAGGGTGCTCCTGCCCGAGTATCGCATGCCTTACATGAGCAATACTGTGATTGCCTCGTGTCCATTATCAAGATCGTGCATACGAAGGTTTTTCTACAGCTTCAACGTTTGAGATAGCTGGCCGCCGGAGAGCGAATCACAGAGGAACCTGCAAACGCAGTTTGCGGGTGGTCCAGTTGACGAGAGTTAGGTAGCTATTGCGGCAAACTGATGAAGGGTCTCCCTAGCGAACTTCTCGATGCCTTGGGATAAAGACGGACGACTTTGCTCTGGCGCATGCAACTTTTCCATAAGAAACCCAATCAACGGCGCATCTGGCTCAGGAACACTCTTCGCCAAATTGTCAATGAACTTCTTCATCGCTAGTTCAGCTTCATTCATGTCGCGCGTAGCCCACTGAACAGACCTTTCGATGTCAAATTTGTCATGTAGCCCGTGACGTGCCGTCATTATTGCCTCGGCTTTAGCTATCTCATTAACGAGCATTTGCCAAACCACTCGGTAGTCGGGTTGGGTCATAAACCGCGGGTTCCTCTTGTATTCGGCCATCAACGACAAGCACCCCGTAAAGGCAATGCAATACTGCAACCACGAATCAATCATAAACGCGTTGATTCGCTGAAACTCAGGCGCTTGCAATGGGGGGAAGTCAAACAGAATGGGAAGGCGTCGATGTAGAACTGCGGCTCGCTCGGTTGCGCGAGAAACCAGATTCTCAATCCGCTGCTTTGCGCGACTCAACCTCTCTTCGCTACTGTTCGGCTTCATCGGTAAGGAATGCAATACCTTCGGTTTTGATAGCAGCCCAACCGCGGGAAGCAGCAAGAGTGCCGCGACAAGAAAGGCAAAGACCCAACCTGTTCCTTCAATTCCATCGTCAGCGAAACGATAAAGCTGGAACAAGATGATGGCCACGCCAATTGTGGCGAGAAAGATGCGCTGAGGAGTATTGAGTGATGGCATAGGTAATGCGATCTAACAAAGTGACTGGTGCTGCGCGGTTTTATCGCGCAGCGCCCGGCTGACATCCGGGTTGGGCTGTGAGGCCAAGGTCGGGGACGACACTGTAGAGCGGCACCTCTTGCCTTACAGCAACCTCAAAGGCATTCAAGTCTGCTCTTGCCTTTCTCATGTCCTCGAACAGCGCCTCTATGGTCTGACTCCTTTCTCGCTTTAGATTGTATTTCAGTTTAGCAACATCGTCGGTCATTCGACGGCTTTCCTTCACTACTGTTTCGGCTGGCAAACCCTCGGACTTCAGTCTTTGAATAGCTGCTGATACGTCTGCGTCGTAGGCCCGGCACATGATGTCGAGTTTGATCCTGATATGAGGGATGAGCATCGTTTCCGGCCGTTCCCCAATTGCCTCCTGCATAGTTCGCTGCCTGATCAGGCCGGCGATGGCGTCATTGATGGGATTTTCTTCAGGTCTTGATGGCGTTGACTCGGTATGCGGAGTACTGCTAGTCAGCTTGACTGAACGAAACAATGATTTGAAGTCGTGAAGAACGTGAACGTGCCGGCAGAAGCCGTTGCCGACAACGAACGTTATGCCTTGATACTTTGCGGTGAGGACCGCGAGCAGCTTTTTTATCCATGGGGTGGCAATTGGTAGCCCACACTCGACGCAAGGTGGGCAGCATGCGTTACAGAGTGGAACGCCGCCGCGAGTTGTCCCTCGACTCCGCGACAAGGCGACCAATGGCGACGGGGTTTCCATATTGTCGGAGTGGTAAAACTCAATTACGTGCATGGCAAGCGGTGCGTTTATTTGACCACACGCGATACACGAGGCGTCTTCGACATGCCGGTGTTTGAAGGATTCAGAAAGTCCTTTTCGAATTTCATCGAGCATCGGAAATCTCCTTGTTCAAGGCCCAGCGGCTAGTGAACGGACACCAAGGTTCATTTTTTTATTGAACCGCAATTTCTCTCTTCAGCTGCTTTGCCGAATAGCGGGGCCGCAAGCCGGAATCAAATCCCTCCGACCCTCGAGGCGGGCCAGACCGAAGCTCACTGTGGCTGATTCCTCGTCGCCTCGACGAGCCATCTCGTCTGGAAGGGCTCCGCGTAGTAGGCCGATACGTTGTCCTGGGCCCTGTTGGCGTTTCTCTCCATGCATGCTTCCAGGTCGGCCGTCAAGCCGACCACTTCCACCTTGTAGCCCGCGCCCTTCAACGCATCGATCAGGGTGACGACACGCCCGAACTCGCTTCCCACCACCTCGGTGACGATGCTCATCCTTCCCGCCACCGCCCGCCGTGCCACTTCCGCGCCGACGGCTTGCATCGGCTCGAGCAGGGACGAGGGGAAAGCGAGTTCAATGCCACCGAGGTCGATGAAAAGCTGGGCCGCGTCCACCAACACATGGCCGCTGGCGTACTTCTGGCGGCGCAGCGTGGTCTTGCCGGCGCATATCGGGCCCATGATGATCACAACCACTGGCTGGCCCGACGCCCTGGCCTCTTCCGGCAGGCGGCTGGCAATTTCCGCCTCGATCTGCTCCGGGGTAAACCCAGGCGCCTTCGAGACCGTATCCTGCGCTTCGGCAATCATCGTCATTGTCGATCCTTCTCCATGGCAGAAGTATCCGCCTTCACAGTCTCATGGGATGAGCCTGCAGCGCTCATCCCAGCTCCGCGCGTCGGGCATAGGCCGCGTCGAAGCGCGCCTCCAGCCAGGGATTGACGCCACGGCAGCCGGCGACCACTTTCGCCGCCCACTCGAAATACTCGCGCTTCCGCCCCGCTCTCCAGTCGGCGGGCGGGCTGGCGAGGATTGCGTTGAGGTTCGATATCTTGTCGGCGAGCTTGAGGTGCTTCGCGCGCGGCGAAGCGCTGCGGGCGTGCTCGATCTGCAGACGCTTCCGTTCCGCCTTTGAAAGATCCTTGTCGTCGGTCACCTCGCGCACGAGGTCGGCGACATCCTTGCCGAATTCGGCAACAAGCGTTTCATAGGGCACCTTGCAGTCCTCGATGGTGTCGTGCAGATAGGCCGCGATCACCAGGCTGGCGTCCGCTCCCTGCGTGGCTTCGGCCACCAGCAGGGCCACTTCGGCAAGGTGGTTCACGTAGGGCTCCGCTGCAGCGCCCTTGCGACGCTGGGACGCGTGCGCCCGCGCCGCGAAATCGATGGCCTTCGCAATCCTCACGATGTCTTCCTTCATCTGAATCTCCTGTCAGTTTCCATTCGGACTGTTTCCATCATCTCGCATCCTCCCAGCTGAAAGACGGCCCGCCTCGCCCGAAGTGGCCGTAGGCCGCCGTGTCGAAGTAGATTGGCCGCGCCAGCTTCAGCCGCTCGATGATCCCGCCCGGTGTGAGGTCGAATTCCTGCCAGAGCCGTTCCGCGATCTCCTCGCCCGGCGCCTCTCCCGTTCCGAAGGTCTCGACCAGGAAACTCACCGGCTCGGCCACGCCGATGGCGTAGGAAAGCTGGACCAGGCAGCGCCGCGCCCAGCAGCGGGCCACGACGGTCTTCGCCAGCAGGCGCGCCATGTAGGCCGCCGAGCGATCCACCTTGGAGGGATCCTTGCCGGAGAAGGCGCCGCCGCCGTGCGGAGCAGCCCCGCCGTAGGTATCGACGATGATCTTGCGCCCGGTGAGCCCCGTGTCGCCCTTCGGCCCGCCGGTGATGAAGCAGCCGGTGGGGTTGATGTAGTCGCGGTAGCTGGCGCCGCGCAGGGCCGCAGGGATGACCGGGTCGATGATCTCCCGCCTAACCGCCTCGCGCAGTTCATCGAGCCCGATGCCTTCCGCGTGCTGGGTGGAAAGGACCACCGCCTCTATTGCAGCGGGGACACCGTCCTCGTAGCGGAAGCTCACCTGCGACTTGGCGTCCGGCTGCAGCCAGGGCAGCGCGCCGCTCTTGCGCAGTTCCGCCTGGCGGCGCACCAGGCGGTGCGCGAACACGATGGGTGCCGGCATCAGCTCGGGCGTCTCGTCGCAGGCGTAGCCGAACATCAGGCCCTGGTCGCCTGCGCCCAGCACGCCGTCGGCGCGGTCTACGCCAATGGAGATGCCTTCAGACTGGCCGTTGAAGCGCACATCGACCGTGCAGCGCTCAGGATCGATGCCCGTCGCGGCGTCGCGGTAGCCCGTCCGGCGGATGACCTCGCGGGCGATGGTTTCGGCGCGAGATCGGACGGACGCGAACACGGCGGCGTCCCGCGTCTTGAACTCGCCGGCCAGCACGACATGCTGGTCGGCGAGCAGCGTCTCGCAGGCGACGCGTGCGACCGGATCCAGTTCGAGGAAAGCGTCGACGATGGCGTCCGAGATGCGGTCCGCCAGCTTGTCGGGGTGGCCCTCGGAGACGGACTCCGAGGTGAACAGACCGTGGCTCATGAACATGACGCGCCCCCTTCCTTCGGCCATACCCTTGCGGCGATCTCGCGCAGCTCGTCGACCGTCAGCAGGCCATCGGCGATGACGGCCTCGAAGGGGGTGTCCAGCCAGCCGCGCCGTTTTTCCTCGAGCCAGGCCGCCTCGATCATCACCCGAGCCGCGGCGGCCGCATCTGTGTCACCGCATGCCAGGAGGGCATAGGGCATGTACACCCATTTCATTTCCATGTTGTCATCGAAATACCCGAGCCACAGAATCCAGTAGCTGCGCTTGCGGTTTTTCGAGAGGCGGTAGGTGTCGCTGCGCTCATTGCAGGGGAACTGCGAGAACATGTCCAGTCTGGCGACAAAGCGCGCCGAGCGGGGCGGCTTTTCGGGCAACTGGATTCCGCGGGGCGGCTTTTCGCCGAACAGCAGCAATGCGTCGATTCTGCTCATTTTTTCTCTCCCGTACCGTCCGGCGACTGCCGGCTCCTGAACGCCTTGGGATCGGGTATCAGGCTGAAGCCGCCGCTCGGCTTTTCAGTGGATTCGATGACCTCGCCGCCCTTCTCGATATAGCTGCATGAATTTTCTCCCCAAACGATGCACATTCGGAAACCCGAACTCTGCACGATCTTCTTCACGCCTTGGATCAGCAGCGCCCGGGCCTCGCTGCCGACACTGCCATCATCGGCGAAGGGCTTCGGATGGCGCAGACGGGTACGCCGTGTTCCGACGTACACTTCCGGCTTGCCCTCCCCGATCGCGATCGTTTCGTACTGAAACACGCTTGTCATGATTCTGACCACCAGATAGGGGAAGCGCGAGATGACTGTCCGATTCTTCCTGGACTGCGCTTCGAAATAGTCCGCGGCAGATTTCGCGCTCATGCCCACGACGGCGTGCGGCCGGTTCGTCTCGTTCGGCCGCAGCCGGGAGCGGTGCTTGTCGTGCCTTTTCGGGTCGTGCGGAACCAGGCGGGCTTCCCAGGCTGGCACCCTCGCGTTCGGCATGCTGGTCGTGTAAAAGTCGATTCCCGGGCAGCTCATCACAGGGCCGGTACTGTACTCCGCGATGGCGCAGGCCTGATTGATGTCCACACCGACGGCGATAAGCCCATCGACCACCTGCTGGATTTCTCCGGAGGACATGCTGATGTAGCGGACGAGATGCTCGTATTCCCGCGCAAGATGGGTGGCAAGGAAGCCCGCGACGCCGCCGGGATAGCTTTGCGCCAGGCAGGATTTCTTGATCAGCAGGGTCATCAGCCGAATGGGGACGCCCCTGTCGTGCGGGTCGGGGCGCGCGTTGATGCGATGGAGGATTTCGAGTGAATGCATGCCGTGTTTCTCCCATGGCTCCGGACGGACGGCGTCACGGCATGGTCTGGAGCCCGGGGACCACGGAGACGCTTTAGCAGCACTTGTCAGTCGCCCTGCAAGTTGTCGATTAAACCGGCGACGGCCCGAAGGCCCAAACAAAAAACCCGCTCAGCTTGCGCCAAAGCGGGTTTCCCCTCGCTTTAGCTGCATTTGTTAAGCGCCCGCAAGCTGAAATCAAATCGGCGCTGCAACTAAAATTATCCTCTTCGCATTCGTCTTGTCAAGCAAAAAAATGCAGCAAAAAATGCAGGAAGTTATCCATGCTCTCACTATCGGGTATCTACCTGATACCTGCCGCTCAGTCAGACCATCTTCAACAGCAGCTATGGCCGAGTTTGAGACGCTGACTTTAGCCTGACCGTAGTTCCGCACTTGGCCGATACCTCCTGTTGCCGCCTGACAGATTGAATTTCCGCTTCGGCCGATGAGCCGTCCTTCTCCTGTGGCATTGCAGCCAGGAATGATCAGCCTCCCGACCACGGCGCCATGCACTCCTCCCCCTCGTTCCGCGCATTGCTCATGCGCTTGCTGACGCGGTAGCGCTCCATCAGGTCTTCCGGCAGGGGCTTCAGCAGGGCCTTGAGGTCTTCGGCTTTCGTTTGTGCGCCGAGCCAGGCGGCGTAGTCGGCCGGCTGCAGGATCACCGGCATGCGGTCGTGCACCGGGCGAACCAGTGCGTTGGCGTCGGTGGTGATGATGGTGGCGGTCTCGAGCGGCGTGCCGTCCGGCGCCTGCCAGTGTTCCCACAGGCCGGCGAAGGCGAGCAACCCTTGGCTCTTCAAGCGGATGAACCACGGCTGCTTTCCCGAGGGCGTGGCCTCCCATTCGTAGAAGCCGTCGGCGGGGATGAGGCAGCGCATGCGGCGGAAGGCGCTGCGGAAGGCCGGCTTCTCGGCCACCGTCTCGCCGCGCGCGTTGGTAAGCTTCGCCGCCATCGAGGCGTCCTTTGCCCAGGAGGGCAGCAGGCCCCACTTGACGTGCACCGCCTCCAGCCCGCCTTCGGGCTGCTGCCAGCGATGGCGCACGATGAGGATGGGCTGCGTCGGCGCGATGTTGTAGCGCGGCGCGGCCTCAGGCACGGCGTCGACGCCGAAGTGGCTGGCGATGTCGGCCGGCGGGGCCTTGAGGGCGAAGCGTCCGCACATGGGGAACCTTCAGCGGATGAAACTGGGTACCGCCATCATCGCACAACCGGCAGCTCCGCCCAGCGCGTGGTGTAGCAGGGCGACATCATGCCGCGGCGCATGCGCCAGCTCTGGTTGCTGGCGGGCACGCCCTCGGCGGCGAGGCGCAGGGTGCCGCGGCCCCAATAGGCGTTGACGCGGTCCATCACGCGCATCAGCGCCGGGTTGCCACGGTCGGTGTCGAACAGCGCGCCCTGGGCGTGGCCGGCGTCAGTGAGGTCGAGCAGCATCACGCCGGCCTTCTGGTAGGCGTAGCCGGGCTTGTAGAGGCGGCGCAGGCAAGCGAGTGCCGCGCGCGCCAGCAGGCGCGTGTCGTCGGCGGGCTCGGGCAGCGGCACGGTGATGCCGCGCTGGTACTGCGGGTGGTCTCCCTTGAAGGGGTTGGTGCGGACGTAGACCTGCACGGCGCCGGCGCGCGAACCCTGCCGCCGGAGCTTCTCGGCGGCGCGGCCGACGTAGGTGGCGACCGCCTCCTCCAGCCCGGCGAGGTCGTACACGTAGGCGCCGAAGGCGCGCGAGGACATGATCTGCTGCTTGTTCGGCGCTTCCTCCTCGAGCTCGATGCAGGGCGTGCCGTTGAGTTCCGCCACGGTGCGCTCGAGCACTACCGAGAACTCGCGCCGCAGCCACTTCGGGTCTGCCTCGCGCAGGGCCTGGACGTTGTCGATGCCGAGCGCCTTCAGGCGCGGCGTGCCGCGGTGGCCGACGCCCCACACTTCGCCGACGTCGATGCTCGCGAAGAGCGCGTCCTGCGCGGCGGCGGAAAGGGCGACGAGGTCGCAGACGCCGCCGAACTCGGGGCGCTTCTTGGCGACGTGGTTGGCGAGCTTGGCCAGCGTCTTGGTGGCGCCGAAGCCGACGCAGACGGGGAGCCCGAGCCACTGCTTTATGCGCGTGCGGATCTGCTGGCCGTAGGCGGCGAGGTCAAGGTGGCCGAAGCCGTCCATGCCGAGGAAGCACTCGTCGATGCTGTAGATCTCCTGGTCGGGCGAGAACCGGCCGAGCACGCCCATCATGCGCGCGCTCATGTCGCCGTAGAGGGAGTAGTTCGACGACTTGGCGACGATGCCGTGTTCCCTTGCGAGGTCGCGCAGCTGGAACCAGGGCACCCCCATCCTGACACCGAGGGCCTTCACTTCCTGGCTTCTGGCCACGACGCAGCCGTCGTTGTTGGAGAGCACGACGACGGGGCGGCCCTCCAGCTTCGGGTCGAAGACGCGCTCGCAGGAGACGTAGAAGTTGTTGCCGTCGACGAGGGCAAAGCTCATTTCACGCGGTGGATGACGCTGGTGACGACGCCCCACACCGTCAGCTCCTGGCCGTCCTTGAACTCGATGGGCTCGCAGCCGGGGGATTCGGGCAACAGGCGCACGGTGCCGCCGCGACGCGACAGGCGCTTGACGGTGAGCTCGCCGTCGACCACCGCGACGACGATATCGCCGTCGCCGGCTTCGAGCGAGCGGTCGACCACCAGCAGGTCGCCGTCGCGGATGCCGGCGCCGGTCATGGAGTGGCCCTTGACGCGCACGAAGAAGGTCGCCTCGCGGTGGGCGATGAGGTGCTCGTTCAGGTCGAGGCTGCACTCGACGTAGTCGTCGGCCGGCGAGGGAAAGCCGGCCGGCACGCGCGAGAGAAAAAGGGGCCGCGCCGCGCGGGGCGGGCTGGGGGAAGGGATCGAGATCATGGTGTTTGGCCTACCGAATGATCGTTCGATGATACGGCCTGGCAGGGGTCACTGTGTGAGCCACTGTTTCTTAAGCGGTTTTCCTCTCAGAAATATTCCAAAACGCCCCTAGTCACCTCTGTAGCCTTGAATAGGCAATTGATAAGGAGATGACATGGATATCGAAGCTTTTCACCAGCCGTCAGCGATCGCGCTCTCGATGACGGAGTGGCAGTTCATCGTGGGTTGCCTGCTGGGTGCGGGTGTTGGCATCACGTTCAGCAGGAACGGGATCATGCTGACCGATCCGAAGACACGCTGGCTCTTCATTTCGCTCATGGTTGGCTTCGCCAGCCTGTGGGGAATCGTCTGCAGCTTCCTCAACGGTTGATGGAGGCGCAAAAGACATGTTTGAACCGCTTTTCTACTACGGAACCGGCGTCGTTTCATTTTGGGGCGCGGTGGTGTTCATCGCGGGATGGGTGATTTTGCAAATGCCAACCGAGGAAGACGAGGACGATGAATAAGAACAAGAGCCGCCCCATACCGGAAATGACAGCCAGGGCGAAGGGAACAATGCTGGGGGCGCTGCTGGTTACGCTGGCATCAACCCCTCCAGCCAGGGAAGAAACCCTGCCGGTCAGGTCTGGCTCGGTTCATCGAGAAGAAATGGCTTTTGTCGTCTGCAATTTCCCTGGCCCGGATCTTCAGCCAGTGGATGTCCGGCCGGTCGAGATCGATAGCAAGGGATCAAAGGTGGTTGCCCTCTGGCGCAGCCAGTTTCCGGACGACTAATCGCCTGCCTACGAAATTCAATTCATTTGGGGAATACATGAAATCTCTGCTGAGAAACCTTTGCATCACAACCTTGTGCTTTGTTTCCTTTGGAGTAGCTGCACAAGGCGCTCCTTTCCTCGAAGTCAGGTGCGGCAAATATCTGAAAGCCGCGCCGAAGGACAAGGCGCAGCTGGATGGAGTAATCATTGGGTATTTTCAGGGCTACAGCCAGGGCGTCGTGTTTGGCAGTAACGACGACAGTCGGGCGCTCACGTTACGTGGCGCCTCCACCAAGGACATGTTTCAGTTCGTCCAGACCTATTGCAGCAACCATCCTGAGGCGATGATTCAGGGACCGCTGCTGACATACATCATTGCGACGGAGGCTAACAGCCTTGATGTCTTGCGCACACTCAAGTGAAGAGAGCGGGGGAGTCTTCCCCCGATTTCGTTGACACCTGAAGATCAGGTCGGCGTTGTACCCGCCTTCCCGGCCCGCTTGTCCGAAACCGCCGGGCTGCGGTTACTTCAATTCGTTCAAGCTGCGATTGGCCTGAGCGGGATCACGTTCCAGGTTCGCCCCGTCTCGCACGCTAGGATGAAAGCCGCCCATTCATCGAGGGCCTTGCGCCGTTCCTTCAAGTAGTCGTGCTGGTCATAGATGGCCACCAGCCCGCCGAGGGAATGATTCAGGCAGCGCTCGGCGACGATGATGTCCACGCCCATCGCGGCCAGATGGCTGCGCGCCGTGCTTCGCAGATCGTGCGGCGTAAAGCGCCGACACTGTTCTCCCAGGCTCTTGCATAACCGGTTGATTGCAGCGTTCAACGTGGTCGGCTCCATCGGGTAATCGCCCTCGACGCGGCGGGAGCGCACCGGCAGTACGTAGCGCGATTCGTAGGCAAGGTCATGCAGCTCGGCAAACCAACCGACAACCGCATCGGCCATGGGAATCACGAATCGCTTTCCGTTCTTCGAATCTTCTGGCGGAATCGTCCATTCCCGGCGCTCGAAGTCGACACGCGCCCACTTGGCGCGTGTCAGTTCGCCGATGCGTGTGCAGGTCGCCAGCAGCACCTTGATGGCGAGTTCATTCTGTCGCCCGATCTTCGGCAGCGCCGGCAGCATGGCGCGCAGTTCCGGCTCGGTCAGCATGATGCGGGTGCGATTCACCGGGCGCGGCCCGATGACTGCCTTTGCCTTGACGTGGGCACAGGGGTTCGCTGCGACAACATGGCGGGCTACCGCATGCGCGAACACTTCGCGCACCGCAGTCAGCACCAGTCGGGCGACGTTATTTGATTTACCCGCCGCACGCTCGGTAATGTCGACGATATCCGCCGGGGTCACATCCTTCGCTGGCAAGTGGCCAATGATCGGTAGAACGTGTGCGCTCAGCTGCTGGCGCCGCTGCGATATGGTGCCCTCGGCCAAACGTTCCGCTGCCCGCGTCAGGTAGTCCTCTACCAGCTTGCGCACCGTCCAGGCGCGGGCCTCGGCTTGCTTGGCGCGCTGCTTTTCCCGCCCCACATCGACGCCGCCTTGAATCTTCGCCCTCGCCTCAAGGGCGCGCTCCCTCGCCTTGGTCAAGGGAATGTCGGGATAGCGGCCCAAGGTCATTTCCTTGCGCTTGCCGGCGACGTAGTAGCGCAGCACCCATGCCGCCGTGCCGCTGGCCGAAAGCGTGAAGGTCAGGCCGTCGCCGTCGGTCATCGCCAGCGGCCCGCCGGCCTTGACGCAGTTCCGCAACTGCACGTCCTTGAGCTTGCCCATGTTCGCCCCCTATCCCCTTGGAATGGGTAGCTAGAGCTTTCCTGGCTACCCATTCCCCGCCTAGCTACCCGTCTAGCTACCCATAAGTAGCCGGATTTCTGGCTACCTCTCTGGACATTATAGGACAAAAAAGCCAGCATTTACGCTGGCTTATGATGTTAATTCAGGATTACCCTGGACGCTGTTGGATATGTTTACAGGTTACAGAACGTCATCTCGAAGGCGATGTCGCTGTCGGCCTGGCGCGGCCGGGCATCCGTGCCGGGCGTGGTGAAGCGGATGTTGAGGGCGTACTTGTTGGCGCTGATTTCCGGCACGCAGGGCTGGTTGCGGCCGA
>WBUF01000053.1 GCA_008933825.1 Rhodocyclaceae bacterium | reverse complement strand
CTCGTCGAGCAGCGCCTGGGCCAGCTCGCCGGCGCCGGCCAGCGTGCGGCGGGCGGCCGTCTCCTGCGCCGGCGTGAAGCCGCGCGGAAAGATGAGTGTCTCGGGTTGTGTTGTGGTAGTAGTTGAAGAACTACAACCACCACTCGCGCACGCGCGCGCGAGGGCGTGGTGCTGCTTCGGCACCACCGCGCCGGAATCGGCCACGGGCGCGGCCTGCGGCGCTGGTGCCGATTCGGCACCGGGTGCTCTTTCGGCACGGGGGTGGTGCTTCTGCGGCACCGGGGGTGATGCCGCATCGGCACCGCCCTGGTGCTCCTGCGGCACCATCGGGTGGTGCTCTTCCGGCACCAGCGGCGGCAGGTTATCCACAGGGACGGCGCGGCCGGATGCGTCGCGGCGCAGCCAGCCGGCAGAGACGAGCGAGCGGATCGCGCGCGTGCAGTGCGCGCGGTCGAGGCCGGTGGCGCGGGCGGCGCTGCCGGCGCTCCAGGCGCCGGAGGCGACAGCGAGCATCACGCGCGCCTCGCGGTGCGACAGGGTTCCAGTCAGGATGGCGGCCATCAGGCGCGGATTCACGCGGCGCGCCCCGGCCGAGGCGGCGGCTCTTCGAGGAGGGCGGCGGGATGGACCTCCAGCGCCGCGGCAATTGAGCACAGGCGCGGCACGCTCAGCGTGCGGCGCCCGCGCTCGATGCGGCTGATCTCACATTGCGGCAGGCCGATGCGGCTGCCAAGCTGCGCCTGGGTGATGCCCCGGCTTTTGCGGACGTCTCGGATCCTCATGCGGCATGACGGTTCCCCTTAATGACTGGCAGGCATGATACATGCCCATAAGCCATGCCGCAAGGGAATAAATGTCTTTTATTCATGGCGTATGACTCAGAGTCTATAATTACCTCGAAAATATGTGGGATTACAGATATTTGACATATGGATAAACTGGCGCCTCACCTGAAGGAGTTGCGCGAGCGGAAGGGCCTCACCCAGTCGGGCCTGGGCAAGCTCGTCGGCCTCGACCAGACCCACATCTCGCGTCTGGAGAGCGGCACCAAGGGCGTCTCCAACGAGAAGCTGCGCGCCATCGCCGAGGCGCTCGGCGTGACCGTCTCCGACCTGCTCGGCGACGCGCTCAACATCGTCAAGCGGGAATACGAGCCGAAGCACCCGGCGCGCGCCATCCTCGCCGACCAGAACGCGCCCCACGGCCTGCGCACGCTTGCCGGCGACAAGGCCCTGGCCGACGCGCTCGGCATCACGCCCGACGAATGGAAGGCGCTGCGCTCGATCAGGCTGCCGGAGAGCGTGACCAAGGACGGCTATGTGCAGCTGCTGATTACGATTCGGGCTATTGGGGGGAGTACGGGGCGGTAGAAGGAAGAAGTATTGGGGCCGTCTCTATCTTGCCGTGGAGCGTCACCCGACTCAGGACATTCGGTTCCTGAGATGGCTCGGCAGGTGGCCCACCACCACCACGCACATTTCCGGATCCCAGAAGAAATAGATGCGCAGACAACGGCGTTCGTCCTTGTCATTGCCCTTCGTGAGATGCCATTCCAGCAGTTGCCGCGGACTTTGGCCGATAGTGTAATCGACCATGTATTCGCTTTCGAACTCGCCGACGCGCTCCTTGGATATGGCTCCTCGCATTTCCAAGTGAAGTGCCTGAAGCTTGCTATCAAATGAAACCTTTGTCGCCTGACGGTCATCGGTTGAAGCAATGCAAAGGTTTCGGTATTCAAATGCCAGCAGCAGCATCGAGCGATAAACGAGTGCGACATCCTCGAACATGGCTTTGCGGGCGGCACGTGCCGCCCGGCTGAGCAGAATCAGTCGCCCGCTAAGGTATGTATTGCACCATTCCTCCAGTGATTCGTAGTCGGCTGGAATCGGAATCTCCGTTTCGCGTTGCCCTTTTCGCAGATCCTCCAGATTGTGAGAAAGAACCTGGCTGTATGCACGGAGTTGATTGACCTCGTCTTGCAACTTTTGCGCCAACTCATCCCGGTCCAGCGCAAGTTCGCGCCAGGTCGTGACCTCTCCCTCCAGCTCTTGCCGTTGCAGTTCGAGAAGCTCGTCCTTGTCTGCCGGTGTGCGCTGCCCCTCCGAGAGGCGCTGTTTCTTGATGGCGGAGAAGCTGGGCATCCTGTCCAGCTTGTCCGGACTCCCTACGCTGAAAAAGTGCATTTGCTCGGCAATGAAGGCCGAAAATGTTTCAGGGCCTTTATTGCCCTCCTCATCCAACCATTCCGCCATCCTTGTTGCCATCACGACCGGATGCGCGTAGGGATCGGCATCGACGGAAAAACCCGGGTAGTAAGTTCGAACGGCACCGTCGAAGACGCTCAGCATCTTGCCGCCCACAAGGTCGGTCAAATCGAAGGTAGTGGCTCTCGGCAAGCAGAATACGTGAGCCAGTCCCTGGGTATTTCTGGCGAGATTCCCGGCATTCACCAGGTAAGCGTCGCTGCCGGACGGGTGGGTAAGTACCACAATCGGCAAAGCACGATCGGGAGAAAACAACAGCTTCGCAAATGCATCGAATTCGCTCGTCGAATTCACATTGTGAGCAATCGCCGATACTGGAAACCTTGCATCCAACAGATGGTGGTGCGCCACAAGGTCCCGCACGATTCTCGGCGAGGACGCCGGAACCCGTTGCCGCCCTGTAAAGCTGCAGGAGTTGCGCACCCCAAAGGCGTCCTGCTCGCCAAGGTCAGCTATTAGCGCTTCGGTAACCCACGTCCGGGAATGGACGCCATCCAGATGCTCTGAGCGAAAAGCCCAAATCGCCCCGTCGTTCGTTGCGGTGGCCGTCAACAACAGCCCGGGTTGCATATGTTCGAAGGGCTCACCGTTCCAGGCCTTCTTTTGAATCAGCCCGGGCCACTTGGTGCTGCCCCAGTCCAGAATGCGGGTACGGGCATCCACTCGGTTCTTTTCACTATGCTGCTGGCTCCAGAGCAGCATTTGCATGACCTGGCGGACGCGAGGGACTTGCGCATAACGAGTGCGCCGGATCTCCGAGAGCTGCTCAGACAATGTCGCCGTGTTCATTCGCCTCTCCTCGCGAAGGTCACTCTTCCTCGAAGCCTTGGCTGTCGAACTTCAACGTCCGGCAGTTTTCGCTCACTGTGCGCACGACGTTCTCGGAAACACCGCCGGGCACTCTCGCGGAAATATCCATCGTAACCGTAACGTCCGCGCCCATTAGTCCGGCCAGGTGAGACAGTACCTCGTCGGCGATGCGCGAGGCATCGCGTCCGACACGCGTGGTGTCCAGGGTCACAGTGCCGTGAAAACGCTTCGGTGGTTGCGGTCCCGATGGTGGGGTCGGTACAGGCGTGTAAGGCGTTCCGGCTTCAGTACCGACGGCGGCTGTATCCTCTCCACTCCCGGGGCGGGGCTGCTGGGCGTCGGCATCCATTTGCCGCCGCGCCACATCCGGCTTCAGGATAACGCTGTGCTCATCCAGCGTGACGCTGGTAAGCAGTCCCGCTTTGAGCCCCAAGTAGCGACCATTGGTCTCGTCCCAGGCCTGAGCGTAAGCGAAGGTCTCATGCCATGTCACCTGAGAAATGCCCGCGTGAACAGCTTCCAGCAGCACATTGCTGTCGCGGAAGCGAGTCAGATACGGGTATTTCGCCAGGTACTCCCACAGGCGCTTGAGTAGCAGGTGATCGACGTCTTTCCACAGATACTTGTCCAACTCCAGTCGCAGCGCCACGGGCGAGAACTGCACAACCATCAGACCATCGTTCCGGAGCTTCTTGCTTGCCCTTGCTGCCAAGCTGTCCGTGCCCTGCAAACGGCTTTCCTGCCATTGGACGGGACCTTGTGGATCGGGTTGGGTGGGCACAAACAGCCAAGCAAAGGTTTCCTTGATGCGACTAGCCACAGCGGACTCGGCGGCATCTCGTTTCGTTTCCGCCTGGTTGGTCTGAAAGGTGTCGAGGTTCAGGTTCTCCTTGTCCCGCATCACGGAGTTCCATGCCAGGTACTGGCGCAGAGCTGCGTGCAGGTCATCCAGTCGTTGCCTGTCCGGTGCCAGGAACACCAGCATGTTCTTGTAGTGGCGGTCGCCGCCTCCCCGCTTGTTGAGTATGCCGGCCGCCTCGCGCATGGCCGGGCTGTCGGCTTGTTTGGAAGCATGTGGAAAGTCTGGTCCCAGGATGACGAGACGGGTTTCCATTTCATCCGGCACATCGCCGGACGAATCCGGCGCCACATGCACCTTTGCGAAGTCGCCCCGGTCCCGCTCGACCCGAAGGCGTTTTTTCAGCTCCTCCCAGACATCGTGAATGTCGAGCTGAGCGGCGCGATCTTGGGCCAGACGCGTAACGCTGGGTTGCAGCGAATACCAGTAGCGCTTGCCATCCACGTAGAGGTGCGTCGCCTGGTCTGTCAGCCTCCGCAGTGCATCGCCGAAGGTGGCCACACTCTCGCCCGGTTGCACGCAACCCAATTTGATGCGCCGCTCGTCCAGACCGGGATGGGCGGTCTTCGCCGTCGGTGCTGAGCCGATATAGATGGCTCGCGCCACTCGGCGGCAGGCGGAATAGCGGCCCAGGTTCGGCGTTTCCCGATCCACCTTCAAGGGAAGGGAATGGGTTCCATCTACATCCCGCTCCAAGATCGGCGTCCAGGGATCTTCCAGGTAGCGCGTCAGCTCGAACTGCACGGCCGGGGCGTCGATAGGGATCGTGGCGGGCAGGATGAGCAGGCTGCCGTCCTGCCGCTCCCATAGTTCGTGGATTACTGCCGCCATCAAGCGCAGTACGCCGCGGGTACGCTGGAACTTGTCCAGGGAGCCCCAGTCGTTATACAACCTATCAAACAACTCTGGGTGGATAGGATAGGCCGCCTTGATGCGGCGCTCGTAATCTGCCTCTCGGGCTTCGGAGGGAAACTCCTGCTGTTGTTCCAGATACAGTCTGGAGAAGGCAGTCGCCACAGCGTCCCGCGCCGCGAACAAGTGAGGGTCCACGATAGGCTGGAACAACCGCCGCCGCACGATCTCGAAACCTTCTTCGGCTGAAGCTGGTCGCCATGTGGATTCCACTCGGCCAATCGAGTTCTTCAAACGGTCCAGCGCGGCCTTGCCTCCTTCGCCACCCACCTCGATGTCGGAAGCGGGAATGCTCACGATCAGCAGTGTTTGCTTGGCTGCCTTGGCAGCTTCGGACAGCGACTGGGAGAAGGAGAAATGCGCGTCGAAGGATCCCGCCGGCAGCCCTTCCACCCCATAGAGCTGACGGGCATAAGCCACCCATTCGTCGATCAGGATCAGGCAGGGCGCGTATCGGTTGAACAATTCCTTGAGCAACTGGCTGCCGGGATTGGTGCCCGTGGCATCGGCCTGGGCGAGCATGCCATGGCCCTCCTTGCCGCCCAGTTGCCAGGCCAGTTCCCCCCAAAGCGTGCGCGTCACCGTGCCGTCCGGCTTGGCGTGCGGTTGGCCGGGCGACAGCGCCGTGCCCACCAGCACCGCGCGCTTCGCTGCAATGGGCTTGGCGTTGCCCGCCTCGGCCAGAACTGCATCCACACCGGTCAGTTCGCCGGCGGATACCCCGGAAAACAGGTGGTACAGCGCCAGCATGGAGTGGGTCTTGCCGCCGCCGAAGTTCGTTTGCAGTTCCACCACCGGATCGCCCCCATGGCCGGAAAGGCGCAGCAGTGCATTCTTCAACAGGTGGCGCAGCCCCTCAGTGATGTAGGTACGCCTGAAAAATTCCTTCGGATCGCGATATTCGGAGGACCCCTCGTCCCGATGCACCTGGGCCAGGTCGGCGGCGAACTCCGCCTGCATGTATTTGCCTGAGGCCACGTCCGGATGCGGCGTCACCACTTCTCGCCAGGGTTTCAGTCCGCCCTGTGGTTGGCCCTCAGTGGGAGCCACGGAGACCTTGCGGGTTTCCTTCTTGGCCTGCTCCTCGTAGCGGATGCGCAATACTTCCTGCTTCATCCGGTCGACTTCCCGTGCAGGGTCGGCAGCGGAAACTGCGGAAAGCAAACGCTGCATGCTATCCAGCGCCCGGTAGGTATCGTCGTTGGTGAAAGGGCTCTGATGCGCCCACTTGTTGCGCGTGTCGCGCAACTCTGAAACCAGGCTGCGCTCGGCCGGCCCCAGCGTGTTGCGGAATACTTCGTTCCAGAATTCCCACATCAGCACCAGCAGCGCCTGGGTGTCCATTGTCGGCTCGCCATCCCGCCCCTGCCAGGCCATCTTCGCCCGCAGTACCTCCAACGCATCATGTGCCCAGCTCTTCCCGTATTTCGCCTTCAGTTCGCGTTCGACGAAGGGCGCGAGGCCGGCGCGGAACTGCTCCAGTCCCTTGCCAACACGTTCGTGGTTACTGGTAGCCATGAAATCTCCCTTTATACCTTGGGCACATCGAAGGCCATCACCGTCAGGATAACCTCCCGATTTGCGTCATCTCGCTGGCGCAGGATGCAACGATAAGTGTTTTCCACCACACATGCCGGCTTGTGTTTGAAGTTCGGGTGGGACTCCACCGTGGGGCCGATCTGGACCAGCACCTTGGAAAAATCCTTGTTCCGATTGAACAGGACGATAGCTGCCTTGGTATCCCGATAAGTCAAATAGCCCAGCAGTTGGTCGATCGTCTCGGTCAAGCCGGCGGGGCCATGCCAGAACTTGCATTCACCAACGAAAATATTCTTGCCTTCGACCCGAATCAGGATGTCCGTCTTACCTTCGTAGTTGAAGGTCTCACCGGTGGCCTGACCTTCGTAATGGCCATTTAGTTGCACGAGGATGTGCTGCCGCAGATCCTCCTCGCCCATCGCGTGAAACGCCTTCGGGCTGCGCTCCATGACCTGCACCATGTTGCTGATGACTGACAGTATGTGTTCGTACTCCACCATGTCCAGAGCAGGCTCCGGGACATAAGGCGCTACGCTGGCTTTCGGCAGCGTAGGCATGAGCTTACGTTTTACCTGGGGGGTGGAATATGTCCCGGAAGAAGAACGTCGGCGAAGCGGAACACCGAGCGAGGCGGCCATTCCCTGGTCCTTGAGCAGTCGCTCCCGTCGCGTATCAATCGCTTGTCGTGCCAAGCCATCCAGGCCTTCATTGAAGCTCCGCAGATCGTTGCGTAGCCATTCGAGGTACTGCTGGATTTCTGCAAGTTCGTGGTTGAACTTGTTGCGAATAGCATCTGCGTCGTGGTTAGTGGTTTCATATTCGAGATCCAGTTCCTGTCCCTTCACTACCCCATGTGGCGGTGACGAAGTGAAAGTCGAGGGCATCGCCCCGAACAGAATGCCCTCACCGCTAAAAGGCACGAAAAAGCTGATCCGTCGGCCTGGCACATGAAATGGCCTGGAACGATCATGGATGTACCTGTCCTGGTCGTGGCGGACATCTATCTGCGTTTCTTCCTGGTCAGCGCTGATACTTTCCGCATCCAGCACAGGTGGTTGAAACTTGTATATCTCATTCAGATAGCGAACAAGATCATCCACACTCGTATTGAGCAGTCGATTGCCCTCCATCGCCTGCACTTCCTGCTGGAGGACGGCACGCTGTTTGTCGATCGCTACGCGCAGCTCGAATTCGCAGAACAGGAGTCGATGTTCGCGTGCCCGGTGTCCGATTGCGGAAAACATAGCTCAGCCTTGGCAACTCAAAGCAGATCGCCTTGGCGTGGGGATGGCTCAACCGATCCCGATGCTTCACCCGCCAGCCGCTCAATCTCCGGCCAGCTCGCGGACAAGCTGTTGTAGGCGATGGCTTCCTGCGCCCAGCCTTTGCGCTCGCACAGGGCGAACAAGCGGTAAGCCAGATCGTGGGCGACGTCGCCCAGCGCACCTACCTTGCGCAGGATTTCCGCCGCGCCAACTTCGCCGCGTTCGACGAGCGCGCGGATGAGCTGCTGGGTCAGCTCCCACACCGGCATACGCTCGTCGGCAGTGGGATCCCAGTCGGCGGCCAGCTCCTCGCGGCGCAGGAGGCGCACACGGCCAGCCCGCGCGAACAGGATACCTCCTTGCACCAAGGCGGAAACCGCCGTCGCCTTGGCCGTAGCCAGGGTGTTGGCGTCGCCGAAATCACCTTCGTCGTGTCCGTACTGCTCGAACCAGGCCAGCGCCCAGCGGGTATCGGCGTCGTATTCACTCTCCTGCTCGGTGAGTACCTCGTCGAGGATCTGGTTGATGTGCGCCAGCGCCGTGCGCACGCCCATCCGCTCGCCGCTCGCTTCCACTACCCGGCTGTAGCGGGAATACACTGCCATGCCGGGGCCGATGGCGGCCTGGGCCAGGTCGACCGCCTGCACACTGGCGTGTTGCAGGTGGCGGATAGCCGCAGGTAGTTCCTTCTTGAGTTGTGTCAGGAAGTCCCGCCGTGTGGTCATGGCAGCGCTTTCTAGCCTAGGCCGGCAAGCTAGGATGATGTAGGAGGCCAGAGCGTTGGAACCCCTTGAGCGCATTCGCCATTGCTGAGAGGCACGCACCGGCCAGGTGGCGGTAATCTGAAAACCGGTACTGATGAGGGATTCGAGCAGGGTCTCCCAGCCGGTAGTGAGACTCACACCGCCGCTCTCCTCCTCATCGTCCGGTTCGCCTTCGTCGTCTTGCTTGAAGGCGTAATAGACCGTCATGGGGAAACGTGGGTCCAGCTTCTCCTTGAGCAGGGTAAAGGTCTGCTTGAATCCACCCTCGAAGTGTTCCTTGGCCTTATCCTTGTCGCCGTCGAAGCGGGATGGGTCGGCCACCAGTTCGGCGGCCTTGGGCACCAGCAGGGTACTGAAGAGCTGCGGATAAATCCCTACCAAGGTGCGCCGTAGCCAGATATAGAAAAAGTCCGACAGGTCAGCGTAACCGATATTGTCGTAATAGGGCGGGTCAGTACTAACCAGCAGGTTCTTTTCCTTGCGGATGGCGTGAGCGGCGTCGAGTTGTTCTACTTGGCCGGGTGTAGAGCCATAACCTGTTGCGACCTGAACACATTCAGCCACATAGTCCTTGCAGGTGGGCCAACTCCCAACAGTTTCCTCTAGGATATTGGCTTCACCAAAGTCCCAGACCATCGACAAAGTTTGGCGTCCGAAAACATTCATGATTTTTTCGTTGTCGGCACCCCATCTACAAAGCGAACTATTGAAACCAGAGCAACGATTCACTCCCATGCTCAGAAAGGTTGATACCGCATCGGCATAGGCTGTTGCACCAGTGCCTCCTTCTGCCAACCTCAGACCATCGTCAGCCATGCCAGTAGCTTTAGCATCGGAGAAGACTCTTGCCCTTACATCCTTGGCTAGATCGGACAGGGTTTCCATAGCCGCCAGTTGGCGTGAGGTAAACAGATCAGCATGATGAGTCATCCCATAGCCCTGGACGCGGAAACCGAGTGCCTTCTCGGGCATTTGAGTTTCAGGTGTCCAGGACGGCGATGCCGACACAGCGATGGCAACGTGTGAAGTATCGGGTGGCAGATATGTTTTGCCACGCCCCGCCGCCACCATGGCCAGCAAAGTCACGCCCAAGCGCCCAGCCTTACCCTCAGTACGGATGTAATTAAATGCCACGGGGGTGTTGCAGCAGACGCAGGTAGCGCCGCGGCGGCTCACGGTTCCGGCTCGCGGTTTGCCTTTGCCGGTCTTAATCGTGAAAGCGTACTGGTTGCCGGTGACCTCCGGTTCTACCCAGGTTTGCCTACCTGTCTTGGTGGACAGGGAAAACGAACGCACCAGCGGCATCTCTGCTCCACAAGCTGGGTTCGGGCACTTGACGGTGCGCGCCCACAGCCAGGTGAGGATGGTCTCGCCGTTCGGCCCCTTGGGATACAGGTGGCCAATGCGCTCGCGGACCGTTAGCAGGATATCCGCGCCATAGCGTCGCACGTCCTCGGCCAGGCCTTTGCCGCGCGCCCAGTTGCCGCTGTGGGCGAGCGCTCGGCGCGCTTCCGGATGAACCGGCACTACGTTGGCAAAACGCGGCACGATCTCCACCACCGCCTTGGTGATGAGCACCGCCACCGGGTTCAAGTCGCTGCCCCGAGCCGGCAGCCCCAGCCGCTGAGCCTCCAGCGGGATGGAACCGCCGCCGCAGAAGGGGTCCAGCACGGTAGGCAGCTTGCCATCGCAGTGCCGCTCGATCTCCGCATAGGCCCGCGCCAGCGCCTCCGGGTGCTCGTGGATCTTCTTCCGCAGCATCTGCCGCAGGATGCCGAACAGCCGGTCGCGTTCGGCATCCTGCTCGTCTTCTGGCTTGTCCTTGAAGCGCGGATCGTCGGACGGATCGGTGACCAACGAGGCGAACAACATCGCCCGCGCCGCCGGCAACGGCAGCCGCGCCCACCAGTGGTGCACGCCCTTAGGATGCGGCCCGATGCCCGGCATTTTGTCGTAAGCCGAGGCGTCGTTGATGGCATCCAGGGGCAAGGATACTTCGATGAGTTTTTTCTTGTCGGACACGTCGCATCCTTCGTCTTCAATTCGCCTTAACTGAAAGATACGTCTTTCCCGCCTGATTGGTGCCTATCTCGATCTCGATAAACCCGTCCGTTCGTGTCGTAAGGCAGTACCTATCTTCGCTGTCCGCTCCGCTACGACTATGGATCTTCCATCCATCCGCGTGGTACGAGTAGCGCTGAGTTGCATCCGTATCCTGGACGCGGGCATCGCTGATTACGCACAATCTGGGCGCGTTCTTGTTTAGAGCTGAAAACAGCTCCGTGCAGTATCCTGATTTCCTGCCATGATGACTCGCCATGAACACGTGCATCCCTGAAACCATACTGACAAAATCCGGCTGGGTCAGCAGTTCTTTCCATGACGGAGGTTCGTTGTCACCTGGGATGACGACACGGATGCCGAGATATTCGAAAACGACAACGCCGCTATGATTGTTGATGTTCGATGTGCCGCATGTAGCGGACGCAAATTCTTTGATGGTTACCCCTCCGGTCACTGCCGGATTGCCGACGAGTTCCGTAGTCGCAATCCCCTCGGAATATCGACCGGACATCTGAAAGTAGGCGTCCAACTTGTCCTGATATGTTGCCTGGTTTTGCGCATAAACGTCCTTAACAGGAAGCCATTTTGGACGCCAGAATTGCCGCACATCAAAGCCCAAATCATCGATGAGTAGCATCTCGTCGATATGGTCGCCGTGAGGGTGAGTGATAACCAGTGAATCGATCGTTTTCGTGTAGCTGCTCAGCCATTCGAGCGGTGAGAAATCGGCGGACGTACCCAAATCGATCACCACCACCTTGCCATCTGGCGTGAACGCATGAACGGCCTGGCCGTGCCCAACGTTGTGAACGATGATCTTGAGCGGCGACATGAGTTATTCCCCCTGCCGATGCACCGACTTATCCGGATGAAGCCGGCTTTTTCGCCAAAGGTAAATCGCACTTGCGCCAAACGCCACGAGAGCCACTGCCACGGCTGCGATAGAGCTAATGCAAACATTCCTTGCGCGATCCATCGTGGCGGCATTCAATGCGAATGAGGCCAGCCCGGCAAAAAGCCCGATCTGGAGCGCCACGATTGCCTGCTGGACAGTATGGCTGCTGCCCCATTTGAAAGCATTGAAGTTCGTATCCAGGTACATCTGATTGTCGGAGAAATCCGCCGCTGCAGTGCGCAGGAATTCCCGCCGGATTGCATTGAGCTGTCGCGCCGGATAGACGAAATACAAACGGGTCTGCGTGATCGCGATCAGGACTGACGCAAGTCCGATCGTTGAAACCAGGAGGACAAAGGAAGCGACATCCCAGAACACCGGCGCGACCTTATCGCCCAGGCCATAGATGGCAAGAAGCAGGGTCGGAACGCCACTCGAAAAACCGGCGGTGAACTTCATCAGCGAGTGGTGACGCTCGTCGTAATACTTCACCAGCGCCATGCACTGCTCGTATTCCAGTTTCAAGAACTCGTTCATTTGATTTCTGTGCCCTCGCGCATACTCACTCGGCTTTCGCCGACGGCGCGAGTGCGGCCAGCTCGTCGATCAGCTGATGCACGTGCGTGGAAGGGTTGATATCGCCGGTCCGTTCGGCGTCGGCGATAACGCGAACCGCTCTCCGCCGCGCATCGTGCAAACGGGCTTCAAGGCGCCCGAACACGTCTTCCATCCCTTTCCTATAGCCGGGGAAATCGGCCTCCAAATCTCCGAGCAGGGCCGAGCACGGCGATCTTTCGCCTTCTCTGACGTAGGCCTTCCTGGATTCCCTGAAGTGCAGCAGTACCCAGAATTCGAAGCAGGGCACCGAGTAAATGGCAACGAAGCCGTCCGCAGCGCGCGAACGCACGCGTGCAACGGCTTCATTGAAGCTCGGATGGCTGTCCCGGTCGAAGACGCAGAAAACGCGCTCATAGCTGCGCTTTTCTTCTTCGTATCGTTTCTCGGCGAACTCAACGACGGAGATCGGGGCGGAACCACACTCCTTGCCGCAGATTTCCACGTCCGCCGTGCCGATACGATAGAAAACGCGGGCATCCTCGAAGTAATTGGGTTCGGTTTTCGATCCTTCGCAAACGATAAGGAAGCGAGGACGTTCGGGCTCATTCCTGGAGCGGCGCTCGAGGTCCTTGAGGCGACGCCCCCGGGCGGAGAGAACATCACGCTCTTTGGCCATGGCCTCGCCAAAGGTTCTTTAGGACCGGTAATGCACCGTAGCGCCCGCGGAAGTATCGTTCTTCGATGGCTTCTCCCTCCCGCCCTTTTATGTCGTGCAGCGAGAACATGCGCGTGGCGCCGCGAATATCGCGCTCAACAAACCAGAACTGATCGCGCCGCAGCAGGCCGGAGCTCATCACCGTGGTGTCGTGCGTCGTGAAGATCAGCTGCGCCCGGCTCCCATCCATGGAGAGGAGTTCAATCAGTCTGCGCACAATCATGGGGTGGAGACTGGAATCGAGCTCATCCACGACCAGAACGTATTCGTTCTGCAGCACGTCGTTCCATGGCCCAGCGAAGGCGAAAAGACTGCGCGTGCCGTCGGATTCGTCTTCTTCGCTGAATTCGATAAGTTCTTTCCCGTCGGCGCTTCGGTGGAAGAACCGGACTTCAGCGACCTCCTTGCCAGTCAGTTGTCGCGACAGTTCCTCCTTGAAGGCGGCAGGCATGCCTTGGGGAAGCTTATTTGGGTCGAAGGGGGTTTTTTCCACTCGGATGTCGGCAATCGGCACATCAGCTGCATTCAGAAATTCGAGAATGGGCCGCTTCCCCTCCCCCTCGCATTGCTTGACCGTAAATCCGCGCCCGATGCCGTGCTGACGCGGCCCGAGAATGCGAAGGCGCTTACTGAACCAGCCATAGGGCTTGCGAAGCTGCTGGAACTCCTCGCTGCTGCGGCTGACAACCCGAGAAAAATAGAGGGTATTGGGCCCAGTTTGTTGCGCCCAATCCTTCCTTAGCCGGCCGCCTTCGAATTGGTTACCGAAGACGTACTCGTCTTTGCCGGCCGACGGGTCGAACTCGCGTTCGTAGAAGAGTTGCGGTCGAGCTTTGGGGTAGGCAATCAGCCATTCGCTAGTGATGCGAGCTTTGTTAGCACTGAAGCCGAACTGATAGCGAACACCCTGCTCGATAAAATCGATCTCGAAGCGACTGTCCTGCTCTGCGGCCACCGGGTCGAGCCGGAATGGAGCGACCGGCACGGCCTCATCGGGCTGGGTCTGCCCCGATTCGACGACCATTTCTTGGACGAACGTCAGGGCCGAGACGAAATTGCTCTTACCAGAAGCGTTGGGGCCGTAGATGGCGGCGCTGCGCAGGAGATCGGGCGATCCTTTCTCGGTTGTCCCGCTGGCAAACGTGTTTTCCTCGCGCAGCGTCTTCAAGCCGCGCGCCGCAGCCATTGTGAACGCTTGCTCCTCCAAGAAGGATCGGTAGTTCGATACGCTAAAGCGAAGTAGCATAAATATTCTCTTTTCAATGCAATAATTGCATAACTAATGCAAAATATAGCTTGAAAATAAAGAAAAGTCGAGTTTAAATTCAATTCGGCGGCTTGGCTCTCTCCAAGAGTTCCGAAAGACCGTAATTTACGCTGGTGACTCCAAAGTCCGGCTCACGAGTGAATGGTCGGCGCAGGTAGCGGACGATGCAGCCATTGCCGGTTTGGTAGGGAGTATTCGGTTCCGCTACGCGCCAAGGGTCGCCAACCACGGTTTCGCCCGTCGGTACTTCCACCACGGCCAGGATGAAGTCATCCGGCTTGTTCAGGGCGGTAAGGATTTCATTCTTGGTCACGGTGACCGTTGTTGCCCCTCGAATCCGACCCTTGACCTCGATGAACCGCAGCCGGCCGGCCCCGGCCTGACTTTCGATGTCGTAGCCGCACTTGATGGTGGAGACATCGCGGGGTTCAAAACCCAGACGGTGCTCTGTCTCCATCACCGCCGCCATGGCCAGTTGCTCGACGCGAGCAGTCTCGCGGGCGAAGAGGGCGGGTTCGGCCTCGCGTACCCCCTTGAGGCGGGCCAGATAACCACCGGGAATTACGAGCGCCCCGCCGACCACGACAGGCGGTAACGGGAAGAGCTGGCGCTCTTCGTCCAGTTCCTGTAGCCGGCGCTGCAGGCGGGCCTGCAATTCGTCAGCACGGGATCGAGCCTTGCCGGAGTTGATTTTGGCGTTGATATGGCCGGCGAGCTCCTTGAGCTTGAGTTCCTCGGCGCGGTGGTCCCAGTAGTTGATCTCCTTGGTGAGACGTTCCTTCACGGCCGCCAAAGTCTTGCTTATCAGCCGCTCCTTGAAGGAACGCACCTCGTTCAGGTGTTCCGGGACGAGCTGGCCGATGGCATGGGATACCGCTGTGCCCTCCAGATCCTGCTTGAGCCATGTAGAGTCGAGCACCGGAGCAATCAGGGGCCATTCGGTTTCGGACGCAGGGCGATAGTTGAGGTAGGGGGCCGGCCCGGCGATCCGGGTATGGCCGGATGGATCGAGTTCCACGAACTGAAAGCGACGCGAGACAGGCCGGCGGTTGCCGTCGCCGGCCTGTCTCGCGTCGGCAATGGTGTGCTCCAGGTAGAAAAGAAGACGCGGCTCCTCGCCGGGGTCCGACTCGTCGACGAGTACGGCACCCTGCTTAAGGAGATCGCGGTGACGTTCCAGCAGTAGATCGGTGACCGACTCCAGCAGCGGGTGGCCCGGACAGAGAAATTCCGCGATGGGTTTGCCGGGGACGTTGATGAGTTCTTTCTCGAAAGTTATCCGCTCATAGCTGGGCAGCACGGCCTGGCCAGTGCCGATGATGCGGTCGCGGGCACGAATGTGGGCCGGGACGTAGGTAATCTCGTAACGCTTGGGTTCCCGCTCGCGCATTGAGCCCCCCAACTGCCGGAAGCCTTCTGCAAAATATGCTGCGATGAAGTGGGGTTGCAGGCGGCGCGCCTCAATGCGTTCCATTTCCTCGCGGATGGTTTGGACGCGAGAAACGTCCAAGGTGTCGTGGGTAAGCTGGCGTTCATCCAACAGGCTGCGCAGGTGGTCCCGGTCGAGTGCTGTTTCCACCACTTGGGTGAGCTTAGCCTTGGTCTCAGGTTTGTCACCGTAGCGAATGGCCTCGATGAGCAACCGTCTCAGTTCCACGCCGTCGATGGCCTTGCCCAGCACGTCGAACACGCCGCCGCCCAGGGCCGATCGTTCCACCTCCAGCTTGCGCAGCAGGGTGAGATAGACCTCGCCCTCGCGGGTGTCCTGCGCTACCAGGTTCCAGAGGTGGCAGACCTCGGTCTGGCCGATGCGGTGGATGCGCCCGAAGCGTTGTTCGATGCGATTGGGGTTCCACGGCAGGTCATAGTTGACCATGAGGTGAGCGCGCTGGAGGTTGATGCCCTCACCGGCAGCGTCGGTAGCGATGAGCACTTGTACGGTCTTGTCCTGCGTGAATGCGGCTTCGACTTTTTTTCGCTCTTCGCGGCCCATGGCGCCGTGTATGGTGGCTACGGCCTCAATCTGGCCGATGAGGTTTCGAATGCGATCGGCCAGATAGTTCAGGGTGTCACGGTGTTCGGTGAAGATGATGAGTTTGCGGCGGTGGCCGTGGGCATCGAACATCTCGGCGCGGTTCTGGAGCAGTTTGGAGAGTTCGTCCCACTTGCGGTCGGCGCCACTGCGCTTGACGGCCAAGGCCAGGGCTTCAAGCTCGCCGAGCAGGCCAATCTCAATTCGCAGTTCGGCGACGGTGCTGGCTGCTGTGGCCTGATCGACCACTTGCTCTTCGGTCTCTTCGATCTCGTTCTCGGGAGCGTCGTCCAGTTCTTCGATATCCTCGGGGGTTATCGGAAGCGGGGTCAAGTCGATACGATCTTCGGCGTCTCGGCGAAGCAGTTCTTCTTCCCGCAGGCGTTTTTCCAAACGCTCACGACGGCGTTTGAGGGACTGGTAGATGGCCTCTGGGGAGGAAGCGAGCCTGCGTTGCAGGATAGTCAAAGCAAAGCCGACCGTACCCCGACGCCCCTCGTTTTCGAGTGCATCGGCACGGTTGAACTCCTCGCGCACGTAATTGGTGACTGTCTGGTAAAGGCGAAGTTCGGCGTCCGAAAGCTCATAGGCCACTGTGTAGGCCAGCCGTTCAGGGAACAGCGGTGTGCCGTCGAACTTGAGCAGTTGTTCCTTCACCATCCGGCGCATGAGATCGGACACATCCGAGGTGTGCACGCCGTCGCGGAATCGGCCTTCGAAACGGTCGCCATCGAGCAGCGCCATGAAGAGCTGGAAGTCCTCCTCCTTGCCGTTGTGGGGTGTTGCGGTCATCAACAGGAAGTGGCGCGTGAGAGTGGAGAGCAGCTTGCCCAGCTTGTGGCGTTTGGTCTCCTTGATCTCGCCGCCGAAAAACGAGGCGGACATCTTGTGCGCCTCGTCGCAGACGATCAGATCCCAGTCGGTGATACGCAGTTTGGTCTGGACATCCTCGTTGCGCGAGAGCTTGTCCAGGCGGGCAATGAGCAGGCCTTTCTCGGCGAAGATGTTGCCGGTGCGGGCGGCGTCCAGGGCGTCGTTGGTGACGATGTCGAAGGGTAGTTGGAACTTGCGGTAGAGCTCATCCTGCCACTGGTCAACCAGATTGCCTGGGCAAACGATAAGACAGCGTTTGATGTCGCCGCGGATCAGCAGCTCCTTGATGAGCAGTCCCGCCATGATGGTCTTGCCGGCGCCGGGATCGTCCGCGAGCAGGAAGCGCAAAGGCTGACGCGGTAGCATGGTGGCGTAGACTGCAGTGATCTGATGCGGGAGAGGCTGAACCAGCGAGGTGTGGACGGCCAGATGAGGATCAAACAAGTGGGCAAGCCGAATACGCCTCGCCTCGGAGACAAGGCGAAACAAGCTGCCATCTCCATCGAAGTTCCAGCGCGGACCGGCTGCAAGGACTCGAAGTGTTGACTCGGATCCGCGATACAGGAGTACGTTACTGACGGATCCGGCCGAATCTTTATATGTTAGCTCGACGACCTCGCTGCCGTGCCACTTGATGTCGACGACGGCAACCGACTGGCCGGGCAGGACACCTTCTACCAACGCGCCTCGGGTGATTTCTTCAAGTTTCGCCATCGCTTCCTTGCCGCGGTAACCGCCATGCCAATTGATTTAAGACGCATTATGCGTCGAACGCGTGTACCTGGACAGGCGAGTTGCCCATTATCTGCAGGCGAAGAGCTCAGGGGATGATCCCGCGGAAGTCGGCAGGTACAAGGGTGCGCCCGAAAGGCCGAGGCGCAGCCGGGAATAGGTAAGTTCTGCGTGACCAAATCGTGACCGACTCGGGTCACGACGGGTACAATTCGGTCACGTTCAGTCACGTTAGAGCAGAAATGCGCGGGGCGGTGGCGCGTAACGTACTGATTTATAACAGGGCCCTTAGCTCAGTCGGTTAGAGCAGGGGACTCATAATCACCTGACCTTTTCGCGATACAAAACCTATTCAGCAATCCTTCTCGGCCATTCCGCAATAATCCACAGGGCAGCGTCGCTACCGGGATGCCAACCTGGCGAAAGTTGCGGAACTGGTTCAGGACGAGGCGCCGACACGTCGAGGCTTTAGAGTCTTCATTTCTGGGCATCAACTACACCGCCGCCAGCCTGTCCACCGTGTCGGGAAATTGCTCGACGAGTTTGATGAGCAGCGCAGCCTGGGCATTCGGGCGAGCGCGGCCCTGCTCCCAGTTCTCAAGGGTGCGCGGGTTGGTGCGCAGGTAGCGGGCGAACACGGCGCGAGACAAGTGCAGCCGTTCGCGCAGGGCGAGCAGTTCCTCCGCGCTGATTTCCAGAGCGGGCAGCGCTTCGACCTCGTGCGTCCGCAGCGTGCGCTTGCCCGCGCGCGCATCGGCCAGGGCCTCGAAGCCCTCGGCAATCTCGGCAAACAGCTTCCGTTTCCTCGTCGCGGTTTGTTTCTTCATCGTCTTGCCTCCAGTTCCCGCTTGAGCATATCCTTGAGCATGCTCCGTTCCTTCGCGGTCAGGTCGTCCATCTCGTCCTTGTCGTACAGGGTGAACAGCCAGATCTGCCGGCCGGGCTCCCACCAGAAGTAGATCACCCGCAGCCCGCCGCGCTTGCCCTTGCCCCGTCTCGGATCGCCGTGGCGCACCTTGCGCAACCCGCCCGTGCCCTCGATCACTTCGCCGGCTGCCGGGTTTTTCAACAGGACGTTCTGCAAGGCCCGCAAGCCTTCGTCGGTCAGGTATTCGGCCCGGTGCCTGGAAAACGCCGGCAGTTCGACGAACAGGGCTTTCATGCGATGACTATACGCAAGTTGCGTCTGATTGGCAATGTCATGCCTGCTGGGAACCTCGTCAATTTCTGCTCCGCAATCAGTAGTGTCCGGTTAATTTAAGGGCCGAATCGCTGAAAGCCATGACTGACGCGGGATTCCGGGCGATGAAAGGTGGTGTCGATTTGAACGGCGGCGGCCGGTTCGGGCAGTCTTCCGGGTTTCTCCCCGGGGTCCGCCATGAACCTTGGCAAGACCCTGTTCGCCCAGCTCATGGACTTTCTGCCCTGGACAACCTTTGCGCGCTACGTGCAGCGCTACGACGGCGACCGGCGCGTGCGCACGCTCACCTGTGCCGAG
>WBUF01000099.1 GCA_008933825.1 Rhodocyclaceae bacterium | reverse complement strand
GGGGCGCGATGCGCGCCTCCAGCAGGATTTGCTCCGGCTCGTCCGCGAACGGCAGGCGCCAGGCGGGACTGCTCACGACCAGGCCGTGCGCGAGCAGCGAGAGCAACAGCGCGACGAGAAGACGGCGATCAACGCGCATCCGGCGAAGGAGACAGCAATGCGCCCGTGCCGCGCCGTTCGCCGTCGAGCCGCACCCGGCCGCCGGCATCCAGGCTCAGCCGTCCCTCGAGGAACCAGCGCACCGCCTGCGGATAGGCGATGTGCTCCTGCGCCAGCACGCGCGCGGCGAGCGCCTCTTCGCTGTCGTCGGAATACACCGGCACGGCGGCCTGGATGATGACCGGGCCGTTGTCGAGCGCCGGCGTGACGAAGTGCACTGTGCAGCCGTGCACCCGGCAGCCGGCCTCGATGGCGCGCCGGTGGGTGTGCAGGCCGGGGAAGGCCGGCAGCAGCGAGGGATGAATGTTCATCAGCCGTCCCTGGTAGCGGCGCACGAAGGCCTCGCCCAGGATGCGCATGAAGCCGGCCAGCACGACGAGATCGGGCGCATGGCGGTCGATCTCGGCGGCCAGCGCGGCGTCGAACAGCTCGCGCGAGGCGTGTTCGGCGTGCGCCACCACCGCGACGGGAATGCCGTGGGCGCGGGCGGTTTCCAGCCCCTTGGCGTCGGCCTTGTTGCCGATCACCGCGGCGATGCGGCAGGGCAGCTTGGCCGCGAGCATGGCCTCCATGTTGCTGCCGCGGCCGGAGATGAGGATGACGATCGATTTCATGACGCCTCCGCCGGGCCGCCCCAAGGAGGCGGCAAGTCGGCACGCGGAAGCCGCGTCAGCGGCTGAACCGTCGTTACACCCTTCCTCGGGAAGGGGGGCAGGGGGATGGTAGTCATGTTCAGAATTTGACCGGCAAAAAGATGGCCGTGGCGACGTTCTGGAATACCTTGGCCACGATGCGGTTGGTCTTGTCGGCGATGATCTTCGAGAGCAGGTCGAGGTTGCCGATGACCTTGCCGAACTCGCGCTCGAAGGAAAGGTTTCTCACCGGCCCGGCCCCCTCGTTGGAGAGCAGCCACAACTCGCCCGAGGGCGCCGTGGCGTTGGACAGCTTCCACACCGCGATCTCGACGTTGCGCGCGGCGTTGAACAGCGCCTGCGGGTCGAGGTCGTCGAGGAGGAACAGCTCGGACTTGTCGTTGAAGGCCGTCATGGTCATGCCGCCGAGGCCGGCGACGAAGGCCAGCACGCGGTCGCCGGCGAAGTCCTCGCGGAAGGCGAGGTGGATGGCGTCGGTGCCGCGCCTGCCCTCCAGCTCGGCGAACTTCCATTCATGGTTGGCCTCGAAGATGCGCGCCACGGCCGCCTCCAGGCTGGCCTGGCCGCCCTTCCTCCACTCGCGCGGATTGCGCCGGTAGAGCTTCTCGGCGAGGAGCTTCAGGCTGGCGAAGACTTCGCGCTGGTGCGCTTCGGCGACGCGGTCGATGTCGCTCTTGGCGATCTGGTTCGGATCGAAGCCTGAGACGGGCTTGCGCGGCGTGGTGCCCGTTCCGCTGGTCACGCATGCGGCCATTAAGGACATGAAAATCAACGGGATAAACCGCAAGCTCATGCGCCATCATAGCGCAGCCTATCGGCCGACGCGATGCTTGAAGTAGGCAATTGCGGCCGGCATCGTCGACACGACGATGATGGCGAGGATCACCAGGCTGAGGTTGTTCTGGATGATCGGCAGGTTGCCGAAGAGATAGCCGGCGACGGAGAGCGACGCCACCCAGAGCACGGCACCGCCGACGTTGTAGGCCTGGAAGCGCGCATAGGTCATTTCGCCGATGCCGGCGACGAAGGGCGCGAAGGTGCGCAGGATCGGGATGAAGCGCGTGATGACCAGCGTCTTGCCGCCGTGCGCCTCGTAGAAGACATGGGTCTTCATCAGCGCCGCCTTGTTGAAGAAGCGCGAGCCCTCCCAGTGGAAGACCTTCGGGCCGAGGTAGCGGCCGATCGAGTAGTTCACGCTGTTGCCGAGCACGGCGGCGGCGATCAGCGTGCCGTTGAGCACCCACAGGTCCATGCTGCCCGCCCCGCACAAGGCGCCGGCGACGAAGAGCAGCGAATCGCCCGGCAGGAAGGGCGTCACGACGAAACCGGTTTCCGCGAAGACGATGAGGAAGAGGATGGCGTACACCCAGACGCCGTACTGCGCGAGCAGGGCGGAGAGGTGCTTGTCGAGGTGGACGGCGATGTCCCAGGCGAGGGCGAGGTATTCCATGAGGGCGCCATGATACAGTTGCGCGTTGCCCGTCGCCACTGAAACATGCCCGCGATTCGCCCCCTGCCCGACCTCCTCATCAGCCAGATCGCCGCCGGCGAGGTGGTCGAGCGTCCCGCCTCGGTGGTGAAGGAACTGCTGGAGAACAGCATCGACGCCGGCGCACGCAATATTTCGGTGCAGCTCCTCGAGGGCGGCGTGCGGCAGATCCGCATCGTCGACGACGGCGGCGGCATTCCGAAGGACGAGTTGCCGCTGGCCGTGGCGCGCCACGCCACCAGCAAGATCGCCTCGCTCGAGGACCTCGAAAGCGTCGCCTCGCTCGGCTTTCGCGGCGAGGCGCTCGCCTCCATCGCCGCCGTGGCGCGACTGACTTTGGTCAGCCGCTTGCGCGAAGCACCCCACGCCTGGCGCCTCGGCCCCGAACAGGACGTCGCCCCGGCCGCGCTCGGCGACGGCACGGTGATCGAGGTCGACGACCTCTACTTCAACACGCCGGCGCGGCGCAAGTTCCTCAAGAGCGAGCACACCGAGTACGCCCACTGCGAGGAGGCCGTGCGGCGCATCGCCCTGGCCCATCCGCAGGTCGCCTTCGGCCTGCAGCACAACGGCCGCGTCACGCTGCACCTGTCGGCGGGCGACGCGTCGCGGCGCATGGCGGACGTGCTCGGCGCGGAGTTCGCCGCGCAGGCGCGCGAATAGGC
>WBUF01000052.1 GCA_008933825.1 Rhodocyclaceae bacterium | reverse complement strand
TGCCCTCAACTACTGCATGCTGCTGCCCGGCCCGGAGGCGACGCAGCTCGCCGTCTATATCGGCTGGATGATGCATCGCACCTGGGGCGGCATCGTCGCCGGCACGCTCTTCGTGCTGCCCTCGGTGTTCATGCTCATCGGCCTCAGCTGGACCTACCTCGCCTTCGGCGACGTGCCGGCGGTGGCCGGCATCCTCTACGGCATCAAGCCGGCGGTGACTTCAATCGTCGTCTTCGCTGCCTGGCGCATCGGCTCGCGCGCGCTGAAAAACGGCCTGCTGTGGGCGATGGCGGCGGCAGCCTTCGTCGCCATTTTCGCCTTCGACGTGCCCTTCCCCGCCATCGTGCTGGCGGCGGCGCTCCTCGGCTATGTCGGCGGCCAGCTCGCGCCGGAGAAATTCAAGGCTGGCGGCGGCCACGGCGCGGCGGACGCGTCCTACGGCAAGGCGCTCATCGACGACGACACGCCTCAGCCGAGCTGGGTGCGCTTCTCCTGGGGCAGACTCATCGGCTACAGCGCCGCCGGGCTGGCGATCTGGGCCGGCGCCCTGGCGCTGCTGATGGCGCAGAGCGGCTGGCACGGCGTGCTCGCGCAAATGGGCTGGTTCTTCACCAAGGCGGCGCTGCTCACCTTCGGCGGCGCCTACGCCGTGCTGCCCTATGTGTACCAGGGTGGCGTCGAGACCTACGGCTGGCTCACCGGGCCGCAGATGATCGACGGCCTGGCGCTGGGCGAGACGACGCCGGGGCCGCTCATCATGGTGGTGGCCTTCGTCGGCTTCGTCGGCGGCTGGACCAAGCAGGTGTTCGGGCCGGAGGCGCTGGCCTGGGCGGGCATCGCGGGCGGATTGACCGCCGCCTTCTTCACCTTCCTGCCCTCCTTCCTCTTCATTCTGATCGGCGGCCCGCTGGTCGAAGCCACCCACGGCGACATCAAGTTCACCGCGCCGCTCACCGGCATCACCGCCGCGGTGGTCGGCGTCGTCGTCAACCTCGCGGTGTTCTTTGCCTGGCACGTGCTGTGGCCGCAGGCGAGCGCCGCCGCTGCCTTCTTCGGCGGCTTCGAGTGGCCGGCGGCGCTGATCGGCCTGGGCGCCGCCCTTGCGTTGTTCCGCTTCAAGGCAGGAATCATGCCGGTGATCGGCGCCTGCGCGGCGGCCGGGCTGGCCTGGTCACTGGTTCTTGCCTGAGGCTGCGCGAGGTCTCGCTCGGGATGGCATTGATGGCGGCCATCGAGCGGCCGGCGCGGCGGCTGTGGCTGTGGCTGAAAACGGAATCCCTGCCTTGGCCAGGAGGGATTCGAGCGCGACCTGCTTACTTCTGGCGCCGCACCGCGGCGAGGATGCCGGCAAGCAGCGCCGTCGGCGTCGGCGGGCAGCCGGGCACGCGCACATCGACCGGGATGACGTTCTCCACCGCGCCGCAGCTGGCGTAGCTCGTGCCGAAGGTGCCGCCGATTTCGCCGCAACCGCAGCCGCAGTCGCCCACCGCCACCACCAGCTTCGGGGCCGGCGTGCAGTCCCAGGCCACTTTCAGGGCGTGTTCCATGTTCTTCGTCACCGGACCGGTTACCAACAGCATGTCGGCGTGCCGGGGGCTGGCGACGAACTTGATGCCATAGCCCTCGATGTTGTAATAAGGATTGTTGAGGGCGTGAATCTCCAGCTCGCAGCCGTTGCAGGAGCCGGCGTCCACTTCGCGGATGGCGAGCGCGCGTCCGAGGATGCGGCGTATATCCTCGCCGAGGCGCGCCATCTCGCCTTCCGCCCCGGCCGCCGGCGGCGGCTCGCTGACGATGCCGGTGCGCAGGATGCGCCTGAGCATGGGAATCACAGGTCGGCTCCGCTGTAGGAAAGGTTGAACGACTTGTTGATGAGCGGGAAGTCGGGAACGATGTCCTTCATCACGGCGTGTTCCAGCGCCGGCCAGGCCTGCCAGGAAGGATCGTGCGGATGCACGCGCGCCAGGCGCCCCGCATCGTCCAGTTGCACGCCGACCAGCACCTCGCCGCGCCAGCCCTCGACGACGCCGAGTCCCTGCCCTCCGGCGGCGGGCGGCACTTCGGCACACAGGCCGCTGTCGGGCAGGCCGACGGCGATTTCGCGCAGCAGGCGCAGCGACTCGAAGATCTCGCCGAAGCGCAGCGCCGCCCGCGCCGCCACGTCGCCGCGCTCGTCGGTGACCGGGCGCACGCCGAGCATGGCCCAGGGCGGCGGCGGCGTGTAGCCGGTGCGGTGCGCGCGAGCGTCGAGGATCAGTCCCGTGGCCCGCGCCGCCATGCCGCTGAGCGACAGGTCGCGCGCAAGCTGGGCGTCGATGGCGCCGGTGGTGACGAAGCGGTCCTGCAGGCCGGCGTGCTCGTCGTAGATCTTCTTCAGTTCCTTCACCGCGCGGCCGACGCCATCGCACTGTTCGACGATCGAGGCCAGCGCCGGCGCCTCCAGGTCGAGCGCGACACCGCCCGGCACGATGCGGTCCATCATGAAGCGGTGGCCGAAGAGCTGCGCGTTCAGGCGCAGCCAGTCTTCCTTGAGGCGCATGAACTGCGAGAAGCCGAAGGCCAGTGCGGCATCGTTGCCGAGCGCGCCGAGATCGCCGAGGTGGTTGGCCACGCGCTCGCGCTCCAGCATCAGCGCGCGCAGCAGGAGCGCGCGCGGCGGCGGGCTGACGGCGCAGGCGGCCTCGATCGCCGAGGCGTAGGCCCAGGCGTAGGCGCAGGTCGAATCGCCCGAAATGCGGCCGGCCAGGCGCGCACCCTCGGCCAGGTTCCTGCCGATGAACAATTTCTCGACGCCCTTGTGCTGGTAGCCCAGGCGCTGCTCCAGGCGCAGCAGGCGCTCGCCGATCACCGAGAAGCGAAAATGGCCCGGCTCGATGATGCCGGCGTGGATCGGGCCGACGGGAATCTCGTGCGCACCCTCGCCGCCGACCCGGACGAAGTCGTAGTCGGTGGGCGCGTTGACGAAGCCGCCGCCTTCGCCCGCGTCGTGGCGCAGCGGAAACCAGTCGGCCGGCCAGGCGCCGTGGCGCAGCCAGGGGCGTTGATCGCCGCCTTCGTTCGATATGCCGACGAGGTCGCGCGTCGCCCGCTGCATGCGGTTGGCGGCGGAAAAGATGCCGGCCAGGTCGGGATAGACGGGGCGCTCGGCCGGCAGGTCGAGGCCGAGCCAGGCGTGGCCCATGTCGAGGCCGAAGGCGACGTGCAGGCGGAAACCGTCGCCGCCCCCGCGGCGGTCCTCGCCCCACAGCGCGGCCAAGCGCCCGTGATTGCGGTGAACGGCGACGGCGAAGGCCTGCATCGCCTCGCTGCTCTGCGCACGGCCGCGCCAAACCGGGCTGCCGATGCCGGCCTGCTTGTCGAACTCGATGGGTTCGCCGAAGAATCTCATCAGCCGAGCATCCTTGCCGCTTCGTGGAACCAGCGCGTGAGGTAGGGCGGAATCCACAACCCGAGCATCAGCACGATGGCCAGATGCACGAACACCGGCACGATGGCCGGCGCGTGCGGCAGGCGTTTGGCCTGCGTGTCGCCGAAGACCATCGGCTGCACCTTGCCGAAGATGGCAGCAAAGGCGACGCCGAGGGCCAGCAGCAGGATCGGCGTCGTCCAGGGATGGTGTTTCATGGCGTGCGTGAGAATCATGAACTCGCTGGCGAAGACGCCGAAGGGCGGCATGCCGAGGATGGCCAGCGTGCCGAGCATCAGGCTCCAGCCGATCAGCGGATTGATGCGGATCAGGCCGCGGATGTCCTCCATGACCTGCGTGCCGCATTTCTGCGCGGCATGGCCGACGGCGAAGAAGATCGCCGACTTGGTGAGCGAATGCAGCGTCATGTGCAGCAGGCCGGCGAAGTTCGCCACCGCCCCGCCCATGCCGAAGGCGAAGGTGATGAGCCCCATGTGCTCGATCGACGAGTAGGCGAACATGCGCTTGATGTCCTTCTGCCGCGAGAGGAAGAAGGCCGCCACCACCAGGGTGAGCAGGCCGAAGCCCATCATCAGGTTGCCGGCGAAGCTGGTGTGGATGGCGCCGTCGGCGAGCACCTTGACGCGCAGGATGGCGTAGAGCGCGACGTTGAGCAGCAGCCCGGAGAGCACGGCGGAGACCGGCGTCGGGCCTTCGGCGTGGGCGTCGGGCAGCCAGTTGTGCAGGGGAACCAGGCCGACCTTGGTGCCGTAGCCCACCAGCAGGAAGATGAAGGCCAGCGCCATGATCGTCGGATCGAGCTGTCCCTTGACGTCGACGAGATAGGTCCACAGCAGCGCGTTGCCGGTCTCGCCCAGCACGCGCTCGGCGGCGAAGTAGAGCAGGATGGTGCCGAACAGCGCCTGGGCGATGCCGACGCCGCAGAGGATGAAATATTTCCAGGCCGCCTCCAGGCTGGCCGGGGTGCGATAGAGCGAGACGAGCAGCACGGTGGTGAGCGTCGCCGCCTCCATCGCCACCCAGAGGATGCCGAGGTTGTTGGTGGTGAGCGCCGCCAGCATGGTGAACATGAACAGCTGGAACATGCTCTTGTAGAGGCGCAGGCGCGCCGCGCTGAGCTTGCCGTGCTCGCGCTCGTTCCTCATGTAGGGGCCGGAGAAGATGCTGGTGGTCATGCCGACGAAGGCGGTCAGCGTGACGAAGAAGACGTTCATCGAATCGATGAAGAAGGCCTCGCCGAAGGCGAAGCGCGGCCCGCCGGCGACGATCTCGGCGGTGAGCAGGGCCGAGGCGAGGAAGGTGCCGGCGCTGGCGATGACGTTCAGGTTGGGCGCCCAGGTGCGCTCGCCCGCCACCGCCAGCACGAGGCCGCCGACGAGAGGGATGGCAAGGACGAGGACGAACAGGTCGATCATTTTTCCTTCAGCCTTTCCAGGTGGCGGATGTCCAGGCTGTCGAACTGGTCGCGGATCTGGAAGAAGAACACGCCGAGGATGATGACGCCGACCAGCACGTCGAGCGCGATGCCCAGCTCGACCACCATCGGCATGCCGTAGGTGGCGCTGGTGGCGGCGAGGAACAGGCCGTTTTCCATGGCGAGGAAGCCGACCACCTGCGGAATCGCCTTGCTGCGCGTGATCATCATGAGGAAGGCGAGCATCACGCTGGCCAGCGCGATGCCGAGCGTGCCGCGGCTGATGGTGCTCGAGAGCTGCGAGATCGGCAGCGCGACGTTGAAGGAGATGATGACCAGCACGATGCCGACGAGCATGGTGGTGGGCACCTTGATCAGCGGCTCGACGTCCCACTTCACTTCCAGGCGCCGCACCAGGCGGTGCAGGATCCAGGGCAGCAGGACCGCCTTCAGCACCAGCGTCAGCGCGGCCGAGCCGTAGAGGTGCGCCTGCCCCGTGGTGAAGGCCACCACCAGGGTGGACAGGGCCAGCGTCAGCCCCTGCAGGGCGAACAGGTTGATCAGGGTCAGCACGCGCCGCTGCGCCAGCATGGCGAAAGCCAGCAGCAGAATCACTGCTGCGAAGAGATTGATGAGCTGGGCGGAGAGGCTCACACGCGGCTTTCCAGAAGCAGGCGCACCAGCAGCCCCAGCACGGCAAAGAGGAAGGCGGTGCCGAGGAATTCCGGCGCGCGGAAGATGCGCACCTTGGCATTGAGGGTCTCGATCAGCGCCAGCAGCACCCCGCCGATGGCCAGCTTCGCCACCAGCATCGGGATGGCCACCAGCAGGCCGAGGAAACTGTCGCCCTGGGCGATGCCCCAGGGGAAGAACAGCGCCAGGCCGAGGCAGGAGTAGGCATACAGTTTGAGGCTCGCCGCCCACTCGATCAGCGCCAGGTGGCGTCCCGAGTACTCGAGGATCATCGCCTCGTGGATCATGGTCAGTTCCAGGTGCGTGGCCGGGTTGTCCACCGGCACGCGGGCATTCTCGGCGAAGGAGACGAAGGTGAAGGCGATGCCGGCGAAGGCCAGGCTGGGGTAGATGACGAACTCGCGGTGGGCGAGCGTCTCGACGATGGTCGCCACGGAAGTGGACTGCGCGATCATGGCCAGGGTGAAGATCACCATCAGCAGCGCCGGCTCGGCGAGAAAGCCGACCAGCATCTCGCGCCGCCCGCCCAGGGTGCCGAAGGAGGTGCCGACGTCCATCGCCGCCAGCGAGATGAAGATGCGCGCCAGGCCGAAGACGCCGACCAGCGCGATGGTGTCGGCGGCCGGCGCGAAGGGCAGGTCGGTCGACAGCACCGGGATGATGGCGCAGGCGAGCAGCATGCAGCCGAACACGGCGAAGGGCGCGAAGCGGAAGATGGGCGAGGCGCCATGCGCCAGCACCACGTCCTTGAGGAACAGCTTGTGCAGCATGTAATAGGGCAGCAGCAGCGGCGGCGCCGAGCGGTTCTGCAGCCAGGCGCGGCACTGGTTCACCCAACCCGTAAGCAGCGGCGCCAGCGCCAGCGCCAGCACGATGGCGAACAGCTGCCAGAGGAGGCCGGAGATGCTCATGGTCTGGCCACCAGAAGCAGGACGATCAAGGTCAAAAAGCTGTAGAGCAGGTAGATGGCGATGCGCCCGCCCTGCAGCCGCGTGACGAGCGCCGACACGGCATTCGTCAGCCGCGCCAGCGGCAGGTAGAGCCAGTGCCAGAAATGGTCCTCGACCTTGACGCTGTAATACGGCTGCTCGTCGCGGATGGTCGGGAAGTGCCGCTCCATGCGGAACATCGGCTCGAAGATGCGGCGGATCGGCTGGCTGAAGCCCTCGGCGGTGTCCTGCGCGCGCGGGCCCTGGAAGACGTAGCCGCAGTCCCAGGCCGCCGAGCGGCGCCCGCGTCCATGGTAGAGGCGGCGCACCAGGGCGCGCCCCACCAGGCCGGCGATGACGATGGTGACGAGGAAGACCAGCGGCTGGTAGCTCGCCCGTTCGGCGGAGATCGGCGCCAGCATCCACCAGCCGTGCTCGCGCACCTGGTCGGCGAGGCCGGTGCCGAGCAGCTGCGTCGTGGCGGCGTCGATGAAGCCGATCACCGTCGAAGGCAGCACGCCGAGCGCCAGGGTCAGCGCCGCCAGCCAGAGGAGACCGGCGCGCTCCCAGGGGCCGGCGTCGTGGGCTTCCTTCAGCGCCGGCTCGCGCATCTGGCCGAGGAAGACGATGCCGTAGAACTTGACCATGGCGAAGCCGGCCAGCGCCGCCACCAGCGCCACCACGGCGGCGGCCACCGGCACGATCATGTTGAGCCAGGAATGCGGCAGGCCGGGCGAGAAGAGGAAGGCCTGCAGCAGCAGCCACTCCGAGACGAAACCGGAGAGCGGCGGCAGGCCGGCGCTGGCGATGACGCCGGCCAGCGCCAGCCAGGCCACCCAGGGCATGCGGTGGATGAGGCCGCCCAGCTTGCCCAGGCTGCGCTCCTTGGTCGCGTGCAGCACCGAGCCGGTGCACAGGAACAGCAGGCTCTTGAAGCCGGCGTGCGCCAGGCAGTGGTAGAGCAGCGCCGTCATGGCCAGCGCCGCCAGCGCCTCCATGCGATAGGCGTGAAAGATCAAAGTCAGTCCCAGCGCCACGGCGAGCAGGCCGATGTTCTCGATCGAGGAGTAGGCGAGCAGGCGCTTCATGTCGCTCTGCACCGTGCTGTAGAGCACGCCGAAGACGGCAGTGGCCAGCCCGACGACCATCGCGACGACGCCCCACCACCAGATGGACGTGCCGACCAGGTCGAAGGAGACGCGCAGCAGGCCGTAGATGGCGGTCTTCAGCATGACGCCGCTCATCATCGCCGACACCGGCGAGGGCGCCGCCGGGTGCGCCTCGGGCAGCCAGACATGCACCGGCAGCAGCCCCGCCTTGGCGCCGAAGCCGAACAGCGCCAGCAGGAAGGCCGCCGAGCCCCAGAAGGGCGGCAGCGCCTGGGCGCGCATGCCGGCGAAGCTGTAGTCGCCGCTGCCGGCGGTCATGACGCCGAAGCTGAGCAGGATACCGATGGCGCCGACATGGGCGATGAGCAGATACAGGTAGCCGGCGCGGCGGATCTCGGCCTGGCGGTGCTGGGTGGTGACGAGGAAAAACGAGGACAGCGCCATGCCTTCCCAGGCCACCATGAAGGCGTAGGCGTCGTCGGCCAGCAGCACCAGCAGCATGCTGGCGAGGAAGACGTGGTACTGCAGGCACATCAGGCCGGGCGCCGCGCCCTCGCCCTGGCGAAAATAGCCGGCGGCGAAGACCGAGATGCCGGCCGAGGCGAAGCCGAGCAGCAGCACGAAGACGGCGGAGAGGTTGTCCAGGCGCAGGTGGAAGGGCAGATCGGGCAGGCCGATGAGGAGCACCGCGGTTTCCGTCGCGCCGCCGAGGAAAGTGAGAGAAGTCAGTCCCGCCAGCACGGCGACAAAGGCGCCAAGCGGGAACAGGATCTTGCTGATGAAGCGGAGGTTGCGCGGCGCGAAGATTCCGGCGAACCCGATCGCCAGCCAGGCGCAGGCGGCGATCAGCAGCAGGTCGATGGGCAGCAGGTCCGGCATGGATGGCAAGTCTATCAGGCCCGCGTCCGTCTTACCTGCGCCGCAGCGGCCTCAGGGCGTCCCCGCCGGCCGCCGCCTCGGCGTAGATCGCCTCCAGCGCCATTTCCGCCGTCGGATACAGCCGCAACTCGCCGAGATAGTCGAGCAGGCCGGTCGCGCGCATGACATCCACCACCTGCTTCTTCAGGCCGGAGAAGACGACGTCCACGCCGCTGGCGCGCAGGCGTTCGACAACGTGACGCACCACTTCCTCGCCCGAGGCATCGAGCTCGTTGATCCCGTTGCCGACGACCAGCAGCGTCTTCGCCTTGGGGTTGTTTGCCACCGCCTCGAGGATGGCGTCCTCGAAGTAGGCGACGTTGGCGAAGTAGAGCGAGCCGTCGAAGCGCACCGCCGTCACCACGTCGGAGGCCGGCAGGCTGTGCACCCTCGCGTCGCGCAGCGAGCCGTCCGGGTGGCGGCCGAGGATGGCCACGCGCGGCGTCATGCTGCGGTAAAGATAGAGGCCGATCGCCAGGCCGGCGCCGACGAGGATGCCGTTGTCGAGATGCGGTGCGAAGCCGAGCGTGGCGAGGAAGGTGACGATCGCGGCGATGCCGTCGTGGCGGCTTGCCTGCCAGGCGTGCCTGACCGCTGAAAAGTTCACCAGGCCGACCACCGCCATGATGATCACTGCCGCCAGCACTGCCTGCGGCAGGTGGTAGAGCAGCGGGGTCAGGAACAGCAGCGTGAGCAGCACGAACAGTCCGGTGAACACCGAGGACATGCCGGTGACGGCGCCGGCATTGATGTTCACCGCCGAGCGCGAGAAGGACCCCGACACCGGGAAGGCCTGGCTGAATGCGCCGACGATGTTGGCCAGGCCCTGGCCCAGGAGTTCCTGGTTCGGGTCGATCTTCTGCTTGGTTCGCGCCGCGATGGCCTTGGCGATGGAAATCGCCTCCATGAAGCCGACCAGCGAGATGACGATGGCGGCCGAGAGCAGGCTGCCGATCATCTCCCAGCTGATCTTCGGCAGCCCCATGGTGGGCAGGCCCTCCGGCACCGTGCCCACGACCTCCCCGCCGCCGATCAGCCTGAATTCGTCCTTGCCGGCGCGGGCGATGCGCCAGCGCCGGCCGTCGGACTGCTCGCCCGGCGGCACCTTGCCTTCGGCGAAGAGCCGGTCGGGCCGGCCGTCGGCGCCGGGCACGCGCTCGAAGGCAATGCTGCGGATGGCGCGGTTGCGGCCGCGGTTTTCGTTCTCGCGGTCGTGCAGCTGCAGCCTGAGCAGCTCGATCTCGTAGTTCAGCGTCGCCACGTCGTGGCCCGTTTCGCCGTGCTCGCGCAGCAGCTTCTTCAGCTCGCCGCCCTTGGCGCCGATCTGGCCGTTCAGCTCGTCGATGCGCTGGGCGGCACGTGCATACTCGGCAAGCAGTGCCCTGGCCTCCGGGTCGATGACGTTGTCGATGCGACCGGTGGCGTTGCGCTCGAAGCCGATCCCCCAGCTGATCACGGTCGTGATGGCCACCGCAATGAGCACACCCGGCAGTTTCGGCGCCCAGCGGCGCAGCGCCCAAATGACGGCGATGGCCGACGCGCCCATGGCCAGCGTCGGAAGGTGCGTGTCGCCGGCCTGCAGGACCACGCCCCAGATGTCCTGCATGAAACGCTCGGAGCGGCCCATCGGCACGCCGATCAGCTTGTTGATCTGCGACAGGCCGATGATGATCGCCGCGGCATTGGTGAAGCCGACGATGACCGGATGGGAGAGGAAATTCACCACCACGCCGAGCTTGAAGGCGCCGAGCGCCAGCTGGAACAGGCCGACCATCAGCGCCAGCATGATGGCCAGCGCGACGAACTGCGCGGAACCGGGCGCGGCCAGGGGCGCCAGCGTCGACGCCGTCAGCAGCGACACCACCGCCACCGGCCCGGTGCCGAGCTGGTTGGAGGAGCCCCACAGCGCCGCCACCATCACCGGCAGGAAGGCGGCGTAGAGGCCGTAGTAGGCCGGCATGCCGGCCAACTGGGCGTAGGCCATCGACTGCGGCACCAGCACCAGCGCCACGGTGAGGCCGGCCAGGAAGTCCGCGCGCAGCATCGCGCCGCCGTAGGGCAGCCAGCGCAGGAAGGGCAGCAGGCGTTTGAGCAGCGGATTGTCCATGGAGATGACGATATATTATCTTCCCCTTATATGATCGTGGGCGAAATCTCCTTATCCCGGAATCAGGGTGCTATATTCGCCGCTCGCACTCAAGGAACGTCGATGGGACACCGCCTCTCGAAAATCTACACGCGCACCGGCGACGCCGGCACCACCGGGCTCGCCGACGGCTCGCGCGTGGCCAAGGACTCCGCCCGCATCGCCGCGCTGGGCGAACTCGACGAGCTCAATTCCGTCGTCGGCCTGCTGCTGACGGAAGAGCTGCCCGAGGGCATCCGCAGACTCCTCACCGGCGTCCAGCACGACCTCTTCGACCTGGGCGGCGAAATGGCGATTCCCGGCTCGGCCCTGCTGAACGAAAAAAGCGTCGGGGAGCTTGAGGCGGCGATCGACCGCTGGAATGCGGAACTCGCGCCGCTGAAGGAATTCATCCTGCCGGGCGGCACGCGGGCGGCGGCGCTGGCGCACCTCGCGCGCGGGGTCTGCCGGCGCGCCGAGCGGCAGCTGGTCGGCGTCGCGGCGACAGAGACGATCAGCGAGACCGGCCGCAAGTACGTGAACCGTCTTTCCGACCTGCTCTTCGTCCTCGGCCGCACGCTCAACCGCATCGCCGGGCGCGGCGACGTGCTCTGGCAGAAAGACAGGGCGCGCTGATCCCGTCATCCCGCGCGCCAGCGCGGGATTCGCGGCGGGCCAGCGGGTTCCCGCTTGCGCGGGAACGACATCCGGTGACTACTCGCGGTCGAGCAGCGCCACGCGGCGGTCGCGCACCGCCTGGGCGAGGACGTCCAGCACGGCGAGCGAGTCCTCCCAGCCGAGGCAGGCATCGGTGATGCTCCTGCCGTATTCGAGCGGCTTGCCCGGCACCAGGTCCTGCCGGCCCTCCTTGAGGTGGGACTCGACCATGACGCCGAAGACGCGGTCCTCGCCGCCGGCGAGCTGTGCGGCGACGTCGCGCGCCGCCTCCGTCTGCCGCTTGAAGTCCTTGCGGCTGTTGCCGTGGGAAAAGTCGATCATGACGCGCGCGGCCAGTCCCGAGTTGCCGAGTTCCTTGCAGGCGCGGTCCACGCTGGCGGCGTCGAAGTTCGGTTCCCGGCCGCCGCGCAGGATGACGTGGCAGTCCTCGTTGCCGTTGGTGGACACGATGGCCGAGTGGCCGGCCTTGGTCACCGAAAGGAAGCAGTGCGGGTGCTGCGAGGTGCGGATGGCGTCCACGGCGATCTTCAGGTTGCCGTCGGTGCCGTTCTTGAAGCCCATCGGGCAGGACATGCCGGAGGCCAGCTCGCGGTGCACCTGCGACTCGGTGGTGCGCGCGCCGATGGCGCCCCAGCTGACGAGGTCGGCGATGTACTGCGGCGTGATCATGTCGAGGAATTCGGTGGCCGCCGGCAGGCCCATCTCGTTCACATCGACCAGCAGGTGACGGGCGATGCGCAGGCCCTCGTTGATCTTGAAACTGCCGTCGAGGCGCGGGTCGTTGATGAGGCCCTTCCAGCCCACCGTGGTGCGCGGCTTCTCGAAGTAGACGCGCATCACCACCAGCAGGTCGTCGGCCAGGCGGTCGGCCTCGGCCTTCAGGCGCGTGGCGTACTCGATGGCCGCGTCGAAGTCGTGCACCGAGCAGGGGCCGATCACCACCAGCAGGCGGTCGTCGGCGCCGTGCAGGATGCGGTGGATGGCCTGGCGTGCGTTGAAGGTGGTCTCCACCGCCTTGGGCGTGGGCGGAAATTCGCGCAGCAGGTGCGAAGGCGGCGCCACCTCGTGGATGTCGCGAATGCGCACGTCGTCGGTGATGGCGCGCGGATAGGCCAGCCCGCCCTTGGGGCCGGGGCTGACGGAGGCGATGCTCGGCTTGCTCGACTTGCTCGGGGCGTTCATGTGCGGCTGCGCCGGGTATGACTAAGGTATTGCATTTTAACGTAAAAAACCGGGCAAGGCCCGGCCTGCGCGGGGATGCCGCGGGCGCGGCTACTTCTTGGCCTGCAGCAGTTCGTACATGCCGGTGGCGTTGTTCATCACCTCGAGGATGCGCTCGCTGGTCGTGGCCACGTTGAGGGCGGCGGTTTTCTTTTCGCCGCCGCGGCTGAACAGGGCGTTCTCGAAGAAGATCCACTGCTGGCGGCCGAGCGCCAGTTCGTCCTTGATGGCTGGCGTGTTGATCGAAGCGCTCTCCAGCTCTTTCAGGCCCTCGAGGAATCCCTTGCGCGCCTTGTCCATCTCCGCCGCGCCGCCGGCGGGCGCCACACCCCAGTTGAGTGCCTGGTAGAACTTGGCCATGCGCTGGGAAAGCATGCGCTGGCGGCCGGCGATGTTCACCAGGCGGCTCTGGGGCGTGCCGGAATGCTTTTCCAGCTGCACCGTGCCCTGGTGGGCCAGCGAGAGCACCTCCTCGTTGATCTCCACGACCTTCTTCGCCCCCTCGACGCTGGGCTTGGCGCCGACCAGCACGTCCTTGTAGCCGAGCCAGGCGCGCTCGATGCTGAGGTAGGTGTTCTTGATTTCGGCGGTCGGCGCGAAGTTCTTCAACTCGACCAGCTGGCGGTCGAAGAGGGAAATCGAGGCGTCGAGGATTTTCTTCGAGCGCTCGGTGTCGATGTCCTGGCCGATCTGCAGATAGGCCTTGGCCATGCGCTGCGAGAGCATGCGCTGGCGGCCGGCCTTGTTGATGGCCGAGTTGATGTCGCCGATCTGCGCGAGGGCGGGATTGCCGGCGGCGTCGGCAAGGACGGCCAGCACGGCCAGGGCAAGTATCGCAAGCAGTCTATTCATGTGCGTGCTCCCTCGAATCGCTACACGCCCAGGCGGACGGGTCCGGGTCCGGTACGAATGCCGCATCCTAGCCGGGCAGCGGCGACGAGAGATTGATGAACATCAATACAGCCTGCCGCCTATCCGGTGCCGCCCACCGTCAGGCCGTCGATGCGCAACGTAGGCTGTCCCACCCCGACCGGCACGCTCTGGCCCTCCTTGCCGCAGGTGCCGACGCCGGGGTCGAGGGCCAGGTCGTTGCCGATCATGGAGACGCGGGTCAGCGCGTCGGGGCCGTTGCCGATGAGGGTGGCGCCCTTCACCGGCCGGGTCACTTTCCCGTTCTCGATCAGGTAGGCCTCGGCGGCGGAGAAGACGAACTTGCCGCTGGTGATGTCGACCTGGCCGCCGCCGAAGTTGGCGGCGTAGAGGCCCTTCTTCACCGAGGCGATGATCTCCTTGGGATCGCGGTTGCCGTTCAGCATGCAGGTGTTGGTCATGCGCGGCAGCGGCAGATGGGCGAAGGACTCGCGCCGGCCGTTGCCGGTGGGCGAGACGCCCATCAGGCGGGCGTTGAGCGAATCCTGCAGGTAGCCGACCAGGATGCCGTCCTCGATCAGCACCGTGCGCTGGGTGGGGTTGCCCTCGTCGTCGATGGAAAGAGAACCGCGGCGGTCGGGAATCGTGCCGTCGTCGACCACCGTCACGCCGGAGGCGGCGACGCGCTCGCCGATGCGCCCGGCGAAGGCCGAGCTGCCCTTGCGGTTGAAGTCCCCCTCGAGGCCGTGGCCGATCGCCTCGTGCAGCAGGATGCCCGGCCAGCCGCTGCCCAGCACCACGGTCATCTCGCCGGCCGGCGCCGGGCGCGCGGCGAGGTTCACGCGCGCCTGGTGCACCGCCTGCTGCGCGTAGTCGCGCAGCACGGCGTCGGTGAAATGGCCGTAGTCGTAACGACCGCCGCCGCCGCCGGAGCCCTGCTCGCGCCGTCCGTGCTCCTGCATGATCACCGTGACCGAGACGCGTACCAGCGGCCGCACGTCGGCGGCCAGCCTCCCGTCGGCGCTCGCGACCAGCACCACTTCGTACACCCCGGCGATGTGCGCCATGACCTCGACGACGCGGGGATCCTCGGCGCGGGCGAAGCCCTCCAGGCGCTCGAGCAGCTTCACCTTCTCCGTGTCGGACAGCGAGGCAAGCGGATCGGCGGCGCCGTACAGCATCGGCGCCGTCCGGCCGGAGAGCATCGGCACCAGGCGCTCGGCACCCTGCGCGGCGATGGCGCGGGTGGCCTGCGCCGCCGATCTCAGCGCCGGCAGGGATATCTCGTCGGAATAGGCGAAGGCGGTCTTCTCGCCGGCGATGGCGCGCACGCCGACGCCGCTCTCGATGTTGAAGCTGCCCGACTTGACGATGCCCTCCTCCAGGCTCCAGCCTTCGGAGCGGCTGTACTGGAAATACAGGTCGGCGTAGTCGAGCCGGTGACGAAAGAGCTCGCCGAACACGGTTTCGAGCTGGCGGGCCGACAGGTCGAAGGGCGCCAGCAGGCGGGATTCGGCGGTGTCGAGGTGGCTAGTGAAAGTAGTCATGTCGGGAAAAAGACCAACCGCTTTCAACACAGAGGACACAGAGACACAGAGATCGCAGAGGAAGACAATTTATTGAAATTGCCTTTCTCTGTGTCCTCCGTGTCTCTGCGATCTCTGCGTTGAGAGCGGCTTTGTTGAAAGCGATTCGGGTTCATCCAATAAATCTCCGGTGTTGCAGCGCCGGCAGGCTGGTGCGCAGCTCGGCGATGCGGGCGGAATCCATCTCCGCGACCACCACGCCCGGGCCCTTCGCCAGGCGATCGAGCACTCCGCCCCAGGGATCGACCGCCATGCTGTCGCCCCAGGTCATGCGCCCGCTCGGATGCGTGCCGCCCTGGGCCGAGGCCAGAACATAACAGAGATTCTCCACTGCCCGCGCGCGCAGCAGCAATTCCCAGTGCGCCTGGCCGGTGGTGTGGGTGAAGGCTGCGGGCACCACCAGCAAATCCACCGGCCCCATCGCCCGGTACAGCTCGGGAAAGCGCAGGTCGTAGCAGATCGACAGCCCGACGCGGCCGATCGGGGAATCGAACGCCACGATGCCGTCGCCGGCTTCGATGGACTGACTTTCGTCGTAGCGTTCGGTTCCCCGCTCGAAGCCGAAAAGATGGATTTTGTCGTAGCGCGCCACGCGACGGCCGCCGTCGTCATACGCCAGGCAGCTGTTGCGCACCTTGCCGGGCAGCGAGGCTTCGAGCGGGATCGAGCCGCCGATCAGCCACACCTTGCGGCGCGACGCCGTCTCGCGCAGGAAATCCTGCAGGGGGCCGGCGCCATCCTTCTCGCGCGCGCGCACCTTGTCGGTCTCGTTGCCGGAAATCAGCGGAAAGTACTCCGGCAGCGCCACCAGCCGCGCGCCGCGGTCTGCCGCCTCGGCCACCAGGCGGCCGGCCTCGCGCAGGTTCTGCGCGATGTCCGGCCCCGACACCATCTGCACCGCCGCGATCGGGGTTTTCATTTGGCGCCCCCCTCCTCCTTCTTGGCCGCAGCCTGCTGCGAGAGCTTCTCCACTTTCGGGTCGGCCCAGCTGCCGGTGATGGCGTACTCGAAGGCGAACATCTGGCCGAAGGGGTCCTTGAGGATTTTCTGCGCCACCCAGGCGGCGGCGCCGACGGCCGGGTTGGCGATCATGGCGCCGACGGCCAGCGTCTCGCCCAGCGCCGGCTCGATGCGCACGCGCAGGTTCTGCGTCTCGGCCGGGATGCTCACCTCGCCCTTCATGAATATCTTCGCGGACGGCCCCAGTATCTGCAGGTCCTGCGTGGCGAGCATGCCTTGCGCCACCCTGGCGCTGCCGGAAATCGAATCGAAGGCAAAGCCCTCGGTGAAGATGTCGCGGAAATCGAGCGTGATGCGGCGCGGCAGCGATTGCAGGCTGAGGATGCCGAGCAGGCGGCCGACGCCGGGGTCCAGCTTGTTGAACTGGCCGTTGGCCGCTTCCGCCTTCAGCGTGCCGTCGAGCGTGGCATGGTCGATCTGCGTCGGCGTGCCTTTCCAGGACACCTTTCCCTCGAGCTTCGCCGTGCCGCGCTTGACGGCATCGGCGTAGCCCAGGCGCTCCATCATCTTGCCGATGCTGGCCACGTCGAGCCTGAAGTTCAGCTGCGTGCCGCCGCCGCTCCAGGCGCCGTCGGAGACCAGCGTGCCGTCCGGGTTGCCGATGGCGAGCCTGTCCAGCTTCCAGGCATTCGCCTCGTTGGTCGCCACCAGTTCGAGCTTGCCCAGCTTCCTGCCGCGCAAGGTGAAGCTGTCGGCGACGATGTCGAGGCCCGGCAGCTCGCGCAGCGGCTCCTCGGAGACCAGCGTGTGGCCTGGGCGCGTGTCGTTCAGGGTAAGCTGCTTCAGGCGGGCGCCGAGACGGCCGCGGCCGTCCGACTTCCAGCCGAATTCGCCGCTCACTTCACGGCTGCTCACCTGGCCCTGCCAGGCATTGTCCTGCAGCGCCGCGCGCAGGACGACTTCGTTGAAGGGCCGGTCGAAGGCGATCAGCTCGTCGGTGCGCAGGCTGAGCCGGGTCACCGGATGGCCGCCGCGCCCGTCGCCGTTGCCGCCGTTGGCCGCAAACACCGCGCGCCAGAAATCGACGTTGAAGGCGGGCACGCTGGCTGCCAGCAGCACGCCCTGTTCCGGCAGTGCCGGCGATTCCCCGATGCCGATGGCGCCGCGCTCGATGGCGATCCGCTCCCTGTCGTGGCGGCGCAGCAGGCGGGCGGACATCTCGCTGCCGAGAGCGAGGCGCACTTCGTCGCGCCCTTCGGCCGCGCTGCTGCGCTCGAAGCGCAGGGGCAGCGCCTCGGCCGATGTCTTGTTGAAGGGCTCGGGCAGGCTGGAGGCGATGCCCTGCAGGCTCGATTCCAGCCTGACGTCGGCGTTGCGGTTCTTCACCAGCACGCTGGCGCGCCAGGGCGCGCTGCCGGAAAGGTGCTCGAGCAGCCTGTGCTCCAGCGTCTTGCGCATGCTGGCAATGTTCAGGCTGCCCTGGGCATCGATGGCCACCGCGCCGTCGCCGCGCGTGGCGGCATTGATGACGACGGGCGAGCCGAGCAGCTGCGCGCGCGCGTCCTTGAGGCTGACGCTGCTGCCGGTGAAATGCAGGCGGCCGTTCACCTCGGTGAGCGGCGGCAGGTCGGCATCCACGGTCAGGTCGTTGCGCAGGAACTGGTACTCGCCCTCGATGAGGGTATTGGCGGTCCGTCGCAGCGGCATGGTCAGCTTGAGCTGAAGCTGGCCGCTGCCGGCCGCCTGCATGCCCTCCGTGAAGCGGTCGATCTGCCCCGAGACGGGGCTGGCCTCGATGAAGCGCAGGAAATCGGCGGTCGGCCCCGCGGCGCGGCCGGCGATGGCGATGATCTCCTCTGGCGCCTCCAGGTCGGCAATCTCGGCGCTGACGCCGGACACCGCAGCGCCGTAGATGCGGCCCTTGTCGGCGCGGATCAGCATGCGCTTGCCCTCGAACAGCAGGTCGCCCTGGATATCCCCGATGGCGGGCCAGTCCGGCGCGAAACGCAGGTCGGCGCCGGCAATCTTCGCCGTGACCTGGAAGAGGCCGTTCGTGCCGTCGGCGAAGGGAAAGTCCTTCAGGTCGCCCTTCAGGCGCAGCCGGGCGTCGTCGGCGCGCCCGCCGGTGATGGCGGCGCGCAGCCAGTCGCGCACATCGCGGTTGACCACCAGCGGCATGTAGCGCCACACCGCCGCGCCGTCGGCCCGGCTGAGCCGCGCGTTCATGTCGATCTCGCCGGGGCCGTCCAGACTGCTGCGGTAGCGGCCCGACGCGCTGCCGGCGGCATCCTGGTTGTCGAAGGCGAGATTCTGCAGTTGAACGTCGATGCGGCCGTCGGCCATGGTCCAGCTTGCCTTGGCGACGAGCTGCTCGAACTCCAGGCGCGGATCGGCGAACACCGCCGGCAGCACCAGCGCGGCGTCATGGCTGTCGAGACTGGCGCTGCCCCCCTTTTCGCTGCCCTCGATGCTCCCCGTCAGGCCGGCAAAGCCCGGATAGAAGCCCGGCGAACGCAGGCCGAGGCCCTCGAAGCGAGCACGCACGCTGAACCTGGACAACGCGCCGGCCTCGCCCTTCCAGCCGAGCTTGAAGTCGGCAACGCGGCCCTGCGGGGCATAGTCGGCAAGCGTCCTGCGCGTGCCGTCGTCGAGCGGCAGGAAGCCGGCCAGCCTGCCCAGCACGTCGAGGTCGAGGCTGTTGGCGGCCACCTCGCCTTCGGCCGGCTGCTTGCCGACGGCCGGCGTCCAGCGCAGGCTGAAATCGGTCGGCGCCAGGGCGGTGCCGTCGCGCGTGGCGAGCGCCAGCCTGCGCGTGCTCACCTCGAAGCCGTTTTCCGGCAGGCGGCCGGAGAGGCGGCCGGTGAGATGGCTCAGCTCCAGCATCGGCAGATCGCGCGCCAGGCGCAGCTTGACATCGCGCAGCGCGATGTCGGCGGTGAGGCGGCCCAGCCGCTTCTCGGTGAAACCGAGCCACAGGCGCATGCCGCCGGCGCCCTGCGGCAGCTCGATCGGATAGTCCACCCAGGCGCGCCAGCCGGCAAGATCGGCGTAATCGAGTTCGGCGTACACCTCGCCCTTCCACGATTCCAGCGCGTCGAGGTCGCGGCCGCGGAAATCGCCGCGCACGTCGAGGCGCGCCGCCAGCGCGCGCGGCGGCGCCGCGGTCAGGCCGAAGCGGTGGCGGCGACCGTCGTTCTGCAGGACGAAGTTCAGCTGGGAGAGCTCCAGCGGCGGCGCGCCGCGCTTCTCGTCCTCCCAGCGGATGGCTGCGTTGCGCACGACGATGCGCTCCTGCGCCAGCAGCCAGTCGGAGAAATCGCTGCCGCTTGCCTCGGTGTTGAGCTGGATGCCGGCGACGAAGATGCGGCCGTCCTTCCCGCGGCGAATGTGCAGGGTAGGCGAGTCGACCTCCAGCCGGTGCAACCGCAGCTGCCAGCGCCACAGCGAAGCCCACGACAACTCCGTCTCGACCGTGTCGAAAGTCAGTCCCGGGCGCCCGGCGGCATCGTGGATACTGAAGCCGCGCAAGGTAAGCTGCGGCCGCAGCCCCTGCCAGCGGGTGTCGATGCGCGCGATGCTGACGGGCAGCCCGGCAGCCTGGGAGATGCCGCGCTCGATGTCGGCGCGGTGATTCTCGATGTTGGGCAGCACCGAGTAGCGCAGTCCCAGGATGATCAGGGCAAAGCCGAAATAGCCGAGCCAGAACAGCCAGATCAGCGCGCGGCGCAGCCAAGAGGGCAGCCAGGCGAGGCGAACCAGGCTAGCCAGCCGGATGGCGAAGCCCGGGCTGGTCGCTGGAAGGTGCGGGGTCGTGTTTTCTTGCATCAATGGTCTGGGCGTCCCGCCACGTTACAATCGGGGCCGTCGCCCATCTGCGATAGCCGATTCTACCTGCAAAAACATCCATATAACGCGCCAATGCCCGACCCGACCGACAACGCCGCCCTGCTCGAGCGCGTTCTTCCGCTGAGCCGTTTCCTGGCCCGCCTCCTCGACAGCCGGCCGCAGGCCGGCGAGGCGCTGCGCGCCGGCCTGCGGCAGCCCTTTGGCGAGAAGGCCATGCGCGACTTCCTCGCCGCCGAGGCGGCTGACGAGGCGGCGCTGCGGCCGGGCCTGCGCGGCCTGCGCACCGCCGTCATGGCCCGCCTCGTCGCGCGCGACCTGG
>WBUF01000051.1 GCA_008933825.1 Rhodocyclaceae bacterium | reverse complement strand
ACCCCAACCCCAACCCCAACAGAGAGAGAACACATCATGATCGAGATCAACGGCAGGCAGATCGAGACCGACGCCGAGGGCTACCTGGCCCAGCTCGACGACTGGTCGGAAGACATCGCGAACTACCTCGCGCAGCAGGACAACCTGCAGCTCACGCAAGACCACTGGATGCTGCTCAACTGGATACGCGGCTACTATCAGGAGAACGGCACTGCGCCGAACCTGCGCGTGATGCAGAAGCTGCTCAAGGAAGACCTGGGCGAGGCGTGGGCCGACAAGAAGCGCCTGTTCGACCTCTTCCCCTACGGCCCGGCCAAGCAGGGCGCGCGCTATGCCGGCATGCCGAAGCCGACGGGCTGCGTCTGATACCATCTCTGGATGGATTGTCTCTGCGACGTCACTGAAGCCGATTTCGAGGAACGCGTCGTGGCGCGTTCGCAACAGGTCCCGGTGCTGGTGGACATCGGCGCCGGCTGGTGCGGACCCTGCCGCGTGCTGACGCCGCTGCTGGAGCGGCTGGCGAAGGACTATGGCGGCGCCTTCGTGCTGGCCAACGTGGATGCCGACGAGAACATGAAGCTCGCCGGCCGTCACAAGGTGCGCGGTTTTCCGACCGTCATCGCCTACAGCCGCGGCGAGGAGATCGACCGTTTCCACAGCGCGCAGACGGAAGGCTTCCTGCGCCGCTTCATCGACGGCGTCATCGAGCGCCACGCCGCGGTTTCCACGACGGGCTGATTCGCTTCAGTGCAAGCCGGCCTGCCCGACCGGAGGCCGCGTTTCGTTATCCAGCTCCTGCCCGAGGTCCCAATCGCTGTGGGCGACGGCCTTCTGCAGCATCGCCAGGGTGCCGTGGATGCCGCGCACGTCTAGCACGAAACTGAGGATGCGCTTGTTGGCCAGCGCGAGGGCAATCGTTGCCTTGCCCTTCTGGAGCTGGACTTCGCAGCCGGTCGCCAGCACCGGTGCATCGCCGAAAGGAAAACCCGCCGAGCCCTCCTCGAAACGTTCGCCGAAATCGACCTCGACGGTGCTCGCCTCGCGCCGGAATGCCTGGATGGCGCGGGCGCCGGGCGCAACGTAGCCGGCCTCAGGGTTCTCCAGTCCCAGCAATCGTCTTTCCGCGCCGCCCAGTTCGCGGGCCAGCTTGCGCACGACGCGGCGCGTCAGCCAGATGCGGAACTCCTCCTTGTTCGTGGTGTTGAGCCGCAGCAGGATGCGGTCCTCCGCCGTCACGTAGGTGACGTTGAGCTGGTGGATGTGGTTGTCCATTCGCCGATTTTAAGCAATCGACTGCAGCGGCATCGTTTCGATGTGCACCGTGTCCGTGCCGTCGGTCAGCCAGGCCTGGCCGTCCTGGATCGTGCATTGCAGGCTCATGCTGCGCCGGGCCAGCGCGGCGAGCGCCTGGCTTGCCGCCGCCGGCAGGTTCATCACGGTCAGATTGCGCAGCCGCTCCAGCTTGTCGCGGCTCTGCCCCCACCAGAGGTCGGCGCCGCGCCCGCCGTAGCACACCACGACCACTCGTTCCGCCTTGCCGCAGGCGCGGCGCACGACGCGCTCGTCGGGCAGCCCGACCTCGATCCACAGCTCGATCGCGCCGGTGAGATCCTTTTGCCACAGCGCCGGCTCGTCCTCGGCCGACAGGCCGCGGCCGAATTCCAGCCGCTCGCCGGCGAAGAGGGCGAAGGCCAGCAGCCGCGCCATCATGCGCTCGTCGGTCTCCGAAGGATGCCGCGCCAGTGTCAGCGCGTGCGTCGCGTAGTAGTGCCGGTCGAGGTCGGAGACCTGAAGCTCGGCCTTGAAGACGGTGGATTTGAGGGCCATGGCTACAACCAGTTTTTCAGGAAGGGAATCAGCAGCGGCACCAGCAGCGCGGTGAGCAGGGCGTTCAAGCCCATCGCCAGGCCGGAGAAGGCGCCGGCCTGCTCGCTCACCTGGAAGGCGCGGGCGGTGCCGATGCCGTGCGAGGCGACGCCGACGGCGAAGCCGCGCACGGCGTGGTCGGCGATGCCGAGCGCCTGGTAGATGAAGCGGGCGCCGATCGCGCCGAGGATGCCGGTGGAGATGACCAGCACCGCCGTCAGCGAGGGCAGGCCGCCGATGCGCTCGGCGATGCCCATGGCGATCGGCGTGGTGACGGACTTCGGCGCCAGCGACAGCAGCGAGGCCTCGCTGGCGCCGAACAGCTTGCCGATGGCCACCGCGCTGACGGTGGCGGTGAGCGAGCCGGCGACCAGCGCCGCCAGCAGCGGGAACGCCATCGCGCGCAACTTTGGCAATTGCGTGTACAGCGGGATCGCCAGCGCCACCGTCGCCGGGCCGAGCAGGAAGTGCACGAACTGCGCGCCGTCGAAATAGGTTTGATACGGCGTGCCGGTCAGCTGCAGCAGCAGCACCAGCACCGCCACGGCGAGCATCACCGGGTTGGCGAGCGGATGGAAATGGGCGCGCCTGTAGAGCCACCAGGCGCCCTGGTAGGCGAGCAGCGTGACGGTGAGCCCCAGCAGCGGTGAGGCCGACAGGTAGACCCAGATCTCGGCGAGTTGGGCTGGGGTGCGCATGGCTACTTGCCGCCTTCCGCGCGCCGCGCGAGGGCGCGCAGGACGAGGGCGGTGACGGCGATGGTAAGCACCGTGCTGCCGACCAGCGAGGCCGCCAGCGGCAGCCATTCGTCGCCGATGCGGTTGAAGTGCAGCATGACGCCGACGCCGGCCGGCACGAAGAGCAGCGACAGGTGCTGCAGCAGGTTCTGCGCGGTGTCGCGCAGTTCCGGCGACGGCCCGCCGCGCAGCGCCAGCGCGGCGAAGAGCAGCGCCATGCCGATCACCGGCCCCGGGATCGGCAGCGCGAACAGCTGGGCGAGGACTTCGCCGATCAGCTGGAAGACGAGCAGCAGGGTGAGGGCGCCGAGCATGATGGTTTCTCCTGATACCGGGCACCCGCGGGTGCCATCGTGTGTTTGTTCGCCGTCCTGCGGAGACTGACTTTTGTCCGGCGGTTATTGCGAATCGTTCGGCGTTCTCCCCCGCCAGGCCGCTGATTTTACGTTGTGGGTGGCCGTGGCAATTTCAATTTTCGCTGTTGCGCCAGCCACGGCTTTTCCATTCATTTGGAAAAAACCCTTTGCATATCGCGCAGGATATGTATATAAATATACAGTTTGCTATATATGTTGATGGCGACATGCATGGAAATGACTGAAATTCCTCCCCTGACCTCCTTGCGTCCCGAGCGCTTCGACCGACCGGACATCCTCAAACAACTCAACGCCGCCAGCCGCAAGCTGGCCGAGCTGAAGGGGGTGGCCGCCGCCATGCCGAACCAGGGCATCCTGATCGGCACCTTGGGCTTGCAGGAGGCCAAGGACAGTTCGGAGATCGAGAACATCGTCACCACCCACGACGAGCTGTTCCGCGAAGCCGTGTTCCCGGATACGGCCGGCAGCGCGGCAGCCAAGGAGGTGGCCTATTACGGCCAGGCCCTGCGCGTCGGCTTCGACGCCGTGCGCAAGACCGGATTGCTGACCAACAACGACATCCTGCGAATCCAGGCCGAGCTGGAGCGCAACCGCGCCGGCTTCCGCAAGCTGCCGGGCACGGCGCTGAAAGGCGACGGGGGACGCACCGTCTACACCCCGCCGCAGAACCCGGAAGAGATTCTGGCGCTGATGGGCGACCTGGAGCGCTTCATCAACGACGACAGCCTGTTCGATGCCGATCCCCTGGTGAAGATGGCGCTCATCCATCACCAGTTCGAGAGCATCCACCCCTTCTACGACGGCAACGGTCGCACCGGGCGCATCGTCAACGTGCTCTACCTCGTCAAACAGGGGCTGCTCGACAGCCCCGTGCTCTACATGTCCCGCCACATCGTGCGCACCAAGGCCGACTACTATCGCCTGCTGCAGGAAACCCGCGAACGGGACAGTTGGGAGGATTGGGTGCTCTACATGCTCACCGCCGTCGAGCGGACCGCGGCCGACGGCATCGCCACCATCCAGGCCATCAAGGCGCTGCTGATGGACTACAAGCACCGCATCCGGGCCGGCTATCGTTTCTACAGCCAGGACCTGATCAACAACCTGTTTTCCTATCCCTATACCAGGATCGAGTTCATCGAGCGCGACCTGAATGTCTCGCGGCTGACCGCGACCAAGTATCTGGAAGCGCTGGTGACCAGCGGCTTCCTGCACAAGCGCAAGGTGGGGCGGAGCAACTACTACATCAACCTGCCGCTCTACCGCGTGCTGACCGGCGAGCAGGCGCCGGCATTCAACCATCCCTGATGCACCCATGTTATCGCCGTGTCGTGGGGACTGACTTTTACCCCCGTCATTGAACGCTTGATGACACTGAGCTATGTGATAATCGCGCATGCCCAGAATCTTCGACAATATCGATCAGGACCTTCTTTCGGCTCTCCGGGCATGAGCCTGCACCGAAACTGTGTTTTCAGGCCGCTTCGAGGCTGTCCAGCGGCATGTGATTCACGGCCAGCCGGCGGATGTCGGCGCGCTGTGAGGCATGCTGCACATCGATGCCGACGAGCGCGCCCTGCGCGTCGTAATCGAGTACCACGCCGTCGGCCACCTCATCGGAATCCACCGAGGGCCGCTCGGCCAGATGGATGTAGAGCGAATCCGTCGCCGCGTCGTAGTTGAGTCTCATGGCTTGAATCTCCTGTCCGGAAATGCATTATGCAGCGTAACGCCGTCGGCCAGGGTGACGACCCGCAGGTAGCGGTCGACTTCCTTCACCCAGACCCAATGCCGGATGCGACCGTCCTCCGGCTGCACCTCGCGCCGCAGCGGATTGCGCAGCGCTTCCAGGCACCATTCCAGCTTGATGTATGGCCGCTTTTCCAGCACGTCGTTCCGGAAGTAGTCGGTCATCGGCTGCATGAATCGATGCTGCCTTCAAACCGGTATCGCGTCAAGCGAATACCTTGGCATAAATTCCGGCAGAAAAAAACACGGCGCCCGAGGATGTTTCTTGGGGCGCCGTGCTGCAGGGACTGACTTTACCCGCTTACGCCATCGCCTCGTACAGCGGCAGGGTGAGGAACTCCGGGTAGTCCGGCGACAGGCTCATCTTCTCGAAGATGACCGCGGCCTGGTCGTAGGTCTCCGTCTTCTCGCCGGCGGCGCTGACGGTGGCCTTGACCTTGGCGAGCTCCTCGACGATCAGCGCCTTGACCATCTCGGCGGTGACCTTGCGGCCGTCGTCCAGCTTGCCCTTCGGGCTGACCACCCACTGCCACACCTGCGAGCGCGAGATTTCGGCGGTGGCGGCGTCCTCCATCAGGTTGTGGATGGGCACGCAGCCGTTGCCGGCGAGCCAGGAGCCGAGGTAGTGGATGCCGACGTTGATGTTGTTGCGCACGCCCACCTCGGTGATCGGCTGCTCGGGCTGGAAGTTGAGCCAGTCCTTCGGGCCGTAGGTATCCGTGCGCTGCTTGCCCCACTGGTTGGGCTTGTCGCCGAGCACCTTGACGAACTCCTCCATGGCGATGGAGACGAGTCCGGGGTGGGCCACCCAGCCGCCGTCGTAGCCGTCGTTGGCGTCGCGCGTCTTGTCGTGGCGGATGCCGGCGAGCGCCTTCTCGTTGGCGGCCGGATCGTTCTTGATCGGGATCAGCGCGCTCATGCCGCCGATGGCCGGCGCGCCGCGCTTGTGGCAGGCCTTCACCAGCGCCAGCGCGTAACTGCGCATGAAGGGCACTTCCATGGTGATGGCGCCACGGTTGGCGAGGCAAAAATCTTTGTTCTTCTTGAACTTCTTGATGCAGGAAAAGATGTAGTCCCAGCGCCCGGCATTGAGGCCCGCCGAATGCTCGCGCAGTTCGTAGAGGATCTCTTCCAGCTCGAAGGTGGCGAGGATGGTCTCGACCAGCACGGTGGCCTTGATGGTGCCGCGCGGCAGGCCGATCTCGTCCTGCGCCAGGCAGAAGATGTCGTTCCACAGGCGCGCCTCGAGGTGCGATTCCATCTTCGGCAGGTAGTAGAAGGGGCCGGCGCCGCGCGCGATCTGCTCCTTGGCGTTGTGGAAGAACACCAGGCCGAAGTCGAAGATGCCGCCGGAGACGCGGCTCCCGTCGACCAGCACGTGCTTCTCGTCGAGGTGCCAGCCGCGCGGGCGGATCTGCAGGACGGCGATCTTGTCGTTGAGCTTGTAGGTCTTGCCGGCCTCGTTGGTGAAAGTCAGTCTGCGGCGCACGGCGTCGTAGAGGTTGACCTGGCCCTGCACCTGGTTGAACCAGTTCGGGCTGTTGGAATCCTCGAAGTCGGTCATGTAGGAATCCGCCCCGGAGTTGAAGGCGTTGATGATCATCTTCGCTTCCACGGGGCCGGTGATCTCGACGCGGCGGCACTCCAGCGCCTTCGGCAGCGGTGCCACCTTCCAGTCGCCTTCGCGAATGTGCTTGGTCTCGGGCAGGAAGTCCGGCATCTCGCCGGCGTCGATGCGTGCCTGGCGCTCGACGCGCTTGGCGAGCAGTTCCTTGCGGCGCGGCTCGAAGGCGCGGTGCAGCTTGGCGACGAAGGCCAGCGCCTCGGGCGTGAGGATTTCCTCGAAGCGGGGATGCAGGGGGGCGTTGATTTGCACGCCGGCGGGCAGGTTGAGGCTCATGATGGCTCCTTGATTGAATTTTTCACATACGCAACCACGTCGGTCAGCAATCGGCCCCGGGCGGCGGGTTGCGCGCCCAGTTCCTCGAGCGGCTGGCCGCTGCGGTTGATCCAGAACGTCGTGTAGCCGAACCAGGCGGCGCCGATGGCGTCCCAGCAGTTCGACGAGACGAAGAGAATCTCCCTCGTGGGGAGCTTGAAGGCGTCCGGCCCGAGCTGGTAGGCCTCGGGCGCGGTCTTGTACTTCTTCACCGCCTCGACCGACAGGATGTAGTCGAAGAGGCCGGTCATGCCGGCGCTCTTCACGGCGATGTCGAGCATGTCGGGCGTGCCGTTGGACAGGATGGCCAGCGGCAGCCCCAGTTTCTTCAGTTCCTTCAGCGCGCCCAGGTTCTCCGGGAAGGCGGAGAGGCAGGCGTATTGGCTCATCAGGCGGCGGCGGTCGTCGTCCGTCAGGTCGAGGCCCAGCTTGCGCGCGGAGAAGACCAGCGCGTCCTCGGTCACCTGCCAGAAGTCGGCATGGCGGTTCGACAGCGTGCGCAGGCGCGTGTAGCCGACCTGCACGTCGCGCCACAGCGCGGCGAGTTCCGCGCCCTTGCCGGGGAAGCGCTGCTCGGCGAGCGCGCCGACCGAATACACGTCGAACAGCGTGCCATAGGCGTCGAAGGCGATGGCGCGGATCATGATTTGTTCATCCAGCCGAGACCGGCTTCGGTGGTGGCGGCGGGCTTGTATTCGCAGCCCACCCATCCTTCATAGCCGATGCGGTCGAGGTGGGCGAAGAGAAAGTCGAAATTGATCTCGCCCGTGCCCGGCTCGTGGCGGCCGGGGTTGTCGGCGATCTGGATGTGGGCGATTTTTTCGATGTGCGCGGCGAGCGTGTGGGCGAGGTCGCCCTCCATGCGCTGCATGTGATAGACGTCGTATTGCAGGAACAGGTTGTCGGCGCCCACCTCGGCGATGAGGTCGAGTGCCTGCCGCGTGCCATGCAGGAAGAAACCGGGAATGTCGAAAGTGTTGATCGGTTCGATCAGCAGCTTCAGGCCCTGCGCCTTCAGCTTCGTCGCGGCATAGCGCAGGTTGTCGACCAGCACGCGGTGCGCCATCTCCGCCGTCACGTTGGCCGGGCGGATGCCGGCGAGGCAGTTCAGCTGCGGCGCGCCCAGTGCGGCAGCATAGGCGAGCGCCGTGTCGACGCCGTTTCGAAACTCCTCGACGCGGTCCGGATGGCAGGCGATGCCGCGATCGCCCGCTGCCCAGTCGCCGGCCGGCAGGTTGTGCAGCATCAGCGTCAGCTTGTTGCGGAACAGCGCCTGCTGCAATTGCTCGGCGGGCGTGTCGTAGGGGAACTGGAGTTCCACCGCCGTGAAGCCGGCGCGTGCGGCGCGCTCGAAGCGCTCTGGCAGGGGCGCCTCGGTGAACAGCATCGACAGGTTGGCGGCGAATCGGGGCATGGAAGAAAGATACCCCGGTTGGTTTGTCAATAAAATACCGTTAGAATCAAATCATTGTTGCTTTTTAAGCAAGAGTGAGATGAGCCGCCTGAAGCAGATCGAAACCTTCGTTTCCGTGGCCAACCGCGGCAGCCTGACCGCTGCGGCCACTGCCGAAGGCGTGGCCCCTGGGGTGGTGAGCCGGCGCCTGGACGCGCTGGAGGCAAGGCTGGGGGTGAAACTGCTGCTGCGCACGACGCGGCGCGTCACGCTCACCTTCGAGGGCAGCGCCTACCTGGAGGACTGCCAGCGCATCCTGCGCGAGCTCGGCGACGCCGAAGCCTCGGTGAGCCTGGGCGGGGTCAAGGCGCGCGGCCACCTGCGCATCTCGGCACCGGCCGGTTTCGGCCGCCGCCACGTCGCGCCGCTGATCATGCAGTTCCTCGACGCCCACCCCGAGGTGACGGTGAACCTCGACCTCTCCGACCGCCTGGTCGACCTGGTGAACGAGGGCGTCGATTGCGCCATCCGTGTCGGCGAGCTGAGCGATTCCAGCCTGGTCAGCATCCGGCTGGCGGAGAACCGGCGCGTGGTGGCGGCCAGCCCGGCCTACCTGGAAAGACATGGGACGCCGCGCACGCTGGCGGATCTCGCGAGCCACAACTGCCTGTCGCTCGGCCAGCAGCGCGGCTGGCTGTTCCGCGACGGCGAGGACATCGTCAGCATCAAGGTCTCCGGCCGGCTCGAATGCAACGACGGCGCGGTGCTGCACGAATGGGCGCTGGCGGGCCGGGGACTCGCCTGGCGCTCGATGTGGGAAGTGGGCGAGGACCTGCAGCGCGGCGCGCTGGTCTCGCTGCTGGAGGAATTCGCCGCGCCGCCGACCGGCATCTACGCGGTGTTTCCGCAGCGCAAATACCTGCCGCTGCGCGTGCGCCTGCTCATCGACCATCTCAAGCACAGCTACGGCGCGGCGGATTACTGGGCGGTGCCGTCCCGCCGGGACTGACTTTTTGCCTTCTCGTAGAGCGGCAGCACTTCGGGCAGGCGACGCTCGATTTCCTCGATGCGGTTCCTGCCGGAGGGGTGCGTGGACAGCCATTGCGGCGGGGCGCCCTTGTTGGCAGCCATCATCTTTTTCCAGAGTGTGACGCCGGCGCGCGGGTCGTAGCCGGCGCGGGCGGCGAGCTCCAGGCCGACGGTGTCGGCCTCGGTCTCGTCGTCGCGCGAGAACTTCAGGGTCATCAGCTGGCCGCCGGCACTGATCACTCCGGAATACTTGCCGCCGCCGACGAATTCGCTCAGCAGACTGGCGCCGAGGCGCGTGAGCTCCGTCTTGGCGATGCGCTCGCGCGCGTGTTCGCGCAGGGCGTGGGCGATCTCGTGGCCCATCACCGCCGCCGCCTCGTCGTCGTTGAGATCGAGACCGAGCAGGAGTCCGGAGAATACCGCGATCTTGCCTCCCGGCATGCAGAAGGCGTTGACCTGCTGCGCGCCGATGAGGATGACTTCCCACTGCCATTGCTGCGCGCGCGGGTTGAAGCGCGCGGCGTGGGGAATGAGGTGTCCGGCGATCCGGCGCAGGCGACGCGTTTGCGGGTGGTCGTCAGGCGCCAGCGCCTTCCTGGCGGCGGCCTGCTGCTTGAGCTGGGAGAATTCCTGGCTGGCCTGGCGCTCGAGGCCTTCGGCCGGCACCAGCTTGCGCACCGCCGAAGGCTGGCCGACGTTCACGCCCTCGCGCGGTTCGGCGGCGGCGAGCGTGCCGGCGGCGAGGCTGCAAAGAAAAAGGGCGATGATGCGTGGTGCGTTCATCGCCCTATCTTAGCGCAGGATGCGGCGGGTTCAGGCGTTGGCGGCTTTCTTCCTCTGCGGCGTTGCGTCGAATTGTGCCACGGCCTTGACGGAGCGTTCGATCGACACCTCGGCCAGGCGGCCGGCGATGTGCGCTAGCGCCTCCTCGACCTGGTCGATGAGGATCAGGCACAGCTCGCCCGGCTGCAGGCGCGCCAGCGCCGTGTCGATGGCGAGGAATTCGCCGCGGATCTCTTCCACCACTCTGGTGCGCTTGGCCTTGGCGAGGCCGGCGCGCAGCAGGCCGAGCACCTCGCCGTCGGCGCGTCCGCGCTGGCACTGGTCCTGGTAGAGGATCACTTCGTCGAAGGCATCGCCGAGGATTTCGGTCTGCTTGCGGATGTCCTCGTCGCGCCGGTCGCCGGCACCGCTGATGACCATCATGCGGCGTTCCGCCGGCATGGCCTCGACGGCGCGCACCAGCGCCAGGATGGCATCGGGGTTGTGGCCGTAGTCGGCAATGAGGGTTGCCCCGCGATAGCTGAAGACGTTGAAGCGGCCCGGCGCCGTGCCGGCGTCGCTGGCGAAGGTGTTCAGCGCGGCGCGCACGGCGGCCCAGTCGAGGTTGAGCGCCCAGGCAGCGGCGACCGAGGCCATGGCGTTCTCGACCTGGAAGCTGATGGTGCCCTTGCGCGTGAGCGGCACCTCATCGAGCGGGATGCGCTGCACCACCGACCCGAGTTCGGCGCAGACGATGTGGTTGCCGTCGATGTAGACGACGCGCTTGCCCTGCGCGTTGTGCGTGGCCATCACCGGATGGTGGCGGTCGGCGGCGAAGAAGGTCACCGCGCCGGGGCAGTTTTCCGCCATCTTCGCCACGATCGGATCGGCGGCGTTGAGCACCGCCATGCCGTCGGGCGTGACGTTCTGCACGATGACGCGCTTCAGCACGGCGAGGTCTTCCACCGTGGTGATGTAGTTGAGGCCAAGGTGGTCGCCCTCGCCGATGTTGGTGACGACCGCCACCTTGCAGCGGTCGAAGGCGAGGCCCTCGCGCAGGAGCCCTCCGCGCGCGGTTTCGAACACCGCGGCATCAGCATCGGGGTGCAGCAGCACGTTGCGCGCGCTCTTCGGGCCGCTGCAGTCGCCGGTATCGAGGCGGCGCCCGCCCAGATAGACACCGTCCGTGCAGGTCATGCCGGTGGTGAGGCCCGTGCCTTCGAGCAGGTGGGCGATCAGGCGCACGGTGGTGGTCTTGCCGTTGGTGCCGGTCACCGCCACCACCGGAATGCGGCCGTCCTCGCCTTCCGGGTACATGTCGGAAATCACCGCGTCGCCGACGGCGCGCCCCTTGCCGAAGGAGGGGGCCAGGTGCATGCGCAGGCCGGGCGCGGCGTTGACTTCGACGACGGCGCCGCCCTGCTCCTCGAGCGTCTTCTGCATGGTCTCGCAGACGACGTCGACGCCGGCGATGTCCAGGCCGATCATCTGCGCGGCCGCGACGGCGCGCGCGGCGACTTCGGGGTGCACCTCGTCGGTGACGTCGGTGGCGGTGCCGCCGGTGGACAGGTTGGCATTGTTGCGCAGGACGACGCGCGTGCCCTGTGCCGGTATGGAGTCGGCGCCCAGGCCCTGCAGGGCCAGGCGGCCGAGGGCGATGTCGTCGAAGCGGATTTTCGTCAGCGAGGTGGCGTGGCCCGAACCGCGGCGCGGGTCGCTGTTCACCGCGTCGACCAGTTCGCGGACGCTGTGCACGCCGTCGCCGATGACATGCGGCGGATCGCGGCGCGCGGCGGCGACCAGGCGGTCGCCGACCACCAGCAGGCGGAAGTCGTGGCCCGGCACGAAGCGCTCGACCATCACGGTCGAGCCGTATTCGGCGGCGGTGGCGAAGGCGGCATTGAGCTGCTCGCGCGTGGCGACGTTCACCGTGACGCCCTTGCCCTGGTTGCCGTCCTGCGGCTTGACCACCACCGCAGATCCAATCTCCTGCATGGCGGCCCAGGCGTCGTCGGCGTCGACGACCGGCCGGCCCTGTGGCACCGGCACGCCGGCGGCTTCCAGCAGGTGCTTGGTAAGCTGCTTGTCCTGGGCGATGGTTTCGGCGATGGCGCCGGTGCGGTCGACTTCGGCGGCCTGGATGCGGCGCTGCTTCGAACCCCAGCCGAACTGCACCAGGCTGCCCTGCGTCAGGCGGCGGAAGGGGATGCCGCGCGCGGCGGCGGCATGCACGATGGAGCCGGTGCTGGGGCCGAGGCGCACGTCTTCGTCGAGTTCGCGCAGCTGCGCGAGGGCGGCTGCGAGGTCGAAGGGTTTGTCCTCGATGGCGGCCTGGCAGAGCTGCTCGGCCAGTTCGACGGCGAGGCGGCCGACTTCCTCCTCGGAATATTCGACGACGACCTGGAAGATGCAGCGCTCGATGGTCTGCGTGACGCGCGTGAAGGTGACCGGGCAGCCGGCCTGCGCCTGCAGGCCGAGGGCGGCGAAGGCGAGGGCATGGGCGACGGAGATCTCGCCCTCGTGGCCGATCGGACGCATCGGCCCGATGTTCGGGAAGCGCGCGCGCAGGCGGTCCTCGAAGTCGGGCAGGGCGCTGATGGCGCATTCGGCGCCGTCGCAGCGAATCACCGCCTCGATCGCAGTATGGCGGCTCCACAGGTTGGGACCGCGCAGGGCTCGGATACGGGAGACTTCCATGATGGATTTCCTGAGAGAAATGTCGGCTACTGGTTGGCCACCCGACGCGGGCGGCTGCGTGCGGGCCGCTTGCCGTTGCGGTCCTGCTCGAAGGTTTCGATGCCGACGCGGATCATCTCGACCGGGATGTCGAGGGCCACGGCGGCGCCCACCGCCGCCAGCAGGCTGGCGGCGCGGCTGGTGTCGGTCTCGTCCTTGCCGGCGGCAGGGACGGGCAATTCGAGGAACGGGCCTTCCACGGCGCCCGTCGCCAGCATGATGCGGTGGTCGCGCAGGTAGAGGGCGCGACCGCCCCGGGCGCGGTGCTCGGCGATGGCCGGCAGCTCCGGGCCGAGGCCATAGAAGATCACTTCGCCGTCGCACAGTTCGGCCATGCGCACGACGTGGGGATCGGCGGCATTCAGTACGGCGGCGCCTTCCGGCAGGACGATGTCCACCTGCGTGCGCAGCACGTGGTAGAGCTGCTCGGCGGTGTGGATGTCGAAGTGGCCGAGCGTTTCCGCGCCTTCGGTGTCGGTGACGATGCCGACCTGGCAGCGGTCGTAGGCGACGCCCTCGCCGAGGATCTGGGCGGCGCCGTTCTCGAACACGGCGGCATCGACCGAGCGGTTGATGAGCAGACGCTGTCCGGCGGCCCAGTTGGCGCTGTCCTTCCTGTCCACCGGCCGCTTGTCGAGGAACAGGCCGTCGCGGCAGGCCAGGCCGACATGTTTGCCGGCGAGCTGGAGCAGCCAGGAGACGAGGCGTCCGATCAGGGCCGTGCCTTGGGTGCCGGCGATGCCGACGATGGGGAGGCGGCCCTTGTCGCCGGCCGGGAACAGGTTGTCCACGATGGCCTGGCCGACGGGACGCGGCTTGCCCCGCGCCGGCTTGAGGTGCATCAGCAGGCCGGGGCCGGCATTCACTTCGACGATGGCGCCGCGCTGTTCTTCCAGCGGGCGGGAAATGTCCTCGGCGACGATGTCGACGCCGGCGATGTCGAGGCCGACGACGCGCGCGGCCAGCGTGGCGGCTTCGGCGACGTCCGGATGCACTTCGTCGGTGACGTCGTCGGACATGTTGCCGTAGCGGATGATCAGCACCTTCTTGCCGGCCGGCGGGATCGATTCGGGCGCGAACCCCTGGCGCTGCAGCTCAAGCTGCACGGCGGGCTCGCGTTCCACGTAAACCGGTTCGAGCGGGAAGGATTCGTCCTCGCCGCAGCGCGGATCGGAGTTGATCTGGCTGTCGATCAGTTCGACGATGGTCGATTTGCCGTTGCCGACGACCGAGGCAATCTCGCCCCGCGCGGCGGCGACCAGGCGGTTGCCCACCACCAAGAGGCGGTGCTCGACGCCGGGCACATAGCGCTCGACCATGACCTCGCTGCCTTCCTCCTCGGCCACGCGATAGGCGGCCTCGACCTGCTCGCGCAAAGTCAGTTCCAGCGACACGCCGCGCGCGTGGTTGGCATCGGTCGGCTTGACCGCCACCGGCACGCCGATGTCTTCGGCGGCCTCCCAGGCGTCCTCGGGGCTGGTGACGATGCGGCCTTCAGGAACCGGCACGCCGCAGGAGGCGAGCAGGGTCTTGGTGAGGTCCTTGTCGCGCGAGATGCTTTCGGCGATGGCGGAGGTGGAATCGGTTTCGGCGGTCCAGATGCGGCGCTGGCGGGCGCCGTAGCCGAGCTGCACCAGATTGCCTTCGTTGAGGCGGATGAAGGGGATGCCGCGTTCGACGGCGCCATCCACGATGCTGGTGGTGCTGGGGCCGAGGCAGAGCTTGTCGGCCAGCTCGCGCAGCTTCTCGATGGCGCCCGGCACGTCGTAATGCGTGTCGTTGATGGCGGCCATGACGAGGTCGCGTGCGGCGGCGAGGCAGGCGCGGGTCACCTGCTCCTGGCGCGAGCGGACGACGACTTTATAGACGCCGTGCCGGGAGGTCTGGCGCGCCTTGCCGAAGCCGGTGCGCTGCCCGGTCAGGTTCTGCAGTTCGAGGGTGACGTGTTCGAGGATGTGGGCGGCCCAGGTGCCTTCGCGCAGGCGTTGCAGGAAGCCGCCGCGCTCGCCCTCGCTGCAGCGGTGTTCGATCAGGGAGGGCAGCCAGGCGGAGAGGCGTTCGTAAAAGCCGGGAATCTTGTTGGAGGGGGCTTCCTCCAGTTCGCCGATGTCGACCCAGGCCTCGATGATCGGGCGGTAGGTCCAGATGTTCGGTCCGCGGAGCGGGGTGATGCGCAGGAACTCGATGTCTTTGTATTTCATATGGCCCTGCCGCCGGGCCCTTGCCCCGGCAGGGTGCGTGTCATGTTTGCGCTGATTAACGAGGCATGGCGCTTAAGGTTTACCTGTCCGACAAAAAACCTTCTGGCCGGCTTGTACCCCGGGCGGACACCGGCTGCGTTACAAAAGCTATACTTTCCCGCGGGCTTGCCGCCCAGCAAGTAAAATAATTCAATGAATTCAATAGATTTGCAGAACATCAAGGGCTTCCCGGCGGCCGAACCCTGGCGCAGCGAGGCACTTGCCCGCTTGAGCGGAGGGGAGTCCCTGGAAGCCGGCCTGGCTCTCGACCTGGACGAGGCGCTGCGTTATGGGCAGGGGTTGCTGGCCGTCACCGACCGGCGGCTGCTTGCCCGGCCTCCCGGCCAGACCGAATGGCAGGAATGGCCCTACCGGCGCGGCCTGCAGTTGCTGCACCACGACCACGCCGGGGTCGGCGGCCTGGAACTGCACGACGAATCGGCCCGCCTGGGCGTCTGGCGCTTCACCCTCGGCAACAATCCTGCCGCCCTGCGACTGGTCGAGGCCTTCGAACGGCAGCTGGGCAGCCATCTCAGCGGCCGGCCGGCCGAGCGCCCGGAGGAGGATGTCTGTCCGAAATGCGGCGCCTCCCTCGACGGAGAAGAGGAATGCCCGGTCTGTGCCCGGGAGATCCACGCGCCGCCTTCGACGCGCACCCTGTTGCGCCTGGGGCGCTTCGCCCGCCCCTACCGCTGGCCGCTGTTCTGGGGTTTCGTCCTGACGCTGGCCTCGACCGCCGCGGCGATGGTGCCGCCTTATCTCTCCATGCCCCTGATGGACAATGTGCTGATTCCGTACCAGAACGGCCAGCCCATCGATGTCGATCAGGTCCTGCTGCTCCTGGGCGGACTGCTCGGCGCGGCGTTCGTGGCCTGGGGCCTGGGCTGGGCGCGCACCTACATCCTGTCGCTGGTGGCCGAGCACATCGGCTCGGACCTGCGCACCATCACCTTCGAGCACCTGATGGGGCTGTCGCTGGAGTATTACGGCGGCAAGCGCACCGGAGACCTGATGGCGCGCATCGGCTCCGAATCCGACCGCATTTGCCAGTTCCTCTCGGTGCAGGTGCTCGACTTCGCCACCGACGTGCTGATGATCGCGATGACCGCCGTCATCCTGTTCTCCATCAGCCCGTGGCTGGCGCTCGTGACCTTGTTGCCGCTGCCCTTCATCGCCTGGATGATCCAGCTGGTGCGCACCCGCCTGCGCACCGGCTTCGAGAAGGCCGACCGCATCTGGTCGGAGATATCCAACGTGCTGGCCGACACGATTCCCGGCGTGCGCGTCGTCAAGGCCTTCGCCCAGGAGCGGCGCGAGACGCAGCGCTTCCGCGCTGCCAACGCCATCAACCTGGCGGTGAACGATCGCGTCAATCGCGTCTGGTCCCTGTTTTCGCCGACGGTGACCCTGCTCACCGAAATCGGTCTGCTGGTGGTGTGGGCCTTCGGCATCTGGCAGGTCTCGCAGGACCGGATCACGGTGGGGGTATTGACGGCCTTTCTCGCCTATATCACGCGCTTCTACACGCGGCTCGATTCGATGAGCCGCATCGTGTCGAGCACGCAGCGCGCCGCCTCCAGCGCCAAGCGCCTGTTCGACATCCTCGACCACGTTTCCAGCGTGCCGGAGCCGGCCAGCCCGGTGCGCCTGCCCGAGGCGAAGGGGCGCATCGAGCTCGACGGCGTCGCCTTCCGCTACGGCAACCGCTCGGTGCTGCGCGGCGTCGACCTCGCCATCGCGCCGGGCGAGATGATCGGTCTGGTCGGCCACAGCGGCTCGGGCAAGACCACGCTGGTGAATCTCATCTGCCGCTTCTACGACGTGACCGAAGGTGCCATCCGCCTCGAGGGCGTGGACATCCGTCAGCTGGCGGTGGCCGACTACCGGCGCAACATCGGCCTGGTGTTGCAAGAGCCGTTTCTCTTTTTCGGCACGGTGGCCGACAACATCGCCTATGGCAAACCGGAGGCCACGCGCGCGGAGATCGTCGCCGCCGCCCGCGCCGCCCACGCCCACGAGTTCATCCTGCGCCTGCCGCAGGGCTACGATTCGCTGGTCGGCGAGCGCGGCCAGGGGCTTTCCGGCGGCGAGCGCCAGCGCATCTCCATCGCCCGCGCCCTGCTCATCGACCCGCGCATCCTCATCCTCGACGAGGCCACCTCCTCGGTGGATACCGAGACGGAGAAGGAAATCCAGAAGGCGCTCGATAACCTGGTGCGCGGGCGCACCACCCTCGCCATTGCCCACCGCCTGTCCACGCTGCGCAAGGCCGATCGCCTGGTGGTGATGGACCGCGGCCGCATCGTCGAGGTCGGCGACCACGACGAATTGATGGCGCGCGAAGGCGCCTACTTCCGCCTCTACCAGGCGCAGGCGCGCAATGTCGACGTCGAGGAATCGGCCGAGGCGCCGCCGCGCATCGAGCACAAGGCGAAGGGGCAATGACCATGGACAGCGATTTCCAGTTGACGCGCAATGTCTTCGGCCGACTGGTGCTGACCACCGCCGAGGGCGAGATCCGCGAAGGCGTCGTGCCGGTGCGCGCCTTTCCCATCGCCGCGCCCGGCGAGGGCATCTCCCTCGTCGGTCCGGACGGCCATGAGGCCGGCTGGATCGATCGCCTCGATGCGCTGCCGGCGGCGCAGCGGCAACTGGTGGAAGAAGAACTCGGCCGGCGAGAATTCATGCCGGAGATCCGCCGCATCCGCAGCGTCTCCAGCTTCGCCACGCCGAGCACCTGGCAGGTCGACAGCGACCGCGGCGCGACGAGCCTGGTGTTGTGGGGCGAGGAGTTCATACGCCGCCTGGGCAAATCGGGGCTGCTCATCGAGGACAGCCAGGGCATCCATTTCCTGGTGCGCGACATCAACGGCCTCGACCTGGCCAGCCGCAAGCTGCTCGACCGGTTCCTGTAACCTGGAAAGCGGGTGCGCGGCCAATGGACCGCCTGGCGCACTGACGCCGGGCTCAGGCCGCGGGCGGCTTCGGCGCCTGCTCCCCGCCGGTGAGAATCGATTTGAGTCCGGCGAAGCGCTGGGGCTCCGCGTCCGCCGGCGGTGGCTGCGGCCGGCTGCGCGCCGCTTCGGCTTCCAGCACCGCGATACGCTGTTCGAGCGCGGCCTTCTCCTTATCGAGGGCAACGACCTGGCGTCGCAGCCGCGCGCCGCTCCACTGGCCGCGCAGCACGGCGGGCGTGGAGACCAGGCCGGCGATCAGCACGCCCAGCCCGATGGCCAGCAGCAGCACCACGGCCAAGGTGCTCTCGAAATGCCACAGGGCGACCGTCACCGTGACCAGCGCATTGTTCTGCAGGGCGAACAGCACGGCGGCGATGGCGAAGACGATGCCGAAGATCAACAGGAGCTGCATGTCGGAGCCTCCCGCTCAGGCGCCGCTGCCCGGCGCGCCCGCGCCGCGCCGCTTCGCCTCGGCGATGAAGTGCCTATGGCAACCGATGCCGCAGAAATGTTCGACGTAATCCACGCCCTCCGGCGTGAAGGCCGTGCCGAGCGGCACTTCCTTGAGGCAGGCGGCGCATGGGACGGCGGGTTCGCCGGGCGGCGTGACAGGCTTGTCGGTCATGACGGTCCGTGCGTGGGGGCGATGCGTGCATCTTAACCCAGCCGCCTGCCGGCATCTGCCCCCTGGGCGTTGCCGCGCTGCGGCTCAGGCCGCCCGCCCGCCCGGCGGGTCGTCCATGGGGACATAGCGATCGAGCCAGATCCAGTGCAGCGCCGTGCCCCCGCTCAGGGCCGCCAGCGCCTCCCCGTAGCCGAGCAGGCTGCGTAGCGGCGCTTCGGCGCGCAGCACGCACACGCTGGGGCGGGCGTGCTCTTCCAGCAGGGTGGCCTCGCGGGCGGCGAGGTCCTCGATCACGGCATCATGATGGCGGGGGGCGGTGCGCACGCGCACCAGCATGATCGGCTCGTACGGCCGGTTGCCCAGCGACATGTAGCGCACGCGCGGCGGCAGCAGCACGAGGTCGTCGTGATAGAGGTCGCGCAGCAGCGCCACCGGCTTGGCGAGGGCGTCCTCGTTCTGCGCCCGCATCACCAGGCCTTCCTGGGTGGCCTCGTAGGCAATCAGCTCGGAAGGCGCCAGCATGCGCATGACCTGGCGGGCGAAGCCGATCTGGAACGGATTCGAGGCCATTTGCGCCAGCCGCTCGACGGGAAATTCGGAATGCATCATGGCCGGGGCCTACAGCAGCGCGGTTTCCGGCTGGTAGACGAGGGCGGCGATGCGCAGCTGCAGGCAGCCCTTCTCGGTTTCCACCACCACGCGGTCGCCGACGGCGCGCCCGAGCACGGCGCAGCCGATCGCCGACAGCACGGACAGCTTCCCCCTTTGCGGGTTCGCCTCCTCCGGAAAGACCAGCTCGATTTCCTTGATCTCGCCCGAATAAAGGTCCTCGACGACCAGGCGCGAGTCGAGGGTCACCACGTTGGCCGGCGTCTGCGTCGCCTCCAGCAGGCGCGCCGACCGCATCAGGCCGTCCAGCGTGTGCAGCTGCTTCTGGATGCCGCGCGACTGTGCCGCCAGCGCTTCGGCCATGAAGCGCAGGCGTTCGGCGTCCTGCCGGGTGAGCTGAATCGAGCCAAGCATGCCCATGCCTTTCCCCTGTCGCCGCGTCAATCCGCCGGAGCCACCGTGCGCTCGACGCGCAGGCGCCGCACGTGTCCGTCCGGGAAAGGCCATTCGATGGCCTCCCCTTCCTCGAGGCCGAGCAGGGCCGAGCCGACCGGCGCCAGCACCGAGACCTTGCCGCTGGCCATGTCCGCCTCCTCGGGGAAGACCAGCTCCACCTCGCGGCGCTCGCCCGAGCGCTCGTCGTGATAGGTGACGCGGGAATGCATCCGAACGATGTTCCCCGGCATTCGTGCGGCCGGGACGACAGTCGCGCGGTCCAGCTCATCCGCCAGGGCCTTGTGGGAAGCCAGGGGGACGAGTCGCGCATAGTCCAGGTCGGCAATCAGCAATTCTTCGGTTCTCATGGACAAGATCCAGTTCGCAAAAGAAAAAGCCCCGCCGCTGCGGACGGGGACGGCAAGCGCATGATAGGCAGGATGCGCGGCCGGGATAAGGCATCCTGAGCGAACATGACTGTTGCCCGATTGGCTACAATCAAGCCATGCAAGACCTTAATCTCATGGCTATCTACGCCCATGTCGTCGAAGGCGGCAGCTTCTCTGCGGCGGCGCGCCGCCTGGGCATGTCGCGCTCGGCGGTGAGCAAGGCGGTGGCCAAGCTGGAGAAATCGCTCGGCGCGCGCCTGCTCAACCGCAGCACGCGCCATTTGAGCGTGACGGAGGTGGGTGCGGCCTTCGCCGAGCATTGCAGCCGCATCCTCGACGAAGCGGTGCGCGCCGAGCAGGTGGCGAGCAGCCTGCACGCCCAGCCGCGCGGCGTGCTCAAGGTGGCGGCCTCGGTGGCCTTCGGCACGCTGCACGTGGCGCCGGCGCTGGCGGACTTCCTCGGGCGCTATCCGGAGCTCGACATCGACGTCACCATCACCGACCGTGCCGTCGACCTCGCCGAGGAAGGCGTCGACGTCGTCGTGCGCGTCGCGCGCGAGCTGCCGCCCAACCTCGTCGCGCGCCGCCTGGCGCCGGTGCGCCGCAAGCTGTGCGCGACGCCGGAGTATTTCGCGAAGCACGGCGTGCCGCGCATCCCGCAGGACCTCGCCCGCCACAACTGCCTCGACTACACCCACTCCGGCGAGCAGGGCCTGTGGCGCTTCACCGGGCCGGAGGGCGACATCGCCGTGCCGGTGTCGGGGCGGCTGCGCATCAACGACGACGAGGCGCTCTCGCAGGCCGTGCTCGGCGGCCTGGGGCTGGCGCTGCTGCCCACCTTCATCATCGGCCGCGACATCCAGGCCGGTCGCCTGCGCGCCGCGCTCTCCGAGTACCTCCCCGTCGAGCAGCACGTCTACGCCCTTTACCTGCCGACCCGGCACCTGCCGGCCAAGGTGCGCGCCTTCATCGACTTCCTGCTCGAACGCTTCGGGCCCGATCCGTACTGGGACCGGGATTGAGCCCGCGCCGCCGTGCTGCGCAGACTGACTTTCCTACGGCAGGGGGTTGCGGCCCGGCGCCCCGTTCGCAGCGGGCGGCATGCCGTTGGCGAGCATGCGCGCCGCCTTGGCGACCTGCTGTGCGGCGCGGTGCAGCGCGCTGGCGGCGCGCAGGCGTGCATCCATCTCGGCGACCGGCAGGCGGCCCTGCGCGATTTCGAGAACGACTACCAGATC
>WBUF01000098.1 GCA_008933825.1 Rhodocyclaceae bacterium | reverse complement strand
CGAGCAGGCGATCGAAGGTCAGAAAGGCCGGCTTGCCGTGATCCTCGCGGGTGGTAAACAGGTCGAAAGGAAAATCCGGGTGGTCCCGCACCATCTCGGCAAACGGCCCGCTGACGAACCGGCTCTCCTTCAGATCGATGGCGTCCATGCGCCGCTGCGCATGGCGGGCGATGTCGCCGAAATTGGTTTCCGGTCGCAATTCCGGCGCGTTCAACGCCACGAGGCGGGTGTAGTCGTCGTCGTTGCGGTCGACGGCGCGCGTGCCGAGCCCGGCCACCAGGCGGATCACGCCCGCCTTCATGTCGATGCGCGGGTTCCAGCGATAGGGATTGACCGACAGGCCGACGCCCGCCGCATGCGGATGGAAGTAGCGCCCGCCGGCGGTGCCCGACACGCGCATGATCAGCACGGCCATCTGCTCGTTTTCGCCCAGCAGGCCGCGCCGCTCGCGATAGCGCAAGGCCTGTTCGCACATGGTGCTGGCATAGACCTGGCGGACGGCGTCGAGCAGATCGCCCAGACGCCGTTCCCAGGGGCCGCGGTTGGCGCAAAAAACGCTGTCGTACTGGCCGGCAAAGGCATTGCCGTAACGATCCTCCAGCCGCGAACTGGAGCGGACGATGAACGGCCACTCGCCGAAATATTCGAGCATGCCTTCGAACTGGCGCAGGGTGGAGGGGGAGAAGGCTCCCTCCAGCATGCGCCTGCGCGCTTCGCCGATCTCGTTCAGATAAGTGGCCGGATCGCGCTGCCTGCGCCGGATCCACCACAGCCCGTTGTGCACCAGGAAGGTATCGAACACCTCGGCGCCGACATAGAAGGAATCATGCGCCTCGAGGCGGGCTTCGAGCTGGGGCGCATCGCGGCGCAGCACGGCGCGCGACAGCAGCATGCCCAGCGCCTTGCCGCCGATCACGCCAGTGCCGATCATGCGGCTGCGTACCGTCAGCAGGTCGTCGAGCGTCAGGTATTCGTCGATCAGGCGCGACATGGCCGCATCGTCGCCGAACAGCAGGCGGCTCAGGCGCGCGAACCACTCCCACTCGGCTGGATCCGGAAATCCGGCACGTCGCGCCGCCGCCACCGGTTTTGCGGCGGCGAACTGCCTCTGCCAATGGCTGACGGTCTGGTTGTCCTCGAGGCCAGGCCACCGTGAATTGGCGAGAATCTCGGCGACAGTGCCGCTGTCCCGCACCGGGCGAAACTGGCCTTCCGCCTCCCAGGCGTGGATCAGGTTCATGGCCGCCGCAGAGCGGTGCTGCACCTTGAGCGGCCGCAGATAGAGCCGTTCGCGGCAGCGAAAGACATCGATCATGAACTGCGTGGTATTGGTGATCACGCCCGTCGCCGACTTGGCGTGACGGTTGCGATAGAGGCCAAAGTAGGTGACGGTGTCCAGATCGAACAGGCGCGGACAGGTCAGCCTGAAGAAGTTTCCCATCATGCGGTCTGACTGCCAGATGTCGGCAAGGCATGACAGGCAGTCGAAAACATAGAACGTTTCCCGTCCGGCGGACTCGATGACGGAATGCACCTGATCGACGAATACATCGAAACCGGACTCCGTTTCTGGACCGTGCGTCTCGACGCCGGACAGCAAGGCGGGATGGTCGGCAAATCGAAAATAAATCAGGCGTCTTCCCGAATCCCGGGCGGCGCCGGCATAAGGCCTGACCAACGCCAGGTAATCCTCCAGCGATTCGATCTGCCAGACGATGTTGTCGCCGCGCTGCACGCCGCACAGCACCTCGTCGAGTTCCGGCAAGCCGGTGGTGGGCGTGAATAGCCGGGCCATGTCTGAATGGCTGCCGCGCTAGATTTCGCCGACGGCGAACAGGCGGCGGTGCTCGCGGATGGCGTAGCGGTCGGTCATGCCGGCAATGTAGTCGGCGATAGCCCTCGGCTTGTCGGCCTTGGCCATGACTTGATACTGCGGCGGCAGCAGGCGGGGATCCTCCTTGAAGGCGCCAAAAAGATCGGTGACGATGCGGCGTGCCTTGTTGGTCATGCGCAGCACCTGGTAGTGCTGGTAGAGATTGATGCGCAGGAAGTGCTTGAGCGCCTTGTGCTCTGCGTGCATGGCCTGGCTGAAGGCCGCCAGCGGACTCGCCCCGCGCACGTCGTGGAGCGTCCGGATGCCGGCGGCGGCAATGTTGCGTCCCGTCTCCTCGATCAGGTCCACTGCAAGGGAATTGATCATGCGCCGCACCGTCTCGTGGATCAGGCGGCGGCCGGAAAGGCTCGGGAATTCCTCCCGGACGGCGGCAGCTTGGCGCGCCCAGATGCCGGCCTCCTCCAGTTGATCCACGGTGATCAGGCCGGAACGCAAACCATCGTCCACGTCGTGGTTGTTGTAGCCGATCTCGTCGGCCAAGTTGCACAACTGGGCCTCGAGTGAAGGCTGCGTGCCGTCGAGGAAACGGCGACCGAGCTCGCCCAGCTCCGGCGCTTTCTTCTGGGAACAGTGCTTGAGAATGCCCTCGCGCGTCTCGTAGGTCAGGTTGAGGCCGTCGAAAGCGCCATAGCGCTCCTCCAGCAGATCGACGATGCGCAGACTCTGCAGATTGTGCTCGAATCCGCCGTAGTCGCGCATGCATGCATTCAGCGCGTCCTGCCCGGCATGGCCAAACGGCGTGTGGCCGAGATCGTGCGAAAGGGCAATGGCCTCGGCCAAATCTTCGTTCAGCCTCAGGGCGCGCGCCAGTGTGCGGGCGATCTGCGCCACCTCCAGGCTGTGCGTCAGGCGCGTGCGAAACAGATCGCCCTCATGATTGACGAAGACCTGGGTCTTGTACTCCAGGCGGCGAAAGGCCGTGGAGTGCACGACGCGGTCCCGATCGCGCTGATACTCGCTGCGCGCCGCAGGCTGCGCCTCCGGATGCCGCCGGCCGCGTGATGCGGATTCGCTGACGGCGTAGGGCGCCAGATCAGCCACAGCAGGCCTCGATGGCGGCGCGAATATCGGACTCGGCCGCCTCCGCGCTGACTGCGCCTTCGCCGATCCGCTTGAGCAGCACCAGGCGCAGCTTCCCGGCGTCGACCTTCTTGTCGCGCGTCATGAGTTCCAGATAGCGTTCGGCGCCCAGCGGGGGGGGCTGGGTGGGCAGTCCGGCGCGCTTCAGCAA
>WBUF01000050.1 GCA_008933825.1 Rhodocyclaceae bacterium | reverse complement strand
CGCGGCCGGAGCCCGCGACGGCGGCAGAATCGAGGCCCTTCTCGGCCATCAGCTTCCTTGCGGCAGGGCCGGCCGGTGCCGTTGCGGCAGGCGCCGGGGCGGCTTTTGCCTGGGCCGGCCTGGTCGCCGTCGGCGCGGCCGCCTCGGCCTTCGCCTCGGTGTCGATTTGCGCGATCACCTCGCCGGCAACGACCGTGTCGCCGTTGCCCTTGAGGATTTTCACCAGCACGCCGGCTTCAGGCGCGGGCAATTCGAGGACGACCTTGTCGGTCTCGATGTCGATCAGGTTCTCGTCACGGGCGACCGCCTGGCCTTCCTGCTTGTGCCAGGAAACCAGGGTCGCTTCGGCGACGGATTCGGACAGCTGGGGGATTTTGACGTCAATGATCATTGTTCTCTCCGCTTGCTCCTTGTCACTTCGACGAGCCGAGGGCTTCGTTGATGAGTTCCTTCTGTTGTTCCATGTGCTTCGTGGCATAGCCGACCGCCGGCGACGACGAGGCCGGCCGCGATACGACCTTCAGTTCCTGCCCCTTGCCGAGCACGCTTTGCAGACGGTGCGCCTTTGCGTACCAGGCGCCCTGGTTGAGCGGCTCCTCCTGGCACCAGACAAGCTCCTTCGCATTCGGGAAGCGCTTCAGCTCCTCGGCGAAGCGGCGGTCGTCGAAGGGATAGAGCTGCTCGACGCGCAGCAGGGCGACATCGCCGACCTTGCGCTCGCGGCGCGCTGCGAGCAGGTCGAAATAGACCTTGCCGGCACAGGCGACGACGCGGCCGACCTTCTTCGGTTCGATCGCCTCGACCTCGCCGATGATGGTATCGAAGGTGCCGTTCGCAATGTCATCGAGCGAGGTTGTTGCGTCCTTGTGGCGCAGCAGGGATTTCGGCGTGAACACGATCAGCGGCTTGCGCTGCTTTCTCAGCATCTGCCGGCGCAGCAGGTGGTATATCTGGCCGGCGCTCGACGGCATGCAGACTTCCCAGTTGAATTCGGCGGAGAGCTGCATGTAGCGCTCGACCCGCGCGGACGAGTGCTCCGGGCCCTGCCCCTCGTAGCCGTGGGGCAGCAGCAGCACCAGGCCGCAGCCGCGGCCCCACTTGGCCTCGCCCGAAGACAGGAACTGGTCGATGACGACCTGCGCGCCGTTGGCGAAGTCGCCGAACTGGGCTTCCCAGACCACCAGCTCGTTGGGACTGGCGGTGGCGAAGCCGTACTCGAAGGCCAGCACGGCCTCTTCGGAGAGCACCGAGTCGAAGCAATGGAACCAGCCCTGCTTCTCCTGCAGGCCGGCCAGCGGCCACCAGGTGCCCTCGTCCCACTTCTCGCGGTCCTGGTCGTGCAGCGCGGCGTGGCGGTGAAAGAAAGTGCCGCGGCCGACGTCCTCGCCGGAGATGCGCACGTTGTAGCCTGCCGCCAGCAGGGTCGCATAGGCGAGGTTCTCGCCCATGCCCCAGTCGACCGGCAGCCTGCCCTGCCCCATCGCCTTGCGGTCGTCGATGATCTTCTGCACGCGCGGATGCAGCGTGAAATTGGCCGGCACGTCGGTGAGACGGCCGGCAAGGCGCTTGAGCTCCTTCATCGGCACGGTGGTGTCGCACTTCTCCGTGTAGGGCACGTTGACGTGCGGCGTCCAGTCGATGGCGAACTTGCTGTGGTAGTCGGTGATGACCGGATCGATGAGGTGGCGGCCCTCGTCGAGCGCTGCGCGGTAATCCTTGCTCTTGCGCTCGGCGTCGCCGGCGCCGATGACGCCCTGCGCCTCGAGCCGGTCGGCATAGAGCTTGCGCGTACCGGGATGCTGGCCGATCTTCTTGTACATGAGCGGCTGGGTCACCATCGGCTCGTCCTGTTCGTTGTGGCCGAGCTTGCGAAAGCAGACGATGTCGACCACCACGTCCTTCCTGAACGCCTGGCGGAACTCCATGGCGATCTGCGTCACCAGCGCAACGGCCTCGGGGTCGTCGCCGTTCACGTGGAAGATCGGCGCCTCGACCATCTTGAAGAGGTCGGTGCAGTAGAGCGAGGAGCGATAGTCACGCAGGTCGGAGGTGGTGAAGCCGATCTGATTGTTCACGATGATATGCACCGTGCCGCCGGTGCCATAGCCGCGCGTCTGCGAGAAATTGAGCATTTCCTGGTTGACGCCCTGCCCGGCCACCGCGGCGTCGCCGTGGATCAGAACGGGCAGCGCCTCGGCCTTGCCGTTCGGACCGCGCTTGACCTGGCGGGCGTACACGGAGCCCGCCACGACGGGGTTCACGATCTCCAGATGCGAGGGATTGAAGGCCAGCGTGAGATGCATCGGGCCGCCCGGCGTAGCAACATCCGAAGAGTAGCCCATGTGGTATTTCACATCGCCGGCGGAGAGCGTCGCCGCCTTCTTGCCCTCGAACTCGGCGAACAGCGTGGAGGGCTGCTTGCCGAGGGTATTCACCAGCACGTTGAGGCGGCCGCGGTGGGCCATGCCGATCACCATTTCCTGCACGCCGACGCTGCCCGCCGTGCGCACCAGCTGGTCCATGGCCAGGATCAGCGACTCGCCCCCTTCGAGCGAAAAACGCTTCTGGCCGACATAGCGCGTGTGCAGATAGCGTTCCAGCGTCTCGGCCTGGGTGATCAGGCGCAGAAAGCGGCGCTTGTCGTCGGCGCTCCAGGTCGGCGTCGCACGGACGGTCTCCAGCTTCGACTGGATCCAGCGCTTTTGCGCCACCTCCGAAAGATACATGTACTCGGCGCCGATGGTGCCACAGTAGGTCTGGCGCAGCGCTTCGAGGATCTCGCGCAGGGTGGCCTGCTCGGGTAAACCGGCGAAGCTGCCGGTGGCGAAGCCCTGGCCAAGATCGGCCTCGGTGAAGCCGTAATGCGCCGGGTCCAGTTCCGGGATGGCAGGTCGCTCGCTGCGCTTGAGCGGATCGAGCTGGGCCCAGCGGTTGCCGAGGAAGCGGTATGCGTTGATGAGCTGCAGTACGGCGACCTGCTTCCCGTCCGCCGCAGCGCCGGCTGGCGCAGCGCGCAGCGTGCCGAGCTTCGCGCGCTGGGCGAAGGAGGCAACGACCGGGGCGTGGGCGACATCGCGGCTAGCGCCGGGCATGTTCTGCAGCTTGTCGAAGTAGTCGCGCCAGACATCGGCGACCGACGCCGGGTTTGCCAGATAGGATTCGTAGAGCTCCTCGATGAACGGTGCATTGGCGCCGAAGAGATACGAATTGCCGAGCATCTGTTTCATCAGGCTCATGCGGTGACCTCGCGGGAGTTGGGGCGGGCGGCTGTTGTCGTCGGGGCGCCCGTGGGCGGGGAAGGGACGTTCCCCATTCCTGCCCACGGATGGCGCGCTCAGCGCTTGCTCATGGGCGGCACTTCGCGCTTTTCCGCGCCGGTGAACAGCTGGCGCGGGCGGCCGATCTTCTGCTCCGGGTCGGAAATCATCTCGTTCCACTGCGCGATCCAGCCGACGGTGCGCGCCAGGGCGAAAATGCCGGTGAACAGCTTGACCGGGATGCCGAGTGCGCGCTGCACGATGCCGGAGTAGAAGTCGACGTTCGGATAGAGCTTCTTCGATACGAAATACTCGTCCTCGAGGGCGATCTTCTCCAGCGCGACGGCCAGCTTGAACAGGCGGTCGTCGTGCAGGCCCAGCTCGTTCAGCACCTCGTGGCAGGTCTCGCGCATGAGCTTGGCGCGCGGGTCGAAGTTCTTGTACACGCGATGGCCGAAGCCCATCAGCTTGAAGGAATCGTTCTTGTCCTTGGCGCGCTTGATGTACTCGCCGACGCGCGAGACGTCGCCGATCTCCTCGAGCATGTTGAGGCAGGCTTCGTTGGCGCCGCCGTGCGCCGGGCCCCACAGGCAGGCGATGCCCGAGGAGATGCAGGCGAAGGGGTTGGCGCCCGAGGAGCCGGCCAGGCGCACCGTCGAGGTGGAGGCGTTCTGCTCGTGGTCGGCGTGCAGGATCAGGATGCGGTCGAGCGCACGCACCAGCACCGGATTCGGCTCGTACTTCTCGCACGGCGTGCCGAACATCATGTGCATGAAGTTGGCCGTGTACGAAAGGTCGTTCCGCGGGTACATGAAGGGCTGGCCCGCGTTGTACTTGTAGGCCATGGCGACGATGGTCGGCAGCTTGGCGATCAGGCGGTGCGCCGAGATGTCGCGGTGGTACTGGTCGGAGATGTCCATGGCGTCGTGGTAGAAGGCGGACAGCGCGCCGACCACGCCGACCATCACCGCCATCGGGTGCGCATCGCGGCGGAAACCCGAGTAGAAGCGGGTCAGCTGCTCGTGCACCATGGTGTGGCTCTGGATGATCTTGTCGAACTCCTTCTTCTGTTCCGGGTTGGGCAGCTCGCCCTTGAGGATCAGGTAGGCGACCTCGAGGAAGTCGCACTGGTGCGCCAGCTGCTCGATCGGATAGCCGCGGTAGAGCAGCACCCCCGCATCGCCGTCGATGTAGGTGATGCTCGACTTGCAGGCCGCCGTGGACATGAAGCCGGGATCGAAGGTGAACATCCCGGTCTTGGCGTAGAGCTGGCGGATGTCGATGACTTCCGGGCCGATCGCGCCGGAATAGATCGGCAGGTCGACGCCCTTGCCGTCGACCGTGAGTGTTGCGCTGCGTTGAGTGTTCATCTTTGCATCCCCGTCAAATGGTCGGAAAAATCTCTCCCGTCATGCCTGGCGCAGCCGCTCGACGATGCCTCTCAGCTGCGGGTCATCCGTGTCGCGCCGGCCGCTCGCCAATTCCCACAGATCGTGGTCCTCCAGTTCCAGCAGTCGTTCGAGGGCCGCCGCATCGCTGTCGTTCAGGTCGTCGCCGGCCTGCCGCCAGAAGCGCTGGAAAACCAGATCAAGTTCCAGCAGGGCGCGCCGGCAGTGCCAGCGCAAGCGCCTCAGCCGCGCCCCGCGGTCTTCCTCCGGCCTCAAACCGCCCGCCGCACCATAGCGTCCTTGATCTTGCCGATCGCGCGCATGGGATTCAAACCCTTCGGGCAGGCATCGACACAGTTCATGATGGAGTGGCAGCGGAACAGACGGTAGGGGTCCTCGAGGTTGTCGAGGCGCTCGCTGGTCGCCTGATCCCTGGTATCGGCAATAAACCGATAAGCTTGAAGCAGGCCGGCCGGACCGACGTACTTGTCCGGGTTCCACCAGAACGACGGGCAGGCGGTCGAGCAACAGGCGCAGAGGATGCACTCGTACACGCCGTTCAGCTCCTCGCGCTCTTCCGGCGTCTGCAGCCGCTCGGTCTCGGGCGGCGGGTCGTTGTTGATGAGATAGGGCTTGATCGAGTGGTACTGCTTGAAGAACTGCGTCATGTCCACGATCAGGTCGCGGATGATGGGCAGGCCGGGCAGCGGGCGCAGCACCACCGGCTCGGGCAGGTCCTTCAGGTCGGTCAGGCAGGCCAGGCCGTTGCGGCCGTTGATGTTGAGGGCATCGGAGCCGCAGACGCCCTCGCGGCAGGAGCGGCGAAAAGCGATCGTGTCGTCCTTGGCCTTCAGCTTCACCATGGCGTCGAGCAGCTTGCGGTCGGTGGCGTCCACCTCGACCGAGATGTCCTGCAGGTAGGGCTTGTCGTCCTTGTCCGGATCGTAGCGGTAGATCCTGAACTGCATGGTTCTTGTCGTCATTCTCGGCTTCCTCAGTACGCGCGCTTCTTCAGCTCGATGGTGGGCACGGTGAGCGGGGTCAGCTTCACCGACTTGTAGTCGAGGCGGTTGCCCTCCTTGAACCACAGGGTGTGCTTGAGCCAGTTCTGGTCGTCGCGGCCGTTCGGGCGCTCCGCGGTGTCCGGGGCGTCGTCGCGGACGTGGGCGCCGCGCGATTCCTTGCGCGCCTCGGCCGAGATCATGGTGGCCACCGCCACCTCGATCAGGTTCTCCAGTTCGAGCGCCTCGATGCGGGCGGTGTTGAAGACCTTCGACTTGTCCTTGATCACGGTGCGCTGCACGTCCTTCTGCACGTCGAGTATCTTCGAGACGCCCTCTTTCAGCTTGTCGGCGAAGCGGAACACGCCGCAGTGGTTCTGCATGGTGCGCTGCATGGCCAGGCGCGACTCGTGAACGCCGGCGCCGTCCCTTTGCGTGTCGAGGCGGTTGATGCGCTCGAGCGTGCGCTCGATGGCCTCCTGCGGCAGGTCCTTGTGCGCCTTCGTCGATTTCTTCACGTCCTCGACGGCGGTCTCGCCGGCCGACTTGCCGAACACCAGCAGGTCGAGGAGCGAGTTGGTGCCGAGGCGGTTGGCGCCGTGCACCGAAGCGCAGGCGCACTCGCCGGCGGCGTAGAAGCCCGGCACGGCGACGCTCATGCTGGAGCCGCGCGGCGCCACCACTTGACCGCTGTAGTTGGTCGGGATGCCGCCCATCTGGTAATGGCAGGTCGGCACCACCGGGATCGGCTCCTTGATCGGGTCGGTGCCGGCGAACTGGATCGAGATCTCGCGGATGCCCGGCAGGCGCTGCATGATCACCTTCGGGTCGAGGTGGGTGATGTCGAGCAGGACGAAGTCCTTGTTCGGGCCGCAGCCGCGGCCCTCGTTGATCTCGGTGACCATGGCGCGGGAGACGACGTCGCGCGAGGCGAGGTCCTTGGCGTTCGGCGCGTAGCGCTCCATGAAGCGCTCGCCCGAGCTGTTCCTCAGGATGCCGCCCTCGCCGCGCACGCCCTCGGTGATGAGCACGCCGGCGCCGGCGACGCCGGTCGGGTGGAACTGCCAGAACTCCATGTCCTCGAGCGGGATGCCGGCGCGCGCCGCCATGCCGAGGCCGTCGCCGGTGTTGATGAAGGCGTTGGTCGAGGAATGGTAGATGCGCCCCGCCCCGCCGGTGGCGAAGATGGTGGCCTTGGACTGGAAGGCGACGATCTCGCCGGTTTCCATCTCGAGCGCGGTGACGCCAAGCACTTCGCCCTCGGCGTCGCGAATCAGATCGAGCGCCATCCACTCGACGAAGAACTGGGTGTTGGCGCGCACGTTGCGCTGGTACAGCGCATGCAGCATGGCGTGGCCGGTGCGGTCGGCCGCGGCGCAGGAGCGGCGCACGGGCTTCTCGCCGAAGTTGGACATGTGGCCGCCGAAGGGGCGCTGGTAGATCTTGCCGGCGTCGGTGCGGTCGAAGGGCATGCCGTAGTGCTCGAGCTCGATCACCACCTCGTTGGCCTTGCGGCACATGAACTCGATGGCATCCTGGTCGCCGAGCCAGTCAGAGCCCTTGACGGTGTCGTACATGTGCCAGTGCCAGTGGTCTTCCTCGGAGTTGCCCAGGCTGGCCGCCACGCCGCCCTGAGCGGCAACCGTGTGCGAGCGCGTCGGGAAGACCTTGGTGAGGACGGCCGTCTTGAGGCCGGATTCGGACAGTTGCAGCGCAGCGCGCAAGCCGGCGCCACCGGCGCCGACGATGACCGCATCAAAGGTGCGTTTGGTGATCTTCACTTACAGCCTCCAGAGAATCGACACCGCCCAGCCGGTGTAGCCGACCAGGGCGAGCAGCGTGAGGACGTGCAGCGCGAGGCGCAAGCCGGTCGGCTTGACGTAGTCCATCCAGATGTCGCGCACGCCGACCCAGGCGTGGAACGTCAAACTGAGGATGAACAGGAAGGTGAGGAAGCGCATGAAGCCGCCGGACATGAAGGCGCGCCAGGTTTCGTAGTTCAAGTCAGGCTGACCCGCCAGCAGGACGGCGAAAATGACGGTGTAGGCCGCCATGAAGGCGGCGGTGATGCGCTGCCCCAGCCAGTCCTTCAGGCCGTAGTGGGCGCCGACGACGATTTTGTTCACCATAGCTTCACCCCCAGGATGACGGTCAGCGCCAGGCTGATAAGCAGCACGGCCTTGGCGCTGGCGCGCGCTGGCGCCAGGTCTGTGCCCATGTCGAGATCGAGCAGGAGAATGCGGATGCCCATGCAGAAGTGGTGCAGGAAGGCCCACAGCAGACCGAGCAGCACCAGTTTGGCGAGCGGATGGGCGACGACCGACTTGAACATGGCGAACCCCAGAGCGGAATCGAGGCTCAGGTCGAGCAGGTAGATCAACAACGGCAGCATGAGAAACAGCCCTGCCCCGCTGACCCGGTGCAATATGGAAGCGATCGCCGGAAGCGGCTGCTTGATGACCCGCAGATCAAGGTGCTTCGGGCGCTCCTTTTTCATGGTTATGTCAGACATCCTTTTTTCTCCCTGCGCTGTGCGGCGCAACATAAGGCGCCACGATACCCCGATAAAACTAGAATTATAGCCTCTGGAATCCCGTCTTCCCGTCCTCTGGCGGATTCAGTTCAGTTCATTCAGATAGAAATGGCCGGCCGTCGAGTACAGGCCACGGCGCCACTCGACCGGCTTGTCGCCGTAGGTATAAGTGACGCGCTCCACGGACAGCAGGGGACTGCCCTCGTCCACCTGCAGCTGTTCGGCAGAGGCACGGTCGGCGGCCACGGCCCGGATGCGCTCTTCGGCACGGATCATGCGGACACCGAAGTGCGTCTCGAACAAGGTATATAGCGAGTCTTGATTGCCCTGCAAGACTTCCAGCGTGAGTCCCTGGAAAACGTCTCCCGACAGGTATATCTCGTCGAGCACGACCGGCTTTCCGTCGAACTTGAGCAGGCGGCGCACGATGTTGATGGGAGCGCCAAGCGGAATGTCGAGGATGCGCGCGGCTTCCTGGCCGGCCTTGGCGCGCCAGCACTCGAGCGGCACGCTCTGAGGCACGGCGACGCCGCCTACGTCTGGCACCACGCGCAGAAAGCGGAAAAAGGCACGCGGATCGTTGTGCGAAGCAACATAAGTGCCCTTGCCCTGTTTGCGCACGACGAGGTTCTCGGCTGCCATCTCGTCGATGGCCTTGCGCACCGTGCCCTGGCTGACATTGAAGCGGATGGCGAGCTCGGCTTCGCTTGGTATGGCCTCGCCGGGACGCCACTCGCCCGATGCAAGACCTTGCAGGATCAGGTTCTTGATCTGGCGGTAGAGGGGACTGAAGGTCGGGGACACTTGCGCCATGCAGCAATTTCAGCACAAAATAAACGCAACGTCTATAGGCTTTCTTATGTCTTATATAAGATATCTGATAGCAATTGACACACTGCCAAAAGAATTCTACCATCGACATCGTTTCTGGGCGGATTGAAAACACCGGATAAGGCATTTCCCGCCCGCATCACGCCGCTTTCGAACAACCTTGATCGAGGAGTCACTTCCATGGCCAAAGCCCCCGTTCGTGTCACCGTCACCGGCGCCGCCGGCCAGATCGGCTACGCCCTGCTCTACCGCATCGCCAGCGGCGAGATGCTCGGCAAGGATCAGCCCGTCGTCCTGCAAATGCTCGAACTGCCGATGGAAAAAGCCCAGGCGGCGCTGAAGGGCGTCATGATGGAACTGGAGGACTGCGCCTTCCCGCTGCTCGCCGGCATGGTCGGCACCTCTGACCCGATGGTGGCCTTCAAGGACACCGACTACGCCCTGCTGGTCGGCGCCAGGCCGCGCGGCCCCGGCATGGAGCGCAAGGACCTGCTGCTCGAGAACGCCAAGATCTTCATCGAGCAGGGCAAGGCCCTCAACGCCGTGGCCTCGCGCAAGGTGCGCGTGCTGGTGGTCGGCAACCCGGCCAACACCAACGCCTACATCGCCATGAGGTCGTCGCCCGACCTGCCGAAGCAGAACTTCACCGCAATGCTGCGCCTCGACCACAACCGCGCCGTCTCGCAGCTCGCCACGCGCACCGGCAAGGCCGTCACCGACATCGAAAAGATGATCGTCTGGGGCAACCACTCCCCCACCATGTATCCGGACGTCCGCTTCTGCACCGTCGCCGGCCAGGCCGCGCCGCAGGCGATCAACGACGAGGCCTGGTACAGGAACGAGTACATCCCGAAGGTCGGCAAGCGCGGCGCGGCCATCATCGAGGCGCGCGGCGCCTCCTCGGCCGCCTCGGCCGCCAACGCCGCCATCGACCACATGCGCGACTGGGCGCTCGGCACCAACGGCAAGTGGGTCACCATGGGCATTCCCTCCGACGGCTCCTACGGCATCCCGCAGGACATCGTCTACGGCGTGCCGGTCACCTGTGCCGGCGGCGAGTACACCCGCGTGACGGGGCTGGCCATCGACGACTATTCGCGCAGCATGATGGACAAGACGCTCGCCGAGCTGCAGGAAGAGCAGGCGGGCGTCGCCTCCATGCTCGGCTGAGTGCGCCGCAAGGGGTGAACGCAAATTGAACGCTGCGCTTCACCCCTCTGACGTCCTTTACCGCGAAGCGAAGCCTTTCCCCGCCCTGCCCGCCTGCGAGCACTACGCCGGCAGCGAGAAGCTGATCGGCAAGGCGCTCACCCTGCAGCAGGCGCTGGGGCCGGTCTTCGACCTCACCTGCGACTGCGAGGACGGCGCCCCCGCCGGCGCCGAACGCGCCCACGCCGAGATGGTGGCCGCCGCCATCGCCTCCGCCGATAACAAGTATGACCGCGTCGGCGCGCGCATCCACGACATCACCCATCCGCATTGGCGCAACGACCTCGATATCATCGTCGGCGCGGCCGGCGCGCGACTGGCCTACATCACCTTCCCCAAGGTCGGCGGCCGCCAGGATGCGCAGACCATGCTGATGGCACTGGCCGCCATCGCGAAGAACTGCGGCCTGGAACGCCCCATCCCCGCCCATGTGCTGATCGAGACCCACGGGGCGCTGCGCGAAGTGGAGGAAATCGCCGCCCTGCCAGGCATCGAGACGCTGGACTTCGGCCTGATGGATTTCGTCAGCGGCCACCATGGCGCCATCCCGGCTTCGGCAATGAAAAGCCCCGGCCAGTTCGAGCATCCTCTCGTATCGCGCGCCAAGTGCGCCATCGCTGCCGCCGCGCTCGGCCACGGCTTGGTGCCTTCTCACAACGTAACGACGGAACTGCACGACACACAGGCGGTGCATGCCGACGCGAAGCGTGCGCGCGATGAGTTCGGTTATCTGCGCATGTGGAGCATCCACCCGAACCAGGTGCAACCCATCATTGACGCGATACGCCCGGATTTCGGTGAGGTCAACGAGGCCTCGGGCATCCTCCTCGCCGCACAGGCCGCCGGCTGGGGACCGATCCGCCACGACGGCCGCCTGCACGACCGCGCCTCGTACCGCTATTACTGGGAACTGCTCGCCCGCGCCCACGCGACCGGCATGGAACTGCCGGTCGGCGTCAGGCAGCGGTTCTTTTCGACCACGCACCAACCATCCTGACAGAGAGGACACCCCCGTGCTAGAAGCCTACCGTGCCCATGCCGCCGAGCGCGCCGCCCTCGGCATCCCGCCCCTGCCCCTCACCGCCAAGCAGACCGGGGAACTGGTCGAGCTGCTGAAGAACCCGCAACAGCTGGCAAATGCGGGCGAAGAGGCCTTTCTGGCCGACCTCCTCACCCACCGCGTGCCGGCCGGCGTCGACGACGCCGCCAAGGTGAAGGCCGCCTTCCTGGCCAAGGTCGCCAAGGGCGAGGAGTCCTGCGCACTGATCACGCGCGAGAAGGCCACGGAACTCCTCGGCACCATGCTCGGCGGCTACAACGTCAAGCCTCTCATCGACCTGCTCGACGACGCCGCGGTCGGCACCGTCGCCGCCAGGGGCCTCAAGGGCACGCTGCTGATGTTCGACTACTTCCACGACGTCGCGGAAAAGGCGAAGAAAGGCAACGCCAACGCCAAGTCCGTGATGCAGTCGTGGGCCGACGCCGAGTGGTTCACCTCGCGCCCGGAAGTGGCGAAGAAGATCTCCGTCACCGTCTTCAAGGTCACCGGCGAGACCAACACCGACGATCTTTCGCCCGCCCCCGACGCCTGGAGCCGCCCCGACATCCCGCTGCACGGCCTGGCCATGCTGAAGAACCCGCGCGAGGGCATCGTCCCCGAGAAGCCCGGCGAGCGCGGTCCGATCGGCCTGATCGACGAACTCAAGAAGAAGGGCCACCCGGTCGCCTATGTCGGCGACGTGGTCGGCACCGGCTCCTCGCGCAAGTCCGCCACCAACTCGGTGATCTGGTGGACCGGCGAGGACATTCCCTTCGTGCCGAACAAGCGCTACGGCGGCTTCTGCCTGGGCGGCAAGATCGCGCCGATCTTCTTCAACACGCAGGAGGACGCCGGCGCCTTCCCCATCGAGTGCGACGTGGCGCAGATGGCCATGGGCGACGTGATCGACATCTACCCCTACGAGAAAAAGGTCGAGAAGAACGGCCAGGTCATCGCCAGCTTCGCCTACAAGTCGGAAGTGCTGCTCGACGAGGTGCGCGCCGGCGGACGCATCAACCTGATCATCGGCCGCGGCCTCACCGCCCGTGCGCGCGAGGCGCTCGGCCTGCCCGTGTCCACCCTGTTCCGCCTGCCGCAGGCGCCGAAGGATTCCGGCAAGGGCTTCTCGCTGGCGCAGAAGATGGTCGGCCGCGCCTGCGGCCTGCCCGAGGGCAAGGGCGTCCGCCCGGGCACCTACTGCGAGCCGAAGATGACCACCGTCGGCTCGCAGGACACCACCGGCCCGATGACGCGCGACGAGCTGAAGGACCTCGCCTGCCTCGGCTTCTCCGCCGACATGGTGATGCAGTCCTTCTGCCACACCGCCGCCTATCCGAAACTGGTCGACGTACGCATGCACCGCGAGCTGCCGGGCTTCATCAGCACGCGCGGCGGCGTGGCGCTGCGCCCCGGCGACGGCGTCATCCACTCCTGGCTGAACCGCCTGCTGCTGCCCGACACCGTCGGCACCGGCGGCGACTCGCACACCCGCTTCCCGATCGGCATCTCCTTCCCGGCCGGCTCCGGCCTGGTGGCCTTCGCCGCCGCCACCGGCGTCATGCCGCTCGACATGCCGGAGTCGGTGCTGGTGCGCTTCAAGGGTTCGCTCGCCGAAGCCGGCAAGCGCGGCGTCACGCTGCGCGACCTGGTCAACGCCATTCCCTACTACGCCCTCAAGCAGGGTCTCCTCACCGTCGAGAAGAAGGGCAAGAAGAACGTCTTCTCCGGCCGCATCCTCGAGATCGAGGGCCTGCCCGACCTGAAGGTGGAACAGGCTTTCGAGCTGTCGGACGCCGCCGCCGAGCGTTCCGCCGCCGCCTGCTCGGTGCACCTCGACAAGGCGCCGATCATCGAGTACATGCGCTCGAACATCACGCTGATGAAGTGGATGATCGCCAACGGCTACCAGGACGCGCGCACCCTGGGCCGCCGCATCAAGGCCATGGAAGCCTGGATCGCCGACCCGCAGCTGCTCAAGGCCGACGCCGACGCCGAGTACGCCGCGGTGATCGAGATCGACCTGGCGGACGTGAAAGAGCCGCTGGTCGCCTGCCCGAACGACCCGGACGACGTCAAGCTCCTGTCCGAAGTCGCCGGCGACAAGATCGACGAGGTCTTCATCGGCTCGTGCATGACCAACATCGGCCACTTCCGCGCCGCCGGCAAGGTGCTCGACGGCAAGAGCGACATCCCCACCCGCCTGTGGATCGCCCCGCCGACCAAGATGGACGCCATGATCCTCAACGAGGAAGGCTACTACGCCGTCCTCGGCAAGAGCGGCGCGCGCATGGAGATGCCGGGCTGCTCGCTGTGCATGGGCAACCAGGCGCAGATCCGCAAAGGCAGCACGGCGATGTCGACCTCGACGCGCAACTTCCCCAACCGGCTCGGCATCGACACCCGCGTGTACCTGGGCAGCGCCGAGCTCGCAGCGGTATGCGCGCTGATGGGGAAAATCCCGACCGTGGCCGAGTACCTGGAGCAGGTCAAGGCGGTCAACGCCAAGGCCGCCGACGTGTACCGCTACATGAACTTCGACCAGATCGCGGAGTTCAGGGAAGTGGCCGACACCGTGACGGTGTAATCGCCGTCCCGCCGGGACTGACTTTCTGCGTTTTCACAAGACAACCCCGCCACGGCGGGGTTGTTCCATTTTGGGGATGCGCTGCAGGGGCTTCAGCCGCGCCAATGGTTGGCGCGCTGCATGTCGATCCGGTGCTGTTCCCTGACCCGGGCGCGATACGGAATCTCGTAGAGCAGGCAGGCGCCGACGAAGACCGCCACGACCGCCAGGGCCTGATTGAATCCCATCGACACCAGCATCTTGTAGGCAGGATAGGCCAGGCCGGCCGAAATCAACAGCCAGACCAGGCTCAACATCCGGCTGCTGGATTTAGTCTCTTCGTTGCGCTTGCTCGCCATGCGTCATCTCCTTTCTGTGCGAATGCGTGACTTTTCTCACCTTGCGCAACGGCCATGCCAGCAAGCCATCCCGTTGTATTGCATGGAATAAATAAAATGAGTGGCAGGCTGCCCTGCCGACCAATGCCAGAATCCGACAAGATTCGGCAGTTTCACTGGCCGGCTGACGCCGACGAGTCGCGCCGATGAACTCGGTACCCGCCACTGGAAAAAGTCAGCCCCGGCAGGACGGCAAGCAGGAGCCCGCGCAGGATGCTTCGCATCGTCGTTCTTCGCTTGGACAGCCGCCCGCGCAGCGCGCCGCTGTCCCGCGCCGCGCTCAGCGCGGCGGGGCGTTGTCGAGCGCCTTGCGCCGCCACACCCACACGTAGTGCGCGCCGGAAACCAGCACCGAGGCGAACAGCAGGACGAACAGCGGTATCAGCCAGGCGCCGGTTTCGATCAGTCGCCCGGCCCGCGCCATGACCAGCGCCAGCACGCCAAATTCGAGAAAGGTGTTGGCCTTGGACAGGCGGGTCGGCGCCATCTCGATGTGGCCCACGACGAAACGGTAGGCCACCGCGCCGGCGACGATGATGGCATCGCGCATGACAATCACCACTGCCAGCCAGATCGGCAGCATCTCCTGTGCCGCCAGCAGGATGGCGACGATCATCATGGTCATCTTGTCGGCGATCGGATCGAGCACGGCGCCGAGCTGCGACATCTGGTTCAGACGTCGCGCCAGAAAGCCGTCCAGCCAGTCGCCCAGCGCCGCGGCGACGAACACTGCGAAGGCCAGCTTGTAATCGTGGTCGAGCAACAGGAAGGCCACCACGGGAATCAGCAGGACCCGGGCGACGGTGATCAGATTGGGCAGGGTAAGCACGAGGGCCGCCTGCGCGGGCTTATTGCCGCAGCAGCGTCTCGAAGACGCTGGCGGGAACCGGCTGGCTGAAGAGGAAGCCCTGATAGGTCCTGCACTCGTTGCTGCTGAGGAAACGGTGCTGGGCCTCGCGCTCGACACCTTCCGCGACGACGCCTATGCCGAGCGCCTGCGCCATGGCGATGATGCTCTTGACGATCTCCGCGTCGCCGCCGCTGCCGTCCAGGTCCTGGATGAAGGAACGATCGATCTTCAGCTGATCGAGCGGCAGCTGACGCAGGTAGGACAGCGACGAATAACCGGTGCCGAAATCGTCCATCGAAAAGCCGACGCCCATCGCCTTGAGCTCCTGCATCTTCTCGATGGTGTCCTCGATGTCATCGATGATGACGCTTTCCGTCAGCTCCAGCTTGAGCCGGGACGGGTCGGCGCCGGTGCGCTCCAGTATCTGGCGGACGCCGAACACGAAATTGGGCTGATGAAACTGCCTGGCGCTGACATTCACCGCCATGACGAGGTCGCGCGTCTGCGCGCCGTCCTGCCAGTCCTTGAGTTGCCGGCAGGCCGTCTCCAGGACCCAGCTGCCGATGGGAACGATCAGTCCGGTCTCCTCGGCGAGCGGGATGAAATCCGCCGGCGGCACCAGCCCCCGCTGCGGATGCTGCCAGCGCAACAGCGCCTCCGCGCCGACGATCCGCTTGCCGTCCTCGATCTGCGGCTGGTAATGCAGGACCAGCTGCCCGTCGTCGACGACGCGGCGCAGGGCGGACTCCATTTCCGCCCGCGCCACCAGCGACTGCTGCATGGCCGGATCGAAGAAGCAGATTCTGTTGCGGCCCTCGGATTTCGCCTGGTACATGGCAACGTCGGCACGCTTGAGCAATTCGTCGACGCTCTGGTGGCCGTCGTCGAACAGGCAGATGCCGATGCTCATGCTGCCATGAAAGTCGCGCCCGAGCAGGGCGAACGGCTGCGCCATGGCTTCGCGGATTTTCTCCGCGACGATCTCCGCGCGGCCGGCCGCCGCGGACCCGGTGTCGCCGAGATTCTCCAGCAGCACCACGAACTCGTCGCCGCCCAGGCGCGCCACGGTGTCCACCTGGCGCACGCAGCCGTGCAGCCGCTGCGCCACCTCGATCAGCAGCCGGTCGCCGGCTTCGTGCCCGGCGGTGTCATTGAGCATCTTGAAGTGGTCGAAATCGAGGAACAGCAATGCGCCATGGCGACGATGGCGCACGGCCGTCGCCAGGGCGTGGCCGAGCCGGTCGATCAGCAGCCGCCGGTTCGGCAATTGCGTCAGCGGATCGAAAAAAGCCAGCTGGCGGATCTTCTCCTCGGCTTCCTTCCGCTGCGAAACGTCGCTGAAGGCGATCACGTAATGGCTGATGCCGCCGCCGGGAGGAACGACGGCGGAGATGGTTTGCCAGACAGGGAACACCCGCCCGCTGCGGTGACGGTACTTCAGCTCGCCCTGCCAGTAGCGGTCCAGCGCCACCGTCTGCCAGATCTTCCGGTAGGAATCGTCGTCGTGCGCATCGGGCAGCAGCATGCGCAGCGTGCCGCCGATCGCCTCGGCGGCCTGGCAGCCTGTCAGCACCGCGAAGGCGCGATTGACGCGCAGGATGCACTGGTTGGCGTCGGTGACGATCATGCCCTCTTCCGATTCGAAGGCCGCCGCGGCAATGCGCAGCTCGTCGTGGCTGTGGCGCAGCTCGCCCAGCGTGGCGGAAAGGTTTTCCGCCATGGCGTTGAAGGCGGCGATGGTCTGGCGCATCTCGGGGCCGCCGGCGGACGCGATGCGCGCGCCGAGGTCGCCGTCGCCGAAGCGGCGCGTGCCCTCGGCGAGGGCATCCAGCGGGCGCAGGCCCTGGCGCAGGATCAGGACGATGGCGGCCAACTGCAGGAAAACCGCGAGCGAGAGAAGATAGAAGTGCCCCAGGAAATTTTTCCAGAGCCGGTCGATGCCGGGCGAAGTCGACAGCACCACGGTCAGGCTGCCGCGCTCCCGCCCATCCTCCAGCAGCGGCTGCGATGCGAGGGGCGCCACGATGCCGACGCCGTCGGCGAACCAGCGCGGCGCGGACGGCGCGGACGGCGCGCCTTCGACGGCGATCGCACCCCCGCCGGGAATACTCCAGACCAGCCGGCGAATGTGGGGCTGCGAGGCGCGCCTCTCGAGAACCAAGCGCACGGCATTCTCATCCTTGAGGCCGGTTCCCTCGACCGCCAGCAAGCCGGCCGACAACTCGTAATGGGCCTGCTTTTCCAGTTCGCCGCCCAGCAGCAGCGCATCGCTGACGGTGGCCGACGCCAGCAGCAGTGCGCCCGTCGCGACCAGCACCAGGGCGGTGCCGAAGGCCATCCGGGCTGCGAACGTCAGGCGTGACCAGAATCGCTCGAACAAGTCTCTCTCATCGGCATGTCAGGCAGTGCCGGCAGTCTAACCGTTTTCAATTGCGGCGGAAATGCCCGCCGCGTATCGGCCGGCGCCGTGCAGGCAAAACGCTTCCCCGGTCTTTTCTTCCGCGGCAACTTGATTCAAAGTTACGCACCGGCGAACCCGAAAGGAGGCACCCCGATGGCCCTGCCGCTCAGCGAGGCGGACCTCGACGAACTTATCGCCATGGCCGACGGCGCATGCGCCGGTTTCGGCGGCAATCCCGACTGGGCATGGCCCGACACGCTGCTCGGCCGCATCGTCGTCGCCCTGATCGGGCGCGCCCCGACGCGGCTGGAGGTCCTTGCCGCCGCGCGCCGCCATGAAGAGCGCAGTGCCGAGGCGGCCGGCAACGATGCTACGATGGCGGCCTCGCAACGGAGCTCGCCATGACCGACAACGCCCCCCGCCTGCGCCTCGGCATCCCCAAGGGCAGCCTGCAGGAGACCACCCAGAAGCTGTTCCAGCGCGCCGGCTACGACCTGCGCATTTCCGGCCGCTCCTACTACCCGGACATCGACGATCCGGAGATCGAATGCATCCTCATCCGCCCGCAGGAGATGGCGCGCTACGTCGAGCAGGGCGTGCTCGACTGCGCCATCACCGGCCTCGACTGGATGCTGGAAACCGGCGCCGACGTGGAGGAACTGGCCGACCTGCGCGCGCCCTGGCCCAACTACGGCACGGTGCGCTGGGTGATGGCCTCCAAGGAAGGCTCGCCCTTCGATTCCGTGAAGGATCTCGAGGGCTGCCACATCGCCACCGAGGCGGTGGGCATGACGAAGCGCTTCCTCGCCGAGCACAATGTTTCCGCAAGCGTGGAATTCTCCTGGGGCGCCACCGAGGTCAAGCCGCCGATCCTCGCCGACGCCATCGTCGACGTCTCCGAGACCGGCTCCTCGCTGCGCGCCAACCAGCTGCGCGTGATGCACGTCGTGCTGGAGAGCACGCCGCGCTTCATCGCCAACCGCGCGGCGGCGCGGGACGCCTGGAAGCGCGCCAAGATCGAGCGCATGCTGATGCTGCTGAAGGGCGCCATCGCCGCCGCCACGCGCGTGCTGCTGGCGATGAACGTGCCGAAGGGCCGCGTCGACGCCGTGCTGCAAATCCTGCCGGCGCTGGCCACGCCGACGGTGTCCACCCTCTCCGACCCGGACTGGGTGGACCTCAGCACGGTGGTCGCCGAAAAGCAGGTGCGCGAACTGATCCCGCGCCTGTATGAAGCCGGCGCGCGCGGCATCATCGAGCTGCCGATCAACAAGATCATCGAGTAGTCATGGCGGAAGAACGCGCCTTCGGCCCGGTGCGCCTGATCTCTGGCGCCAACCGAGGCCGCTACCCGCATTCGAACTCCGTCTACGTCGACGGCGCCGGCGTGCTGATCGATGCCGGCGCGGACGAAGTGCGCTACCGCGAGCTCATCGCCGGGCCCGGCGTCAGGGAGGTCTGGCTGTCGCACTGGCACGAGGACCATCTCGCCTTTCTCGACCTGTTCGAAGGACTGCCGCTGGTGCAGATGGCCTGCGAGGCCGAGCCGCTCTCCGACCTCGATGCCTTCCTCGACTGGTACGGCGTGGCGCGCGAGGAATGGCGCGCGTACTGGCGGCAGAACCTGCGGGAGAATTTCGCCTTCAGGCCGCGGCGGGCAACGCGGCATTTCACGCCCGGCGAAGTCATCGACCTGGGCAGCTGCACGGCGGAGGTGATCCTCGCTCCCGGCCACACGCCCGGCCATACCGCCTTCTTCTTCCGCGAGCCGCAGGTGCTGTTCATGGGCGACTACGACCTCACCGCCTTCGGCCCCTGGTACGGCGACCGCGCCGGTTCGATAGAGCAGACGATCGCATCGGTGCGCCGGCTGCAGCAGGTGCCGGCGAAGGTGTGGCTGACCAGCCACGAGGACGGCTGTTTCGAGGGGGATGCGACGGAAGCCTTCGAGCGCTACCTCGCCGTGATCGACGAGCGCGAGGCGAGGCTGCTGGATTTGCTTTCGCAGCCGCGCACGATGGAGGACATCGTCGCCGCCTGCATCGTGTACCGCAAGCCGCGCGAGCCGAAGGCTTTCTTCGAATGGGGCGAAGGCGCCATCATGGGCAAGCACCTCGAACGGCTGCTCGGCAAGGGCACCATCGCCCTCGAGAGCGGCCATTACCGGCGCAGGTGAAAAGTCAGTCTGCGCGGAACGGCGTCAGACCTTGTCGGACACCTTCTGCCCGGCCGAATTGTCGGCCGTATTGGAATTTCCGCCGACGATGCCATAAGCCTGCATCAGGCGCACCACCTGCAGCATCGCCTCGACGTTCTCTGCGGCCGCCGGCCGCAAGGCGTCGCCGGCGCCGATGCTGGCAAAGGCGGTCGCCTCCTTCAGGCTGACCCTGCCGTCGCCGTTGGCATCGGCCCGGTCGAAGTTGCCGACTATGCCTGTCAGGTGGCCGGCGATCTCCTCCCGGGTGAAACCGGCCTCGGCCGCCGGCGGCGGATTGCTCCCGCCGTGCAGCCGCAGGCGGTCGAAATGCCGGTCGAGCTGGTCGGCAACCCGGTTGATGGAGCCGGCGAATTCGCTCCGCGTGATCGCACCGTTGCCGTCGGCATCGAGCTTCGCGAACAACTTCTCGGCGCCGGCAGCCGCCTTGTCGCCGATTCGGTCGAAAGCCCGCTCCAGATCGGCGGGCTGGATGTCGCCGCGCCCCATGGCGTCGAGTTCGGCGAACAGCTTGTCGGCCTTCTGCTGCGGCTCGGCCGCCTGCGGCGTCTCGGGCGCGCTGAAGCTGCGCGCGATCTGGATGACCGAGGATACGATTCCGATGATGGCTGCAAATCCCATGGCCCTGCCTCCTGCCCCTGTATGCGGTGCGCGACTGCACACTTGCACGATGCACAGTGCAAGATTCCGGCCAGATCGGCTGGCGCCTTGATTTATATAGGGAAGCCGCAAACCGGCGAGGCGGTGCTGCAAGCCTTGCCGGCGGCGGCGGAACACAGGCGGCAGGATTTGCCGGAACTGCAAAAGTCAGTCCGGGCGAGACGGCGGTGCGACCTCCACCCGGTTGCGGCCGCCGTGCTTGGCGGCGTACAGCGCCGCGTCGGCGCGGCCAACCAGATGCTCCACCGATTCGTTGCCATCGTATTGGGCAACGCCAAGACTCATCGTCACGGGGATTTCCTGCCGGCCCATGGCAAACGGGTGCAGGGCGACGGCCCGACGCAGATCCTCCGCGATGCGGCGCGCCTCGTCGAGTTCGCAGCCCTTGAGCAGGAGCAGGAACTCCTCGCCGCCCCAGCGCACGGCGAGATCGGAAGCGCGCAGCCGCCGCTGCAGCGCCCGGGCCACGGCCGCCAGCACCGCATCTCCCGCCGGATGCCCATGGCGGTCGTTGATCTCCTTGAAGCGGTCGATGTCGGCCAGCAGCACGGCGATCGAGCGCGGCTCGCGGCGGTATTCGGAAAAGACCTGGGCAATCAGCACGGCAAAGGCATGCCGGTTGAGCAGGCCGGTCAGCTTGTCGGTCGAGGCCATCTCCTCGATGCGGCCCTGGTAGCGCGCCAGCACCAGATGGATCAGTAGCACCACCACCAGCGTCACCGCGAGGCTGATCGCCAGATTGATGTACAGCGTTCGTCGAATGCCGGCCAGCGCGACCGACTCGTTCTGCTCGACGAAGAGATACCACTTCAGCTCCGGCAGGTAGTTGAAGTGCAGGATGTGATTGTCGCCGCCGGCCGCGTTGTCCGCTTCGGCGCCGGGCGGGCTCGACGAAATAGATCGTGCGCCGAAAGCGCTCCTGGTATTCGGCGACGATGCGGCTGACCGCATCGGCGGTGAGGCCGATGCCGGTGGCGCCGATATACCTGCCCTGGTAGTCGAAAAC
>WBUF01000049.1 GCA_008933825.1 Rhodocyclaceae bacterium | reverse complement strand
CAGCAGGGCGGCCCCGCCCAGCGCGCCCCAGCCGCCGAAGCGCGCGACGAAGCTTTCGCCGCCGGCATCCGGCGTTGCATTTGCCGCGGGCGGCGGCAACTCCGGGGCGGCGGCCTGCCGCGTCGACCCGGCGTGAACTTCGCCGGCCGCGTCGACCGGCAGCGCCGGCATCAGCGCGCCTTCGACGACGCCGCCGGCATGGATGACGATTTCCTTGTAGAAGGCGTCGCCGACGACGCTGCCGCCCTGCTGGATGTCGATCGATTGCGCGGAATGCAGTGGGCCGAGGACGCGGCCCCGGACGACGATGCGCGGGGCGCCGACCGTGCCGGTCACGCTGCCCGTCGCATCCACCACCACCGTGTCGCCGGCATCGCCCTGGCAGGCCACGTTGCCGAGGACGTCGCCCTGGATGCGGAGAACGCCCGTGAAGACGATGTCGCCTTCGACGCGCAGCCGGTCCCGATCATGGTGTCGGTGCGGTTCTGCGAACTGCCTGCGCGGCTGCGGGTTTCGGACAAGGACTTCCCCGGGAACCCTTCCGTGAGGATTATGCCGCTTTCGGCGGAATTGGAAACAAAGTTTGCTGAAGGCCGCTGCCGGCGCGAAAGTCAGCCGCTGCAAGGCGGCGATGCACCGCCCGGCACGGCGCGCGCGGCCAGCACCGCGCCCAGCGTCACCGCACCCAGCCCCGCCAGCGTGAGCAGCGACAGCGGCTCGCCGAGGACGGGCACGGCGGCGAGCGCGGAGAGGCCGGGCACGAAGGCCATCTGCAGGGCGACGGTCTGCGCGCCGAGCTGGCGCACGGCGAAGGTGTAGAAAATCATGGCGACGAAGACCACCAGCATGCCCTGGTAGACCGCCTGCAGGGTGATCTCGGCGGCAGGCGCCTGCGCGAGCGTGCTCGGCAGGAAGAAGTACCACACCGGCAGGTAGGCGGCCGCGCTGCCCAGCGTGGTGGCCACCGTCGCCGCCAGCGGCGCCATCGGGTGGCGGCGCAGCAGCAGGGTGAACACCGCCCATGAAGAAGCGCCGCAGAGGAACAGCGCATCGCCGAGAAGCTGCAGGCCGGTGAGGCGCGGGCCGTGCGAGAAGGTGTCGGCGGCGGTGAGCAGGATGCCGGCGAAGACCAGCGCCAGCGCGATGCGCTGCGGCCGCGACGGCTTCAGGCCGAGCCACAGCCAGGCGATGACGGCGGTGGCGAAGGGCAGCGAGCCCGGCAGCAGCACCGCGGCGTGCGCCGCCGGCGCCAGACGGAAGCCGGCATACACGGCGACGGCGTAGCCGATGCCGCCGAAGAGCGAGAACTGCGCGATCACCCTCACGGGCGGCAGCGCAACGCGCGGCAGGAAAAACAAGGCGACCAGCGCGCCGACGCCGAAGCGCAGCGCCGTGACGTCCCAGCCGGTGAGCGTGCCCTTGCCGCCGTGGCGGCTGACGAGGATGAAGCCGCTCCAGATGCAGATGGTGGCAAGCACGGCAGTCCAGCCGGCGCGAGTGGGCTGGGTGTGCGCCATGCGGCGGGCGCGCTCAGGCCCGGGCGACGATGTCGCCGTCTTCTTCGCCCAGCACGCCGGCCTTGAGCAGCTCGTCGATGACCTGGGCGGCGACGGCGGCGGGCTCCTTGCGAAAGAAGTTCTGCGAGACGTCGCGGAATATGGCGACCCGGGCGAAGTAGTCGCCGATGCCGGCGCGCGGCATGCGCCGCTTCTCCAGCAGGGTGAAGGTGAACAGCGCCTTCATGGCGCTCCTCGCCATGCGCTCCGGGCTCTGCTCGAAGGCGGCGAGGCGCGCCAGCGCGCGCGAAACGGCATCGGCGTAGTCTGCGAAGGGCGCGCCGTGGCCGGGGATCACTGCGCGCACATCGAGCTCGCGCAGCATTTCCAGCGTGCGCCGCTGCGCCGGCAGGCCGCTCCGGTCGCCGTGCAGCTCGGCGAACATGACGCCGAAGCCGTCGCGCCACAGCGCATCGCCCGGAATGAGGATCCGTTCCGCCGCGCAGTAGTAGGCGAGCGCGTGCATGTCGTGGCCGGGAACGGCGAGCGCCCGCCAGGCGAGGCCGCCCATTTCCAGCTCGTCTCCGGGCGCGATCGTGGCGTCGAATTCGAAGGGCTCCGCCTGCTGGTGGGCGGAGGAAAGCAGCAGCGCGTCCTCGTCCCAGTCGGCCACCGCCGGCGCCATGCCCTCCGGAACGAGGATGCGGCAGCTGTGGGCACGGCGCACGCTGGCATTGCCGCCGATGTGGTCGGAATGCGAGTGGGTGTTGATGAGGCGCGCGAGTTTCCGCCCCTCCAGCGCGCGCTCCACCAGCGCCAGCGTCTCGTCGGCGTGGGTCAGGTAGCCGGAATCGACCAGCGTCGCCTCGCGACCCTCGTGGAAGACGATGTTGTTGGCGGAGAGCCAGCCGCGCTCGATGACGCGGATTTGCGAAGGCAGCCGGATCACGATGCCTCCTTGCGCATGGCGCCGACGGGCAGGCTGTCGATGCGCGGATACTCGCCGCGCGCGTCCAGCCGCCGCGCCAGCTCGGCCCATTCCGCCGGATCGTTGGGATCGCGCCCTTCGCCCCAGACGAAGCGGAAGATCGTGTGGATGGCGTCGAGCGAGCTGCCCAGCGCCACCGCCGCGCGCAGGGCGCGCACCGGCTTGAAGGGATGCTGCGGCGGAAAGCGGAAAGGGATGCCGTTGCGGTCGGCCACCCACTGCACCTGGCGGTAGGTGAAGCGGCGCTTGCTCGCCATCTCCGCCGGGCCCTTCTGGCCCCAGTGCTTGAGCAGGCCGGCGAAGAGCACCGGCACGGGGCGGATATTCAGTCTCCCGTCGAAACGATGCAGGGCTTCCGATTGCAGGTAGGCGAAGGGCGAGATGAAATCGAAATACCAGTCGGCGCGCTTCATGCCTTGCGCCTTTTCGCGAGGATGGCGCGCGCCGCCTTCGACGCGGGTTCGCGCCCGAGTTCGGCGCTGATGAAGGCGCCGGCGTCGACCAGGCGATCGAGATCGACGCCGGTCTCGATGCCAAGTCCGTTCATGAGATACACCACGTCCTCGGTGGCGACGTTGCCCGAGGCGCCGGCGGCGTAGGGGCAGCCGCCGAGGCCGGCGACGGAGGCATCGAAGACGGCGACGCCCATCTCCAGCGAGGCGTAGATGTTGGCCAGCGCCATGCCGTAGGTGTCGTGGTAGTGGCCGGCAAGGCGCTCGACCGGCAGCAGCAGCGCCACCTCGTCGAGCATGCGCGTGACGGAGGCCGGCGTGCCGACGCCGATGGTGTCGCCGAGCGAGACCTCGTAGCAGCCCATCTCGGCCAGGCGCGCCACCACCTCGGCGACGGCGGCCGGCGGCACCTCCCCCTGGTAAGGGCAGCCGGCAACGCAGGAGACGTAGCCGCGCACGCGCACGCCGTCGCGCCGCGCCGCCTCCATGACGGGGCGGAAGCGTTCGAGCGATTCGGCGATGGAGCAGTTGATGTTCTTCTGCGAGAAGGCCTCCGAGGCGGCGGCGAAGACGGCGATCTCGGTGGCGCCGGCCATGACGGCCTGCTCGTAGCCTTTCATGTTGGGCGCCAGCACCGGATAGCCGACGCCGGCGCGGCGCTTCAGCCCCGCCATCACCTCGGCGGCATCGCCCATCTGCGGCACCCACTTCGGCGAGACGAAGGCGGTGGCCTCGATGGCCTTCAGGCCGGCCATGCCGAGGCGGTCGATCAGCTCGATCTTGACGGCGGCCGGCACCAGCTGACTTTCGTTCTGCAGGCCGTCGCGCGGCCCGACCTCGACGATCTTCACCTTTTGCGGAAGCGTCATGACTGTTTGTCCTGTCGATCGAGTTCGAGTTCCATCCACACCGTGTCCGGCAGGGGATTGTGGCAATAGGCCCGGGTCGGCCGGAAGCCGAAGCTGCGGTAGAGCGCCAGCGCCTCGGCCATGCCGGCCAGCGTGTCGAGGCAGACCGCCTTGTAGCCGGCCGCGCGGGCGAAATCGATGGCCGTCTCGCCGAAGCGCCGGCCGAGGCCGCGGCCGCGCCAGGCGCGCCGCACGTACATGCGCTTCAATTCGGCGACTTCGGCATCGAGCGGGCGCAGGGCAACGCAGCCGGCGACATTGCCGTCGGCGCGGGCAAGCCAGACGCCGCCGCGCGGCGGCGCGTAGGCGCCGGGCAGCGTCGCCAGTTCTTCGGCGAAATTCTGGAAGCAGAGGTCGATGCCCAGCTCGGCGGCGTATTCCTCGAACAGCACGCGCACCGTGCCGATCGAGGCGACATCGTGGGCCGGAACGATCTCCTCGATGCTCACTTCGCCGGCTCGAAGTCCACCAGCTCGGCGCCCTCGGCGACGGGGTCGCCGACGCCGAAGCGGAAGGCCTTGAGTTTCCCCTTCGCCGGCGCGGCGATGGTGTGCTCCATCTTCATCGCCTCGAGGATCAAGAGCGGCGCGCCCTGCTCAACCTCGGCTCCCGCCCGGGCGATCAGCGCAATCACCTTGCCCGGCATCGGCGCGGCCAGCCCGCCGCCGGCGCCCTCGCCCTCGCCGGCGTGGTAGAGCGGATCGACGCAGGCGAGCTGCCAGGCGCGGCCATGCAGGAAGACGTGGCGCTTCTCGCCGGCGGCGATCACCGTCGCCGGCAGGCGCATGCCGCCGAGCTCGATGCGCAGCGTGCTGTTGCCGGTGCGCTCGCCGCGCGCCGCGGTGGCGATGCCGTCGAGGACGAGCTCGTAGCCGCCGCGCGCGTAGCCGACGGCGACGGTCTTCTCGGCCTCGCCGAAGCGGAACAGCAGCGGCCTGCGGTAGCCGGCATTGAGGCGCCAGCCGTCGCGCAGGTGCCAGGGCGAATACGGATCGGCATCGCGGGCGGCGGCGGCGCGGGCGGCCTCCTCCTCGCGCAGCAGTTCGGCCAGCGCGGCGACGAGGAACACCTCGCGCGGCGCCTCGACGCCTTCGGGAAAGAGGAAAGCCTTCTCGCGCTCGATGAGGCCGGTGTCGAGGGAGGCAGAGGCGAAAGCCGGGCAGGCCACCAGGCGCGAGAGGAAGTCGACGTTGCTATTCACGCCGACGACGCGGTACTGCGCCAGCGATTGCAGCATGCGCGCCAGCGCCCTGTCGCGGTCGACGTCCCAGACGATGAGCTTGGCGATCATCGGGTCGTAGTGCGGCGTGATTTCGTCGCCCTCCTCGACGCCGGTGTCGATGCGCACGTTGAGCGACTCGGCCGGCGGCGCGAGGTGGATCAGGCGCCCCGTCGAGGGCAGGAAGCCGCGGTCCGGGTCCTCGGCGTAGATGCGCGCCTCCAGCGCGTGGCCGCGCAGGGCAACTTGCTCCTGCGCCAGCGGCAACGGCTCGCCGGCGGCGACGCGCAGCTGCCACTCGACGAGGTCGAGGCCGGTGATCATCTCGGTGACGGGATGTTCGACCTGCAGGCGGGTGTTCATCTCCATGAAATAGAACTGTCCGTCCTGCTCGGCGATGAACTCCACCGTGCCGGCGCCGACGTAGCCGACGGCCTTCGCCGCCTCCACCGCGGCGCGGCCCATGGCGGCGCGGCGCTCGGGCGTCATGCCGGGCGCGGGCGCCTCTTCCAACACCTTCTGGTGGCGGCGCTGCACCGAGCAGTCGCGCTCGAAGAGGTACACGCAGTTGCCCTGCGTATCGCCGAAGACCTGGATCTCGACGTGGCGCGGGCGCACGAGGTATTTTTCGACCAGCACGCGCTCGTCGCCGAAGGAGGAGGCCGCCTCGCGCTGGCAGGAGGCGAGCGCGGCAGCGAAGTCCGTCGCTTTCTCGACGATGCGCATGCCCTTGCCGCCGCCGCCGGCGCTGGCCTTGATCAGCACCGGGTAGCCGATGCGAGTCGCTTCCTGCTCGAGGAAGGCAGCGTCCTGCTTCTCGCCGTGGTAGCCGGGCACCAGCGGCACGCCGGCCTGCTCCATGAGCGATTTTGCTGCGCTCTTCGAGCCCATGGCGCGGATCGCTGTCACCGGCGGGCCGATGAAGGCGATGCCGGCCGCGGCGCAGGCCTCGGCGAAGGCCTCGTTCTCGGAGAGGAAGCCGTAGCCCGGATGCACGGCCTGGGCGCCGGTCTTCTGCGCCGCCTCGAGGATGCGTTCCGCGACGAGGTAGCTCTCGCGCGCCGGTGCGGGGCCGATCAGCACCGCCTCGTCGGCGAGGCGTACGTGGCGCGCGGCGGCGTCAGCCGCCGAGTAGACGGCGACGCTGCGGATGCCGAGCCGCCGCGCCGTCCTGATGACGCGGCAGGCGATCTCGCCGCGGTTAGCTATGAGGATTTTCGTGAACATGGTCAGGATTTCTGTACCTGGTTTGGCTTGCGCTTTTGGCTACGGCCGGCGCTGCGCGCCTTAACGTTCGCTGCGCTCACATTAGCCTCCGCCGAAAGAGGAAACCCAGTTGGGTTTCCTCTTTTCGAGGAAGGCGGCCATGCCCTCGCGGCCTTCGGTCGTGGCGCGCACGCGGGCGATGCGACCCGCCGTATCGAGGATCACCTCTGAACCGATGGGCCGGTTGGCGACGGCCTTGATCAGCGCCTTGCACTCGCCCAGCGCGCAGGGGCCGTTGGCGAGCAGGCTGTCGACGATCTCGCCCACCGCCTCGTCGAGCTCGGCTTCGCCCGGCACGATCTCGTGCACCAGGCCGATGCGGTAGGCCTCGGCGGCGGAAAATCGCTCGGCTGTGAGCATGTAGCGGCGCGCCTTGCGCTCGCCGATCGCGGCGATGACGTAGGGGCTGATCACCGCCGGGATGATGCCGAGCCTGACTTCGGTCAGCGCGAACTGCGCGTCGAAGGCGGCGATGGCGATGTCGCAGGCGGCGACCAGGCCGACGCCGCCGCCGTAGGCCGGCCCCTGCACGCGCGCGACGGTGGGCTTGCGCATCTCGTTCAACAGTCGCAGCATGCCGGCCAGGCCGAGCGCGTCGCTCTGCGTCTCTTCGGCGCTGTAGCCGGCCGCCTTCTTCATCCAGTTGAGGTCGGCGCCGGCGCAGAAGCTCTTGCCCGTGCTGGAGAGCACCACCACGCGCACGTCGTGGTCGGTGTCCATCCTGACCAGCGCCTCGGACAGCTCGCGAATCAGCGCGTCGTCGAAGGCGTTGTGCCGCTCGGCGCGGTTCAACGTGATGATGCCGATGCCCTTGTCGATTTCGGTGAGGATCGTTTCAGACATTTCTTTCTCCCTTACATCCTGAACACGCCGAACGGCGTCGGCTCGATCGGCGCGTTGAGCGAGGCGGAGAGGCCCAGCGCCAGCACGCGGCGCGACTGCGCCGGGTCGACGATGCCGTCGTCCCACAGCCGCGCCGTGGCGTAGTAGGGATGGCCCTGCGTCTCGTACTGGGCGCGGATCGGCGCCTTGAACTTCTCTTCTTCCTCGGCCGGCCAGCTTTTGCCCTGCGCCTCGATCGCGTCGCGGCGGATCTGCGAGAGCACGTTGGCGGCCTGGTCGCCGCCCATCACCGAGACGCGGCTGTTGGGCCAGATCCACAACAGGCGCGGGCTGTAGGCGCGGCCGCACATGCCGTAGTTGCCGGCGCCGTGGCTGCCGCCGATGATCATCGTGAATTTCGGCACTTTCGCGCAGGCCACGGCGGTGACCATCTTGGCGCCGTCCTTGGCGATGCCCTGGTTCTCGTACTTGCGGCCGACCATGAAGCCGGTGATGTTCTGCACGAACAGCAGCGGAATGCCGCGCTGCGCGCACAGCTCGACGAAGTGGGCGCCCTTCTGCGCCGACTCGCCGAAGAGGATGCCGTTGTTGGCGACGATGCCGACCGGGTAGCCGTGGATGCGCGCGAAGCCGGTCACCAGCGTGGTGCCGTAGCGCGCCTTGAATTCGTCGAGGCGCGAGCCGTCGACGATGCGGGCGAGGATCTCGCGCACTTCGAGCGGCTTCCTCGTGTCGACCGGCACGGCGCCGTAGATCTCGGCCGGATCGTAAAGCGGCGCTTCCGGCGCCGTCACGTCGAGACTGACTTTTTTCCGCCAGTTGAGGTTGGCGACGATGCTGCGGCAGATGTGCAGGGCGTGGTGGTCGTTCTCGGCGAAGTGGTCGGCGACGCCGGAGATGCGCGTGTGCACGTCGGCGCCGCCGAGGTCCTCGGCGCTGACCACCTCGCCGGTGGCGGCCTTCACCAGCGGCGGGCCGCCGAGGAAGATGGTGCCCTGGTTGCGCACGATGACGGCCTCGTCGGACATGGCCGGCACGTAGGCGCCGCCGGCGGTGCATGAGCCCATCACCACCGCCACCTGCGGGATGCGCGCGGCGGACATGTTGGCCTGGTTGAAGAAGATGCGGCCGAAGTGCTCGCGGTCGGGAAAGACCTCGTCCTGCGTCGGCAGGTTGGCGCCGCCCGAGTCGACGAGATAGATGCAGGGCAGGCGGTTCTGCGCGGCGATCTCCTGCGCGCGCAGATGCTTCTTCACGGTGATGGGGAAGTAGCTGCCGCCCTTCACCGTGGCGTCGTTGGCGACGATCATGCACTCGACGCCCTGCACGCGGCCGATGCCGGTGACGACGCCGCCCGCGGCGACCTCGTTGTTGAACATGCCGAAGCCGGCCAGCGGCGAGAGCTCGAGGAAGGAGGTGCCCGGGTCGAGCAGCGCGTCGATGCGGTCGCGCACCAGCAGCTTGCCGCGGGCGACATGTTTCTTGCGGTGCTCCGCCGGTCCGCCTAGGCTGACTTCCGCGGTCTTGGCGCGCAGGTCGTCGACCAGCACCTGCATGGCGGCGGCGTTGGCGCGGAACTCGTCCGAGCGCGTGTTGAGTTGCGATTTGATGACGGTCATATTCAGAACCCGCCCGTGGCGAGCCATTTTTCGATTTGGGGAAGCCGGTCGGCGCCCCAGAAGGGCTCGCCGTCGACGACGAACCAGGGCGCGCCGCACATGCCCCTGGCGAGAGCCGTGTCGGTCTCGACCTTCAGGCGCTCCTTGATCTCCGGCGTGGCGATGCCGGCGGAGAGCGCTTCCTTGTCGACGCCAAGCGCGGCAGCGATCTCCTGCAGCACGGCGAGATCGGATATGTCGCGGCCATCCACCCAGTAGGCGCGGAAAACAGCGCGGGCGAATTGCCGCGCCTTGGCGCAGTCCTGCCCGTGCAGCCAGTAGTAGGCGCGCGCCGCCGAGACGGTGGACATGGGAAATTTGGCCGGAAAGCTGAAGGGCACGCCGTGGAAGCGCGCCGAGCGGGCGAAGTCGCGCAGCGAGTACTCGCCCTTCAGCGGCACGTTCACCAGCAGCGGCTGGCCGGTCTTCTGGAACACCACGCCGAGCAGCATCGGCCGCCATTTCACCTTGCGCCCGTATTTCGCCGCCACGCCGTCGATCACCTCGGCGGCGATATAGGAATACGGCGAGGAGAAGTCGAAGAAGAACTCGATCGGGTCGCTCATGGGCTTGCCCCCTCTCAGGCCAGGTTGCGGCCGATGACCAGGCGCTGGATGTCGCTGGCGCCTTCGTAGATCTGCGTCACGCGCACGTCGCGGTAGATGCGCTCCACCGGGAAATCCGCCACGTAGCCGTAGCCGCCGTGGATCTGGATGGCGTCGGAGCAGACGTCCTCGGCCATCTCGGAGGCGAACAGCTTGGCCATCGAGGCTTCCTTGAGGCAGGGCTTGCCGGCGTCGCGCAGGGCGGCGGCGTGCAGCACCAGCTGGCGCGCCGCCTCGATGCGCGTGGCCATGTCGGCGAGGCGGAAGTTCACCGCCTGATGTTCGATGATGAGCTTGCCGAAGGCCTCGCGCTCCTGGGCGTACTTCAGCGCCGCTTCATACGCCGCGCGCGCCATACCGACCGACTGGGCGGCGATGCCGATGCGGCCGGCTTCCAGATTGGCCAGCGCGATGCGGTAGCCCTCGCCCTCGGCGCCGAGCAGGTTCGCCGCCGGGACGCGGCAGTTCTCCAGCAGGATCTGCGCCGTATCGGAGGCGTGCTGGCCCATCTTCTCCTCGATGCGGGCGACGACGTAGCCGGGCGCATCGGTCGGCACGATGAAGGCGGAGATGCCCTTCTTGCCCGCCGCCTTGTCGGTGACGGCGAAGACGATGGCGACCTGGGCATTCTTGCCCGAGGTGATGAACTGCTTGACGCCGTTGAGCACCCATTCGTCGCCGTCTTTCACGGCTGACGTGCGAATAGCGGCGGCGTCGGAGCCGACGTGCGGCTCGGTCAGGCAGAAGCAGCCGAGCTGCGCGCCGCTCGCCAGCGGCTTGAGGAACCGCTCCTTCTGCGCGTCGCTGCCGAAGGCGAGGATGGGGCCGCACACCACGGAGTTGTTCACGCTGATGATGGTCGAGGTGGCGCCGTCGCCGGCGGCGATCTCCTCCAGCGCCAGCGCGAGGGAGACGTAGTCCATGCCCGCGCCGCCCCAGCGCTCGGGCACCGCCATGCCGAAGGCGCCGAGGCCGGCGAGTTCCTGCAAGGCCTCCTTCGGAAAGGTGGCCTTGCGATCCCACTCCGCGGCGAAGGGCGCCAGGCGCTCGCGTGCGAAGTCGCGCATGGCGTCGCGGATCATTTCCTGTTCCTGCGTGAGCAGCATGACTTACAGCAGCTCGATGGCCATGGCGGTGGCCTCGCCGCCGCCGATGCACAGGCTGGCCACGCCGCGCTTGCCGCCGTATTTCCTCAGCGCGCCGAGCAGGGTAACGAGGATGCGCGCACCGGAGGCGCCGATGGGATGGCCGAGCGCGCAGGCGCCGCCGTGGATATTCACCTTCTCCGCCGGCAGCTTCAGGTCGTGCATGGCCGCCATGGTCACCACGGCAAAGGCCTCGTTGATCTCGTAGAAGTCGACCTTGTCCGCGCTCCATCCGGTCTTCACGAAAAGCTTCTGCATCGCGCCTACCGGGGCGGTGGTGAACCAGCCCGGCTCGTGGGCATGCGTGGACTGGCCGACGACGACGGCGAGAGGCGCGAGGCCGAGCTTGTCGGCGGTGGAGCGGCGCATCATCACCAGCGCCGCGGCGCCGTCGGAAATGGAGCTGGAGTTGGCCGGCGTCACCGTTCCGTCCTTCCTGAAGGCGGGCTTGAGCGAGGGAATCTTGTCGAGCTGGGCCTTGAGCGGCTGCTCGTCCTTGTCTACCACCACGTCGCCCTTCTTGCCGGCCACCGTCACCGGCGCGACCTCCCAGGCGAAGGTGCCGTCCTCGATGGCCTGCTGCGCGCGCGTCGTCGAGCGGATGGCGAACTCGTCCTGGGCCTGGCGGGTGAAGCCGTACTTCTCGGCGCACTCTTCGGCGAAAGTGCCCATCAGGCGGCCCTTCTGGTAGGCGTCTTCCAGTCCGTCGAGAAACATGTGGTCATAGACCTGGCCGTGGCCGAGGCGCATGCCGCCGCGCGCCTTGGGCAGCAGGTAAGGCGCGTTCGACATCGACTCCATGCCGCCGGCGACGAGGATGTCGTTGCTGCCGGCTGCCAGCATGTCGTGGGCGAACATCGCCGCGCGCATGCCCGAGCCGCACATCTTGTTCACCGTGGTGCAGCCGGCGGAAAGCGCCAGCCCGGCGCCGAGCGCCGCCTGGCGCGCCGGCGCCTGGCCCTGGCCGGCGGGCAGCACGCAGCCCATGATCACTTCCTCGACCTGCTCGGGCTTGAGGCCGGCGCGCGCAACGGCGGCGCGGATGGCGGCCGCGCCGAGCTGGGCGCAGGCGAGCGAGGCGAAGTCGCCCTGGAAGCCGCCCATCGGCGTGCGGGCGGCGGATACGATAACGATCGGGTCCTTGCTCATGGCTCAGTCCTTCCAGGGGAAGTCATAGTCGATTCTGAACTTTTCCATGCGGCTGCGGAAGTGCTCCGGGAAGGCGCAGGCCTTGCGCGCCGCAGTGTCGAGGAAGACGCCGGTGAGGAGCGTGATGGCGGACACTTCGCCGGTCTCGGCGTTGCGCATCTCGTGCACGAAGCGCACCGACTTCTCCTTCACCTCGAGGGCGCCGGTGCGCACCGCCACGGTGTCGCCGGCATGCAGCTCGCGCTTGTAGGCGATGCGCTGCTCGACCGCCGCCATGCCGCGGCCGTTGTCGCGCAGATAGCTCGGCGTGATGCCGAGCATGGAAAAGAAGTTCCAGGTGCCCTCGTCGAACTTGCCGACGTACCACATGACGTTCATGTGGTCCATGTGGTCGCAGTGCCATGGGTAGACGGTACCGCGATAGGTTTCGATCATCTGACCGCCTACCCCCCGCCCCCCTTCCCGGGGAAGGGGATGACGATTGTTCGCCGATTCGCGGCTCCCGGTCGTTGGCTTCGCCGTCCTTGGGACGGCCCGGCGGACGGCGGCCATCATGCCTCCTCGATCATCAGGCCGCGCGCGCGCTCGGCCACCACGGGGGGAAAGGGACAGGACTTGCGCGTCTTCGCATCGAGGCAGACGATGGTGAATTCGCAGGTGGCGGCCAGTTCGTCGGTCTCGGTATTGCTGAGCTCGTGGCGGAAGCGCACCACCTTCTCGCGCAGCTCCAGCACGCCGGTGCGCACCGCGACGGTGTCGCCGGGATAGAGTTCCTTCAGGTAGCTGACGTTCTGCTGCACGGCGGCGAGATTCACGGCGCCGCTTCGCAGCAGCGAGGCGGTGAGGCCAAGCGCGGCGTAGGTCTGCCAGGCGGCATGGTCGAAGAACTCCAGGTAGGCGCGCACGTTGATGTGGCCCATGTGGTCGCGCTGCCACTCGTGCACGGTGCCGCGTGCGGTTTCGATCATATGCGCTTCAGGTTTTCGTGATGAAAGACGAGGCAGGTCGTGGTGCCGTGCGCATAGAGCTTGCCGGCCGCGTCGTAGAGGCTGCCCTCGGCGATGCCGATCTGCCTGCCGACCTGGATGACCCGGCCTTCGGCGCGCACCGGGCCAACCTTGTCGGTCAGCGCGCGCAGGAAATTTACCTTGATCTCCAGCGAGGTGAAGGCCTGGCCGACCTCGAGCTCCGTCTGCACGGCGCAGGCCATGCAGGAATCGAGCAGCGTCGCCTGCCAGCCGCCGTGGATGGTGCCGATGGGGTTCAGGTGGGCGTGCGCCGGATGGCCCTGAAAGACGATGCGGCCCCGTTCCACCTCGACCAGTGCGAAATCCAGCGTGGCGGCGATCGGCGGCGAGGGCAGCTCGCCGCGCAGCATGCGCTGGAAAATTTCCAGGCCGCCGATTTCCTGGTAGGTCGACAAGGGCATGACGCCGGGCGCCCGGGCCTGTTTGCCGACCGCAGCAAGCCACTCCTGCTTCAGGGCCTCGGCGCCCCTGCTCACGGCATGGTCTCGCTGTACAGTTCGCGGCCGATCAGCATCCTGCGGATCTCCGACGTGCCGGCCCCGATTTCGTAGAGCTTGGCGTCGCGCCACAGGCGGCCGGTGGGGAATTCATTGGTGTAGCCGACACCGCCGAGCGCCTGGATCGCCTCGCCGGCCATCCAGGTCGCCTTCTCGGCGGAATACAGGATGGCGCCGGCGGCGTCCTTGCGCAGGGTGCGCGCGTGGTCGCCGCGGTCGCAGGCCTTGCCGACGGCGTACACATAGGCGCGGCAGGCCTGCCAGGTGCTGTACATGTCGGCGAGCTTGCCCTGCATCAACTGGAACTCGCCGATGCTCTGGCCGAACTGCTTGCGCTCGTGCACGAAGGGAATCACCGTGTCCATGCAGGCGGCCATGATGCCGAGCGGGCCGCCGGAGAGCACGGCGCGCTCGTAGTCGAGGCCGCTCATCAGCACGCGGGCGCCGCTGCCCTCGCCGCCGAGAACGTTCTCCGCCGGCACCTCGCAATCGTCGAAGAACAACGGGAAGGTGTTGGAGCCGCGCATGCCGAGCTTGTCGAGGTGCTGGCCTTTCGAGAAGCCCTTGAAGCCCTTCTCGACGATGAAGGCGGTCATGCCCTTGGCGCCGCCGTCGACGTTGGTCTTGGCATAGACGACCAGCGTGTCGGCGTCGCCGCCGTTGGTGATCCACATCTTCGATCCGTTCAGGACGTAGCGCGCATTTGCCCCGGTCCCCTTCAGGTCGGCGCGCAGCCTCATCGACACCACGTCGGAACCGGCGCCGGGCTCCGACATCGCCAGCGCGCCGACGTACTCGCCGGAAACCAGCTTGGGCAGGTATTTCTTCTTCTGTGCTTCGCTGCCGTTCCTGCGGATCTGGTTCACGCACAGATTGGAGTGCGCGCCGTAGGAGAGCCCGACCGAGGCCGAGGCGCGCGAGATCTCCTCCATGGCGACGATGTGGGCGAGGTAGCCCATCCTGGTGCCGCCGTATTCCTCGTCGACGGTGAGGCCCATCAGGCCCATGTCGCCGAGCTTCTGCCACAGGTCGGCGGGAAACAGATTGTCGCGGTCGATTTCGGCCGCGCGCGGCAGGATCTCCTTCTTCGCAAACTGCCAGACGGCGTCGCGCAGCGCGTCGATGTCTTCGCCCAGGTTGAAGTCGAGTCCGATCATTTGCTTTCCTTCGGGTACATGGTCATGAGGGTTTGCTGCATCGTCGCGCAATGGGTGGCCTTGCCGCCGCGGATGGCGTAAACCTCGCCGCGCGTGATGACGAGGTTGCGGCCGGACTTCAGCACTTCGCCTTCCGCGACGAGGAGCTCGCCGTCGGCCGGCGCCAGCAGGTTGAGCTTGAACTCCACGGTGAGCACTTCGGCGCCGGGCGGCATCAGCGTCAGGCCGGCATAGCCGCCGGCGCTGTCGACGATGGTGCTGGTGACGCCGGCGTGGAAGTAACCATTCTGCTGGGTCAGGTCGGCGCGGAATGGCAGGCGGATCTCGCAGCGGCCAGGGGTCAGCGTCGCCATCGAGGCGCCGATCAGGCCCATGACGCCCTGCCGTGCAAAGCTGGCGCGCACCGTGGCTTCCCAGTCCGGATTGCGCGGCGTGTGAGGTGTGTGCTCGGGGCGTGCTCGATGGGGCATGGTTCCTCGGCCTTGCGGGTCCGGATCAGGTTGACGTTGACGTTAACGTCAACCAATCTTAGGGGGCTTTGACGTTGACGTCAACGTCATCGCTTCGCCAAATTTTTTTTGCCGGACATCCTGCCGGCCCCCGCGCCCAGCAACTCGTGGGTGCGGCCTTCCAGGGAGACGATCTCCGCCAGCACCGCCTCGATATCCTCGCGCTGCCGTTCCAGGGCGGTGCGCTGGCGGCTCAGAACGGCCAGAAATTTCGACAGCTGGGACCGCTGGTCCCGGCCAACATCATACATATCAATGAGTTCGCGGATCTCAGCGAGGGACAGGCCGAGCCGGCGACCGCGCAGGGTAAGTTTCAGGCGGGTGCGATCGCGCTTGGTATACACGCGGCTCTGGCCGGCGCGCTCCGGGCTGATCAGGCCCTGGTCTTCGTAATAGCGGATGGCGCGCGGGGTAATATCGAATTCCCGCGCCAGTTCGGTGATCGTGTAGGTCTGTTCCCGGGGCATGTTCAGGTATAGAATATTGTGCGCTGCAACAAAGCTACGGCACGACGTGCCGAGTTAATCACTTTTCCTGACATTGCGCAATTGAAGCCGCCCGACCCGATTGTCTATCCCTATGAGGAACTGCCCGCCGCCGGCGAAGCGCGGGAGCTCCTGCCCGGCGTGCGCTGGCTGCGCATGGCGCTGCCCTTCGAGCTGAACCACATCAACCTGTGGCTGCTGGAGGAGGCGGACGGCTGGACCGTCGTCGACACCGGCCTCAACCTCGACGAGCTGAAGGCCGGCTGGGAGACGGTGCTCGCCGCGCACTGCCGCGCCAAGCCGGTCAAGCGCATCGTCGTCACGCACTGTCACCCCGACCACCTCGGACTCGCGCACTGGCTGGGCGAAAAAACCGGCGCCGGCATCTGGATCACCCAGGGCGAGATGCTCAACGCCTATGCCTGGTTCCACCAGCTGCCCAACTACGACGTCGACGGCATGGTCGGCTTCTTTCGCCGCCACGGCCTCGACGAGGCGCGCGCCGCCATGCTTTTCGACCGCGGCCCGACCTATCGCAGCCGCGTCGACGGCCTGCCCGTAGAATACCGCCGCCTCATGGAAGGCGACCTGCTGCGCATTGGCGGCAACGACTGGCGCGTCATCGTCGGCTACGGCCATTCGCCCGAGCATGCCTCGCTGCATTGCGCCGAGCTCGGCGTGCTGATTTCCGGCGACATGCTGCTGCCGCGCATCTCGACCAACGTCAGCGCCATGTCCTCGAACCCGGACGGCGACCCGCTTGGCTGGTTCCTCGACTCGGTCGAGCGCTTCACCGAACTGCCCGGGGACACCCTGGTGCTGCCCTCGCACGGCAAGCCCTTCCGCGGCATCCACGCGCGCGCCGCCCAGCTCGCCGCCCACCACGAGGAGCGCTTCGCGGCGCTGCTTGCGGTGCTCGATGCGCCGAAGAGTGCCTGCGAACTGATCCCGACGCTGTTCAGCCGCGCGCTGGACGCCCACCAGACCATGTTTGCCATGGGCGAGTCGATCGCCCACCTGAATTATCTGGAGCACGCCGGCCGCGTGCGCCGCTCGCGCGGCGCCGACGGCGTGATCCGTTTCGTCGCCGTCTGAAAGGAGAGGTTCGATGTCCGCGCAGCAACAGGAATCCCGCAAGCCCGCCCTGCCCGACCCGAAGGAGGTCGCCCACACCTATGCCGAGGTCGCCAGCCGCGCCTCGAAGCTCATCACCGAGCACATGCAGCGCCAGATCAAGCACGGCATCCAGGCGCCCTCCGACGAGCTGGGCATCGCCCAGGCCTTCATGGACATGATGGCCAAGCTGCTCGCCAACCCCTACAAGCTGGCACAGGCGCAGATGAACCTGGTGTGGGACTACTTCTCCCTGTGGCAGCACTCCATGCTGCGCTTCGCCGGGCTGGAAACCCAGCCGGTGGCGACGCCGCGCAAGGGCGACGGCCGCTTCAAGGACGAGGAATGGGAGGAGCACTTCCTCTTCGACTTCATCAAACAGTCCTACCTCATCACCGCCCGCCATGTGCACGACGTGGTGACCAGCGTCGAGGGGCTCCCGCCGGAGACGGAGAAGAAGGTGAACTTCTTCACGCGCCAGTACATCGACGCGCTCTCGCCTTCCAACTTCGCCCTGACCAACCCCGAGGTGTTCCGCGAGACGGTGAAGTCCCACGGCCAGAACCTGCTGAAGGGCTTCAACAACCTGCTGCGCGACATCGAGGAGGGCGACGGCCAGCTGCGCGTCAAGATGACGGACCCCTCCGCCTTCGAGCTGGGTCGCAACGTTGCCGTCACGCCGGGCAAGGTGGTGTTCCAGAACGAGCTGATCCAGTTGCTGCAGTTCAACCCGACGACGGAGAAGCAGTACCGCCGGCCGCTCCTGATCATCCCGCCGTGGATCAACAAGTACTACATCCTCGACCTGCGCCAGTCGAACTCCTTCATCAAGTACGCCACCGACCAGGGCCACACCGTCTTCGTCATCTCCTGGGTGAACCCGGACAAGCGCCTGGCCGAGAAGGGCTTCGAGGACTACATGACCGAAGGCTCGCTCGCCGCGCTCGACGCCGTCTGCAAGCAGAGCGGCACGGACGAAGTGAACCTGATCGGCTATTGCCTCGGCGGCACGCTGCTCGGCTCGACGCTGGGCTACAACGCCGTGAAGAAGGACAAGCGCATCGTCTCGGCGACCTTCTTCGTCGCGCTGCTCGACTTCTCGATTCCCGGCGAGCTGGGCGTGTTCATCGACGAGCAGCAGGTCGCCAGCCTCGAGAAAAAAATGCAGGAGCGCGGCTACCTCGAAGGCTCCGAGATGGGCACCACCTTCAACATGCTGCGCTCGAACGACCTGATCTGGTCCTTCGTGGTGAACAACTACCTGATGGGCAAGGAGCCCTTCCCCTTCGACCTGCTGTTCTGGAACTCCGACTCGACGCGCATGCCGTACCGGATGCACAGCTTCTACCTGCGCAACATGTACATGAAGAACCTGCTCAAGGAGCCGGGCGGCATCGAACTCGCCGGCGTGCCCATCGACATTTCCAAGGTCGAGGTGCCGGCCTACTTCATCTCCACGGTGGAAGACCACATCGCGCCGTGGAAGAGCACCTATCTCGGCGCCACGCGCCTGGGCGGCCCGGTGCGCTTCGTGCTCGGCGGCTCCGGCCACATCGCCGGCATCGTCAACCCGCCCGCCGCCAACAAGTACCACTTCTGGACCAACGAGGCGGACAAGCTGCCCGACACGCCCGACGCCTGGTTCGAGGGCGCCGCGCAGCATCCCGGCTCGTGGTGGAGCGACTGGCAGCAATGGATCGGCGGCCTGAATGGCGACGATCGCGGCGGCGACAAGGTGCCGGCACGCGACCCCGCCAAGGGCAAGTTGAAGCCGATCGAGGATGCGCCGGGTTCCTTCGTCAAGTTCCGGCTGGACCAGCAGAAGAAGTAAGCGCTCAGCCGGCCAGCCCGGCGATCTCGTCGAGCCGCGAGACGAAATGGTCGGGCGGCAGCGCGGCGAAGGCGGATTCCTCGCACTCGCCGCCGCGGACGATGGCCACGCGCAGGCCGGCGGCGCGGGCGGCGAGCACGTCGGCGCGGCTGTCGCCGACGAAGAGCGCCTCCGCCGGCGGCGCCTTCAGTTCCGCCAGGACACGCAGCGTGCCCTCCGCGCGCGGCTTCATGAAGCTCACGTCGTCGCGGCTCACCACCGGCGCGAGCCAGCGGTCGAGGCCGAAGCGGCCGAGCGCACTCCCCAGCGCCGCGCGCCCGATGTTGCTCACCATGGCGGTACGCACACCGCGCCCGGCCAGCGCCTGCAGCAGTTCGGCCGCGCCGGGCCGCGGCGACCAGCGCGCGAGCGCATCGGCATCCCAGCGGTCGTAGACCGGACCGAGCACGGCGCGCAGCGCCGCCAGCCGTCCTTGCGGCACGGCGAGATCGGCCGCCGCGTTCCACAGCTCGGCGTAGTTGCCCGCCGTGCCGAAGCCCTGTGCAGCGAAAGCCTGGCGCAGCTCCGCCTCCGCTTCCGCCAGCCGCCACTGGAAATCGACCAGCGTGCCCTCGAAGTCGAAGATGACCGCCCCGATCCGTCCCTTCATGCGATTAGTCCTTGAAGCCTAAAACACAATGACAATGATATAACTCAAGCCATCTCCTTGCGCATGAGAGCAGTATGACATCAGGAAGGCTGCCATGAATTCATTTCCAACCTCTCAAAGGAGGCATGCATGAAAAGCATTACCCGCATCGTTTCGGCCTGCGCATTCGCAACCGTTCTGGCCGGCTGCGCCGGAACGCAGGAGGTCGCCAGGTTTCCGGCCCAGCCGGTGAAGGTGGTGATTCCCTATCCCGCGGGCAACGCGGCGGATCTGGTCGGGCGCGTCCTCGCGCAGAAACTGTCCCAGCTCTGGGGCCAGCCGGTTCAGGTCGAGAACCGCGGCGGGCCGACCACCGTGCCGGGCGTCGACAGCGTCGCCAAGGCCAAGGCCGACGGATACACCCTGCTCGCGCATTCCATTTCCTACGCCGTCGATGCCGGCCTGTACACCAACCTGCCGTATGACCCGGAGCGGGATTTCGCCCCCGTGGCACCCTTCGCCCGCCAGCCCTTCGCCCTGGTCGCCTCGCCGTCGCTGGGCGCGAAGAGCGTCGCCGATCTCGTCGCCAAGGCGAAGGCCGCGCCCCTCAAGTACGCATCCCTCGGCACCTCGACCCAGGTTTACTTCGTCGCCGAGCAGTTCCGCCGGCAGGCGAAGTTCGACGCCGCCAACGTCAGCGTCAAGTCCCTGGTCGAGGCGAACGGTGCGGTGGCCAAGGGCGATGCCGCCTTCTGGTTCCCGCCGGTGGCCGGTGCCATGGCCGGCATTCGCGAAGGCAAGCTGGTGCCCTTGGCGGTGACCGGCGACAGGCGCTCGGCCATGTTGCCCCAGGTCCCGACGATGGCCGAAGCCGGCCTGCCGAACGTCGAAAGCTACGCCTGGTTCGGCATGTGGGCGCCGGGCGGGACATCATCGGCGACGGTGGACCGGATCGCCCAGGACGTCGAGCGCGCGCTCGCCTCGCCCGACGTGCGCGAGAAGCTCGCCAAAATGGGCGCCGAGCCGATGAACATGACGCCGTCGCAATTCGGCCGCTTCGTGCGCGGCGAGATCGCCTCCAGCAAGCGCCTCACCGCCGAACTCGGCATCCAGCCGAAGGCCTACAGCCCGCCGGCGAAGCCGTAAGCATCCGCTTTCGCCAGCGCCCCGGTCCGCAGCTGCGGCCGGGGCGTTTTTTCGCCGTGTCGCCGGGACTGACTTTTGCGGCGGGAAACCCGGTATCCCGACAAGCGCCACGGTTACCGCCCCGCACCAGAAACGGTGCTAGCATTCCGCCTCCCATGAACATCGAACACCTCCGCCAGCGCCTGCGTGCCTCGGGCGCCAAGCCGGCGCACGAGGCGCTCGTGCTGCGCAACTGGACGCGGGCGCTGCCGCTCGGCGCCGGCCGCAGCCGGGCGGAGGATTTCCTTCCGCGGGAACTGCGCCAGGACTTGCCTGCCCTGGCTGAGGCACTGCGCGGCCTCGCCCGACTGCGCAGCGCGCACCCCGGCGCGGACGGCGTCCGGCTGCTGCTCGAACTGGCCGACGGCCAGGCGGTGGAAAGCGTGCTGCTGCCGCGCGGCGGCCTCTGCGTCTCCACCCAGGTCGGCTGCGCGGTCGGCTGCACCTTCTGCATGACGGGGCGCGACGGCCTGCTGCGCCAGCTCGGCAGCGCCGAGATCGTCGCCCAGGTGGCGCTCGCCCGCAGCCGGCGTGCGGTAAGGAAAGTGGCATTCATGGGCATGGGCGAGCCGGCGCACAACCTGGACAACGTGATCGAGGCCATCGAACTGCTCGGCACGCTGGGCGACATCGGCCACAAGAACCTGGTCTTCTCCACCGTCGGCGACCGCCGCGTCTTCGAACGGCTGCCGCGCTGCACCGTCAGGCCGGCGCTGGCATTGTCGCTGCACACCACCGACGCCGCACTGCGCGCACGGCTCCTGCCGCGCGCGCCGCGTATCGATCCGGCCGAACTGGTCGAACTCGGCGAAACCTATGCGCAGGAGACCGGCTACCCGATCCAGTACCAGTGGACCCTGCTGGAAGGCGTGAACGACAGCGACGCCGAAGTGGACGGCATCGCCCGGCTGCTCGCCGGGAAGTATGCGGTGATGAATCTGATTCCCTACAACGAGACGGACGGTGCCGGCTACCGGCGCCCGTTGCGCGAGCGCGCCGAGGCGATGTCGCTCGCGCTCTACCGGCGCGGCATCCTCACCAAGCTGCGCCGGTCCGCCGGACAGGACGTCGACGGCGGCTGCGGCCAGCTGCGCGCGCGCACGATCGCGCTGCAGCCGGCCGCTGCAGCCGGCCGCTAGCTCAGAACCTGCGCCGCGCCGGGGCGGCGGGTGCGCGGCCCTCGATGTGGCGGAAGCAGATGCGCCCCTTGCTCAAATCGTAGGGCGAGATTTCCAGCGACACCTTGTCGCCGGCGATGATGCGGATGTGGTGCTTGCGCATCTTGCCCGCCGTGTACGCCACGAGATCGTGGCCGTTGTCGAGCGTGACGCGGAAACGGGAGTCGGGCAGCACTTCCATCACCACGTCGTTCATTTCGATGAGTTCTTCCTTGGCCATGCGTGCGCTCCAGGTTCGGGACGGAAAGAAAAAAGCCCGGCAGTGCCGGGCTCTTCCGGTGGGGCGGCGGCCGGGCGCGGGCGCCATGCCGTTTTGCCGCCGGCCTGCTCAGTCGGCCGCGCGGATGTTCGACGCCTGCTGGCCTTTCGGGCCGGTGGTGATGTCGAAACTGACCTTCTGGCCTTCCTTCAGGGTCTTGAAACCCTGGCCCTGGATCGCGGAGAAATGGGCGAAAAGATCCTCGCCGCCCGCTTCCGGGGTGATGAAGCCAAAGCCCTTCGAATCGTTGAACCACTTCACGGTGCCTGTTGCCATAACTTGAATTCCTTTATGAACCGAAAATAGGGGTTGCCCCTGGAGGGCGAAGCTCAAGACGGCAGGGTGGTGAAGGGAGAAATACCGCGGGAACCGCGGATACTGAACCAGACAACAACAGCGCTACTTGAAGATCGCTGGCGCGCACTATGCACTGTATTGCGGCCAATAGCAAACGAAATCTGAAAATAATCCGCTACAGCCGCGGCTTGATCAGGTAGATCTCCACCCAGTAGCGGCGTTCATCGCGCGCCGTGGCGTACTCCTCGCCGAACGGCGCCAGGACAATCCGCCGCGGGGAGACCTCCAGGTCCACCAGGCGCTTCTTGATCAGCTGCAACGATTGCTCGGCCCGGAGCAGGTTCAGCGAAGGACTGCCGCCGTCGGGAACGTAGCTTTCCAGGCGCAGCATGACGCGCGCGTCCTCGCGGGCCCTGGCCGCAATCGCCGCCAGGCGCGCTTCCATCTCGCGGGTGAGGCGGTCGCTGCCGGGGTTCAGCTTGATGATGGCATCCGGCTGGGGACCCACAGAAGCGGCAGCGGCCGGTGCGCGGTCTTGTGCGGCGGGCGGCGGCTGCGGGG
>WBUF01000048.1 GCA_008933825.1 Rhodocyclaceae bacterium | reverse complement strand
CTCGCCATAGCGTTCAATCATCCGTACAACTGGCGCGCCTGACAGGGCGGAAGCTGCCCACCGCGATTCTGGAAATTCAGCAGTTCGGGTTCGTCGGCCGGGCGGACCGGCGCTACAGGTTGCAGAACGTAAGGTTGAAAAATGGCAAAATGCTAGTACTGGCGCGGCGTTTCATCTTCATGTTTCCTCATGGCTACCCGTCTAGCTACCCATTGGACTGGCGTTGCCCATGATTCTGCCAGTAATTTGAAAAGCGGAAAATACTGACATTGGCCTGGCTTACTGGGCGGCTTCTTGAAAACACTGTGATTATGCGGAGGATGAAATGCGCGCCAGCCAACGCATGTCTATGACTCGCGCGCATCCCCGCAGATGGCTCCACATAATCGAGCGATCCGCATAATCGGCCGAAGCGGACATCACTTCTTGTTGAATCAGGCCAGTTCTGAACGTCCGCTTTCAACGTCTGAATTCACACTGGAACTCTGCGTTCTGGGAAAGCCTTTGACCAGTAAAGAACCTCGAAGCTTTGACGGAGCCCATGAACCCAGAAAGGGTCGGTGAGGAACAGTGATTCAACCTCAGCCTTGCTCTGGGCCTCGACGACCCAGAGACCTCCGACCGGTACTGCATCCGCTTCTGACCGAAGTGAGCCGGCAACAAGAACGGTTTGCTGATGTTTCTCCAGCCAATGGAGGTGCGCCGGCAAGAATTGCTTGCGCGTTGCGAGGCACTCCGGTTTGTCCATGACCCGCACTATGAAAAGCATATGGCGATGCCTTGTGATGCCCAACGATGCCCTTGTAGTTGTAGGTAACCGGCCGCCGGAGGCCGAAGGCCGGAGGGAACCTGCAAGCGCAGCTTGCAGGCGGTCCGGTTGACCGAGAGGTTCGGCGTCGCGTTAGCGGACGAGAGCATAAAGAACCTGATCTATCAACTGACCGTCCTTAAGGACACTCTTGCGGAGAATGCCCTCTCGCTCAAAGCCCGCCTTTTCGAGCACCCGCATGGAGGCAGGATTCCAGGCGAACACGGGAGCTTCCAGGCGCACAAACCCAAAATGAGACATCGCGTATTCTGAGGCGGCGCGGACAGCGGCTGTCATGATGCCACGTCCCCAATATTTTTCGCCAAGCCAGTAGCCGAAGTGTCCAGACTTGGCATAGATACCTTCTCCGAGGTCGACACCGACTCCGCCGACGGCGACGCAATTGACTTCAATGGCCCAATGCGTGGGCTCGGGCATGGCGGTCAGCGAAGAGAACCATTTCACTGCATCGGCCTGCGTGAAGGGATTGGGGAAACGGTGATGAAGGTTTCGCCAAACGTTCCTATTATTTGCGGCGGCAACTAAGGCAGCCTCATCGCTGGGCTGCCAGTCACGGATGGCGCACAAACCACACTCTATTCGCATAGAACAGGACACCGCCGAGACGCCGAACAGTTAGTGAACGGACGACATGATGCCACTGTATTTATTTGAATGACAAGCCATTCTTCCTACACCTGTCCGTTCAATAACTTTCGTTTTCCGGGGTACTGGCCTGCCCCTCGCGCTTGCCCTACCCTGGGTCATTTCTACCATTGACTCTGAATGCCAAAAGCGAACGTTGCAATTTCCTTACAGAAAGGACGCGACGTCTGCTTCGGCCGATTTTGAGACGGTGAGCATAGTTTTGCGCTTACGTTCTTGCTCGCCTGTAACACCTACTGCTGCGCTCTTCCGAACGTCAAGGTCGATTCTGACTCTCCCCAATCCAGCGCAGGCCCTCGACCTGCAGGGTTCTCTCGATGCTGGACATGCCGATCTCCTCCGCAATGTCCAGCCTGCGCAAGGTGAGCAGCGCGGGGCGCTGCTCCCGCACGGCGGTGGCCAGGAGATCCGAGAGCTCCTGAAGGCTTTTGACAGCCCTGCCGTCGACCTGCTCCAGGAAATCCATGGCCTCGATCTCGATCGCCTGGCCGGTCGAGCCGTCCTCGACATAGTGCACCTCGATCTCGGGAAAGGCGATGTCGGCCACTTCGCGGAAGGTGTCTCGCAAGGCGAACAGGATGCCCGACACGAAAACGCCATTCCGGTTCAGTGTGCTATCCGCGGGAGACAGGCGTCCGCTGATGCTCCGCTCGGCGCCGTTCTCCTCCACCGTCAGGGTAACTGTCTCCAGCCGGCCGCGCAGGGCATGGATGAGCTGGGTCGGGTTGGATACCCGTCCCGGCATGCCCTCCACCGTCTTGATGATATGCCCGGCCCGCAAGGGAAGTTCCTGCCCGGGCAGAAGGCTTCGTGCTACCTTCACCGTGCGCTCGCCGTCGAGATTGCGGAAGAAGACCAGGGGAAGCTGCGGCGGTGAGGGATCGCGTCCTGCCTGGAGCAGCTCCAGCACCCGACAGGCGTATTTCATAGATACCGCGAAGTTGGTGTTCTTCGACTTCGGCTCCTTCATTGCAGCGGTGTTGATGCCGACGATCTTCCCGCTCGTCAGGCTGATCAGCGGCCCGCCCGAGTTGCCGCTGTCGACGGGCGCGTCGGTCTGCAGGTACTCGGTGCGGTACTTGCTCGTCACACCGGAGACGATCCCTCGCGTGCCGGTGTAGTAAAAGCGCCAGGGATGGCCATAGGCGCCGACCGGATGGCCCATGGCGGGCTGGTCCCGGCATTCAAGCTCGGCCGCGGCCAGCATGCGGCCATCTTCCGGCCGGGCCTCGATGACGGCAAGGTCGAGGAAGGGATCGACGTAGACCTTGCGCGCCGGGCCGAACTCCTGGCCATGGAAGGCGACCTGCACCCTGGCGGGCGAGCGGGAAACCACGTGGGCGTTGGTCATGATCCAGCCGCGTCCTGCATCGACCACGAAGCCGGCCCCGATGAGGGTGCCGCGCTTGTCTCCTGCAAACGGCACCGGCACCGAGGTCTTGACGCGCACCGTGTAGGCCTGGGCCTTGCGGAAGATGCGCTCGCTGTCGTCCTGGGCCAGGGCTGCGGCCGGAGCCAGCGCCACCGTCGCGATGGCAAGCAATCCAGGGAATTTTTTCATGGTGGTCACATGGTCAGTTGATGAAAGTTGATCCAGCAGCGTGAGGGCTTGCCGGATGAGGCCGGTTGGCCGGAGCGCTGCCGCCTACGGTTCCCCGCTCATCAGGGCCAGCCGCCCTGCAAGCCGCATCGCCACGTCCTCGGTCAGCCCGAAGCGGCCGTCGCACAACACCAGATTGGCGCAGCCCCGGGGAAACTCGAAGGCCGAGTCGTCGAGCGCCAGCCAGCCCGCCTCGTCCAAGCCCCGGGAGCTAACGAAGGCCATGATTTCCTCGAAACGATTCGCCGGCCCGCCCGGCACCAAGAGGGAAGTAGTGTCGTCGATCCGCTCCGCGATGTCCCCGGAAAAGCTCGGGCGCAGCCGCTCGATGGCGAAGTGGTGGCGCCAGCTGGAGGAAATGACGATGCGCACCGCCGGGAAGCGCCGCATCACTTCCTCGAATAGCGGCCGCCGGCAGAAATGCTCCGCCTCCAGGCACAGTGACGGGTGCAATACCCCGTCGAAGTCTAGGAAGAGCAACGGCCGGCGCCGGCCCCTGGACACGTCAGGCAAGGTCATTCAGCGAACCGGCTCTCTCGCCTTGACCGGCTCGGCCGGCCAGGGCATCGCGCGGCTCGCGCCCGGCGTCGACGCGATCGAGGTGATCATGCCGGGCGCGGCCTTCCGGGGTCCAGCACGCCATATGGATCCCTGTCTTCGGCTGCCTTGGCGGTCTCCCCAAGCCGCATCATGAACCGGCACATATTCTGGTACATCTGTTTCGCTTCCACCGGCATGGCCATGCGGCCGATGTTCGGCACCTCCTCCGCAGCGTTTGCCGCCAGCGCGTGAATGCGCTCGAATACCGCCTTCGCGCCGGTTGGCTCGTGCTCGGCGAGATCCAGAAACACGGCGAACTGGGTCGCCCGTTCCGCGCCGCAGACCTGGCTCAGGAACGACTCGTTGCGGCTGAGCCGGGACGGGCCGCTTCCGGGAGGATTCCTGCTGCCGGCCCATACCGTCAGGATGTCCCGCGTTGTCGGGCCGGCCGGGGGCGGGGTGGGCATCTTGGCGGCAAAATCGACAGCGAGATGAGCGGCGATATCGCCCTGCCTGCATGCGGCGACGAGTGACTCCCAGTCAGCCTGGGTAAAACAGCTTTCGTTCATTGCTTTCTCCTCTTTAGCGGCTTTGCCGAATGGCGGGGGCCGCAATCTGGAATCAAATCCCCCCGGCCCTTGAGGCGGGCCAGTCCGCCGCTCAGCGCAGCGCGGCTTCGCGCTACGCTGAGCAGCCACTTCATCGGGTACTTCTCCGCATGGCAAGAGGACGCATAGTCCATCGTCTGCTTGCGCGCTCCGGGCCATGCCGGCGCCGAGACGCTCCATCGGCTCCTCCGGCGTGGACGGCGAGTCCGTTTCTATGGAAGCCATTGTCCCCGCATCGAGGCTCACCAGATGAGCCTGCGCATGCCCATTTCAGTCCGACGCGGCGGGGAAAAGTCTCGTCAAAGCGCGCCTCGTTCCATGGGCTGACACCGCGGTAGCGGGCCGCCGCGCGTCCTGAGCGAACTCGCCGGCGACAAGTCGCTGGCCGATGCTTTGCATATCACGCCTGAGGAGTGGAAAGCACAGCGCTCGATCGAGCTGCCGGCGACCTTGGCCAAGCCGCCAATCGCGTGGCGTAGACACCAGCCAGAACAATAAAGCTTGCGGAAGAGTACGCTGCGAAACCTCTGCAGGCTCACCTCCTGAGACTCACCCACCCGATAATAGGCTCTCTACTATCGGAAAAATCGCGATCACGTCAGCGGGAACAAGTCTGGCGGATGCGGGCGATCCCCATTCTTGAGGCATAATTTCCTAATATTCAGTCGCATCCTGTAAGTTCACGGCAATGTAAGGAGTAACGAAAATGGATTTGTGGCTGCTGCAGGGAGTCAGGTCAATCTTAGCGAATCAGGGTATGAGTAAGCCTGGCCTGTGAAGAATATGAATTCAGAGAAGCAATGAGGCTCGAAGAGCTCCAGCCAAATGCGGCCTTGCGCGGCATCGTGCCAGATGCCTTGGTTACGGTCGTCAGTGTGCAGTGGTTTGGCTCAGAAGCGCTCGAACTGACTTACAAGACCCCCGAGGGCAAGGTCGCCAACGAATTACTCTACCGCCACGACGAACCCCGGCTGGCAATTGTCGAGATGGGCCGGCCCTGGAGCTTTGACGGCGATGGCGCTCTGTTCCGTCTGGTATCCGAGGCTCAACGCATCCGTCTTGCGTACCTCTTCGACCCGGTCCTCGCGGTGCATACCTCCGTCGTCGATCCGCTGCCGCACCAGATCACCGCCGTCTATGAACACATGTTGCCGCGCCAGCCGCTGCGCTTCCTGCTAGCGGACGACCCCGGTGCCGGCAAGACCATCATGGCCGGGCTGCTCATCAAGGAGTTGATCGCCCGTGGCGACTTGCAACGCTGCCTGATCGTCTGCCCCGGCAGTCTCGCCGAACAGTGGCAGGACGAACTCTATCGACGCTTTCATCTTCCTTTCGAGATTCTCACCAACGACAAACTGGAAGCTGCGCGCACCGGCAACTGGTTCCTCGAAACCAACCTGGTCATCGCCCGCCTCGACAAACTCTCGCGCAACGAAGACGTGCAGATGAAGCTCCAGGCGCCCGATGGCCGTTGGGACCTGGTCGTCTGCGATGAAGCCCACAAGATGTCGGCCACCGTATTCGGTGGCGAAACCAAGTACACCAAGCGTTATCGTCTCGGCCAACTGCTCTCGACCCTCACCCGGCATTTCCTGCTGATGACGGCGACCCCGCACAACGGCAAGGAGGCCGATTTCCAGCTCTTCATGGCCCTGCTCGACGGCGACCGTTTCGAGGGCCGTTACCGCGATGGCGTGCACACTGCCGATGTCTCGGACCTGATGCGCCGCATGGTCAAGGAGAATCTGCTCAAGTTCGATGGCACGCCGCTGTTCCCTCAGCGCATCGCCTACACCGTGCCCTACAAGCTGTCGGACGCCGAAACCCACCTTTACCGGATCGTCACCGACTACGTACGCGAGGAATTCAACCGCGCCGAAGCCCTGGAAAACGACAAGCGCGCCGGCACCGTCGGCTTTGCCCTCACCATCCTGCAACGCCGCCTTGCCTCGTCGCCGGAGGCCATCTACCAATCCCTGCGCCGTCGCCGCGAGAGGCTGGAAAGCCGCCTGCGTGAGCTGGAAGTTCTCCAGCGTGGTGGGCAGGTAGCCCCTATCGTCGCCGCCAGTGCCCCCGTCCTCGATAGCGAAGATGTCGAGGATCTGGACGAAGCGCCGGACAACGAAGTCGAAGCCGCCGAAGAAGAAATTCTCGATCAGGCCACCGCTGCCCGCTCTATTGCCGAGCTGCGCATTGAAATCGAAACTCTCAAGGGGTTGGAAGGCTATGCCCTTGCTGTCCGCCGCAGCGGCACTGACACCAAGTGGCGAGAACTGGCCAGCCTGCTCGACGGAATCTTCTCCCTGGGCGCCGCTGGCCAGGCATCGATGCATCGCGTCGCCGAACCCGATGCCCCCTATGGCGCCAGCGCGATACCGCCTCCCAAGCACTCGCCACACCAGAAGCTGGTCATCTTCACCGAGCACCGCGACACCCTGAACTACCTCGCCGGGCGCATCACCGACAGGCTGGGGCGCAAGGAGTCCGTGGTCATTATCCACGGCGGCATTGGCCGCGAAGAGCGCTTGAAGGTTCAGGAATCCTTCAAGCACGACCCCGAAGTGCAGGTGCTGCTGGCCACCGACGCGGCCGGCGAGGGCATCAACCTCCAGCGCGCGCATCTGATGGTCAACTACGACCTGCCGTGGAATCCCAACCGGATCGAACAGCGCTTCGGCCGCATCCACCGCATCGGCCAGACCGAAGTCTGCCACCTGTGGAACCTCGTCGCCGAAGAGACCCGTGAAGGCGACGTCTATTACAAGCTGCTGGAAAAGCTCGAACAGGCGCGCCAGGCGCTGGGTGGCCAGGTGTTCGACGTGCTCGGCAAGCTCCAGTTCGAGGGCAAGTCCCTGCGAGAGCTGCTGATCGAGGCCATCCGCCACGGCGAAAGGCCTGAGGTCAAGGCTTACCTCACCACCGTGCTCGACACCGCACTCGACCGGGATCATCTGCGGGAATTGCTCGACGAAAGAGTGCTCGCCCACGACGCCATGGACATCAGCCGGGTGCAGCGTATCCGCGAAGACATGGAACGTGCCGATGCCCGCCGCCTGCAACCGCACTACATCGAATCCTTTTTTCACGAAGCCTTCAAACGGCTCGGCGGCACCGCCAAACAGCGCGAACCCCGCCGCTTCGAGATCACCCACGTTCCCGCCCCGGTGCGCAACCGCGACCGCCTCATCGGCATTGGCGAACCGGTACTGCCGCGTTACGAGCGCATCGCCTTCGAGAAATCCCTGGTGGCACCGCAGGGCGAGCCGCTGGCCGCCTTTGTCTGCCCCGGCCACCCGCTGCTCGATGCCGTCATCGACCTCACCCTGGAGCGCAACCGCGACCTATTGAAGCGCGGCACCGTGCTGGTGGATGAACGCGATCCGGGCAACTCCCCGCGCGTGCTGTTCTATCTGGAGCACGCCATCCAGGACGCCGGCCTCACCCGTGGCGGCGAACGCCGCGTCGTTTCCAAGCGCATGCTCTACGTCGAGATGGATGCGGACGGCGCCACCCGCCATGTCAATTACGCACCCTATCTCGACTACCGCCCCCTCGCGACAGACGAGCCGGGCATCGACGCCATCCTCGACCGGCCCGAATGTCAGTGGATCAACCGCGAGCTGGAGCAAAGGGCACAGGGCCATGCCATCGCCCACGTCGTGCCGGAACACCTGGCCGAAGTTCGCGACCGCAAACTCGAACTCATCGCCAAAACCGAAGCGGCGGTGAAAGACCGCCTCACCAAGGAAATCACCTACTGGGATCACCGCGCGGAAGAACTCAAGCTGCAGGAACAGGCCGGAAAACCCAACGCCAAACTCAACTCCGACGAAGCCCGCAAACGTGCCGACCTCCTGCAAGGGCGGCTGCAAAAACGACTGGAAGAACTCAAGCTCGAAGCCCAACTCTCACCGCTGCCGCCGGTCGTGCTGGGCGGCCTGCTGGTGATTCCCATCGGCCTCATCCGTGCCATGAACGGGCAGACAGCCACCCCACCCACTGCCCCGGCGGACACCCAGATAAGCGCCGCGCGCGCCCGCGCCATCATCATGGACATCGAACGCGGTCTCGGCTTCGACCCAACCGACCGAGAACTCGAAAAACTTGGTTACGACATTGAGAGCCGCATTCCGGGCACCGGTAAGCTACGCTTCATCGAGGTCAAGGGCCGCGTATCGGGTGCGCCGACCATTACAGTCACGCGCAACGAGATCCTTTACTCCCTGAACAAACCCGATGATTTCGTTCTTGCCATCGTTGAATTCCTTGACGAGAACAATCACAAGGTTCATTACGTTAGGCAGCCTTTTACACGTGAGCCTGATTTCGGAGTGACAAGCGTGAATTACGACTTCGCCGAGTTGCTGGCGCGAGCGGTGGCGCCATCATGAACTCGTATGGCAACGGCCAACCTGCGCCGCCTCCCGTTTCGCGAGAGATTGTCGAACTGCAACGGGCCGCCAGCCGGATCGCGGCAAAGGTCAAGGAGCGCATGCCCCAAGGCCATTGGCTAAATATCGAAGCCGACATTTGTGCGTCTTTGCTGCGACTGGTTTTCCATTATCGCAAGGGCAACGCACCCAAGGCGTGGCACGAGAATGAGACCGTGGAAGTGAATCTTGTACCGGGGCACCCGCTCGATGACCTGACCTGGTTGTTCTCAATTGCGGATGAGGTTCTGGAACGAATTGAAAGCGGAAGCTCCGATCTGATCATTCCCAAGTTCCTGGACTATGTTCGCTATGTAGACGATTCCGGGATAACTGTATTTGAAGAGGGCAAATCTCACGAACACCATCGCTCCTTTGCGCCGGGGTATGAAGGAAAACTGAAATGAGTTACAAGAAGAAACTCATCGAAGTCGCCCTGCCGCTGGAGGCGATCAACATCGCCAGCGCACGCGAGAAATCCATCCGCCACGGCCATCCTTCGACGCTGCACCTGTGGTGGGCGCGGCGGCCCCTCGCGGCGGCGCGGGCAGTGATCTTCGCGCAGATGGTCGATGATCCCTCGGCGCATCCGGACATCTTCAAGACCGAGAAGGCGCAGGAGAAGGAGCGGCAGCGGCTGTTCCGCATCATCGAGGAACTGGTGAAGTGGGAGAACACCACCAACGAGGCGGTGTTGCAGCAGGCGCGTGACGAGATATGGCAGAGCTGGCGCTACACCTGCGCCGAGAATGCAGACCATCCGCGCGCCAGGGAACTGTTCGACCGCTACAAGCTGCCCGGCTTTCACGATCCCTTCGCCGGGGGTGGCGCGCTGCCGCTGGAAGCGCAGCGGCTGGGGCTGGAAAGTTACGCCAGCGACCTCAACCCGGTGGCGGTGCTGATCAACAAGGCGATGATCGAGATTCCGCCGCGCTTCGCCGGCAAACCGCCGGTGAATCCGACTTGGCAGAAGAAACGCGACGACGAAAAGGCCATGACGCTCTGGCGCGGCGCCCAGGGCCTGGCCGATGACGTGCGCTACTACGGCCAGTGGATGCGCGACGAAGCCGAGAAACGCATCGGCCATCTCTACCCCAAGATTGAGGTCACTGCGGCCATGGCGCAGGAGCGGCCCGACCTGAAGAAATACGTCGGCCAGAAACTTACCGTCATCGCCTGGCTGTGGGCGCGTACGGTGAAAAGCCCCAACCCGGCGTTTGCCAATGTCGATGTGCCACTGGCCTCGACTTTCATGCTGTCGACCAAGGCGGGCAAGGAAGCCTATGTCGAGCCGGTGATCGAAGGCGGCGGCTACCGCTTCACAGTCAAGGTGGGCAAGCCGAAGGATGCGGAAGCGGCGAAGAACGGCACCAAGCTTTCGCGCGGGGCGAACTTCAAGTGCCTGATGTCGGGAACGCCGATGACTAGCGATCACATCAAGGGTGAGGGCAAGGCCGGGCGCATGGGGGCGCGACTGATGGCCATTGTCGCCGAGGGAGTGCGCGCGCGGGTCTATCTGTCACCGACACCGAAAATGGAAACCGTTGCTCAATCGGCAGAACCAACCTGGGCGCCTGAAGGATCGTTTGTCGAAGACGCCAGGGCGTTCACACCATGCATTTATGGGTTGAAAGAGTGGCGCCATCTATTCACACGCCGCCAACTCGCCGCGCTGACGACCTTCTCGGATTTGGTGCGCGAAGCGCGCGAACGGGTGATACGCGACGCCATCAAAGCCGGTCTCCCTGACGACGGCAAAGCCCTCGAGAAAGTCGGCGCTGGAGGGACGGCGTATGCGGATGCAGTAGGGGTGTATTTGGCGTTTGCAATTGATCGAATGGCGATGACGGGCAACAACCTTGTACGGTGGAACGGGGTTGGCGAGAAAGCGCAGCATTGTTTTGGCCGCCAGGCACTACCAATGCTGTGGGATTTCGCTGAACCAAACTACCTTGCTGAGGCCACGGGTAGCATGAGTGCCGCAGTCTTTTACTCCTACGACCCGCTAAATTGGATGCAGCCAATTGTGTCCGGATCGAGCACGCAAGAGGATGCAGCCACCCAGTCCATATCCCGCTCAAAGGTCGTGTCAACCGATCCACCCTACTACGACAATGTTCCCTACGCTGATTTGTCGGACTTCTTCTATGTCTGGTTGCGCCGCTCGCTGAAACCTATTTTCCCCGGCCTCTTCGCCACGCTAGCTGTGCCCAAGGCCGAGGAACTGGTTGTTACGTCCTACCGCCACGGCGGCAAGCAGAAAGCAGAAACCTTCTTCCTCGACGGCATGACGCAGGCCATGCATCGCCTCGCCGAACAGGCTCATCCCGCCTTTCCGGTCACCATCTATTACGCCTTCAAGCAGGCCGAGAGCGACGGTGATGAGGGCACTACGAACACCGGCTGGGATACCTTCCTCGCTGCCGTCATTGAAGCCGGTTTTGCCATCAGCGGCACATGGCCGATGCGAACAGAAATGGCCAACCGTATGCGAGGCATGGACTCCAACGCCCTTGCCTCCAGCATCGTCCTCGTCTGCCGCCAGCGCTCGGACAAGGCACCCACGGCCACCCGCCGCGACTTCCTCAACGCGCTAAAAGCCGAACTGCCCCCCGCGTTGGCGCATCTGCAAGCCGGCAACATCGCCCCGGTAGACCTGGCGCAGGCTGCCATCGGCCCCGGCATGGCGGTCTATACCCGCTATGCCAAGGTACTCGACGCCGAAGGCCAGCCGATTCCGGTACGTGCCGCGTTGGCGCTGATCAACCAGACCCTTGATGAAGCCTTGGCCGAGCAGGAAGGCGACTTCGACGCCGACACCCGCTGGGCGCTCACCTGGTTCGAGCAGACCGGCTTTGCCGAAGGCGATTTCGGCGTTGCCAATACCCTCGCACAGGCCAAGAACACTGGTATGGACGGACTGGTTGAGGCTGGCATCATTGTTTCCGGCAAAGGCAAGGTACGTCTCCTGCAACCCGCCGAACTCCCCGCCGACTGGGACCCGACGATGGATAAACGCCTCACCGTATGGGAAATGGTGCACCAATTGATCCGCGTGCTCGAAGCCGACGGCGAAGGCGCGGCGGCGGCGCTGGTGGCTAAACTCGGCAGTCAGGCGGAAACCGCCCGCGAACTCTGCTACCGCCTATACACCCTGTGCGAGCGCAAGAAACGCGCAACCGAGGCGATGGCCTACAACGGCCTGGTGCAGAGCTGGCCGGAAATTACGCGCCTGGCGCGGGAGAGGCCAGAGACCACCACAGACGAACAAGAGGAGATGTTCTGATGCTGACCCGACTTGAACTGCGCAACTTCAAATCCTGGGCTGCGACCGGCGATGTTCGTCTGGCGCCCATTACCGGATTCTTCGGCACCAATAGCTCGGGCAAGACCAGCCTCCTGCAAGCATTGCTGTTGCTCAAACAGACCGCCGATTCGGCGGATAGGGGCCTCACGTTGCAATTCGGGGAAAAGAACAGCTTGGTGAACCTGGGCGATTTCCGCAGCGTCGTTCATCGGCATGCCGACGAGGCCGAACTAGTGTTTTCTCTGGATTGGGAGCAGAAGAAAGCTTTTGTGGCGAAGGACCCGGAGCGCCGGGGGGAGCCGGTGTTCCAGAGCACTAAGCTTGGCTTTACCACGCAGGTACGGGGAGAGAACGGTAGCGGCAAAGCCCTGCGGCTGGCGGTACCGGAGATGTCGTACCGCGTGGGTGATTGGGCTTTCGGCATGCGCCGCAAAACCGAAGGCCGTAACGAGTACGCCCTGTTCAGCAAAGGCATGGAGTTCCAGTACGTGCGAACAGCGGGGCGCGCCTGGCCCCTGCCGGCGCCCGTGAAGTGCTACGGTTTTCCGGACCAGGTGCGGGGCTATTACCGGAACGCGGGATTCCTTTCTGACCTGGAACTGGCATTTGAGGAGCAACTGCGGCAGGTGTATTACCTGGGCCCGTTGCGGGCTTACCCCGAACGCACCTACACCTGGTCCGGCGCCCAGCCTTCGGACATGGGCCAGGCCGGTGAACAAGCGGTACATGCGATCCTGTCTTCCCGAGACAAGGGCGAGAAGATTTCTCAGGGCAGGGGCAAGCATCGTGTGTCATTAGAAAAATACGTCGCCGAATGGCTCCAGCGTCTGGGGTTGATCGCAGAGTTCCGCGTGGAGGCTGTAGCAGATGGCAGCCAGATATTCCAGGTGAAGGTAAGCAAGATGGCCGACGGGGCGGAGTCTCTTATCACCGATGTAGGCTTCGGCGTGTCGCAAATTCTTCCGGTGATCGTGCTCTGCTTTTATGTGCCAGAGGGGTCGACAGTGATTCTTGAACAACCGGAAATCCACCTGCATCCGGCCGTCCAGGCCAATCTTGCCGATGTTCTGATCGATGCACACCGCAAGCGCGGGGTGCAGATCATCGTTGAGAGCCACAGCGAGCATCTGTTGCGCCGCCTGCAGCGACGGATCGCGGAGGAAGAACTAAGCAAGGACGATGTGGCATTGTATTTTTGCGAGGCTGGCGTAAAGGGTTCAACGCTCATGCCGCTGGACGTGGACCTATTTGGAAACATCACAAACTGGCCGACGGAATTTTTTGGCGACCAGTTCGGCGAGTTGGCTGCAACTCAGGAGGCTCGGCTCAAACGTATGACGAAGAAAGCATGAGGATGGCGTCTGTTGTGGTCGATACCAATGTGACGTGTGCCGCGAATGGCGATGCCAAACAAGCAGATCCGAAGTGCGTGTTGAGGTGCCTGCAAGAACTCGTAGTAACCAGAAATGGGCGGCAAGTGTTGCTGGATGATAAGGGACTCATCCTGCAGGAGTATCTCAAGCAGAAGCCGCACGGGTTCCCGCAAGGCCCCGGCGATGCTTTTCTGGTCTGGGTTTACGATAATCAGGCGAACCCTGCGCATATCCGGGTCGTGCCGGTGACACCGCTGAACGGTGATCCGCGAGGCTTCGCTGAGTTCCCAGACGATGCTGATCTCATGGCGTTCGACCAGGACGATCGCAAGTTCGTGGCGGTTGCACTCGCCAGTGGAAATACTTCCCCGATTCTGAACGCAACGGATACCGACTGGTGGATCCACCGAAATGCACTGATCCGTAACGGTGCTCGGTTGAAGTTTCTCTGCCCGCATCTGATGATTGACGAGGATTGAGTCATGGCCATCACCAACCACGAGCGCGTCGGCAAAGCGCTGGAACTCCTGAAAGCCGGCCTGGGGCCGTTTGTCGAGCGGGAGATCAAGAGCGCCGTTGCCACCAACGCGCTCTCCATGCAGAAGGTGAAGAGCTTCGTCGAAGACCCTATCCTCGCCAACAAGAGCATCGGCGAATGGGATGCGGCGGCGCTGCTCAAGCTGATGTGGGAGACATGGAACGAGGTGTTCCGCAAGACGCTGGGCTTCTCCGAACGCAGCCTGGTTTCGGAAACCCGTGACTGGCGCAACAAGTGGGCGCACCAGGAGACGTTTTCCAGTGACGACACCGACCGCGCGCTGGATTCCGTGGAGCGTTTGCTGACGGCGGTTTCGGCCGGGCAGGCGGACGAAGTGCGCCGCATGAAACTGGAGCTGCGACGCCTGGTAGCAGACGAGCAGGCGCGCGGCGAGCGGCGCAAGAGCGTCGGCGCCGCCATCGAAAGCGCGGCGGCGGCTAACCTCAACCCCTGGCGGGAGGTCATCACACCGCACAAGGACGTGGCGAGCGGCAACTACCAGCAGGCGGAGTTCGCGGCGGACCTGTGGCAGGTGCATCTGGGCGAGGGGACGGACGAGTATCGCAATCCCGTCGAGTTCTTCCGCCGTACCTATCTGACAGAAAGCCTGAAGAACCTGCTGATCAGCGGCATCCGGCGCATCGCCGGCACGGGCGGCGACCCCGTCGTGCAGTTGCAGACTAATTTCGGCGGCGGCAAGACCCACTCGATGCTGGCGCTGTATCACCTGTTCTCCGGCGTTAAATCGAGCGAGCTGGTCGGCATCGAGGAGGTGATGCAGGAGGCCGGAGCCAAGGGGCCGCTCAAGGCCAGACGCGTAGTGCTGGTGGGCAACAAGATTTCGCCTGGCAACCCATCGGTGAAAGCCGACGGCACGGTGGTGCATACCCTATGGGGCGAACTGGCCTGGCAACTGGGCGGCAAGAAAGCCTATGCGCGGATACAGAAGGACGACGAGCGTGCCACCAATCCGGGCGACGTGCTGCGCGAACTCTTCAATGAGTATGGCCCCTGCCTGATCCTGATCGACGAATGGGTTGCCTATGCGCGCCAGTTGCACGACCAGAGCGACCTGCCGGCGGGCGGCTTCGAGACCCAGTTCAGTTTTGCCCAGGCGCTAACCGAGTCGGCCAAGCTGGCGAAGAGCTGCCTGCTTATCATCAGCCTGCCGTCTTCCGATACCGCCACTTCACCCCATGCCCAGGCCGATGACGAGGAGGTGGGCGGCGAGCGCGGCCGCGCGGCCCTTGCTCGCCTGCGTAACGTGGTGGGGCGGCTGGAGTCGTCCTGGACGCCGGCGACGGCCGAGGAGGGTTTCGAGATCGTGCGCCGCCGCCTTTTCGAGCCGATGACCGGGCCGGAAAACTTCAAGCAGCGCGATGTAGTGGCGCGCGCGTTCGCTGAGATGTATCGAACCCAACAGCAGGAGTTTCCTGCTGAGTGCCGCGACGCCGACTATGAGAAGCGCATCCGCGCGGCCTACCCGATACACCCCGAGGTGTTCGACCGCCTATATACCGACTGGTCCACTCTGGCGAAATTCCAGCGCACGCGTGGCGTGTTGCGCTTGATGGCAGCAGTGATCCACAGCCTCTGGGAGCGGGGCGACCGCAATCCGCTGATCCTGCCCGCCAACATTCCCATCGACGAGCCGAGAGTCCGCGACGAATTGACCCGCTACCTGCCGGATCAGTGGAAGCCGATCATCGAGAAAGACGTGGATGGCCCGCACTCCCTGCCGCTCGCCATCGACGGCGAGGTGCCGAACCTCGGCAAGTTCTCGGCATGCCGGCGCGTGGCACGGACCATCTACATGGGCTCTGCGCCAATCAGCAACGCGGCCAATCGTGGCCTGGAAGACCGGCGGGTGAAGCTCGGCTGCGTCATGCCGGGCGAGTCTCCGGCGGTGTTCGGCGATGCCCTGCGGCGCCTGGCAGGCGCCGCGACTTTCCTCTATCAGGATGGCCCCCGCTACTGGTATTCCACCCAGCCGACGGTAACGAAGCTGGCCGATGACCGTGCCGAGCAGTTGAAGCGCGACCCGGACAAGCTGGTGCATGAACTCGAACGACGCCTGCGCAAGAACCTCGAACTGAAGGGCGAGTTTGCGCGCATCCACCCGATGCCGCAGGGCGGGCAAGATGTTCCGGACGATCTGGATGCGCGCCTGGTCGTGCTAGGTATCGACTATGCCTACAGCAAGGAGGCGAACAACCCTGCGGAAGTAGCCGCCAAGACCATTCTGGAGACGCGCGGCAATACCCCACGGCTGTATCGCAACACGCTCGTTTTCCTCGCGGCGGACAAGACGCGACTGCAAGACCTGGACGAGGCAGCCCGCAAATTTCTGGCATGGGAATCCATAGTTGCCGAGAAGGATCAGCTCGACCTCTCCCCGTATCAGGTAAAGCAGGCCGAAATGCAGAAGACGGCAGCTGACAGCGCCGCGACCGCACGGCTGCCCGAAACCTATCAGTGGCTGCTGGTGCCTGTGCAGACGACGCCGCAGTCGCCGCTGACATGGGAAGTCTTGCGGCTGACCGGCGTGGATACTCTAGCAGTGCGGGCCAGCAAGAAGTTGCGGAGTGACGAGCTTCTGCTCACAAGCTTTGCACCCACCCGACTGCGGATGGAACTGGACCGGGTACCGCTCTGGCGCGGCGACCATGTGACGGCTAGGCAATTGGTGGAGGATTTCGCTCGCTATCTTTATCTGCCGCGGCTGCGGGATTCGGCCGTACTGCTTCGCGCGATCAGCGATGGCGTGAACCTGCTTACCTGGGCGCAGGACAGCTTCGGCTTTGCCGATAGTTTTGACGAGGAGACCGGCCGCTACAAAGGCTTGCGCGGCGGCACCATGGTGTCGCCGGACCCCTATTCGCCGAGTCTGGTGGTGAAGCCGGATGTTGCCAGCCGGCAGATCGAAGCCGAGCGTGCGACGCCGGCCACGCCAACCGGGACGGGCGCAACGGGGCAAGCCGGCCAAGGTGCGGGACCGCAGCCTGGCGGAGAGCCACCACCCGCAGCCACCACCACCAGACCCAAGCGCTTCCACGGCTCGGCTGTCCTCGACCCAACCCGGGTCGGCCGCGATGCGGGCAAGATTGCCGAAGAGGTCATTTCACACCTGGCCGGCTTGGTCGGCGCCACAGTGACCGTGACCATCGAGATCGAGGCGCAGATACCCGATGGCGCACCGGATAACGTAGTGCGCACGGTGACCGAAAATAGCAGGACTCTAAAATTCACGGATCACGGTTTCGAGAGTGAATAGGCGCCTGCGGACTAAATGACGAGACCTGCACGCACCGAAGACGAAAACTGGGCAATTGGCCTTCTGCTTAATGAACTTCGCTCTTCATCCGCAGAGTGGGGGGAAGCGCCTGGCGCGCCTAGCGACAAGCCAGACTTGGTGTTGGCGGGTCTCAACAAAGTGCGTGCTTGCAGGCTCATGCTGCGACGCTGACTTCGCAAGCGACATACCGCTCATGAGTCATCAGGCCACAGAAAGTCCGTGCTGACGGGACGGCGAGTGAGTTGGGGCGGCTGGCTGGTTTCGGCAAGATGCGGAAGTATGAATTTGCGATGGCTCTGTCTCTGCGTCGGCCTTTGCTGCCGTTGGGCATTCCGCCGTCAAACGGCTGCTTTAAGGTTGAAACTGGATATTCTCTTCAAAGTCATGAACGTGAAATCCCTGGAGGTCAAGAATTCGCGTGATATCTTTATGCCATAAGCCCCGTTGACCTAACTGGTGATGGAATGAGTAAGGAAGCGCGATGATACTGACTGACAACGAGACCCAACTCGATTTACTAAACAACGAGGCCGTCGCGACCACGATCATCGAATTGCTTCGTTCCAAACCAGATCATCCGGTAACGATCGGCGTGCACGGCGACTGGGGTGCGGGCAAGTCAAGCGTGCTTGAAATGATCGAGGCTGGCTTCGCGGATAAGGACGATGTCCTGTGCCTCAAATTCAATGGATGGCGCTTCCAAGGCTTCGAGGACGCGAAGATCGCCCTGATCGAGGGGATTGTTACGGGTCTGGTCGAGAAACGTCCAACTCTGAACAAAGCGGCTGTGGCCGTCAAGGATGTTTTCCGCCGCATCGACTGGTTGAAGGTCGCCAAGAGAGCCGGTGGTTTGGCCATGACTGCATTCACGGGCATTCCGACGCCCGAGCAAATCGGATCCATCGTCGGCTCGCTTGAGGCGGTAGTGGCGGACCCTGCCAAGCTCGCGACGAAGGAAAACCTCACGACCGCCATCGACCAAGTGAAGGCAGTACTGAAACCCAGTGAATCCAAGAATGTGCCGGAGGAAGTGGAGGCGTTCCGCAAGGCATTCGACCAACTCTTGAAAGACGCTGGTATCAAGCAGCTCGTTGTCCTGATTGACGACCTCGATCGCTGCCTGCCCGACACCGCCATCGAAACACTCGAAGCCATCCGGCTGTTTGTATTCACCGCACGAACTGCATTTGTCGTTGCGGCCGACGAGGCGATGATCGAGTATGCGGTGCGCAAGCACTTCCCCGATCTGCCTGACAGCACCGGACCGCGGGATTACGCGCGCAACTACCTCGAAAAGCTCATCCAAGTTCCGTTCCGCATCCCAGCCCTGGGGGAAACCGAGACGCGGATCTACGTCACGTTATTGCTGGCCGGCGCCGAAATCGGCGAGAACGACGCTGACTATGCGAAGCTGATCGCCGTGGCGCGGGAGAAGTTGAAACGGCCTTGGACCAGCGGAGGTCTGGACGCCGCGACCATCAAGACGGCGCTCGGCAAGCAGGCCGAGAAGGCGAACAATGCGCTTGCACTCAGCGACCAGATCGGACCCATCCTGGCGAGTGGCACGAAGGGCAACCCGCGCCAGATTAAGCGCTTTCTCAACACGCTGTTGTTGCGTGAACGCACCGCTACCGCACGTGGATTCGGCGACGACATCAAGCTGCCCGTACTCGCGAAGCTCATGCTCGCGGAACGCTTTATCCCAAGATTGTTCGAGCAGATCGCTTTCGTAGCAGCGATCCATCCGCAGGGACTGTGCGAAGACCTGGAAGCGTTGGAGCAGGGCTTGTCGGCGGCTGACGGCAAAGAGTCCCAGGCCGGTGAACGGAAAGGGCAGAAGGCCGCCGAGCAAGCTCCCACACCCGACAACGCTGTGTTGACTGAGTGGAAGTCGTCGGACTCCGCGTGTGATTGGACGCGCCTCTCACCGAAGCTGTCTGGGCTCGATCTGAGACCCTACTTATTCGTGACAAAGGACAAGAAGGACTACTTCGGCCCGGTGTCTGTGCTGGGTCACTTGGCCGGCGTGGTGGAGAAGCTGTTCGGCGGCAAGATGACCGTCCAAGGCTACGAAGCCGAGTTGAAGCAACTCGTGCAGCCCGAGGCCGAGAAGGTGTTCGAGGCCGTGCGCACCAAGATCATGAGCACGGGCTCCTTTGACACCAAGCCGGCGGGAGTCGATGGCCTTGTCGTCCTCGTGAAGGCGCAACCCTGCCTACAGAGCCGGCTGATGGACTTCCTGGAGGCACTGCCAAGCGGAAAGTGCGGGCCTTGGGCTGTCAGCGGCTGGCAGGGCGTCATTAAAGACACCGAATGCGCTACTCGCCTGACGAAGCTGCTGGGAGACTGGGGCAAAGTCAGCAGTAACCCCGGCCTCATGGCCAGCGCCAAAGCGGCGCTCAAGGATGTGAAGGGAGGGCGTTGATGGGAACCTCGACGGCTTACGGCGGTCCTGGCGGCGGAACACCGCTTGTTCCGTCATGGCTGGGCGACGCCGATGGTGGTAACGTCCCTGCTGCCCCTCTGGGCGATGGTGCAGGACCGGACGGCCAGCCGCCCGCGGACGGCGCTGCGCCGCCAGTGCCGCCGAACCGCCCGCCTATTCCCAAGACAGCGGACCCGCAGCGCTTCTTCGGTGCTCGCAATAGCTTCACGCGATTCGCTGGCTCAGGCGGCGGTGATCGAGCTAGCCTGGGCCGTGCAGTCTCAAGGTACGTCTCAACGTCCGCCGGGGGCGCGCGCCAGGCTGCCCAACGCATGGGCGCCTCTCGGGGGGCCGGCGCGCGGCTCCTCGGCTTCCTGGCCGATGCGCAAACGCGGGGTGTGCGCGAGGCATTGCGTACCCTGGACCTGGAATCGTTAGCAGGTCGCCCGATCACTGAGATTTTCGTGGGCCTGGCCGACTACATCTGCCCAGGCGCGGGCACAGTCGATGAAGGCATTGCCCGCGAGGCATACATCGAAACGATTGTTGAACTGGCGAGCGAAGGTCTCACCGACTTGACCACGTTTACCCCGGATCAGATGCAGGCGGTTTTCGAGCTTTATGCCACCCATGCGATCGAGGCGCGCATCTGCAATGACATCGGCACCAAAGCTGTGACAATGCCGGCAGATGCGCAGGCTGCGCATCGCGTCGAACAGATGTTGCGTGACTTCATTCGGGGGGGAGTGAGCGACGCACTCACGCGGGCCCGAGCGGAGACGCCCAATCTCACGCCCGCGCGGATTCAGGGTTTCGTGGACAGCGTGTACGAGTCTGCATTTGCGATCTTGCAAGCACTGGGCGATGCGGAGGCCAACCGATGAAGCGGCAACTCCTAGTGGGCCGCTTCGGCCCTGACGATCGCCTAGATGTGACGGCGGGCACCGATGAGCAGAGAACCTACCTGCAACTCGTCGCCGGCGAGAAGTCCCTGGGTCATGGCATCGGTGGCGCGCTCACCAGCCTGAAGAAGATCGGCGTGTTTCCCTCGGAGATCGGCATCGACCTGCTGGTGCTGGCCGCTCATATCCATGCGGCGGACACGCGCATCTCTCGTAACGAGCAGTCGCAGGACTCGTGGACACGCGAGATACGGCTGGTCGTTCCGGTCAGCGATCCGGCTCGCTGGGACGCAGCAGCACCGACGCTCCAGAAATCTCTGGACTTCTTGACGGGCGATCGCTGGACGATCGGCTTCAGGGCACGTCCGACTCGATTCGCGACAATCGCCCAAGCGGCACCTCCGAGTCTGATCACTCCCCCCTTCGATTCCGTCAGCCTGTTCTCAGGGGGATTGGACAGCCTGATTGGTGCCATCGACTTGCTGGAGGATAGTGCCACGCCATTGCTGGTCAGTCACTTCGGCGAAGGCGCGACGAGCGACGCTCAGAGCAAGTTGTTCGCGGGTTTGAAGAAGCATTACAACAAGTCGCCTTTCGAGCGTTTGCGGGTCGGGATGGCCTTCGTGGATGGCCTTGTGGAAGATGTCGGCTCAGAGAACAGCACGCGCGGCAGATCGTTCCTGTTCTTCGCGCTCGGGGTGTTCGCTGGCACTGGGTTGGGACGCCGTTTTGTCCTGCGCGTCCCGGAGAATGGGCTGATCGCTCTGAATGTGCCTTTGGATCCTTTGCGGCTGGGCTCGAACAGCACCCGGACTACGCACCCTTATTACATGGCAAGGTGGAACGATCTGCTCGGCGCACTCGGCATAGACGGCGAGATCCGGAATCCTTACTGGGACAAGACTAAGGGCGAGATGGCTGCAGCCTGCCGCAACCCAGCCCTCTTGAGGAAGCTGGCGACAGATTCGTTGTCGTGCTCGTCCCCCGCCAAGGCCCGATGGCTAGGACATGGCATCGAGCACTGTGGCTATTGCCTACCATGCCTGATCCGCCGCGCAGCATTGACGGCAGCATGGGGTACGGGGAACGACCCGACGACTTACAGCGTGCCGGACCTTCACGCGCAGCCGCTGGACACGCGCCAAGCGACCGGAGTGCAGGTCAGGTCGTTTCAGTACGCTATCGAACGCTTGAAAGGGAAGCCGCAGCTTGCGAATCTCTTGATCCACAAACCCGGCTCGCTTGCTGATGAAGCCGCGCATCTGGATCAGCTTGCCGACGTCTACCGGCGCGGCCTTGGCGAAGTTGCACGGATCATCGACGGCGCCGAGGCGAGACCGAGCTGACGGAGGTGCGTGCATGATCGCCACCGCCGGCCTTGTGGACTTCCACTGCCACCTTGATCTCTACCCAGACCATGCTGCAGCGGTTCAGGATGCAGAGACGGCCGGTGTGTTCACGCTCGCGGTAACGACGACACCTCGCGCCTGGCCTCGCAATCACGAACTCGCACAGTGCACGAAACATGTTCGAGCGGCGCTGGGCCTGCACCCGCAGTTGGTCGCGGAGCGTGAAAACGAGATCGAGCTATGGGACCGGCACCTTGCGGAGACGCGCTATGTCGGTGAGGTCGGGTTAGACGCCGGCCCCCGGTTCTTCAAGTCGCTCGATGCGCAGAAGCGCGTGTTCCAGCACGTATTGCAGCGTTGCGCTCAGGCCGGCGACAAGATCATCACTGTCCATAGTATCCGCACAGCCAAGGCCGTACTCGATCTTGTCGAGGCGCATCTGCCGCCGGAGCGCGGCAAGATCGTTCTCCATTGGTTTACGGGGACGAAGAGTGAGACGAAACGAGCCTTGGAATTGGGCTGCTATTTCTCAATCAATGCGGCCATGCTACACAATGAACGGCATACGTCGATGGTTCAGGAGATTCCGTTGGATAGATTACTTACTGAAACGGATGGACCGTTCACAAGTGTCGGCGAGAGATGCTCAAATCCTTCTGATGTTGCTTTGGTTGTCGAGGCACTTGGTAGGTTGTACCAACTCCCAGCCAAGCAAGTTGCCAAGTCAGTTCGCGACAATTTGCGGGACTTGGTGAGTGAATAGGTATGTCTGTTTGACAGACCATTCCGGACATCGGAGTCGTGCTGTCTAACGTCATCAATGGCCAACCAGAAGTCCTCAATGATTCAATCGTGAGCATCGATTGTTGATCGCAAACCGGTCATACCGCGGCATAGCGTCACAGCCAAGCAAAACGATAAACGGGTTACGCCCATCACCAGGCCCGCCCGTCTAGGGAAACCCTACCGCCCTCGATCGCCCTACTTCTTCCGCGTCGCAAAAATCATCTGCGCCGCCGTCCACACCCCCGAGAAATCCGCCCCCACGTCAGTGCCCGGGCTGACGCGCTGCATCGCGGCGTGCATCAGGCAGAGCAGCTCCAGCCCGCTGAAGCGCTCGTTGCCGAAGGCGGAGAGGCTGTGGAGCTTCTCCGGCGAATCCAGGTCGAGGCCGGTGGTGCCCTTCAGCGCCGCCTCGGCGGCGATCTGCGCGACGTCCTGATCGCCGCGCCCGTCAAGGCGCTCCAGCGCCGCCACGAGGCACATCAGCGCGGCCGGCGACTCGATCTTGCGGGATTGCGCCGGCCGCGCTGATG
>WBUF01000047.1 GCA_008933825.1 Rhodocyclaceae bacterium | reverse complement strand
ACAGGACGCCGGCGATCACCAGGCACATCGAGGAGCCGAAGGGATCGGCCACCACCCCGGTCAGGCCTTCCTTGACGAAGGTGGCCGAGACGCCGAACACGGCTTCCGCGCCGAACCAGGTGGCGAAAACCGTGGCGGTGACCACCGGCAGCGGCAGCGAGCGGCCCGCCACGGCGAAATCCTTGGCGTTGTGCACGCGGGTGGCGGCGAGCAGGCCGATGCCCACCGAAACCATCAGGTAGAGGATGACGAACCAGAGCAGCATGGCGGCGATGAAAAGTCAGTCCGTGGAAGACGGCGGATTATAGCGAAACGAGCTGCACGAGCAGGATCGCCGCCAGCAGTCCGGAAGCCGCTTTCAGCCACAAAACCTGCCGCCGCTCCTCGGCGCGCAGCCAGGCCACTTCCCGGCGCAGCTCGTCCAGCGGGCGGCGGTCGAGCGCCTGGTGCAGCAGGCGCGGCAGCTGCGGCAGAGCCGCGGCCCATTGCGGCGCCTCGCGTCTGAGGTTGTTCATGAGGCCCTTCAGGCCGACGCGCTCGGCCATCCAGCGCTCGAGGAAGGGCTTGGCCGTGGTCCACAGGTCGAGCTCGGGGTCGAGCTGGCGGCCGAGGCCCTCGATGTTGAGCAGCGTCTTTTGCAGCATCACCAGCTGCGGCTGGATCTCGACGTTGAAGCGCCGCCCGGTCTGGAACAGGCGCAGCAGCGTCTTGCCGAAGGAGATGTCCTTCAGCGGCCGGTCGAACACCGGCTCGCAGACGGCGCGGATGCCGGCCTCGAATTCGTCCAGGCGCGTGTCGGCGGGCACCCAGCCGGCGTCGACGTGCGCCTGCGCCACCGCCTTGTAGTCGCGGCGGAAGAAGCCGAGGAAATTCTGCGCCAGGTAGTTCTGGTCTGTCTCGGTGAGCGTGCCCATGATGCCGAAGTCGAGCGCCACGTACTGCCCGGCCGGCGTCACCAGGATGTTGCCCGGATGCATGTCGGCGTGGAAGAAGCCGTCGCGGAACACCTGGGTGAAGAAGATCTCGACGCCGGCGCGCGACAGCACCTTGAGGTCGATGCCGGCGGCCTTCAGCGCCGCGATCTGGCCGATCGGCGTGCCGTGCATGCGCTCCATCGTCATCACCTGCGCCGAGCACCAGTCCCAGTGCACCTCCGGCACGGCAAGCAGCGGCGAGTGCAGGAAGTTGCGCCGCAGCTGCGCGCAGTTGGCCGCCTCGCGCATCAGGTCCAGCTCGTCCTCGAGGTGCTTGGCGAACTCCGCCACCACCTCGCGCGGCTTCAGGCGCCGGCCGTCCGGCCACAGCAGCTCGATCAGCCCGGCCGCCGCGTCGAGCAGGGCCACGTCGTGCGCGATCACGCGCTCGATGCCCGGCCGCAGGATCTTCACCGCCACCTCGCGCCCGTCGGGAAGCCGCGCGAAATGCACCTGCGCCACCGAAGCGCTCGCCTCGGGTTCTGCCGCAAACTCGGCGAACACCTCGCCCACCGGCCTGCCGAAGGCGCGCTCCAGCGCGGCCACCGCCTGCGCAGAGGGAAAGGGCGGCACCTGGTCCTGCAATTTCGCCAGTTCGTCGGCGAGGTCCACCGGCAGCAGGTCGCGCCGCGTCGACAGCACCTGGCCGAACTTGACGAAGATGGGCCCGAGCGCCTCGAGCGCCAGGCGCAGCCGCAGGGCGCGTGGGGCGGCGAGGTCGCGCCAGAAGAACAGCGCGCGCAGCAGCCGCGCCAGGCGCTCCGTGCGCGGCGGATCGAGCACCAGCTGGTCGAGTCCGAAGCGGATGCCGACGCTGACGATTTTCAGGAGGCGAAACAGGCGCAAGATCGTCTTGTGATCGGGAAAGCGTTGATTCTAGCCGCTTTTGATGTCGCGCCGCGCAGCCGGCGCGGCTCCGGCGGGTATAATTCGCGCTTTCATGGAACCCCATATGGCAGCAGACATCCGATCCGAACTGACGGCCCTGTTGCGCGCGGCGCTGCAATCGGTGGCGCCGGACAGCGCAGGAGCGGCCATCGTCCTCGAACGGCCCAAGCAGGCCTCGCACGGCGACTTCGCCAGCAACCTGGCCCTGCAGCTGGCCAAGCCGCTCAAGCTCAATCCGCGCGAGATCGCCGGGCGACTGGTCGCCGAGTTGCCGGCTTCGTCCTTGGTGGCCAAAGCCGAGGTCGCCGGCGCCGGCTTCATCAACTTCACCCTCGCGCCGGCCGCCAAGCTGCAGGCGGTGCGCACCGTGCTGGCGCAGGGCGCCGATTACGGGCGCAGCGCGCAGGGCGGCGGCAGGAAAGTGCAAGTCGAGTTCGTCTCCGCCAACCCGACGGGGCCCTTGCACGTCGGCCACGGCCGCGGCGCCGCCTACGGGGCCAGCCTCGCCAACCTGCTCGGCTTTGCCGGCTGGCAGGTGACGCGCGAATTCTACGTGAACGACGCCGGCCGGCAGATGGATATCCTGGCGCTGTCGACCTGGCTGCGCTACCTCGAACTGCACGGCTCGACCCTGCCCTTCCCGAAGAACGCCTACCAGGGCGACTACGTCCGCGACATGGCTGCCGCCATCCACAAGGCGCACGGCGCGCGCTACCGGCGCGACGTCGCCCACGTGCTCGACGGCGCGCCGGATGCGGCGGCCGACGCCGAAGGGCATCTCGACGCGCTGATCGCCGCTGCCCGCCGCCTGCTCGGAGACGACTACGCCTATGTGCATGGCTTCGCGCTCACCGAGCAGCTGGGCGACGCGCGCGACGACCTCGCCGAATTCGGCGTGCATTTCGACTGCTGGTTTTCGGAGAAGTCGCTGTTCGACACCGGCCTGGTCGACAAGGCCGTGGCGCTGCTGGAGAGCCGCGGCCACGTTTATCGGCAGGACGGCGCAAAGTGGTTCCGCTCCACCGCCTTCGGCGACGAGAAGGACCGCGTCGTGCAGCGCGAGAACGGCCTCTACACCTACTTCGCCTCCGACATCGCCTACCACCTCAACAAGTACGAGCGCGGCTTCGAGAAGATCGTCGACATCTGGGGCGCCGACCACCACGGCTACATCCCGCGCGTGAAGGGCGCCATCCAGGCGCTCGGCCTCGACCCGGCCCGCCTCGAAGTGGCGCTGGTGCAGTTCGCGGTGCTCTACCGTAACGGCCAGAAGACCTCGATGAGCACGCGCTCGGGCGAGTTCGTCACCCTGCGCGAGCTGCGCGCCGACGTCGGCAACGACGCCTGCCGCTTCTTCTACGTGCTGAGGAAATCCGACCAGCACCTCGACTTCGACCTCGACCTGGCCAAGTCGCAGACCAACGAGAACCCGGTGTACTACATCCAGTACGCCCACGCCCGCATCGCGAGCGTGCTGTCGCAATGGGGCGGCGAACCGGCCGCGCTTGCCGGGGCCGACCTCGCGCCGCTCGGCAACGAGCGCGAGCTGGCGCTGTGCGCGCGGCTTGGCGAGTTCCCCGACGTGGTGGGCAACGCCGCGCGCGACTACGCTCCGCACGCCATCGCCTTCTACCTGAAGGATTTGGCCGGCGAATTCCACAGTTACTATAATGCGGAGCGCTTTCTCGTCGACGACGCGAAGTTGCGCGAGGCGCGCCTGGCGCTGTGCCTCGCGGTGCGCCAGGCGCTGGCCAACGGCCTGGCCATCATCGGCGTCGGCGCGCCCGAATCCATGTGAGGGAACCATGAGTCAACGCAAGCAGGCAGGCGGCACGATTCTCGGCATGTTCATCGGCCTGGTGATCGGCGTGGTGGTTGCCGCGGGCGTTGTCTGGTACCTCAACCAGGCGCCACTGCCCTTCCAGGCCAAGGGGCAGAGGCCGCCGGCGGAAAAGAACGGTGAAGCCAAACCGGTCGTGCCGGTGGCGCCGGAGCCCCTGCCCGGCAAGCCCGGCGACAAGGCGCCGGAAAAGGCGCGCTTCGATTTCTACAAGATACTGCCCGGCGGCGAGGCTGCGCCGCCCCAGCCCACCGAGCAGAAACCGGGCGGCGAGGCGCCGAAGCCGCCGGCCGAAACCTTCTTCCTGCAGGCCGGCGCCTTCCAGAATCCGGCCGATGCCGACAACCTCAAGGCGCGTCTTGCGTTGATGGGGGTGGAGGCCGGCGTGCAGCAGGTGACCCTGGCCGAGAAGGGCACCATGCATCGTGTGCGCATCGGGCCCTTTGCCAGCGCAGAGGCGATGGCGCCGACGCGCAGCCTGCTGGCGCAGAACGGAATCCAGGCCGGCGTTGTCAGAATCAAGGACGGCAAGGACGCCGCCAACTGACTATTTCAGGAGAAACCATGAACGTGAGGAAATGGCTGGGCCTTGCCGGCGTGCTGGTCGCGCTGGCCGCCGGCACCGCATTCGCGCAGGGCAGGAACGCCACGTACAAGCCGCTTGCCAAGCCGCAGGCGGTGGAAAGCGGCGACAAGATCGAGGTCGTCGAATTCTTCTGGTACGGCTGCTCGCACTGCTTCGACCTCGAGCCGCAGCTGCACAAATGGGTCGCCCGGCTGCCGAAGGATGTCGAGTTCCGCCGCATCCCCGCCGTGCCCACCGAACGCTGGATGGCGGGCGCACGCACCTTCTACACCCTGGAGGCCCTCGGCCTGCTCGACAGGCTGCACGGCGAAGTATTCGACGCCATCCACCTCAGCCACGTCAACCTGATGGATGAAAAGACCCAGCTGGACTGGATGGCGGGCAAGGGCGTCGACCGCGCCAAGTATGCCGATGCCTGGAAGTCCTTCTCCGTGCAGAGCAAGACCAGGCGCGCCGTCCAGCAGACACAGGCCTACGACATCAGCGGCGTGCCCACGCTGGTGGTCGACGGCAAATACCAGACCTCGGTGTCCATGACGGGCAGCCACGAGGCCCTGCTGAAGACCCTCGACGAACTGATCGCAAGGGCGCGCGCCGAGCGGCCGAAGAAGAAGTAGCTTGCGCTCCAGCCCGACGCCGAGCGCGAAGGTCTTCATCACCGGCGCCTCCTCCGGCATCGGCGCGGCGCTCGCCGCGCACTATGCCGCGCGCGGCGAGCAGCTCGGCCTCGTCGCGCGCCGCGGCGAAACCCTCGCCGAGGTTGCGCGCGCCCTTCCCGGCTCTCCCGCCCTCTACGTCGCCGACGTCGCCGACGCGAAAGCCATGTTCGATGCGGCGCAGGACTTCATGGCGCGCTTCGGCGTCCCCGACATCGTCATCGCCAACGCCGGCGTCTCCGTCGGTACGCTCACCGAGCACGCCGAGGACGTCGCCGTCTTCGAGCGCGTCATGCGCACCAACGTCGTCGGCCTCGCCGCCACCTTCCAGCCTTTCGTCGCGCCCATGCGCGAAGCGCGGCGCGGCCGCCTCGCCGGCATCGCCTCGGTGGCCGGCATGCGCGGGCTGCCCGGCGCCGGCGCCTACAGCGCCTCCAAGGCCGCCGCCATCGCCTATCTCGAGGCGCTGCGCATCGAACTGCGCCCGAGCGGCGTCAGGGTCGTCACCGTCTGCCCCGGCTACGTCGCCACGCCGATGACGGCGGTGAACAAGTACCGCATGCCCTTCATCCTCCCCGCCGACGTCGCCGCGCGGCGCATCGGCCGCGTCATCGATGCCGGACGCGCCTACGCCGTGGTGCCCTGGCAGATGGCGCTCGTCGCGCGCGCCATGAAGCTCCTGCCCAACGCGGTGTACGACCGCCTCTTCAGGCGCGCCGGCCGCAAGCCGCGCGGGCTGAAGCTCTAGGGCGCGTTCACGTTCATTCTGGCGCACCGCCAGAATGAACGTGAACACGCCCTAGCCCAACCCGCTTTGCGCCGCCCAGCGCGGCAGGGCGCCCAGCGGCACGGCGGTGATGCGCTCGGCGAGCGGCCAGGGCGGATCGTCACCGTGGCAGATCACGAAGAGATGTTCAAGACCGAGCGCGTCCAGGGCGGAGCGCATCGAGGGGGTGATGCCGGGCGAGCGCGTCAGTTTGGCCTCGAAGCCGTATTTCCTGCCGTCGCGCACGATCAGCAGATCGAGTTCCGCGCCGCTGTGCGCGCCCCAGAAGAAGCACTCGGCGGGCCGCGCCCGGGCGTGCAGCATGATTTCGCGCAGCGCCAGCCCTTCCCACGAGGCGCCGCATTTCGGATGGGCGAGCAGCGCCTCCTGGCGTTCGATGCCGAGCAGGGTGTGCAGGAGGCCCGTGTCGGCGAGATAGACCTTGGGCGCCTTGATCTCCCGCTTGCCCAGATTCGTGTGCCAGGGGGCGAGGCGAAACGCCATGTAGGTGCCTTCGAGGATTTCCAGATAGCGCATCACCGTCTTGTCGCTCACCGCCAGGGCGCGGCCGAGCTCCGAGCCGTTCCAGGTCTGGCCGTGATAGTGGGCCAGCATGGTCCAGAAGCGGCGCAGCGCGACGGCCGGCAGCCGGATGCCGAGTTGCGGGATGTCGCGTTCGAGGTAGGTGCGGATGAAGGCCTCGCGCCACTGCCGGCTGGCCGCATCCGTCGGCGCCAGATAGGCGCGCGGAAAGCCGCCGCGCCGCCACAGGCGGTCGAGCGCGCCGGCCTCCAGCTCGGCCAGGCTGAGTCCAGGGAGATCATGAAAGCCGATGCGGCCGGCGAGGGTTTCGGCGGACAGACGCAGCAGTTCGGGAGAAGCGCTGCCGAGCAGGAGGAAGCGAGTCTTCGCATCGGCCCGGTCGGCCAGGGCGCGCAGCAGCGGAAAGAGGTCGGGGCGCGCCTGGATCTCGTCGAGGACGATCAGGCCATCGAGCCCCTTCAGCGCGAAGGCGGGATCGGCGAGGCGGGCGAGGTCGTCCGGATCTTCCAGGTCGAAGCGATGGACGGCCCCCGCCCAGTCCGCGCCGATCTGGCGGGCCAGCGTCGTCTTGCCGACCTGGCGGGCGCCGAGAATGGCGACGACCGGGAACAGCGCCAGCAGCTCCAGGACAGCCGCAAGATGGGGTGCGCGGGTAATCACGCGAGAAATCGTACCATGAATAATCGGAGTGTATGTCCGATTATTCAATGTGGACGAAGGCCAGCTACCGTATGAGCCGGCGTTGCGCCGGAAGTAAAAGTCAGCCGCTGGATGACGGCGATCGTGCCGACAGAGGCCCGGTGAGGTCGAGGAGGCTTAACCCGAGCAAGCGATTTCAACCTTGACGGCCGAAGCGGCCTCTGGCTGGAATGACGAAGCTGAGGTTTGTCGCTAATACAGGAACCAGGATGATCGTCCCCTGCGCCACCTTGCGAGGTTGCTCGCGATGAACTGCTCCGCTCGACCGCCGGCCAATAGTCAGTCGCCGCAGGACGGCGAAAAGTGTTCCCGGTGGGCAAATCCCAGCGTGTTGTCGATGAGATAGACATCCGCTGGAACGAATTCGTACCAGCGGATCCTGTCCAGCGCTTCCATGATCTTGCGCGGCACGCCGGCGCCGCCGCCGATGAGGGGGTAGCGCCGCTGGTAGAGGGCGCGCACGCGCGCTTGGCCTTCGCCGGCGACTTCGCGCACCGTGCCTTCGAGCTGCAGCCCGCGGATGCCGGGCCAGTCGGCGTAGTCGCGCTGGATGGTGGCGGCGACGCGCGGGTTGGCGGCGAGGTTTTCTGCGTGGCGCGTGCTCGGGGCGGAGAGGAAGTACAGCTTCAGCTCGTCGTGAGCGTAAAACACCGCCGCCGCCCACGGGCCGTCGGCGCCGGCGGTGGCGAGCGTCATGACGTGGTGCTCGCCGAGGAAGGCCAGCACGCGCTCCTTCAGCGTGGCGCTCATGCCGGGCTCGCCGCGCCGGACTGCGCCGGCGCCTTTTCCTGCCTGTCGCCTTCCTTCATTCGCTTCAGGCGGTAGGCGAGCTGCGGACGGGTGATGCCGAGCAGGCGCGCCGCGCCGGAGAGGTTGCCGCGGGCCTTGGCCACCGCCGCTTCCAGCAGCATCGATTCCACTTCGTCGAGGGTGAACACGCCGTTGAGCACCGACTCGCACAGCTTCTCGCCCGGCTGCCAGCCGCGCGCCAGGTCGCCGTGCGCGTCGAGGCCGAGCTCCGGCGGCGGGCCGGCGCGCTCGGCGAGGAAGAGGTGCTCGGCCTCGACGCGCGTGCCGTGCGGCGCCAGGATGACGGCGCGCTCCATGACGTTCTGCAGCTCGCGGATGTTGCCCGGCCAGGTGTAGGAGAGCAGCGCGCGCTTGGCCTTGTCGGTGAAGCCGCGCAGGCGCTTGCCATGGACGGTGGCGTATTGTTCGAGGAAGGCCTTCGACAGCGGCGAGATGTCGTCCTTGCGCTCGCGCAGCGGCGGGATGAGGATCTGGTAGGCGTTGAGGCGGTAGTAGAGGTCGAGGCGGAACTTGCCGTCCTTCACCAGCCTGGCCAGGTCGGCGTTGGTCGCCGCGACCACGCGCACGTCGACCTTGCGCGGCCTGGCGTCGCCGAGGCGCTCGATCTCGCGCTCCTGCAGCACGCGCAGCAGTTTCGCCTGCGCCGGCAGCGGCAGGTCGCCCACTTCGTCGAGGAACAGCATGCCGCCGTCGGCGCGCTCGAAGCGCCCGGGGCGCGCCGACTGCGCGCCGGTGTAGGCGCCCTTTTCGACGCCGAAGAGCTCGGATTCGACCAGTTCCTGCGGGATGGCCGCGCAGTTCACCGCCACAAAATCCCTGCCGGCGCGCGGGCTCATCTCGTGCAGGCAGCGCGCGAAGACTTCCTTGCCGACGCCCGTCTCGCCGAGCAGCAGCACCGGAATCTGGCTGTCGGCCGCCTGCTTGAGCAGGCCGTAGGCGGCACGAAAGCCGGGCGAGACGCCGATCATGTGCTGCGGCTGGGTTTCCTTCTCGCCGATCGAGGAGCGCAGGTGGGTGACCTGGGTCTGCAGGTCGATCAACTGGTCGGCGATGGATTCCGGGTTGTAGTAGCGCATCTGTTCGTCGGCGTCCTCCCAGTCCTCGATCGGCTTGCCGACGATGCGGCAGTTGTTGTCGCCGGCGCCGACGCACTCGACTTCCTTGTACAGGATGCGCCGGCCCATGAAGGCCGAGGTGTAGCCCGAGGCGTAGCCGATCTGCGTCCAGCACACCGGCTCGTGGTGCACGCCGAAGTAGTGGCGGTGCCACTGCCCCTCCCAGGAATGCTCCCAGAGGAACTCGCCATAGAAGTCGCCGCGCGGCCGGTCCATTTCCAGGCGGATCGGCGTCACGCGCACGATGCCCTCCAGGGTGTGCAGCTTCGGCCCGGTCATGAAGGCCTCCATGTCGTCGGCGCTTTGCGACTGCTTGCGCGCGAGCTCCGCGTCGCGCGCCCCCGAGGCGTAGCCCATGCGCGTAAGAAGGCCCCTCGCGCGCTCCATGCCGAGCGTGTCGATGAGTTCCTTGCGCAGCAGCGCCTGCGCTTCGGCATGCACCAGCAGCATGCGGTTTTCGTTGAGCCAGATCTGGCCGGTCTCGGCGTCGAAATGCACGTGCGAGCGCAGGTCGTCGGCCGCCTTGGCCACGGACGTGAGTTTGCGCATGTTTCCTGTCCTCCTCCCTTTGTTCGGGGTGTTTTTATCAAATGGTAAAGCGCAGATTGGCAGGCTGGCGAGCCATTGCCCGGCATTGCGCGCGAAAAGACCGGGCAGATTCCATCAATTGATGAAATCCTACTCCAAATCAACAATTGTTTTATCAAATCATCAAGCGTCTCCGGCCTTCACCGGGCACTCCGATCTGTTGCGTTGCGGCAAAAGTCAGTCCCGGCAGGACGGAGAATCGGCCTGTTTCGCCATGCAGCGCGCTGTCCGACGGGACAGCGCGACGGCATGTTGCGGCGCAGATGGCACATGGCTTGCAATTACCGTCCCACGCATAGCCGGCGCACAAAGCATGCCCGGCAACCCAGAGGTCTTTCAGATCAATCACCGCATGGAGGAGTAGCCGAGATGAAGTTTCCTGTTCCGCATGACGTGAAAGCCGCCACCATTCCCGGCACCGAAGGCTGGGAGCGCATGTATCCCTACCAGTACCAGTTCGTCACCGACGATCCGGTGCGCAACCAGTACGAGAAGGACATGTTCTGGTTCTACGACGGCCTGCACTACCCCGAGCCGCTGTATCCCTTCGACACCATCTGGGACGAGGCCTGGTTCCTCGCCCTGTCGCAGTACAACAACCGCATCTTCATGGTGCCGCCGGTGCGCGGCGTCGACCACCGCATGATCAACGGCTATGTCTACATCTCGCCGGTGCCGGTGAAGAATCCCGAGGAGATCGGCAGCCGCGTGCCGCACTTCATGGAGCGCGCAGGCCACTACTACAAGAACTGGGACGAGCTGGAGAAGAAGTGGAAGGTGAAGATGGAGGCCACCATCCGCGAGCTCGAGAAGCTGGAGATCCCGCGCCTGGCCGACATGGAGGACATATCGGTGGTCACCGACGCCGTCGGCGAGTCGAAGGGCTACCACCTGCTGAAGAACTACGACGACCTGATCAACCTCGGCATCAAGTGCTGGCAGTACCACTTCGAGTTCTTGAACCTCGGCTATGCCGCCTACGTCTTCTTCCTCGACTTCGTGCAGAAGCTTTTTCCCAGCATCCCGGCGCAGCGCGTCACGCAGATGATCTCGGGCATCGACGTCATCATGTACCAGCCCGACGAGGAGCTGAAGAAGCTCGCCAAGCGCGCCATCGAGCTGGGCGTGGACAACGCCGTGACCTTCAGCCAGGAATGGACCGAGGTCGAGGCGGCGCTGAAGAAGCTGCCCAAGGGCGTCGAGTGGCTGACCTCGCTCAACCTGTCGCGCGAGCCCTGGTTCAACGTGTCGACGGGCACCGGCTGGTTCCACCACGACCGCTCGTGGAACGACGCCATGAACATACCGCTCAACGGCATCCAGACCTACATCCAGAAGGTCAAGCAGGGCGTCAACATCGAGCGGCCGATGGAGCAGGTGCGCGCCGAGCGCGACCGCATCACCGCCGAGTACCGCGGCCTCATCGAGAAGGAGGAGGACCGCAAGCAGTTCGACGAGCTGCTCGGCTGCGCCAAGACGGTGTTCCCCTACGTCGAGAACCACCTGTTCTACGTCGAGCACTGGTTCCACTCGGTGTTCTGGAACAAGATGCGCGAGGTCGCCGCGATCCTCAAGGAGCACGGCATCATCAAGGACGTCGAGGACGTCTGGCTGCTGCGTCGCGACGAGATCAAGCAGGCGCTGTGGGACGTCGTCACCGCCTGGGCCACCGGCGTCACGCCGCGCGGCACGCAGACCTGGCCGAAGGAAGTCGAGTGGCGCAAGGGCGTCATGCAGAAGTTCAAGGAGTGGAACGCGCCGCCGGCCATCGGCACCGCGCCGGAGGTGATCCAGGAGCCCTTCACCATCGTGCTCTGGGGCGTCACCAACTCCTCGCTCGCCGACTGGGCCAAGGTGTCGGAAGTCAAGGACCTGTCCACCGTCAAGGAGTTCAAGGGCTTCGCCGGCAGCCCAGGCATCGTCGAGGGCAAGGCGCGCGTCTGCCGCACGGTGGAGGACATCCGCTCGCTGCAGGAAGGCGAAATCCTCGTCGCGCCGACCACTTCGCCCTCGTGGGCGCCGGCCTTCGCCAAGATCAAGGCCTGCGTCACGGATGTCGGCGGGGTGATGAGCCACGCGGCGATCGTCTGCCGCGAGTACGGCATGCCGGCGGTGGTCGGCACCGGCCACGCGACGAAGATCATCCAGACGGGCATGATGATCCGCGTCGACGGCTCGAGCGGCGCCATCACCGTCTCGCGCTGAAGCTTCGGGAGCAAACGCAACAATGGCAACAAACCTCAACGCGGCTGCCGGGGCTGCGGCCCCGGAGCTGTGCTGGTTCGAGGAAGTCAGGAAGGATGACGTCGCGCTGGTCGGCGGCAAGTGCTCCTCGCTCGGCGAGCTGATCAACGCCGGCGTGCGCGTGCCGCCGGGCTTCGCCCTGACCACCCACGGCTATTCGCGCTTCATGCGCGATGCCGGGGTGAGCGGGGAGATCCCCGGCCTGCTCGCGAACGTCGTCCACGACGATCTCGAGCAGCTGGAGCTGGCCAGCCGCGCCATCCGCGAGATGATCGAGCAGCACCCCTTTGCCTGGGAACTGGAAGATGCCGTCGCCGAGTACTACCGCAAGCTCTCCGTGCGCTGCATGGTGCCGGCGGTGCCGGTGGCGGTGCGTTCCAGCGCCACCGCCGAGGACCTGCCCGGCGCCAGCTTCGCCGGACAGCAGGACACCTACCTGTGGATCCGCGGCGTGGACGACCTGCTGCACCATGCCCGCCGCTGCATCTCCAGCCTGTTCACCGCGCGCGCCATCTCCTATCGCATCAAGATGGGTTTCCCGCACGAGGAGGTGAAGCTCTCGGTAGGCTTCCAGAAGATGGCGAATTCCTACACCGCCGGGGTGATGTTCACCCTCAACCCGGGCAACGGCGACCGCTCGGTGATCGCCATCGACGCCAATTTCGGCTTCGGCGAGTCGGTCGTCTCGGGCGAGGTGACGCCCGACCACTTCATCGTCAACAAGATCACCCTGGACATCCTCGAGCGCACCATCTGCAACAAGGAGATTACCTACACGGTGGATCCGAAGACGCAGAAGTCGGTGAAGATCGAAACGCCCTTCGAGCGGCAGAACGTGCAGTCGATCATCGACGAGGAAATCGTCGAGCTGGCGCGCATGGGCAAGGCCATCGAGAAGCATTACGGCCGCCAGATGGACATCGAGTGGGCGGTGGACAAGGACCTGCCCGCCGGCGGCAACATCTTCATCCTGCAGGCGCGGCCCGAGACGGTGTGGAGCGAGAAGCGCGAGCAGGAGGCCGCCGTCGCCGGCAAGGCCTCCTCGGCCATGGACTTCATCCTCTCCAGCCTGCTCACCGGGAAGAAAGTCTCATGATCGTCAGAAACTGGATGCAGCAGAACCCGACGCTGGTCGACGGCGACACGCTGCTCGCCGAGGCCAAGCGCATCCTCACCGAGCACAACCTGCAGGCCCTGCCCGTCATAGAGGGCGGCCGCCTGCGCGGCATGGTGACGCGGCAGCACTGCCTGCGCGCCGCCCATTTCGTCTCGCGCACGCAGAACCCGGACGAGTACCACTTCTTCGCCAACCGGCTGAAGGTGAAGGACATCATGGTGCGCAATCCGGCCACCCTGCAGGCCACCGACACCATGGAGGAATGCCTGCGCCGCGGCCAGGAGCTGGGCGTCGGCCAGTTTCCGGTGATGGACGGCGGCCGGGTGGTAGGCGTGATCTCTTCGAAGGAGATATTCTCGCTCGCCGCCCACTTCCTCGGCGCCTGGGAGAAGCGCTGCGGCGTCACGCTCGGCCCGATGGAGATCAAGGCCGGCACCATCGGCCGCATCGCCGACCTGGTGGAAGGCGCCGGCGCCGAGGTGCAGGCCATCTATCCGATCGCACGCGGCGAGGACGGCGGCAACGGCCGCCCGCACGAGCGCAAGGTCATCGTGCGCTTTCACGCCGTCGAGGCGAAAAAGGTGGTGGCGGTGCTGGAGGCGGCCGGCTTCCGCGTCCTCGAATACGTCGATACCAAATGCGATGAAAAACCCTGAAGGAGAAGACAAGACATGGATCTGAGGTACTTCATCAATCAATGCGAGGCCGCCGGCGAGCTGCACCGCGTCAAGGCCGAGGTGGACTGGAACATGGAGATTTCCCACGTCTCCAAGCTGACCGAGGAGCAGAAGGGCCCGGCGCTGTTCTTCGAGAACGTGAGCGGCTACAAGACGCCGGTGTTCACCGGCGCCTTCGCCACCACCAAGCGCCTGGCCATCATGCTCGGGCTGCCGCACGACTACTCGATCTGCCAGTCGGCGCAGGCCTGGATGAAGAAGTCGATCAGCGCCGAGGGCCTCATCAAGGCGAAGGAGGTCAAGGACGGCCCGGTGCTGGAGAACGTCATCTCCGGCGACAAGGTCGACCTCAACATGTTCCCGGTGCCGAAGTTCTTCCCGCTCGACGGCGGCCGCTACATCGGCACCACGGTGTTCGTCGTGCTGAAGGACCCCGAGACGGGCGAGACCAACCTCGGCACCTACCGCATGCAGATGCTCGACAACAAGACCTGCGGCGTGCAGATCCTGCCGGGCAAGCGCGGCGAGCGCATCATGAAGAAGTACGCCAAGATGGGCAAGAAGATGCCGGCCGCCGCGGTGATCGGCTGCGACCCGCTGCTGTTCATGGCCGGCACGCTGATGCACAAGGGCGCCAGCGACTTCGACATCACCGGCACGGTGCGCGGCCAGCAGGCCGAGTACCTGATGGCGCCGCTGACGGGCCTGCCGATCCCGGCCGGCGCCGAGATCGTGCTGGAGGGCGAGATCGATCCGAACGCCTTCCGCCCCGAGGGCCCCTTCGCCGAATACACCGGCTACTATACCGACGAGCTGTACAAGCAGATAGCCAAGCCGGCGCTGGAGGTGAAGCAGATCCTCCACCGCAACAATCCCATCCTCTGGGCCACCGGCCAGGGCCGACCCGTCACCGACGTGCACATGCTGCTCGCCTTCACGCGCACGGCGACGCTGTGGACCGAGCTGGAAAAGATGAAGATCCCCGGCATCCAGTCGGTGTGCGTCATGCCCGAATCGGCCGGCCGCTTCTGGACGGTGGTGTCGGTCAAGCAGGCCTATCCCGGCCACTCGCGCCAGGTCGCCGACGCGGTGATCGCCAGCAACACCGGCTCCTACGGCATGAAGGGCGTCATCACGGTCGATGAGGACATCCAGGCCGACGACCTGCAGCGTGTCATCTGGGCGCTGTCCTGCCGCTACGACCCGATGCGCGGCACCGAACTGATCAAGCGCGGCCGCTCGACGCCGCTCGACCCGGCGCTCGACCCGAACTCCGACAAGCTCACCACCTCGCGCATCCTCATGGACGCCTGCATCCCCTACGAGTGGAAGGAGAAGCCGGTCGAGGTGAAGTTCGACGAGGCGACGCTGGCCAAGGTGAAGAGCCGCTGGGCGGAATACGGCATCGGCTGAGGGAGACATCATGGAAAAAGCCAAGGACATCAAGCTGGTCATCCTCGACGTCGACGGCGTCATGACCGACGGCCGCATCGTCATCGACGACAACGGCCTGGAGCAGCGCAACTTCGACATCAAGGACGGCTTCGGCGTGGTCGCCCTGCAGATGACCGGCGTCGACGTCGCCATCATCACCTCGAAGAAGTCGGGCGCCGTGCGCCATCGCGCCGAGGAGCTGAAGATCAAGCACTTCCACGAAGGGATCAAGAAGAAGACCGAGCCGTATGAAGTGATGCTGAAGGAGATGAACATCACCGATGCGCAGGTGGCCTACGTCGGCGACGACCTGGTCGACCTCTCGATGATGAAGCGCGTCGGCCTGCCCATCGCCGTGGCCGACGCCGTGCAGGAGGTGAAGGACGCCGCCGAGTACGTGACCCAGGCGCGCGGCGGCTACGGCGCCGTGCGCGAGGCGGCCGAGCTGATCCTCAAGGCGCAGGGCAAGTGGGAAAAAATTCTGTCGAAGATTTAAACCAACAAGGAGACGAGACGTGGCTGCACCCAGAAGCAACCGGGAGTTCATCGAGGCCTGCGTGAAGAGCGGCGACGCCGTGCGCATCAAGCAGGAAGTCGATTGGGAAAACGAGGCCGGCGCCATCGTGCGCCGCGCCTGCGAACTGGCGGCGCCGGCGCCCTTCATGGAGAAGATCAAGGATTATCCCGGCTTCTCCTATTTCGGCGCACCGCTGTCGACCTACCGGCGCATGGCCATCTCGATGGGCATGGATCCGGCCTCCAGCCTGCCGGAAATCGGCCGGGAATACGTCAAGCGCACCAACGGCGAGGTGGTTCCGCCCGTCCTCGTCGACCGCAAGGACGCCCCCTGCAAGGAGAACATCCTCAAGGGCGCCGACGTGGACCTGTGCAAGCTGCCGGTGCCGCTGGTGCACGACGGCGACGGCGGCCGCTACGTCGGCACCTGGCACGCGGTCGTCACGAAGCATCCGGTGCGCGGCGACGTGAACTGGGGCATGTACCGGCAGATGATGTGGGATTCGCGCACCATGAGCGGCGCGGTGTTCCCCTTCTCCGACCTCGGCAAGGCGCTGAACGACTACTACCTGCCGCGCGGCGAGACCTGCCCCTTCGCCACCGCCATCGGCCTGTCGCCGCTGGCCGCGATGGCGGCCTGCGCGCCATCGCCGATCCCCGAGCCCGAGCTGGTTGGCATGCTGGCCGGCGAGCCGGCGCGGCTGGTGAAGTGCGAGACCAACGACCTGGAAGTGCCGGCCGACGCCGAGATCATCCTCGAAGGCGAAATCTTCCCCGACTACAAGGTCGAGGAGGGCCCCTTCGGCGAGTACACCGGCTACCGCACATCCCCTCGCGACTTCCGCGTCACCTTCCGCGTGAACTGCATCACCTACCGCAACAACGCGACGATGACCATCTCCAACATGGGCGTGCCGCAGGACGAGGGCCAGCTGCTGCGCTCCTTCTCGCTCGGCCTCGAGCTGGAGAAGCTCCTGAAGAGCCAGGGCATCCCGGTCACCGGCGTGTACATGCACCCGCGCTCGACGCACCACATGATGATCGTCGGCGTCAAGCCGACCTACTCCGGCGTCGCCCAGCAGATCGGCCAGCTCGCCTTCGGCTCCAAGCTCGGCCCCTGGTTCCACATGGTGATGGTGGTCGACGACCAGACCGACATCTACAACTGGGACGAGGTGTACCACGCCTTCTGCACGCGCTGCCATCCGGAGAACGGCATCCACATCTACCGCAACGCGCCGGGCACGCCGCTCTACCCCTTCGCCACGCCGCACGAGCGCAAGTACTCGATCGGCTCCAAGGTGGTGTTCGACTGCCTCTGGCCGACCGATTGGGACAGGATCAACGACGTGCCGACCCTGGTGTCGTTCAAGAACGTCTATCCGAAGGACGTCCAGGAGAAGGTGACGAGCAACTGGACCGCCTACGGCTACCCCCCGGTGAAGTGAGGAGACAGGACGATGAATCAGTGGGAAGTTTATGTGAATGATGTGAAGGAGCTCGCCGAGGATGCGGAAATCGAGCTGACCATCCGCACGCTCAATGCCGGCATCCACAAGTACACCTACAAACGGGTGCGGGCGCAGCTCTCCAGCGATCTGAAGAAGCACGCCGACCAGCTGCAGGTGCGCCTCGGCCGCGGCCAGCTGAGCAACAGCCGCTTCTCCATCAAGGTGCTCGGCGAAGTGCAGCGCATGCCGGCGAAGTATCTCTGACCCGCCTCCTCTCCCCGCAGACGAGGAGCAGGGGAAGCGGACCACACCATGGCTTTTGCTGATCTGCGCGGTTTTCTCGACGGCCTCGACGACGAGCTGATCCGCGTCCGCGAGCCGCTCTCGCCGAAGCACGAGGTCGCCGCCCTGCTCAAGCAGGCGCAGGGCCGTGCCGTGCTCTTCGAGCAGGTGCCGGGCTTCCCCGGCGTGCGCATCGCCGGCAACCTGCTCTCCAGCCGGCGGCTGGCGGCGCGTGCGCTGGGCGTCGCGGAAGCCGGCCTCGTCGACGCCTACGTCGAGCGCAGCGTGAAAGGCGTGCCGCCGGTGGAAGCGGCCGTGGTGCCGGTGCAGGAAGTCGCGCACCGGGATCCGGCCGGCGTCGGCGCGCTGCTGCCGCTGCTCACGCATCACGAGAAGGACGTCGCGCCCTATCTCACCTGCGGCATGGTGCTGGCGAGGGACCCCGCCACGGGCATGCGCGGCATGGGCATCCACCGCATGATGTACAAAGGCGGCAAGCGCTTCGGCATCCTGCTCGCCAATCCGCCCCTGTCGCTCTTCCTCGCCAACGCCGAACGCGAAGGCAAGCCGCTCGAAGTGGCGGTGGCGCTGGGCATGGCCCCGGCCCAGCTCATCGCCGCGGTGGTGAAGACCGGGCCGCTCGGACCGGACAAGATGGAGATCGCCGGCGCGCTGGCCGGCGCCCCGGTGGAGCTCGCCCGCGCCCTAGGGTGGATGTGGACATTCCGGCACGCGCCGAAGTGATCATCGAGGGCCGCATCCTGCCCGGCGTGCGCGAGCCGGAGGGCCCCTTCGGCGAGAACACCGGCGCCTATTTCAGCAATATCGGCCCGGTGATCGAGGTAAGCGCCGTCACCCACCGCCGGGAATTCATCTTCCCGGCGCTGATGCCCTGGACGACGGACGTGGACACCCTGCTCACGCTGGCCGGCGGCGCCGAGCTGCTCGGCCAGTTGAAGAGCCAGGTGCGCGGCGTGGTGGCCCTCGAGCTCGTGCCCGGCACGTGCAGCTTTGCCGCCGTCGTCGCCGTCAGGAACTGCCCGAGCCACGAGGTGCGGCGGCTCATCCACCTGGCGCTCAACCTGGACCGGCGCCTGAAGGTGCTCACGGTGGTGGACGACGACATCGACCCGCGCGATCCGCGCGAGGTGGCCTGGGCGATGTCCACCCGCTTCCAGCCCCATCGCGACACGGTGATCGTCGAGGGCACGGAAGGCTATATCATCGACCCTTCCTCCGCCGGGGGCAGCGGCTCCAAGGTCGGCTTCGACGCCACGCGCGGCGCCGGCGCCGAGTTCGACAAGATCGTCGTGCCGCCCGCCGCGGCGGCCCGGGCACGCGCCGTGCTCTCAGCGATCGAAAAGGAATAGACATGGACCCCCACGCTCACATACGTTCGCTGCCCCCCGAGGGGGCGCATGCCTCCTTCGGGGCGGCCCGTCAGGAGGCATGGTCATGAAAATAGTGGTGGGCATCTCCGGCGCCAGCGGCGCCATCTACGGCATCCGCACCCTGGAGGTGCTGCGGAAAGCCGGCATCGAGACGCATCTGGTCATGAGCGACTCGGCCAAGCGCACCATCGTCTACGAGACCGACTACACGATCGACGACCTGAAGAAGCTCGCCACCCAGGTGCACGACATCAACGACGTCGGCGCCTGCATCTCCTCGGGCAGCTTCCGCCACGCCGGCATGGTCATCGCGCCCTGCTCGATCAAGACGCTCTCGGCGATCGCCAACTCCTTCAACACCAACCTGCTGATCCGCGCGGCCGACGTCTGCCTCAAGGAGCGGCGCAAGCTGGTGCTGATGCTGCGCGAGACGCCGCTGCACCACGGCCATCTGCGCCTGATGACCCAGGTGACCGAGGCCGGCGCCGTGCTGGTGCCGCCGCTGCCGGCCTTCTACCACCGGCCGAAGACGCTGGAAGACGTGATCATGCAGTCGGTGAACAAGGCGCTCGACCAGTTCGACCTCGATCTCGACCTGTTCCAGCGCTGGACGGGCAACGAAGAGCGTGAGGCGCAGAAGAATCGCTGAGCATGGATAGGGGAGGTGCGGCCATGGCGGTGACGGAGAGAGTGACGGAAGCGGCGACCCTGCTGCTGGAGGGCGAGGCCTGCTCCGGCCTGGGCGAGGGGGCGAGCTTCACCGCGCTCGACTGGGTGCGGCGCGAGTTCCTCGCCAAGCTCGGCTTCGAGCCCTATCCGGGCACCTTCAACCTGCGCATGGGCGGCCCCGAATGGGAATCGGCGCGCCGCGCCATGGACGCCGAGCCCGGCATCGTCATCACGCCCGAGCCCGGCTTCTGCGCCGCCAAGTGCTTCCACGTCGTCATCGGCGGCTGCATCACCGGTGCGGTGGTGTTTCCCGAGATCGCCGGCTACCCGGGCGACAAGTTCGAGGTGATCTCCGCCGTGCCGGTGCGCCAGGCGCTCGGTGTGACGGATGGCGATCGTGTCGCCGTGAGCGTGGTCTGCTGAGCTGCGCGATGCCTGTCCGTCATTGCCGACATTGCGGCGCCGTGCTGGCGGAACTGACTTTTGCCGACGGCCGGCGGCGCGAGCAGTGCGAGCGTTGCGGCGAGGTGGCCTGGCGCAACCCTGCGCCGGTCGGCATGGCGTTGATCGAGGACGCCGGCCGGCTGGTGCTGATCCGCCGCCTGGCCGACCCGCTCGCCGGCTACTGGGCACCGCCCGCCGGTTACGTCGAATGTGGCGAATCGGTTCCGCAGGCGGTGCTGCGCGAGGCGCGCGAGGAGACCGGCCTGCAGATCGCCCTCGACGGGCTGTTCGATGTCTATTCGCGCGCCGACGTGGACGTGCTGATCGTCGCCTACCGCGCCCGCGCCATCGGCGGCGTGCTTCAGGCAGGCGACGACGCCATCGAGGCCGGCCTCTACGCGCCGGACGAATGGCCGCAAGAACCGCCGCCGGCGCGCGGCGCGGCAATCGACGAATGGCTCCACGGCGTCATTCGGGACATACAGGCGCGCTGGCGCCCGAGCAAACTCAAGGAGACGACATCATGATCGGCAACATCACCCCGCACATGCCCGAGAAGCTGGCGGCCTATCTGCGTCCGGGCGCGCCCGGCCTGCTGCTCACCGCCGGCGCCGACGGCTATGCCACCTCGGCCTACACCTGGATCGTCGCACTCGACGGAACCCGCGCGCGCTTCGCCGTCGACGAGGGCGGCTCGACCCTGGCCAATCTCGAGCGCGGCGGCCAGGCCGCGCTGCAGGTCATCGGCCAGGGCGACGTGAGCTTCCTCGTCAAGGGCCGCGCGCGCCGGCTCAAGCCGAAGCTGGAAGGCGCCGCGCCCTATGTCATCCAGCTCTGGGAGATGGAGGTGGCCGGCGCCAAGGACCAGTCCTGGCCGGGTGTGGCGACCAGCGCGCTCGCCTACGAATGGCCGGCCGAACAGCGCGAGGCCATGCTGAAAATGGAGCAGGCGGTCTACGCGGAGATGCGCGGCGCGAAGTAGCGGAGAACAAAGCGGAGAGGCTTTTTTCGAGCAACCACCATGACGTATTTCGACGCAAGCACCGAAACCCTGCCGCGCGAGCGGCTCGCCGCGCTGCAGCTGGAGAAGTTCCAGGCGATGAGCCGCGAACTGTGGGGCAAGAACGGCTTCTACACCGAGAAGTGGAAGGCCGCCGGCGCCGAGCCGGGCGACATCCGCTCGCTCGCCGACCTGGCGAAACTGCCGCTCACCACCAAGCACGAGCTGATGGAGGATCAGGCCGCGCACGGCCCCTTCGGCCGCAACCTCACCTATCCCATCGACCGCTACGTGCGCTTCCACCAGACCTCCGGCACCACCGGCGTGCCGCTCAAGGTGCCCGACACCGAAGAAGGCTGGCGGTGGTGGGGCCGCTGCTGGGGCCATGTGCTGGCCGGCGCCGGCGTCACCCATGCCGACCGCGTCTTCATGGCCTTCTCCTTCGGCCCCTTCGTCGGCTTCTGGGCGGCGACCGAGGGCGCGCGCCAGTTGGGTGCCATGATGATTCCCGGCGGCGGGCGCGATTCGCCGCAGCGCCTCGAGCTGATGCGCGATGTCGGCGCCTCGGTGCTGTGCTGCACGCCGACCTACGCCTTGCGCCTGGCCGAAGTGGCGCGCGAGATCGGCTTCGACCTGTCGACGATTCCGATGAAGGCCACGGTGCATGCCGGCGAGCCCGGCGCCAACGTGCCGGCCACCAAGGCGCGCATCGAGGAGGCCTGGGGCGCCAAGTGCTTCGACCACGCCGGCGCCACCGAGGTCGGCGCCCACTCCTTCGAATGCAGCGTGCAGCCGGGCGGCACGCACCTGATCGAAAGCGAGTACATCGCCGAGATCCTCGACCCGGCCACGGGCCGGGCCGTCGCCGAGGGCGAAAAGGGCGAGCTCGTCATCACCAATCTCGGCCGCTGGGGCTTTCCCATCATTCGCTACAAGACCGGCGACATCGTGCGCACCACCACCCAGCGTTGCGATTGCGGGCGCACTTCGCTGCGCTTCGAGGGCGGCATCATCGGCCGCGCCGACGACATGGTCACCGTGCGCGGTGTGAACGTTTTTCCGGCCGGGGTCGAGAACATCCTGCGCAAGTTCGCCGAGGTCGACGAGTTTCGCATCACGGTGAACAAGGTGCGCCAGATGGACGAGATGGATGTCGAGGTGGAATTGTGCGAGGGCGCCGACCCCAATGTCGTGCACGCCATCGCCGAGCGCCTCGACAGCATGCTCTCCTTCCGCCCGCGCGTGCACCACCTGCCGAGAAACGCCCTGCCGCGCTTCGAGATGAAGGCCAAGCGCTTTCACGTGCAGCGCTGAGCCGCCATGCCCGGCTGGCGCAGCTACGGCCCGCCGCCGGGCGCGGCCGCACCCCACGCGAGCCCTCCCGCCGGCACGGTGGTCTATGCCCTGGGCGACATCCACGGCCGGGCCGACCTGCTGCGGGAACTGCTCGAAGCCATCCGCCGCGATGCAGGCCTGCGGCCGGCCCGGCGCCGCGTGCTGGTGACGCTCGGCGACTACCTCAACCGCGGCCCCGCCTGCCGCGCCGTCATTGAACTGCTGCTCTCGCCCGGCCTGGACGGTTTCGAAGTGGTCACGCTCATGGGCAACGTCGAACAGGCGATGCTGCGCTACCTCGACGGCGAAATGGCCATCGCCATCAACTGGCTCGAGTATGGCGGCATCGAAACCGCCGCGTCCTACGGCGTTGCTTGCCCTCTGCCGCGCCGCAACGACGAGCGCAGCCTGGAGGCCATGCGCTGGCAGGACGGCTACCAGGATGCCTATGGCGCCACGATGCCGCCGCGGGCCGAAGAGCTCGCCCCCCTCGAGTCCGTGCGGCGCGAGCTGTTGGCGGCGCTGCCTCCCGCGCATGCGGCATTCCTTCGCGGCTTGCCCTTCATGCACCGCGAAGGCGGCTACTGCTTCGTGCACGCCGGCATCGTGCCCGGCCTGCCGCTGGACCAGCAGGCGGCGCGCGACTGCATGTGGATCCGCCGCCGCTTCCTCGATTCCGACCTCGACCACGGCGCGGTGATCGTGCACGGCCACAGCATCGCCGCCGAGCCCGAAGTGCGCCACAACCGCATCGGCATCGACACCGGCGCCTACAAGACCGGCATCCTCACCTGCCTCGTTCTCGACGGCGAGGAGCGCAGTTTCCTGCAGACCGAATAAGGGCCGCCCGGCGGTAAAATCCGCCATGCCTCCGATTGCCGGCCTCTGCGATGCTCTTGGCACGCTTCACGCTCCCTGCGAAGCCGAACCCCGCATCGTCAGCCTCGTCCCCAGCCTCACCGAACTCCTGTGCGAGCTCGGTCTGGCGAAACACATCGTCGGCCGCAGCGGCTTCTGCATCCACCCGCGCGACATCGTCAAGGCGATTCCGAAGATGGGCGGCACCAAGGACGCCGACATCGACAGGATCCGCGCCGCCGCGCCGACCCACCTCGTCGTCAATGTCGACGAGAACCGCCGCGAGCAGATCGAGGACATCGCCCGCTTCGTGCCGCACATCGTCGTTACCCACCCCAACACGCCGGAGGACAACCTCGAACTCTTCCGCCTCCTCGGCGGCATTTTCCGCCGCGAAGCGCAGGCCGCGCAGCTCGCCGAGGACTTCATGGCCGCGCGCGAGGCGCTGCGCCGCGCCGCCGCGGCCCTGCCGCGCGAGCGCGTGCTCTATCTCATCTGGAAGGATCCCTGGATGAGCGTCGCGCGCGAGACCTACATCTCCGCCATGCTTGCCGCAGCGGGATGGGATACCCTGCCCGAGCGGAGCGGGACGCGCTACCCGGAAATCGACGCCGCGTCGCCGGGACTGACTTTTGCGGAGCGCGTGCTGCTGTCCACCGAACCCTACCGCTTCACCGACAAGCATCTCGCCGAAGCCGAAGCCCGCTTCGGCAGCCCCGCGCAACTCATCGACGGCGAAATGGTGTCCTGGTACGGCAGCCGCGCCGCGGCGGG
>WBUF01000046.1 GCA_008933825.1 Rhodocyclaceae bacterium | reverse complement strand
GGGTTGGGGTTTTGTTTTAATTCTTAACATTATTTGTCGGAAATAAAAACCTGTCAAACAATGCGTCTGATGGGCCCATCAGCACTTAGTCGAGGGCGGGCAGCAGGTGGGCGCGCCAGAGGGCGTGCTCGAACTTCGGCCTGAAGAAGCCGAAGTGGCCGATGCGCTTCTCGCCGATCTCCTTCGGCGCGATGCGCTTCAGGGTGCGCGGCGCATTGGCGTACTGGCCATGAATGGACTCGACGTTCCGCTGCGACATGTATTCGTCGTCGGTGAAAGAGAGCGAAACGATCGGCGTCGCCACGGCCGCATACAGGGCGCGGGCGGACTCGCCCTCGACCCCTACGGCGTACTCCGGATTCAGGCACCAGCGCCGCCACTGCTCCATCACGCCGCGCGGCAGGTCGCCCACCTTGCGCAGGCGCTTGCCCGGGAAATAGCCGAACAGGCGCAGCGTCAGCGGCGCGGCAACGAACCACAGCCACCACGAGGTGCAGCGCAAGGCGACGGTGTTCTCGCGCCAGTAGCCGCTGCCGGTGGCGACGGTGACGATGCGCGCGATGCGCGCGCGGTTCGGCACGAAGGGCAGGATCTGGCCGCCGAGGCTGTGGCCGACCCAGTAGAGCGGCCTGCCGCCGGCGCGCGCTGCGGTGGCGTCGATCATCGCCGCGCAATCCTGCCGCGCCCAGTCGAGCACGTCCACATCCAGTCCGCGCAGGCGGCCGTGGCGCGACTGGCCGATGCCGCGGTAATCGAAGGTGGCGACCAGATAGCCCTGCGCCGCCAGCCAGGCGGCGAACGGCGCGTAATAGGCCTGCGTCACGCCCATCGCCGGCACGACCAGCACCGCCGCCTTCGCCTCGCCCGGCGGCGCGAAGAAGCGCGCGACGACGTGCTGGTGTGCGCCGATGGCAATGTTCTCCCGCGAAAAAGCGCTCACGGCAGCTTGCCCGTAATCGCGCGCAGGAATTCCGTACGCAGCTGGTCCGACTGCTCGAAGGCCCCGGTGAAGGCCTGCGTCACCACGCGCTCGTCGCCGCGCCGGTCCTCGCCGAGCAAAAGACACAATTGCTCGGCCTCGATGACGCAGGCGCCGCCGGCCGCCTTGCCGTGCGCCACCAGCGCCTCGGCGATGTCGCGCGTCATCCATTCCTGGTAGGTGAAGCGGTGGCCGATGGCGTCGACCATGCGCGCGATGCGGCCGAAGCCGTGCAGGCGCCCGCCCGGCAGGTAGGCGACGTGCGCCACGCCGCGGAAGGGCACCAGGTGGTGCGGGCAGACGCCGTGCACGGCGATGCCGCGCACCACCACCATGTCGCGGCGCGCATCCTCGAAGCCTTCTCCCAGCGCCTCGGCGGGGTCCATGTCGTAGCCGCCCAGCAGGCGCTTCTGCCAGAGGGTGCGCACGCGCTCCGCCGTGCGGCCCATGTGCTTCATGTCGGGCGCGATGCCGCAGGCGGCGAGGAGAGCGCTGACGGCCCGCTCGAAGGCGGCGGGATCGAAGGCACCGCCGCGGGCAATGCCGATGCCGTCGCGCGAAGGCGCGGCAGGTTCGTGGTCGGAGCAGCCAGTCATAGCAAATCCGTTTCAGTGTTGGCGGGGAACCAGCACAAGGTAAACGCGAATGATTTCGCGTGCAACATGGGCGTATAGTGGGCGGCGCAACCAGCGCACCCCCGGATGACCCGAAAAGCCCACCTCCACGCCGGCGACGTGCACGGCTTCGGCCGCTTGGCGATCGATGCTGTCGCCGGGCTCACCGACCTGGTGGAGGCAATGCACCACAACATTTCCAGCGTGCCGACGCCGCTCGGCAAGTCGCCCCCCGGCCGCACGCGCGGCATCACCGGCTTCGTCTATGGCAGCATCCGCGGCATGACGCGGCTGGTGGGCGGCGGGCTCGATGCGGTGCTGGGCCGCCTGGTGCCGCTGTTCGGCGAAAAATCGTCTTCGCCGGAACGCGAAGCGGTACTGGCGGCGCTCAACGGCGTGCTGGGCGACTACCTGGAAGCCAGCAGCAACCCGCTGGCGATTCCGATGCGCTTTCGCCGCGCCGGGCAGGCGCTGACCCTGGACAAGCCCTCGCTGGCCGCGGCATTCCCCCATGCTGGCAGCAGGCTGCTGGTGCTGGCGCACGGCCTGTGCATGAACGACCTGCAGTGGCAGCGCCAGGGCCACGACCACGGCGCGGCGCTTGCGCGTGACCTCGGCTACACCCCGGTCTACCTGCATTACAACAGCGGGCGCCACATTTCGACCAACGGGCGCGAGTTCGCCGGGTTGCTCGACGCGCTGGTGGCGAACTGGCCTGTGCCCGTCGAGCGACTGGACATCCTCGGCCACAGCATGGGCGGCCTGCTGGCGCGCAGCGCCTGGCACTACGGCACGGCGGCGGGCCATGCCTGGCCGCGGCGGCTGAAAACACTCGTCTTCCTCGGCACGCCCCACCACGGTGCGCCGATGGAGCGCGGCGGCAACTGGATCGACATCGCGCTGGGCGCCAGCCCCTACACGGCCCCGCTATCCCGCCTCGGCAAGATCCGCAGCGCCGGCATCACCGACCTGCGCCACACCTGGCTGGTCGACGAGGATTGGCAGGGACGGGATCGTTTCGCCCGTTCGCGCGGCCACCACAAGGCGCTGCCGCTGCCGCAAGGCATGGCCTGCTACGCGATTGCCGCAACTACCGGCAAGCAGCCCGGCGACCTCAAGGACCGGCTCATCGGCGACGGCCTGGTGCCGCTGGCGAGCGCGCTCGGCTGCCACGAGGAAGCGGACCGCAACCTGATGTTTGCGCCGGAGCGGCAATGGATCGCCTGCGAGACGGGCCACCTCGACCTGCTCTCGCGGCCGGAGGTGTACGCACGCATCCGGCAATGGCTGGAAACGGCGTGAAACCGCTCAGCTCGCGCCGCGTCCCAGCACTTCGCGCACGAGGTGGTAATACAGATCGAACCGGCGGGCGCCTTCCGCCGTCACGGGATTCGGGCAGTGGCTCAGGCCATGCACGCCCAGCACCATGCCGAGCGGGCCGCCGTGGTAGGTCACCGAATGTGCCTCGGCCAGCAGCCGGCCGCCGGCACGCTGGCTGACGGCCGTGCGGCTGACGTGGATCGAGTTGCCGCGGACTTCGACGTCCGACTTCACGGTGTAGCGCGCCTGGAGCTCTGCGGCCGGCTCGATCAGAACCTTGCCGTCCGACTTGCGAAAGCGCACGAACTGCCCGCGCTTGTAGATGTCGTGCGTCTCGAACCAGGCGAATCCCTCCTCCAGCACGTAACGCTGGCCGAAGCTGTTCGCCGTCAGGTCGTCGAGGAAGAAGCCCTCGGTGCGCACCCTTTCCAGGATGCGAGGCTCCGCCAGCGCATCGCAGAGGCGCTCGAATTCCAGGCGCCCGGGCAGATAGGTGGCCAGCACGACGCCCAGCACCGCGATGGCCGCGGCCGCCAGGTGCAGCAGCCGCGCATTGACGGGACTCAGGCCGAAGCGCGCGCCGAGGCCAAGGCGCTTGAAGAGAAAATAGAGCAGCGCAATCGGCAGCAGGAGCAGCAGCGGCCCGAGCACCGCCAGCACCAGACCGCCAAGCATCATTGGCTTACTTGAACAGGCCCTTGACCGCCTTGCCGACGCCCTCGGCCGCGCCGCCCCCCGCTTCCACGCTCTTCTGGCCCAATGAGCCCGCCCCCTTCGCCAGCCCCTCCAGGCTGAGGCCAAGCGAGTCGCCAAGCGAGGCGGCAATGCGCGTCGAGAAGTTCTCGTTCAGTCGGAAGTTCGGATCGTCCACCTTGCCGTCGAGCACGAACTTGATGCTGATCTTGCCCTGCTTGCTCAGGTAGCTCGTCACCGCCGCGCGCGGCAGGCCCATGAAGGTGCCGCCAGATTCCAGCTCCACCCCGCTCAGCGTCAGGGTACCGGGGCCGCGCAGGTGGCCGGCCTTGACGGTGGTGTGCGCGTCGAGATCGAGCGTGCCCTTCTTCACGCCGCCCTCGCTCGCCTTGATCAGATAGGGCTGGAAGGCAACCAGGTCGATGCCCTGCAGCGTGCTGCGGATGTCCGAGTCCTTGTTGGCGAAGGTCATCCAGCCGTCGACGCGGATCTTGCCGTCGTGCCTGACGCCCTTCAGGATTCCCTCGAGATGCAGGTCGGATTTTGCCGCAAGGCCGGGCAGCTGCAGGTCGGTCACCTTGGCCTGCAACTGCTCGATGCGTATCCTGTGCGGCGGCTTGCGGATGGCGGCATTGTAGAACTCCAGCACGCCGTCCTTCAGTTCGATGGCGCCGATGCTCACTGCCGGCCCCTTTCCGGCCTCCTTCTTCTCGCCCTCCTTTTCCAGCAGGCTGGGCACGACGCGCAGCTTTCCGTCGGCTGCGCGCAACGCGGACACATAGGCCCCCTCGACCACGATGCTGGAGATGCCCACCTTGCCCGAGAGCAGCGCCAGCACGTCGGGCGCGATGCGGATGCGCTCGGCGCGCAGGGTATCGGGCGCCGGCCAGCCGGCCGGCGCCTTCAGGCGCAGCTTCACCACCTCGACCGCGCTGAAGCCGAGCCGTATCTCCCCGACCTCCGCCTCCGGCCCGAGCGCCAGCTCGACCCTGCCCTTGAGCGCCTTGGCGCCGAAATGCAGGCCGCCCATCAGTGCGACGACCAGCCCCGCGGCGAGCAGGCCGACAATCATCCAGCGCGAGGATTTCGAGGCGGGCATGGCGTGTTCCTCCTATCGTGCCGGACGCGGCGCCGCGCCGGGCGCCCTGTCCTTCTCCTCCCGCACCAGCGCGCCGATGCGCTCGGCCATTTGCCGCGCCGGCGTGGCATAGGCAAAGCGCAGGATCGTGCGCCCGTCCGGCCCGAGCAGGATCATCCCGGCGGAATGATCGACGGTATAAGCGTCCGGCGGCGCGGCGGGGTCGCGCACTTTTTCGAAGCGCACCCTGAATTCGTTCGCGGCACGGCGGGTCAGCGCCTCCGAGCCGCGCAGGCCGAGGATGCGCGCATCGAAGGCCGCGGCGTACTCGCGCAGCACCTGCGCGCTGTCGCGCTCGGGATCGACGGTGATGAAGACCGGCTGCAGCCGCTCTGCCTGCTCGCCGAGCAGCCTGAGCACTTCCTTCATCTCCAGCATCGTCGTCGGGCAGACGTCGGGGCAGGAGGTGTAGCCGAAGGCGACGAGCTGGAAGCGGCCGAGGAAGTCCTCGTTCGTCACCGCGCGGCCGTTCGGGTCCTGCAGCAGGTAGCGCGGCGCGATGGCATTCGGCACCGACTCGCCCGCGTTATGCCCGGCCGGCACCTGGCCGGCCGCCGGCAGCACGGCCTTCAGCCGCCGGGCGGCCTCGTCGAGTCGCGCGCCCAGCTCGGCGGAATCGGGACAGGGCGTGCCCTTGCCGTGGGCGAGGAAGGTTTCCTGCGTGCCTTCCTCGTAGGCTTCACCATACATGCGCGTCTTCGGCGCATGGTTGAGCATGAGCACGCGGATCCAGGACGCAGCATTCTTTTGCCCGCAGGCCAGCGTCTGGCCGTTCAGGCGGCCCAACTCGCGCACGGCGGCGAGGCCGGCCTCGTCGGAGGCCAATGCCACAGCGGAAAAAGTCAGTCCGTACAGCACGGCGATGAGTTTGCAGCGCATGTCAGCTCTCCGCCGGCACGCCCCAAGGGGGGCTGAAGTCAACAACATGGAAGCTGCAAAGCAGCTGAACCAGCGTTACCCCCTTCCTCGGGAAGGGGGCCAGGGGGATGGTCGTCATGTCAGCCTTTCAAGGGTTTGTAGCGCAGGCGCTTCGGTTTCGCCCCCTCCTCGCCCAGGCGCTTGACCTTGTCGGCCTCGTACTCGTGGTAGTTGCCGTTGAAGAACACCCACTGCGACTCGCCCTCGCAGGCGAGGATGTGCGTGGCGATGCGGTCGAGGAACCAGCGGTCGTGGGAGATCACCAGCACGCAGCCGGCGAATTCGAGCAGGGCATCCTCCAGCGCGCGCAGGGTTTCCACGTCGAGGTCGTTCGAGGGCTCGTCGAGCAGCAGCACGTTGCCGCCGGCGATCAGCGTCTTGGCCAGGTGCAGGCGGCCGCGCTCGCCGCCGGAGAGGTTGCCGACGATCTTCTGCTGGTCGGCGCCCTTGAAGTTGAAGCGGCCGATGTAGGCGCGCGAGGGCGTCTCGTACTTGCCGACGGTGAGGATGTCGGCGCCGCCGGAAATCGCCTCCCACACGCTCTTGTCGTTGGGCAACGCCTCGCGCGACTGATCCACCGAGACGAGCTTCACGGTCGGGCCGGTGGCGATCTCGCCGGCGTCCGGCTGTTCCTTGCCGCTGAGCATGCGGAACAGCGTCGACTTGCCGGCGCCGTTCGGGCCGATGATGCCAACGATGGCGCCGGGCGGCACGCTGAAGCTCAGGTTGTCGATGAGCAGGCGCTCGCCGTAGCCTTTCGAGACGCCCTTGAACTCGATGACCTTGTCGCCGAGGCGCTCGGCCACCGGGATGAAGATCTCCTGCGTCTCGTTGCGCTTCTGGTATTCCTGGCTCGACAGCTCGTCGAAACGCGCCAGGCGCGCCTTGCTCTTGGCCTGGCGGCCCTTCGGGTTCTGCCGCACCCACTCGAGTTCCTTCTTGATGGCCTTCTGGCGCGCGGATTCGGAGGCCTCCTCCTGCTTCAGGCGTTCCTCCTTCTGCTCCAGCCAGGAGGAGTAGTTGCCCTTCCAGGGAATGCCGTGGCCGCGGTCGAGTTCGAGGATCCACTCGGCGGCGTTGTCGAGGAAGTAGCGGTCGTGGGTCACCGCCACCACGGTGCCGGGGAAGCGCGTGAGGAACTGCTCGAGCCAGTCCACCGATTCGGCGTCGAGGTGGTTGGTCGGTTCATCCAGCAGCAGCATGTCGGGCTTCGAGAGCAGCAGGCGGCAGAGTGCCACGCGGCGCTTCTCGCCGCCGGAGAGCACGCCGATCTTGGCGTCCCAGGGCGGCAGGCGCAGGGCGTCGGCGGCGACTTCCAGCTGCTGCTCGGCAGTGTGGCCGTCGGAAGCGGCGATGATCGCCTCCAGGCGCGCCTGCTCGGCGGCCAGGGCATCGAAGTCGGCGTCCGGTTCGGCATAGGCGGCGTACACGGCATCGAGCTTCTGCTGCGCCTCGAAGACCTCGCCGAGGCCCTCCTCGACGGCCTGGCGCACGGTCTTTTCCGCGTCGAGCTGCGGCTCCTGCGGCAGGTAGCCGATGGAGAGGTTGGGCATCGGCGTGGCTTCGCCCTCGATGTCCTTGTCCACGCCGGCCATGATCTTCAGCAGGGTCGATTTGCCCGAGCCGTTGAGGCCCAGCACGCCGATCTTGGCGCCGGGAAAGAAGGACAGCGAGATGTCCTTGAGGATGTGGCGCTTGGGCGGGACGATCTTGCCCACGCGGTTCATGGTGAAAACGTACTGGGCCATGTGCGACGGTCTTGAATGAGGAAAACCGGGATTCTAGCGGAGCGCGCTCAATCGGTCTCGATGGTCAGCAGCAAGGCGCCTTCGGGCACGCGCTCGCCTTCCGCTACGAACACCTCGACCACCCGGCCGGCCTGCGGGCTGGGTATGTCGAGCGCCACCTTGCCGGTTTCCAGCACGAGAAGGGTGTCGTCGCAGGCAAGCGTGTCGCCCGGCCGGACCAGCAGGGTTTCGATGACCACCTCCCCGCTGCCGCAATTGCCGCAGGTCTCCCAGCATTCGGGGTACTTGGGCATCCGCACTTCGACAATACGGCTCATGGTGTCCTCGTCCGACCGCCTATTGCTTTGGTAATAGACGACGCTTCAAATATGTTGCATGATCGGGGTAATAAGAAATTCAATTAACCCATTCATGAATATCTATTAGATTGTCGCCAGAAAGCAATAGCCTGCTGCGCAAACGGGCAAGATGCAAGCAGCGGCAACTCGTCGTCCGGAGGAGGGGCATACGCGATGGTCCGCAGCAAGCTGTTCGGCATCCTTTCGATGGCCATTGCCCTTGCCGCCTGGCAGCCTGCCGCTGCCCAGGAAAGGGCCTACCTTCTCGGCGTCATCAGCTACGGCAACAGCGCGCAGATGATCGCCTCCGAATACCAGGGCCTCACCGACTACCTCGGCCGCGTGCTCAAGCGTCCGGTGCGTGTCGAAGGTGCGCGCGATTTCATCACTTTCGGCGAGCGCGCCAAGGCCAAGCGCTACCACATGATGTTCGTCGCGCCCTCCGCCGTGATCGAGGCGAACCGCGCCGCCGGCTACCTCCCCGTCGCCAAGATTCCCGGCCTGCTCTCGGTGTCCTTCATGGCGCCGGCGAAAACCAATATCGCCTTTCCCGAGGACATGAAGGGCAAGCGCATCGGCTTCACCGGCAAGGACGCCATGATCACCAAGCTGGCCTTCGTCGAACTGCGCAACCTCGGCATCATGGAGCCGGAAAAACATTTCAGCAGCCTCGCCTATTACAACGACGCCGACGGCGTGCTGGCCGGCATGCAGATGAACCTGATCGACGTCGGCGTGGCCAACTCCGGGCTGTTCAACGTGTGGACCAACAAGGGTTTCGACATGAACCTGATCCATTCCGGCAAGGGCGTGCCGCATCTGAGCTTCGCCGTGCGCGGCGACCTGCCCGAATCGGTGCGCCGCGCCATCGCCGAGGCCTTGCTCAAGGCGACCCAGGACAAGGAGGCGCAGGAGTTCCTTCGCTTCAGCAACTTTCCCGGCTTCGAGCCGGCCAGGCTGGCCGATTACGAGGAACTGGCCAAGACGCTCGGCATCAAGTAAGGATGAACCTTTCGGTCTGAATGAAGCATCCATTCCCGTCGCCAGCATCGCGTCAATGGTCCGGCAGAATATCAGCCGCCCCGAATATGAACGGCCTTGATCCCTCAATCACAATATTTAGGCTTGTTCGCGGCGCGCACGACTGCAATAATCGCGCAAAAACAAGCGGAAAACGGAACAGGGAGCAGGCAAGGCGCGTCGCGTCCTTTCGCGACCGGGCGGCATCTTCTCCTCCCCCGCATTGGTGTTACGCCGGCGCTGCCGGCGCGTTATCCTGACAAAATGGTCTTGAAATGAACGACAGCACACAGCCGACCGGCGGCAAGGAAAATCCAGGCAAGCAGGGCTTCTGGCAGCGCATGAGGCAGCCGCCGAAATGCTCCATGCTGCGCATGATCGCGCTCGGCGTCATCGGCGGCATCGCCATCTGGGGCGGCCTCAACACCGGCATGGAGTGGACCAACCGCTCGGAGTTCTGCATCTCCTGCCACGAGATGACGATTCCCTACGAGGAACTGAAGAAGACCGTGCATTACAAGAACCGCAGCGGCACCACCGTTCAGTGCGCCGACTGCCATGTCGCCAGCAGCAAGACGCCCACCGACTACATGTTCAAGTCCTTCCAGAAGCTCATGGCGGCGCGCGATGTCATCGGCCACATCAAGGGCACGGTGGACACGCCGGAAAAATTCGAGGCCTACCGCCTGACGATGGCCGAGCGCGTCTGGGAGCGCATGATCAGCCGCGATTCGAAGGAATGCCGCAACTGCCACGACTTCAAGACCATGGACCCGGAAAAGCAGAAGGACCGCTCGGTGGTCAAGCACGAGGGTGCGGTGGAGGACGGCAAGACCTGCATCGAATGCCACAAGGGCATCGCGCACAAGCCGGTGCATCAGAAGGCCGAGGGCGGGTCGCCGGCGAAGGAAGGCTGAATCGATATGCCGGTGGCCAGTTCCGCCGGCATGGGTTATGGTTGCCCTTTCGGGGCATGGCAACAGGAGCGAGCATGAAGAAGACAGCGATTGCGATGGCGGGTGTCCTTCTGGCCGGATCGGCCGCAGCCGCGCCGGACTGGAGCAAGGTGCCGGTGCGCAAGATCAAGGTGTTCTATCCGGGCCAATCGAGCCTGGAATGGGTCATGAACAAGCCCGACCATTCCGCCGTGCCCGACATCGTCGACAAGAAGCGCCCCTGCGCCAAGTGCCACGAGGGCGATGCGCAGGACGTCGGCAACCTGATCGTCGCCGGCAAGCCGGCCGGCAGCTCGAAGACCGTGCTCGAGCCGAAGCCGATCGCCGGCAAGGTGGGCTGGCTGCCGGTGCAGTTCCAGGCCGCGCACGACGGCGAAAAGATCTATTTCCGCTTCGAGTGGGTGCCGCCGAAGATCGGAGACGTCAAGATGGACAAGAAGAACGAGATGAAGCTCACCATGCTGTTCGACGGCGGCGGCACGGTGGAAGGCGCCGAGCTGAACGGCTGCTGGGCCACCTGCCACACCGACCTGCGCACCATGAGGGACGGCAAGGACGACAAGAAGACGAAATACGTCAAGGGCGCCGATCTGGCCTCCGGCAAGTTCTACGACCTGATCCAGTTCAGGAGCGGCAAGGGCGAGAAGCCCGCCGACGGCCACGTCGCCGACAAGCGCGTCATGGAAGGCGGCAAGGGCCTCGTCAAGGCGGAAGGCGTCAAGGAAGGCAACAAGTGGGTCGTCACCTTCGAGCGCACGCTGGCCGGCGGCGGCACGGGCGACCACGCCATCGCCGCGGGCAAGGTCTACAACTTCGGCTTCGCCATCCACGAGGACCACACCGAGGCGCGCTATCACTACGTCTCGCTGGGCTACCAGTTCGGCCTCGACAAGCCCAATCCGGACGTCAGGAGCTACATCAACGTCGCCAAGCAGTGATGTCGCAGCATGAGGCGGCAGTATCGAGCAGTGTTTTTTTCACGCAAAAGGAGGAGATGCCAATGAAAATAAGTCGATTCAAGTGGGCGCTGTCCGCGGCCGCCCTGGCCATGTCGGCGAGCGCCTTCGCGGCCCCGCCGACGCCGGCGATGATTTCCAACGCCTGCGCCGGCTGCCACGGCACCAACGGCGCCAGTGCCGGGCCGAGCATGCCGAGCCTGGCCGGCCACAACAAGGAGTCCATCGTCACCGCCATGAAGAAATTCAAGAGCGGGGAGCGGCCGGGCACCGTCATGGGCCGTCTGGCGAAGGGTTACAGCGACGCGGATTTCGTCGCCATGGCCGATTTCTTCTCCAAGCAGAAGTTCCATGCCACCAGCCAGGCGCTGGACGCCGCCAAGGTCGCCCGCGGCAAGAGCCTCGAGGAGGAGAGCTGCTCGCGCTGCCACATGGAAAGCGGCAAGGAAGGCAAGGACGACTCTCCCATCATGGCCAGCCAGTGGCTGCCCTATCTGGAGATCCAGATGAACCAGTATCTGAGCGGCCATCGCAAGATGCCGGAAAAGATGGCCGAGAAGGTGAAGCCGCTGTCCAAGCAGGACCTGGACGCCCTGCTGCACTTCTACGCCAGCGTGAAATAAGGGAGGAGAAGACATGACCATGGAACGCAGAAGTTTCCTCAAGTTGATGGGCGCGGGCGCCGGCCTCGGCGCGGCCAGCCTCATGACGGGCTGCGCCGGCCTCGGCATGGAAGGCCCCACCGGCGGGCGCCGCGTGGTGGTGGTCGGCGGCGGCTACGGCGGCACCATCGCCGCCAAGTACATCCGCATGATGGACAAGAGCATCGAGGTGGTGCTGGTCGAACGCAATGACCATTTCGTCTCGTGCCCGTTCAGCAACCTCTACATCGGCGGCCTGATGAAGGACCTGTCACCGCTGACCATCAACTACGACAAGCTGGCGGCCAACCACGGCATCAAGTTCGTCCAGGCCGAGGTCACCGGCGTCGACGCAGGCGCGAAGCTGGTGCGCACCTCGCGCGGCGACATCCGCTACGATCGCCTGGTGCTCTCGCCCGGCATCGATTTCCGCACCGAGGAGATCAAGGGCTACAACCTGGCGACGACGCCCGATGTCATGCCGCATGCCTGGAAGGCCGGCCCGCAGACCGTGCTGCTGAGGAAGCAGCTGGAAGCCATGCCCGCCGGCGGCACCGTCGTGATGAGCATCCCGCTGGCGCCCTTCCGCTGCCCGCCCGGCCCCTACGAGCGGGCCAGCATGATCGCCATGTACCTCAAGCAGCACAAGCCGAAGTCGAAGATCGTCGTCCTCGACGCCAACCCGGACATCGTCTCGAAGAAGGGCCTGTTCCTGAAGGGCTGGAAGAAGCACTACGAGGGCATCATCGACTACCGGCCGGCGAAGAAGGTCACCGAGATCGACGCGGCCAAGAAGACCGTGCTGATCGAAGGCCTGGAGGACGTCCGCGGCGACGTGGTGAACGTCATCCCGCCGCAGCGCGCCGGCGCCATCGCCGTCGCCGCCGGGCTGATCGGCCCGGACAAGAACTGGTGCCCGGTCAATCCGACCACCTTCGAATCGACCCTCAGGAAGGACATCCATGTCATCGGCGACGCCTGCGTCGCCGGCGCCATGCCGAAGTCCGGCTACTCGGCCAACTCCGAGGCGAAGAGCTGCGCGACGAACATCGTGAACGCGATGAACGGCCGCGAGCTGGTGGACATGTCGGGCATCAACACCTGTTACAGCTACCTCTCCGCCAAGGAAGCGGTCAGCGTCACCGGCGTGTATCTGGTGGACAAGGCCAAGAACGCCATCGTCGCCGCCCCCGGCTCGGTGGCCGTTTCTCCGGACCTCTCCGAGCTCGAGGCGATCTATGCCGAGAGCTGGCTGAAGAACATCCTCACCGAGATGTCGAGCTGATCCGCGGCAGCAAGCCAAATCGCAAGCCCCGCTGCGGCGGGGCTTGTTTTTTCAGCCGCGCCCCGTGCTGCCGAAGCCGCCGGCGCCGCGGTGCGATTCCTCGAAGCTGTCGACGATGTTGAAGGCCACCTGCAGCACCGGCACGACGATCATCTGCGCGAGACGGTCGAGCGGATTGATGGTGAAAGTTTCGCGGCCGCGGTTCCACGTGGACACGAAGATCTCGCCCTGGTAGTCGGAATCGATCAGTCCGGTGAGGTTGCCCAGCACGATGCCGTGCTTGTGGCCCAGCCCCGAGCGCGGCAGGATCAGCGCCGCCAGGCCGGGATCGGCGAGATGGATGGCGATGCCTGCGGGAATCAGCTGCGTGTCGCCCGGATGCAGCTTGACCGGCGCCTCGATGCAGGCGCGCAGATCGAGGCCGGCGGCACCCGGCGTGGCGTAGTGCGGCGGGTTGTCCTTCAGGCGCGGATCGAGGATCCGCACGTCGATGCGATGCATGGTTGCCTTACTCTCCGCCGTTGCCGGCGAGCATGGCGCCGATGTGGGCGACGATGCCGCGGGCGATGTCGATCTTCGGCGCGGGACCCAGCGGATGCCGGCCCTGGTCGTCGAACAGGATCACCGAATTGGTCTCGCCGCCGAAGCCGTCCTGCACCAGGTTGCCGACCACCAGCGCCAGTTTCTTCTTCTGCCGCTTGCCCTCGGCGTACTTCTCCAGGTCGTGACTCTCTGCGGCAAAACCGACGCAGAACGGCGGCTTCGGCAGCGCCGCCACCTCGGCCAGGATGTCCGGGTTGGGCGCCAGCGTGATCTGCAACGGCTTGTCTTCCTTCTTGATCTTCTCCTGCACCGGCTCGACCGGCCGGTAGTCGGCCACCGCGGCGACGCCGATGAAGACGTCGCAGGCGGCCGCGCGCTGCATCACCGCGGCATGCATCGCCAGCGCGCTCGTCACGTCGATGCGCATCACTCCGTCCGGCGTCGGCTGGGCCGCCGGCCCGCTCACCAGCGTCACTTGCGCGCCGGCGTCGCGCGCAGCGCGCGCCAGGGCGAAGCCCATCTTGCCCGAACTGAGGTTGGTCAGGCCGCGCACGGCATCGAGCGCCTCGAAGGTCGGCCCGGCGGTCAGCAGCACGCGCCGTCCGGCCAGCACCCTGGGCTGGAAGAAGCCCGCCAGCGCGTCGTGGATCTGCACCGCCTCGAGCATGCGGCCCAGGCCGGTCTCGCCGCAGGCCTGCTCGCCCTCGGCCGGGCCGAGGATCGTCACGCCGTCCTGCAGCAACTGACTTTTGTTGCGCTGCGTGGCGGGATGCTCCCACATCTGCCGGTTCATCGCCGGCGCCACGATCAGCGGGCAGACACGCGCCAGGCACAGGGTGGACAGCAGGTCGTCGGCCAGCCCGTGCGCCAGCTTGGCGAGAAAGTCGGCGGAAGCCGGCGCCACGACAATCGCATCGGCCCCGCGCGAGAGGTCGATGTGCGCCATGTTGCTGGGCATGCGCGCGTCCCACTGGTCGCTCCAGGCCGGATTGCCGGTGAGCGCCTGGAAGGTCACCGGGGTGACGAACTGCGCGCCCGACTTGCTCAGCACGGCATGCACTTCGGCGCCGTCCTTCACCAGCAGGCGCGCCAGCTCCGCCGCCTTGTAGGCGGCGATGCCGCCGGTGACGCCCAGCACCAGCCGCCTGCCTTTCAGTTCAGCCATGACGATGCGCTAGAATCCGCGATTGCGATTCGGCGATTCTACTGGATTGGATAAGCGATGGCGATTACGGACTGGCCCGAAAGCGAGCGCCCGCGCGAGCGGCTCCTGAAGCACGGCGCCGCCGCGCTCTCCGATGCCGAACTGCTGGCCCTTTTCCTGCGCGTCGGCGTGAAGGGCGCCAGCGCCGTCGATCTGGCGCGCACCCTGCTCAAGCATTTCGGCAGCCTGAGTCGCCTCTTCGCCGCCGGCCGGGCCGAATTCTCCGGGATTCATGGCATGGGCGATGCCAAGTTCGCACAGTTGCAGGCCGTGCTGGAGATGGCGCGGCGGGCGCTGCGCGAGGAAATCCGCGACGGCGACGCCCTTGCCTCGCCGCGCGCCGTGCGCGACTGGCTGCGCCTGAAGCTGGGCGGCCTGCCGCATGAAGTGTTCATGGTGCTGCTGCTCGACGCGCAGAACCGCCTGATCGCCGCCGAGGAGCTGTTCCGCGGCACCCTGACCCAGACCAGCGTGCATCCGCGCGAGGTGGTCAAGCTGGCCCTGTCGCACAACGCCGCCGGCGCCATCCTGGCCCACAACCATCCCTCCGGGGTGGCCGAGCCGAGCCGGGCCGACGAGGCGCTTACCCAGGCCCTCAAGCAGGCCCTCGCCCTGGTGGAGATCAAGCTGCTCGACCACTTCATTGTCGCCGGTGCAGCCGAGCCGCTGTCCTTCGCTGAAAAAGGCTTGATTTGACAGCCAAACACTGCGTATAATGCGCGGCTTTGCTAATTCCGATTTCTGGAGCACATCATGGCCCGCGTCTGCCAGGTGACCGGCAAGTCACCGATGGTGGGAAACCACGTTTCCCACGCCAACAACAAGACCAAGCGCCGCTTTCTGCCCAACCTGCAGAACCGCCGCTTCTGGGTCGAGTCCGAAAACCGCTGGGTGAGCCTGCGCGTGTCCAACGCCGGCCTGCGCACCATCGACAAGAAGGGCATCGACGTCGTTCTGACCGAGCTGCGCGCCCGGGGCGAAATCTAAGGAGAACCGCCATGCCCCGCGAAAAGATCAAACTGGAATCCACGGCCGGCACCGGCCACTTCTACACGACGACCAAGAACAAGCGCACCATGCCCGAGAAGCTGGAGATCATGAAGTTCGATCCGAAGGCGCGCAAGCACGTCAAGTACAAGGAAACCAAGCTGAAGTAAGGTAAGGCGCGCCCCGCCGCCTTCGAGAAACCCGCCGCCCGGCGGGTTTTTTATTGCCGGCCCGCAGGCTGGAGCAGGTGCACCTCGCGCTGCGGATAGGGAATCGCGATGCCCTCGCGCCGGAAGGCATGCCAGATGGAGAGATTGATGTCGGACTTGATGTTGACACTGCCTTCCAGCGGGTCGGCGATCCAGAAACCCAGTTCCAGGTCGATGCCCGAGTCTCCGAAGCGCAGCAGGTAAGCCCTGGCCGGCGGATCGGCCAGCACGCGCGGGTGGTTCTCGGCCGCTTCCACCAGTAGACGCATGGCCCGCTCCAGGTCACAGGCGTAGGCGACCTGCACCGCCACCGCCAGGCGCATGCGCGGGTTGGTGTAGGTCTCGTTCTGCACCACCGATCCGATCAGGGTCTCGTTGGGAACGATCGACTCAACCCCGTCGGCGCCGCGCAGCACGGTGTAGCGGGTGGTGATCTGGGTGACCTCGCCGCGATACTTGTCGACCACGATCATGTTGCCGAGCCGGATCGAGCGGTCGAGCAGGAGGATGAAGCCGGAAACGTAGCTCGCCGCGATCTTCTGCAGGCCGAGGCCGATGCCGACGCCGAGCGCGCCGCCGAAGACCGACAGCGCGGTAAGATCGATGCCCACCAGCGGCAGGCTGATCAGCACCGCCAGCAGCACCAGCGCCGCGCGCGCCAGGCGGGCGAAGACCAGCCTGAGGTTGCCGTCCATGCCTTCGGCGGCGAGCAGGCGTTGTTCGGCCAGGCCGCCCAGCCAGAGCGCCGCCAGCAGCGTCGCCAGCACGGTCAGCGTCCCCTGCAGGATCAGCCACAGCGAGAGCTTTTGCTTGCCCACCGTGAAACGGATGGCATCGAGCGACTCGACGAGCTCCGGCAGCAGGCCGGTGATGTAGAGCGCGACGACGCTCCACACCACCAGCGCCAGCACGCGCTCGAACGCCGCCAGCCAGGCGGCGCGCGGGAAGCCGTGGCGCAATGCGAACACCATGGCGCGGATGACGGCGAAGGAACCGAGCAGCGGCAGCACCAGGTTGAGCAGGTTCACGGACTGCCAGGGCTTGAGCAGCGGCCGTGCGACGAGCACGAAGACCAGCGCGGCCAGCGGAAAGGCCAGCCGCTTGAGCCCGCGCTTGCCGAACTGCGCCTCCTGCGTCTCGCCCGTCCTGCGCCGCACCGCGCGTGCCACCGCCCAGGCGAGGCCGAGGCACAGCGCCAGCACGGCAACCTGCCACAGCACGGCCGGCTGCTGCAGGTCGCGCCAGAGTTCGTTGAGCAGGCCGCCGAATTGGGTCTTCTGCATGTCAGTTGTCTGTCTTCAAGTAGTCCTGCCAGGCCACCGCTTCCGTGCGGTGGCGCCGCCAGTTGTCGAGGTAGGTGCGCGCCAGTTCGCGGTGGCCGCGCAGCATCAGCACGTTCTCCGCGTTCTTTGCCTGCGCCGACCAGGTGAAGTTGTACGAGCCGGTGATCACGACCGGCGCCTCCCCTTCGGCGTCGACAAGGATGATTTTATTATGCGCGGCCGCATAGCGCACCTCGAGCGCGACGGAAATGCCTGCCGCCGCCAGCTGCGGCAGGCGGCTGTTCTCCATCCGCTCGGCCTGCTCGCGGTCGGCCAGCACGTTCACGCCCACGCCGCGCCGGTGCGCCTCGATCAGCACGGCGGCCAGCGTCCGGCTGGTGAAGGCGAAGGCCTGAACGTGAACGGTGCGCCGCGCCGCGCGCAGCACGGCGACCAGCGCGCCCTCGACGTCCTGCCAGGGCGAGAACACCGCCTCCACCGTGCCCTGCGCCGGCAGCGTGCGCGGCGCGCCGGCGTCGAAGGCCGCGGCCGGGCGGGGCAGCGCAAAAGTCAGTCCCGCCAGCACGGCGGCAAGGACCATGCGCCGCCTCATTGGCGCAGCGCCCGCAGTGCCTCGATCAACTGATCGACGTCCGCGCGGCCGTTGTAGAGGGCGAAGGAGGCGCGTGCCGTGCCCTCGACGCCGAAGCGGCGCATCGCCGGCAGGGCGCAGTGGTGGCCGCTCCTCACCGCCACGCCATGGCGGTCGAGCGCCGCGCCGACCTCTCCTGTCGTGAAGCCGTCCACCACGAAGGAGAGGATGGCACCCTTCTCGCGCGCCGTGCCGATCACGCGCAGGCCGTCGATCTCGCCGACGCGCGCCGTGGCGTAGTCGAGCAGCGCCCGCTCGTGCGCGCCGATGGCGCCCAGGCCGATGCGCGCCACGTAGTCGAGCGCCGCCGCCAACCCCACGGCGCCCTCCACGTTCGGCGTGCCCGCCTCGTACTTGCGCGGCGGCGCCTCGTAGGTCGTGCGCTCGAAGGTCACGTCGCGGATCATGTGGCCGCCGCCCTGGTACGGCGGCAGCTTCGCCAGCCACTCCGATTTTCCGTAGAGCACGCCGATGCCCATCGGCGCATACAGCTTGTGGCCGGAGAAGGCGTAGAAGTCGCAGCCGAGCGCCTGCACGTCCACCGCCGCGTGGGCGATGGCCTGGGCGCCGTCCGCCAGCACCGGCACGCCGGCGGCATGGGCGCGGGCAACGATGCGCGCGAGCGGCGTCACCGTGCCCAGCGCATTCGACACATGCGTCACCGCCACCAGGCGCGTGCGCGGCCCGATCAGTTGCTCGTACTCGTCGAAGAGGAACTCGCCGTCGTCGTCGATCGGCACGACGCGCAGCTGCGCGCCGGCCTGCTCGCAGGCCATCTGCCAGGGCACGAGGTTGGAGTGGTGCTCCATGGCCGAGACGACGATCTCGTCGCCGGCGCGCAGGAACGCCCGGCCGAAGCTGGCGGCGACCAGGTTGATGCCTTCCGTGGTGCCGCGCACGAAGACGATCTCGTCGGCCCGCGCGGCGTTCACGAAGCGCCGCACCCGCTCGCGCGCCGCCTCGTACAGCTCGGTGGCGCGGTCGCTGAGGAAATGCACGCCGCGGTGGGTGTTGGCGTTGTCCTCGAGGTAATAGCGGCGCAGCGCCTCGATCACCTCGGTTGGCTTCTGCGTCGTCGCCGCGCTGTCGAGGTAGGCCAGGCGCCGCCCGCGCACCGGGCGCGCGAGAATCGGGAAATCGTCGCGCAGGCGCTGAAAGTCAGCCCCCGTCATGCGGCGCCGGCGGGGCGGACGACGATCACCTGCGCATCGCGCGCATGGTCGAGCAGGATGGCGCGCACGCGTTCCTGCCAGAGGCGGCCGAACTCGCGCTGCGTCGCGTCATCGGCGCGGCCGGTGAGGCACGCCGCCATCAGCTCGCCGACGTGCGGCGCGCTCGGCACGTGCTCGAGATGCGCCGTGACGTCCACCGCCGCGCCGCTGTCTTTCCTCGTGAAGCGGATCTCCTCGGGCACCGGCTCGTTGAAGAACAGCAGCTTGCGCCGGTCGAAGCGGCCGGCCAGCCCCTTGAAGCCGGTGTCGTGCGTCGCCCCGGTGACCAGCGTGACGATGTTGGCGATGACGCCGGTGACGCCGCTGGTGGAGTCCTGGCGGAAGTCGACGCGGATGGCGCCGCGCTCGGGGATGTCCTTCGGATAAAGCGCCTCCAGCGCATGCAGCGTCATCAGCCAGGCCGAGGCCACCGTCGGGCAGGAATGCCCCGCCGCCTTGACCGCGTCGACGTAGCGGTACTCGATGATGCCGCCCTCCGCCGCGCCGAGGAACTTGGCGAGCGGGTCGTACAGGGTGATACGGGGAGCCTCATCGTAGAACTCGGGATAGCGCATGGCGGGAGACCCATTCCGATAGCAGCCGGCATTGTGCCCTGTACGGCAGCGGATGGGAACAGCCCGCCCGGAAACCCGCGCCCCGCCTGGGTTTACGTCCGGCCCATGCCATGAGCCAGCATGATGCTATAACAATAGCCCCTGGACACTCTAGTCCCGTCATGCACCCCCATCCGGTTTTCTTCCTCAGGCATGCCGCGGGCGGCTGGCTCCGCCTCTGGCTGGCAGCCCTGCTGCTGATCGCGCTGTTCTCGACCGCCTTCTTCGCCGCTTTCGCTCAAGAGGGTTTCGCAGCCGCCGACCTCGTCGTCGCGTCGGCGGCAAGCACGGCCTTCCTCGGCGTGGCGCTCTACCTGCTGCTCCTGTTCCTGCGGCTCGGCCTGTTCCTGCCGCGCTGGGTGGAGGCCGGCTTCAGCGCCGTCGAGCGCGAGGCGATCGGCCGCTGCTATCTCTCCGGCATCGGCGTCGGAAAGGATTTCGCCGAAGCCGCGCTCTGGTTCTCCCGCGCCGCCGAAAAGGGGCCGCCGGGCGCCCAGTATTCGCTCGGCATCCTCTACGACAAAGGCCTCGGCCTGGCGCCGAATCCGGATGAGGCCATGAAGTGGATGGAACGGGCGGCCGAGGGCGGGCATGAGGATGCGCGGCGATGGCTGGAGGCGCACGGCGTTGGCCCGACGCCAGCGCCCGCCCCGGCCGTGCAACCCGTGCCGTGAGCATCGAACCGCGCTTGAACCGATCGGAAAGGCGGCTATATTGTGCGTATTACACGAAAACGACAGGTTCCCGTCATGCCCTTGCCCATCCGCCCGACTCCGGAAGAGGAAAGGCTGCTGGAGAAAGCCTGCCAGCGCAGCGCCCGCAGCAAGTCCGATATCGTCAAGCAGGGCGTGCGCGAGGTCTGCGCGCGCATCGTGCGCGGAGACAAGACCCCCTACGAGCTCGGCGCGGACCTGTTCGGCGCGGGCGACCTGGCCAGGCCCCACGCCGACAAAACCAAGCGCGCTGTCTGGGAGAAACTGCGTGACAAGCACCGCCGCGCTCGTTGAAACCGGCTTCTTCGTCGCGCTGTTCGCGAAAAGCGACAAGCACCACCGCTCGGTGCGCGAATTCCTCGCCCGGGCCGGCAACATCCGCCTCCACTCGATCTGGCAGGTCGTCGCCGAGGCCTGCCACTTCAAAGGCGTCCCAGTACGTCACTTCAGTTGGCGTGATGTTTTGAAGGTTGTAGACGGAAGCGGCCAACAAACCAAGTCGCATGAGGAAAAACGGTGGCTCAGACAGCTGTCGCTTTTTTGGAGGGAATCGCATCTATGCAAAATCAGCGATCAAATGAAGTCCATGTCGTTTCACTAAACACCAGAGAGATCGTCCCGGGATCACGTTATACTTGGGTCGACGTTGTTGAAAAGGACAGGAGCTATTTCCACCCAGTCGGAAATGGATGGCCAGTCGAACCACCAAGCCGTTAATCTCCGCAGTAACGTGCTTGGCCCGCCCCTCTTCCAGCGCCTCCATAGGGCAAGACATATCGCTGTCTTCACCGGCGCCGGCATTTCCGCCGAAAGCGGCATTCCCACCTTCCGCGAGCGCTTCACCGGCCTGTGGGCGAAAACCGATCCGCAGGAAGTGGCCACGCCGGAGGCGTTCCGCGCCGATCCGCAACGTGTGTGGGACTGGCATGTGCATCTGGCCGCGACGGTGCGCAGGGCGGCGCCGAATGCCGGCCACCGGGCCATCGCGCGCCTGCAGGATGCGGTCGAGCGGATAACGGTCATCACGCAGAACATCGACGACCTCCACCACGCGGCGGGCAGCCGCGATGTGCTGGAGCTGCACGGCAACCTCTTCCGCCTGGCGCCCTTCGTGGACGAGGAGGCCCTGTTCGCCGAGGGGCGCAACCCGCTGATCTGCCATCTCTGCGGCGGCTATGCCTTGCGGGATGACTGCGACCCCTATGCCGGCCGGGAAGACCTGGAAGGCCTGCGCCTCGAAGCCGGTCCCGTCCCGCGCTGCCCCGCCTGCGGCGCGCTGCTGCGCCCGGACATCGTCTGGTTCGGCGAGCCGCTCGACCCCCATGTGCTGGGCGCGGCCTTCGAGGCGGCCGATGCCTGCGATGCGCTCATTTGCGTCGGCAGTTCGCTGGAGGTGGAGCCGGCGGCGAGCATCCCCTACCGGGCCATCCGGCGGGGCGCCGTCGTGATCGAGATCAACCCGGAACCGACCGCGCTTTCGCAACAGGCGGATGCCGCCATCCGGGGCAGCGCGGCCGAGGTGCTGCCCGCCCTGTTTCAGGAAGTGTGGGGATAGAAGGGCCGGCTTTCCATTCCGCACTCGATATTGCGCAAGCTTGGCATTGAAGGCGCGACGCTCTTGCTGGTCGATGTCACGGCACAAGGCGTGATCGAATTGCGGCCTGTCGGCGCCTTTCCTGTCGAAACATACAGCGATGCCCGTCTTAAGGAGTTTGAGGTCGCCAACCGACTGACGTCTGCCGAAAAAGCCCTGCTTGCCAAGGCGTTTAGACGAAATTGACTCGGCCGGCAGATCGCTTGCTGCATTCAAGAGATCTGCCGCCCTATTGTCGGGACTGATTATTTTCAGTCACGATTTCCGCAGAGTGCCCTCACCCCGACCCTCTCCCGCCAGCGGGAGAGGGGGAACGACTTGCGCAACCGCAACGCCCTTGGCTCAGCTCACCCGTTCCAGCACCGCCGCAAAAAACCCGTCCGTGCCGTGCGTGTGCGGCGCCAGCCGCAGCGTCTCGCCGCAGTCCAGCGCGATGCCCTGCTTGTCCAGGATCGCCTGCGCCGACAGCTGTTTGAACTCCGGATGCGCGGCGAGGAAGGCGGCGACGATGGCTTCGTTCTCTTCGGGCAGGATGCTGCAGGTGGCGTAGACCAAGCGGCCGCCCGGCTTCACCAGGCGTGCGGCGCCCTGGAGGATGTCGCGCTGCTTGCGCACCAGTTCCGCCACGCCCTCCGGCGTCTGCCGCCACTTGAGGTCGGGATTGCGGCGCAGCGTGCCGAGGCCGCTGCAGGGGGCGTCGACCAGCACGCGGTCGAGCTTGCCGGCGAGGCGCTTGATGCGCAGGTCGTTTTCGTTGGCGATCGCCACCGGGTGCACGTTGGAGAGGCCGGCGCGCGCCACGCGCTCCTTCAGCCGCGCCAGGCGCTTGTCGGAGACGTCGAAGGCATAGAGGCGGCCGGTGGAGCGCATCAGCGCGCCCAGCAGCAGCGTCTTGCCGCCGGCGCCGGCGCAGAAATCGGCGACCATCTCGCCGCGCTTCGGCGCCAGGAGGTAACCGAGCAGCTGGCTGCCCTCGTCCTGCACCTCGATCGTGCCGTCGAGGTAGAGCGGATGCTGCTGCAGCGCCGGCTTGGCCTTGAGGCGGACGGCCAGCGGCGAGCGCGCGCCGGCCGCGGCGGCGATGCCTTCTTCGTTGAGCCGCGCCAGCACCGCTTCGCGTTCGGTCTTGAGCGGGTTCACGCGCAGGTCGAGCGGCGCGGGCTGGTTGAGGCCCTGCGCCAGCTTGAGCAATTCGCCCGCCTCCATGTGCGCCAGCAGCCGCTCGGCCAGCCAGTCGGGAAAATCCGCCTGTTCGGCGAGGCTGAGTTCGCCGGGCTGGCGGCCCTTGAGATCCGCCACCCACTTGAGCTCCCTCTCCTTGAGCGCCTCCTCCAGCTGGCGCTGGCTGACGCCCGAGAGCTTCACCAGCGCCGCCAGCACCAGGCGGCGCGGGCTCGCCTCGGCGCCGAGCAGCTTTTCCAGCCAGCGCCGGCGGCGCAGCACGGCATAGGCCGTCTCGGCGACGAAGCCGCGGTCGCGCTGACCCAGTTCGCGGTGGTCGCGGAAGTACTTCGACAGCACGGCGTCGGCGGGGTGGTCGAATTTCAGCAGCAGGCCAAGCGCCGTGGCGGCCGCGTCGATGAGTTTTGCCGTGATGCGCATGCTGACTTTCTATTCCTTGGTTGCGAGCCGCGCGCCGTCGGCTTCCAGTTCGACGGCATGCTGGTCGAAGACCTCGCCCTTGCGGTCGATGAAGCGGATGCGCACCGGCAGGTTGCGGTAATCCAGCGCCAGCCACAGCTCCATGGCCTGCTCGCCGGGCAGTCCCGGCGTCTTCAGGTGCCAGGTGCGCAGCGCGCCGAAGCGCGTCGCCAGCTGCTCCTCGCCCACGGTTTCGTAGGCATGGCGGCCGACAGTCTTGCCGGTGACGATCATCAGCTCGACGCGCGGCGTGCTTCCGCCCAGTCCCACCTGATAGATCTGCGACAGCATGTCCTGCGCGCCGCCGGCCAGCGCCGCCTCGCGCCGGATTCTATCGCCCGAGTATAAGGTCACCCGCATGTTCTCCCAGTCGAAGCGCGCGCGCTCGGCCGCCTTGTCCCGGCGCTCGACGCGAAACTCCATGGGCACGATGCCGGCCGCGCCGAGCCGGCCTTCGCTCAGCTGCACCACCTTGGCCGGGCGGAACAGCGCGGCGAGGCCGATGGTCTCGGTCTGGGTGCGCACGCTGTAAGCCTCGCCGTCGTGCTGCCAGGTGTGCGTCGATTCGCCGACCAGCATGGTCTGCTCGCCTTCGCCGCGCGTCACCTCGAAGCGGATGCGGCCCTGGCGCGGCCAGGTGATCTCGGCGCGCGCCGGCGCTGGCGCGGCTTCGGGTGCGGCGACCGGCG
>WBUF01000045.1 GCA_008933825.1 Rhodocyclaceae bacterium | reverse complement strand
ACCTCAAGGAGATAAACCAACCCAGAAAACCGAAGACTTATCCACAAAAGCGTAGCTATACTACGCGCATAAACCGTGGGTCAGTTTTAGATGAAAACCCCGGGTCAAGTTTGGGTGGAAATCAACACACTATCTTAAGGAATTCACAGAGCGAGAGGGTCATGCCAAGGTGCCTGCGAATTACAGAACAGCAGATGGACATCGCCTTGGTACGTGGGTAAGTACCCAGCGCGAAAGGGCAACCAACCTGTCACCTGAGCGCAAAGCCAGGTTGGAGGCATTACCCGGGTGGAGTTGGGCTTTGCGAACTGTAGGGAAAAGAAAGGCATGGAATGAATGGTTCCAACTACTCAAACATTTCACAGAGCGAGAGGGTCATGCCAATGTGCCTCAAGATTTCAAAACGGCAGATGGATATCGGCTCGGCAACTGGGCAAGTAAGCAACGATTAGCATTTGACAATCTGTCACCGGAGCGCAGGGCACGACTGGAATCATTACCCGCTTGGAGTTGGAATCCTCTTGCAGAAAAATGGGATCGAGGGTTTCGCTATCTCAAGAATTTCACCGACAGAGAGGGGCATGCCAGGGTTCCTCAAGATTACAAAACGGCAGATGGATATCGACTTGGTACCTGGGTAGATCACCAAAGAAAAAATATCAACACTATGTCACCAGAGCGCAAAGCTCTCCTGGAGGCTCTAACCGGCTGGGTTTGGCGATTCCGTGGGAGAGATGAATAAGTATGATGCGCGACAACTGTTGACCTCGACAAAGCGATATCAACCTACTAACGAGAACTGACATGGGCAGCTTCGCTCACATTTCCATTGCCGGTTATCCGATTCAATCTAGCAAGAACTACTTTCACCAGTGGTTTTTCAAGAAATCCGATCGAGTAATTCGCGCTCGCCTGAAATCGCAGCGCAACAGCGTGATCTGGGCAGAGGCAGATTCGCAAGAACTCGACGAGGAAGAAACTGACTACCTCTATTTGGTTTCAGCCACGGCCTTGAAGCGGAGGCTTGAACTCGCAGGCTACAACCGAGAAACCCTTGAGCGAGAATTTAAAGAGAGCATTGCGGCGAAAATTCAGCATCTTGAAGACCTATCCAATTACGATTGGGCGACAAGCGAGATCGATTGCAGGCTCCAGATTCTTCGAACAACAAGCCTGGGCGAGTGGTTGGCCTGCCTCAAAGTCGTCATTGATAACAGGCTGACATCATGGCGATGGGACAAGCATAAGCAGGTCTTTGATGATCCAAGAATTGGCTTGCTTGTCACCGAAGGCAATTGGGGCGACGAAGGCATAGGGCATGAAACGGGCTTCCCATGCCAAACCTTGGAGAGCTTGGCTGTAGCCTTCCTTGAGGTCGTTCCTGCAGATGCCGAGTGCGTCCTTGATCTCACTGACCTCATCGGTGGCGGGTGGACAGACGCATTTGAAGATCTGATCGAATACACCAAAGACTTCACCACTTTCTACGAAGTCTTTGACACAGCAATCGCTGACACCCGATCGCTGATGGGACTGTCGGCAAACAATCCAACCTTGGCACGCCTTCTCTATGCCAATGTGATCACAGCAATGGAAACCTACTTATCAGACACGCTCAAAAAGCATGTGCTCAACCGGCCAGCTATTACCAGACGATTCGTTCAATCAAACGATGCCTTCAAAGTAAAGATTCTTGTCAGCGACATCTTCAAGCGCCTCGATAATCTGAATGAAGAAATTGTGAAAAGCATCGATATGATGAGTTTCCACAATCTGGACAAAACGACGGGGATTTATGAGTCTGTCTTGGACACGCATTTCCCAAGTGATCTGCTCCCTGAGCTGAAGCAGGCTGTAGAAAACAGGCATGACATTGTCCATCGTAACGGGAAAACTGTTCAAGGCAACTCCATTGATGTATCTATGGACGACGTTGAGAATCTGATATGTCTCGTCGACAAAACCATCCGGCATCTGGATCAACAGATCAAAGAAGGCATGTTGGATGACATTGATGAATGACACCGAATCGTTACTGCATTACTCCATCTGGATTCCCGCCTTCGTGGGAATGACGAAGACACACCGCCGCATAACGCACCATAGTGCACCTTGCCTTCACGGGCATGCCCGGCATAATGTCGCTTTCCCTGAAGCGACACCGACATGATCCACACCCCACCCGGCGCCTGGCCCGAGCCCGGCCCCGAATACCTCGCCAGCGCGCGCTTCATCGATTCCGGCACGGAATCCATCCGCCGATTCGCGCAGGAGACCGTCGCCGGCGCGCGCAGCGACATCGAGAAGGCCGTCAAGCTCTTCTACCGCGTGCGCGACGGCTGGCGCTACGACCCGTTCACCATGAGCCTCGACCCGGAGCCCTACGTCGCCAGCAACGTGCTGAAGGCGAAGGCCGCCTATTGCCTGCCGAAGGCGATCCTGCTCGCGGCGGCGGCGCGCGCCGTGGGCATCCACGCGGCGATCGGCCTGTCCGACGTGGAGAACCACCTCACCACCGAGAAGCTGAAGGCCATGATGGGCGGCAAGACGACCTTCATCCACCACGGCTATGCGGTGCTGTACTTGAACGGCAAGTGGGTGAAGGCGGCGCCGGCCTTCAACATCGAGATGTGCGAGAAGTTCCACGTGCACCCGACCGAGTTCGACGGCACGGACAACGCCATCTTCCAGGAATACGATGCGAAAAACCGCCGCCACATGGAGTACCTGCGCGACCACGGCTGCTGGTCGGACTTTCCGTTCGAGAAGGTGATGGCGGATTTCCGCGCGTTTTATCCGGCGGAGGCGTACAAGAGCTTCGATCCGGGCGAGCTGTTCGAGGATGGAGTAAGGATTTCATGAGCGCAGGCAACTTGTTTTCGTCTTTCACGCTGGGCGCACTGACGCTGCCCAGCCGCATCGCCATGGCGCCGATGACGCGCTGCCGCGCCACCAACCCGGCCATCGCGCCGACGCCGATGATGGTGGAGTACTACGGCCTGCGCGCCGATGCCGGGCTGATCATCTCCGAGGGCGTGCCGGTCTCGCCGCAGGCGCGCGGCTACGCCTTCACGCCGGGCCTGTATTCCGCCGAGCAGGTGGCGGGCTGGCAGGCGGTGACCCACGAGGTGCGCAAGCAGGGCGGCCGCATCTTCGCCCAGCTCTGGCATTGCGGCCGCATCAGCCACGGCAGCCTGCGCGACGACAACGCGCCGCCGGTGGGGCCGAGCGCGATTGCCGCCAACGGCAAGTCGATGGCGCTCGACCGCGCCACCGGACAGGCGGCGCTGACGCAGTGCGAGGCGCCGCGCGCGCTGTCGACGGCGGAAGTGAAGGGCGTCGTCGGCGAGTTCGTGCAGGCGGCGAAGAACGCCGTCGCCGCCGGCTTCGACGGCGTCGAGATCCACGGCGCCAACGGCTATCTGCTCGACCAGTTCCGCTGCCCCTATCTCAACGACCGCAAGGACGCGTACGGCGGCTCGCTGGAAAACCGCTGCCGCCTGCACCTGGAGATCGCGCGCGAGGTGGCCGCCGCGATTGGAAAGGAACGGGTCGGCATCCGCCTCTCGCCGCACGGCCAGGCCAACGACATGAAGCCCGACCCCGAGCCGATGAAGACCTACGGCTACCTCGCGGAGGAATTGCAGAAGCTCGGGTTGGTCTATCTGCATCTCTACGACCAGTCGACCAGCTGGATCCACGATCCGGACGACGCGCTGCTGCGGCTGATCCGCGGGAAATTCACCAATGCCCTGATGCTCTGCGGCGGTTTCACCGGCAGGAAGGCCGAGGCGGCGCTCGCCGCCGGCAGCGGCGACCTGGTCGCCATCGGCAAGCCCTTCATCTCCAACCCCGACCTGGTCTCGCGCCTGCGCCAGGGCGTGGAGCTTTCGCCGTGGGACAGCAAGACCTTCTACCTCGGCGGCCACAGCGGCTACCTCGATTACCCGACCTTTACGGTGTGAAGGCCATGACGATACCGACCTGCGAAACCCTGAAGATCGAACTGCTTGATGCCGTCGCCACGGTCGAGATGAACCGGCCGGAGAAGGCCAACGCCATGAACCTGCGCATGTGGCTGGAACTGCGCGAGGCCTTCAAGTGGATCGACGAGGAGCCGTCGGTGCGCGTCGCCGTGCTGCGCGGCGCCGGACCCTGCTTCACGGCGGGCATCGACCTCGAATTGCTCGCCGGCGTGCGCCAGGAGATCGCCGATCAATGCGACGGCCGCATGCGCGAGAAGCTGCGCCGCCTGATCCTCGACCTGCAGGACAGCCTGACCGCGCTGGAGCGCTGCCGCAAGCCGGTGCTGGCCGCCATCCACGGCCACTGCCTCGGCGGTGGCGTGGACCTCATCTGCGCCTGCGACATGCGCTACTGTTGCCACGACGCCAGCTTCAGCATCAAGGAGATCGACGTCGGCATGACGGCCGACGTCGGCACCCTGCAGCGCCTGCCGAAGCTGATCGGCGAAGGCATGGTTCGCGAGCTGGCCTACACCGGCCGCCCCGTCGCCGGCACGGAGGCGAAGGAGATCGGCCTGGTGAACCACAGCTACGCCAGCGCCGGCATGCTGTTCCACGAGGTGGCCAAGATCGCCGCGATCATCGCCAAGAAGTCGCCGCTCTCCATCCGCGGCATCAAGGAGATGGTGAACTACGCCCACGACCATTCCGTCGCCGACGGCCTCAACTACATCGCCACCTGGAACGCCGCCATGCTGATGTCGGAGGACCTGACGGAAGCCATGACGGCAGTGCGGGCGAAGCGGGAGCCGAAGTTCAGGGACTGAGGCGATGAAAACCCGCCTTGCCGCCGTCCTGTGGGGACTGACTTTCGCCTGGGGCGCCACGAGCACGCAGGCCGTCGAGCCGCTGCCGCTGTTCGACGCCCACCTGCACTACAACGTCGAGGCGGCCGGCGGGCCCTATCCGCTCGACACCGTGCTCAAGCTCTTCCGCGACAACCGCATCACCGGGATACTGGCCAACAGCCGGCCCAACGACGGCACGCGGGCCTTGTACGAGGCGAAGCCGAAGGACGTCTGGGTGGTGCCCTTCATCCGCCCCTACATCGTCCAGCCCGACCGCCACACCTGGTTCGCCGACCCGAAGATCTTTGCCCTCATCGAAGCCGAGCACAAGCGCGGCTACTACCAGGGCATCGGCGAGTTCCACCTCTTCGGCAAGGACGCGAAGACGGAATGGGTGAAGAAGACCGTCGACTTCGCCGTGGCCAACAACCTGTATCTCCACGCCCATTCCGACGAGGCGGCGGTGGACATCCTGTTTTCGCACAACCCGAAGGTGAAGATCGTCTGGGCGCACACCGGCTTCTCCACCGGTCCGGAGATGATCGAGAAATACCTGCAGAAATATCCCAACCTGTGGGGCGAGCTGTCCTACCGCTACGACGTCACCGAGGGCGGCAAGCTGAAGGCCGCCTGGCGGCGGCTGTTCGAGCAATACCCCGACCGCTTCGTCGTCGGTTCCGACACCTGGGTGAACGAGCGCTGGGGCCAGTACGCCTCGATCATGAACGGCTACCGCGACTGGCTGGCCGAACTGCCGCAGGACGTCGCCGAGAAGATCGCCTGGCGCAACGCCGAGCGGCTGTTCCGCAGGTAAGAGGCCGAGGCAGTCGGACCGACCCTACTCCCGGCCGTCCAAGTCGAGCATCCGCTTCATGTGGGACATGACGGTCAGGTTGGCGGATTCCATCTCGGCGAGCGCCGACAGGGCGCCGCGCAGGTCGCCGGCCCGAAACAGCTGCACCGCCTTGCGCGCGCTCTGGTGTACTGCCTTGTGGGGCGCCTCCATTTCACGATAGCCCGGCAATCCCGAAAACCCTATTTTGCCTTCGCCGTCGTAATACCACTTGCCCAGGCGGCAGGCCGTGTAGTCGGGCAGGTCGTCGGCGTTCGCCTGGGAAGCCCCCATGAATACCTGATAGACGGCGAACTTCAGGCCGAGCTCCTCGAGGTTGGCCAATTCCGCGTATGAAAGCATGGATGCGCCCGAGATGGCCTTCTCGAGCTGGATGGACAACTCGTGCAGGCGCTGCATGCCGGCCGTTGCCATTTCGCTGTCGCGGCTGAAGCGGCGCGCATCCTCCGCCCCCTCTTCCATAAGCCCCTTGGTCTGTCTCGTGCCGCCCTGGATCTGTCCCACCAGATCGGCAATCTCCGTCGTGGCCTTCGCGGTGCGCTCCGCCAGCTTGCGCACCTCATCGGCAACGACGGCAAATCCACGCCCCTGCTCGCCGGCCCGGGCCGCCTCGATGGCGGCGTTCAAGGCCAGCAGATTGGTCTGGTCGGCGATTTCCTTGATCAACTGGACGATGCCGCCGATCTGGCTGGCCTGCTCGTGCAGGCCGGCGACGCTCGACGACGCTTCGCTGATCCGCTCGAACATCGTGCGCAGGTTGCCGGCAATCTTCTCGAAGGCCTGCCGGTTGCCGTCGGACTCCTCGGCGGTCTTCACGGCCGAGTCGCGCTGGCGGCCGAGGGCCTCGGTGAGGTTAAAGAATGACCCGCCGACGCCCTCAAGCGACCGGCTGAACTGCGCGAGGCTGGCAAACATCCCGGAGAAAAATTCCTGCTGCGGCAGCAGCCGTTCAAGTTCCCGGCGCAGCCCGGCGCCTTCCTGCTCCTGGCGGGCCAGCTCCGCGCGCAGCGCCGCCTCGCTGGCGCGCAGCTGCATGACCTCCTCCTGCAGGCGCGCCTGATCCTTTTTCTGTTTCAAGTTAAACATGGTCTCTTTCCGGACAAGACAATACACGGCGACCGATGCGGATCATCGGCGCTCTCGCAGGGTTATCGGCCTCTCGCGGAACAACTTGAGGGAGAAGTCCCCGGGCAGGCAGAGTATCGCATCCGCGGTACTGCACTCCCACAGGCGGGCGGCTACAATACCGGTTCCCCAACAGGGAAACGAAGCATGGCCTCCCCAATACGTCGCCGCATTCTCATCCTCGGCGCCGCCGGGCGCGACTTCCACAACTTCAACCTCGTCTACCGCGACGATGCGGCGGTCGAGGTGGTGGCCTTCACCGCGGCGCAGATCCCCGGCATTGCCGGGCGGCGCTATCCGCCGGAACTGGCCGGGCCGCACTACCCGGAAGGCATCCCCATCCTCGACGAGGCGGAGCTGGAAGCGCTCTGCCGCGAGGGGCACATCGACGAGGTGGTGTTCGCCTACAGCGACGTGCCGCACGCCCAGGTCATGCACCTCGCCTCGAAGGCGCTGGCGGCGGGCGCCGACTTCAGCCTGCTCGGCCCGGCGCGCACGCAGATCCAGGCCAGGGTGCCGGTCATCGCCGTCTCGGCGGTGCGCACCGGCTGCGGCAAGTCGCAGACGGCGCGCTACCTGTCCGGCCTGTTGAAGGCGCGCGGCCGCCGCGTGGCGGTGCTCCGCCACCCGATGCCGTACGGCGATCTCGCCCGCCAGGCGGTGCAGCGCTTCGCCGCGCGCGCCGACCTCGACGCCGCGGCCTGCACGATCGAGGAGCGCGAGGAATACGAGCCGCACCTGGCCTGCGGCAGCGCGGTGTTCGCCGGCGTGGACTACGCCCGCATCGTCGCCGCGGCGGAGAAGGAAGCCGACCTGATCCTGTGGGACGGCGGCAACAACGACTTCCCCTTCCTGCGGCCCGACCTGCACATCGTACTGGTCGATCCGCTGCGTCCCGGCCACGAGACGAGCCACCACCCGGGCGAGGCGGTGCTGCGCATGGCCGACGTGGTAGTCGTCGCCAAGAGCGATGCGGCGGCGCCCGCCGACATCCGCCGCGTCGAGGAAGCCGCCCGTGCCATCGCCCCGCGCGCATCGATCATTCGCGCCGCCTCGCCGGTGCGCCTCGACGACGAGGCCATGGTGCGCGGCCGCCGCGTGCTGGTGGTGGAGGACGGCCCGACGCTCACCCACGGCGGCATGCCCTGGGGCGCGGGGCACTTCGCCGCCCTGCGCGCCGGCGCCGAGATCGTCGACCCGCGCCCCTTCGCCGGGCCGGCCATGCGCGCACTGTACGCGCGCTACCCGCACATCGGCGAGGTGCTGCCGGCCGTGGGTTACGCCCGCGAACAGCTCGACGCCCTGCGCCAGGCCATCAACGCCACGCCGGCCGATCTGGTCGTCTCGGCCACGCCGATCGACCTCGCCGCGCTGATCCAGGTGCACAAGCCGGTGCTGCGCGCCCGCTACGAGTTCGCGGAGACGGAAACGCCGGGATTGGCCGGCGCCGTCGAGGCTTTTCTCGCGCAGGGGTAGTGCTATCCTGAAACCATGCCCCAACTGCTCACCCTCTCGCGCGCGGCACGGCTGGTCGGCGCCAGCCGCGTCGCGCTGCAGCTGAAGATCCGCAGCGGCGAGTTGCCGTCCTTCGACGGCATGGTCGCGGCGGACGACCTGCTGCGCCTCTACCCCGACATCAAGCTGGAAGAGGACGGCGGCTTCGAGCAGGTGCGCGAGATCAAGGAGCGGGCCTTCGGCCGGCGCGTGCGCGAGCGCCTGCTGCCGAGCCAGGAAATCCTCTCGCAGCGCCTCTACGAGCAGGGCCTGGAGCTGGCCGACCTGCGCGCCCACCTGCAGCGCTACCACGCCATGATGGAGGCCGTGCGCAGCCGCATCCGCGAGCAGGAAACGCAGCCGGGCATGGCGGCCCTCGGCGCCTACCTCGACGACAGCCTGGCAGAAGTCCTCGGTGCCGCCGAGCCGCCGAATGCGCTGTCTGTCATGGATGATATGCTGCGCGTCATGTCCGCCCACGTCACCCTGCGCCCCAGCGGCCACGACTTTTTCGTCGAGGGCGCCGATACGCTGCTGGAGGCGGCCCTCAAGGCCGGGCTGGCGGTGAACTACGGCTGCAGCAACGGCAATTGCGGACTGTGCAAGGTGCGCGTGGTGTCGGGCGAAGTGAAGAAGGTGCGACCGCACGACTACGTGCTCTCGGAAGCGGAAAAGAGCCAGGGCCATGCCCTGCTCTGCGCGCATGCGGCGGTGGGCGACCTCGTTCTCGAAGCGCTTGAGACCGGCAGCGCGGGCGACATCCCGCAGCAGCAGATCGTCGCGCGCATCAAGGCCCTGGAACCGCTCGGCGAGGACGTGCGGCTGCTGCACCTGCAGACGCCGCGCAACAACCGCCTGCGCTTCCTCGCCGGCCAGAGCGCCACGTTGGCCGCCGGCGAAACCTCGGCGCAACTGCCCATCGCCAGCTGCCCCTGCGACGACCGCAACCTGCACTTCCACGTCGAGCGCGACGCGAAGGACGATTTTTCCCGGCAGGTGTTCGGTGCGCTGCGGGCAGGCGATCCGGTCACCGTCTTCGGTCCGTGGGGGGATTTCGTGCTGCGCGCCGACTCGCCGCGGCCGATCCTCTTCGTTGCCTCGGAAGCCGGCTTCGCGCCGGTCAAGGGCCTCATCGAGCACGCCATGTCGCTCGATCGGGCCGAGTTGCTGCACCTCTACTGGCACGCCGCGCGCCCGGCGGGACATTACCTGGTCAACCTCTGCCGTGCCTGGGCCGACGCGCTCGACAATTTCCGCTACACGACGATGGCGGGGGGCTGCGCAGAGGACATCGCCGCGCGCATGGCGCACGACCATGCCGACCTCGCCGCCTTCGACGTCTACCTCGCCGGGCCGGAAGTTTTCGTCGACGCCACGGCAAAGGCCCTCGCGCAACAGGGTTTTCCCGCCGATCGGCTCAGCGTCACTGCAACATAAATTCCACTCGCGGCAGCATCAAAGGGTTCTGCTCGCCGCTGGAGAAGGCAGGCCTTAACATTGCGCCATGCAGCGCAAAATCATTCCCGTCATGCCGGCGCCGGACACCGCGCCGCCAAGCTGCGAAGCGGCCGAACCCTTCGCCCTGATGGTGCTGGGCGACAGCATGCTGCCGGAGTTCGCCGAGGGCGAGATCGTCGTCGTCGAGCCGGAGGGCCTGGCGCGCGACGGCAGCTACGTCGTCGCCGACCTCGACGGCGAAGCCATCCTGCGCCAGCTGGCCGAGCGCGAGGGGCGCTGGTGGCTGCATGCGCTCAATCCGGCCTATCCCGACGCCGAGCTCGCCGACGGCATCGGGGCGGTGCGCGGCGTCGTCATCCAGAAGAGCAAGCCCGGTTCACGCCGCTCACGAAAATCCTACATCGACTGACAGACCGAGACCCGCATGCCCTATTACCTCTACAAGGTCTTCGAGACCCCCCTTCGTCGCCTGGAGAAGATCGAGAGCCACGAAGCCTTCAAGGCGGCCTCCAGCCGGGCCAAGGCACTGCGCCGCGAGCTGGCCCTCGCAGAGGGCTGCAGCGTGAAGACCATCTTCGCGGAGAACGAATTGCAGGCCGAGGACATCCTGTCCCAGGTGCGCGAGCCGCAGCCGGAACTCGGCGACGACTGATGGACCTGCCCCGCCTCGTCGCGGCGGTGCAGGCCAACTGCGACATCGCCGACGCGCGCCATGCGCGGGAGATGACGATGTGCAACTACCTGCTGGCGATGCGCGAGCTCTATCGCTGGGAGCGCGGCATGCCGCTCACGCAGTCGCTGCCGCAGGCCGAACTGGGGAGCTGGATCGCGCAGCGCGAAGCGCGCTGGAACACGCTCGACGAGGCCGACTTCCGCCCCCTGCCGCTCGATGGTGGCTGCGACCCCTTCGACAACGCCGCCATCAACGCCCTGCTGGCGCCGCGCGGCCTGGTCTATTCGGGCGGCATCGGCCGCTGGGGCAAGCCGCATTTCTTCCTCGGCGAACTGGTCCGGCGCGAGCCGCGGCACGGCCTCGACGTGCTGGTGTCGGATCGCGAGCTGGCGCGCGACCTGTTCGCGCCGCCGGCGGCGCTGCGCGGCGGCATGGTCTTCCTGCGCCTGGATGCGCTGCGCCGCTGGCTGTGGGAAAAGACCGAGGTCTGGGGCGTCAAGCGGGCCGAGGGAGCGCTGCAGGCGGCGCTGGAGGGCTACGGCTTTCCTGGCAATGCCGCGGCCGCCCTGGATCGCATGGCGGCCACGGAGGCGGAAAGCCTGATTCTGCACGAAGTCGGCGAGGCACGCGCCGAACCGCTGCTCGGAGCGGCCTGGCGCGAGATGCTGGGCAGCTTGCCCGGACGCCGCGCGGAACTCCTCGCCCGTGCCGTGCGCGACAACCTGGCAGACTGCCTGTCCACCCTGCCGGCGCTCATCGAGCGCGGCGCGTCCCCCGCGCTGCATTTCTATTTCGCCAACTTCGAGGGGGTGCGCCGCAGCCTCTTCCCGCGCCTGTGGTCGGCCTATGCGGCCTGGCGGAAGTCGGGCGACGCTGACGTCCTGATCGTTGCCTGCGGCGACGGACAGGCGCACTGGCAGGCCGCGGCACTGCGCCTGCTGGCGGCCTGGCGCAGCAACCCTGCCGAAGCCGCCGGCCTGTTCTCGGACTGGCTGGACGAGCCGGGCACGCTGGCCCTGTAGCGAGGCGCAGGCGAAAAAAAACGCCCTCCCTCCGGCAGGAGGGAGGGCGTTTTGCGGTACTCGATTACTTCAGGTGCTTGTTGATCAGCTTGGTCATCTCGAACATCGAGACCTGGGCCTTGCCGAGGATCTGCTTCATCTTCTCGTCCGCATTGATCATGCGCTTGTTGATGACGTCCTGCAGCTTGTTCTTCTTGATGTAGTCCCAGACTTTCTTGGTGACTTCGGTGCGCGGCAGCGGCAGGGCGCCGACGATGGCGGCCAGGGCGCCGCTCGGCGTCATCGGCTTCATGAACGCGGCATTGGGCTTGCGTTTGGCGGCCGGCTTCTTGGCTGCCTTCTTCTTGGCGGGGGCTTTCTTGGCTGCCGGCTTCTTGGCTGCCGGCTTCTTGGCGGGGGCTTTCTTCGCGGCCGGCTTCTTGGCGGCGGCTTTTTTCGGGGCTGCTTTCTTGGCGGCCGGTTTCTTGGCGGCCGGTTTCTTCGCTGCGGGTTTCTTGGCTTTCTTGGCTGTGGCCATCTCTAATCACCTCCTGAAAATGTGTTTACACCTGAAAACACCACGAATCTCCTTGCCGCATACAGCAAGAATGGAGCGAAGCATGATCATGCCGAAACGATTTGTCAATCACTTTTCAGAGTGAAACGAAAATTTTTTCGCTCGGGTGTCGCGCCCCCTGCGCGCGCAAGCGGCGCGTTTTCCCCTCTCACGCGCCGCTGTCGAGCCATGCGCCGAGACCCTGCGCGTTGAGATCGAGGTCGACCGCCATCAGTTCGAGAAGCGCTTTCGATGCCATCCTCCAGCCCTGGCGCCGCGCCTCGGCAAGCAGGATTTCGGCCAGCGCAGACCTGATGCCGGCGTGGCGCCCGGCGCCGGCATTGCGATGACGCAGCGCGGCATCGACGTGCGCGTCGACGAGCCGGTGCAGGTCGGCGCCCAGCCGAGGCACGTCGCGCAACCGGCCGTAGTGGGTGACGTAGATCGCCTCTGGCCGCAGGGCCAGCAAACGATCGATGGAGACATGCATGGCGGCCGGATCGAACTGCACCGGCGTGGTAGACGGGAAGACGAACTGGCGGCCGTCGAGGTCGAGCTCGCGGTAGGACAGGCCGAAGATGTCGCCGGCGAAGACATGGCCGGAGCGGCCGTCGCGGATGCAGACATGGTGGCGCGCGTGGCCGGGCGTGTCGAGGACGACCAGCTCGCGCCCTCCGAGGCGCAGGCGGGTGCCATCGGGCGTTTCCAGGATGCGGGCAACCGGCACGGGCAGGATCTCGCCATACATGCGGCGGGCCTCCGCTTCGCCATACACGGCGACGGTGCCGGCCACCAGCCGCGCCGGATCGGCCATGTGGCGCGCCCCGCGCGGATGAACGGTCAGCCGGGCATTGGGCAGCGCGCGCATGAGGGCGCCGGCGCCGCCGGCGTGGTCCAGGTGGACGTGCGTCAGGATGACGTAATCGACCTGCTCCGGCGCCAGCCCCTGGTCTGCAAGCGTCGCCAGCACGAGGGGCAGGGAAGCGTTGGTGCCGGTGTCCACCAGCGCGGCGCGGTCGCCCTCCACGATGAGGTGGATGGCGTCGAGCAAAGGCCGGCCGAAGCCGGAGTCGATGGCGCTGATGCCGTGTCCGTACTCGGTCACTGAGGGCATAATGCGGCGATTGTAACGGGGAGCGCCTTCGCCGGGAGTACGCCATGCTCGAACTGGCCACGCTGATCAACCGCCAGGCCTTCTATCGTCCGGACGCCCTGGCCGTCGTCTTCGAGGACGAACGGCTGACCTGGCGCAATTTCGCCGCGCGGGTTGCCCGCTGCGCCAACGTGTTGCGCAGCCTTGGCATCGGGCCGGGTGACAAGGTCGCCACCCTGCTGCCCAACTGCCGCGAGCTGCTCGATCTCTACTGGGCGGTGCCGTCCATCGGCGCCGTGCTGGTGCCGCTCTCGCCCCTGCTGCTGCCGGCCGGCCTGGCCAGCCTGCTGAAGGACTCCGACGCGCGCTGCCTCGTCAGCAGCCCGGACCTGGCACCGGTGCTGGAGCAGATCCCCGAGGCGCTGGCGCCGCTGCTCCCGGGGCGCGTTCTGCTCACCGGGAAAAGTCAGTCTCCGCAATACGGCACGCAGTGCGGTGCGCAGTTCGGTGCGCAGTTCGGTGATTACGCCGCCCTGACCGCCGCCGCGGCCGACCGCTTCACGCCGGCCGCGGTCGGGCCCGATGCGCCCTACAACATCATGTACACCTCGGGCACGACGGGGCTGCCGAAGGGCATCGTACACACCCATTACATCCGCTCGATGTACTGCCTGATGCTGGGGGCGGCCTGGCGCATGACCCCGGAGTCGGTGGTGCTGCACAGCGGGGCCATCGTCTTCAACGGCGCCTTCGTCACCCTGATGCCGAGCTTCTACCTGGGCGGCACCTACATCCTGCAGCGCGCCTTCGACGCCGGGCGCATGATCGGGACCATCGCGCGCGAGCGGGTCACCCACGTCATGCTGGTGCCGGCGCAGGTGGTGGCGCTGCTCGACGACCCGGCCTACGCGCCGGAGAAGCTCGCCTCGCTGCAGTGCCTGGTGTCGCTCGGCGCGCCCCTCATGCAGGAATGCAAGGACCGCGTGAATCGCGACCTGCCGGGGCGCTTCTACGAGCTCTACGGCCTTACCGAGGGCTTCGTCACCATCCTCGACCGCAGCGACGCCGCGCGCAAGGCCGGTTCGGTCGGCGTGCCGATGCCCTTCAACCATGTCCGCATCGTGCGCGAGGACGGCACCGACGCCGCCACCGGCGAGACGGGCGAGATCGTCGGGTGCGGCCCGCTGCTGATGACCGGCTATTACAAGCGGCCCGACCTGACCGCCCAGGCGGTGCGCGAGGGCTGGCTGTACAGCGGCGACATGGGCTACCTCGACGAGGAGGGCTTCCTCTATCTCGTCGACCGCAAGAAGGACATGATCGATTCCGGCGGGGTCAAGGTCTATCCGCGCGACATCGAGGAGATCGCCGCGCGCCATCCGGCCGTGCGCGAGGCGGCGGTGTTCGGCGTGCCGGACGAGAAATGGGGCGAGACGCCGCTCGCCGCCGTGCTGCTGCGCGAGCCGGGGGCGGTGACGGCGGAGGCGCTGCGCGACTGGATCAACGAGCGCGTCGGTGCGCGCTATCAGCGCGTCTCGGCGGTGGCGATCCTGGCCGACTTCCCGCGCAGCGCCGCCGGCAAGACGCTGAAGCGCGAGTTGCGCGATCCCTACTGGGCCGGACGGGAGCGCAAGATCTGATGGGGCTCGATCGCCGCGGCTTCCTGCTCGCCTCTTCCCTCGCGCTGGCCGCGCCGAGGCTGTGGGCGCGCCCCGCTTTCACGGCCTACCCCTTCACGCTCGGCGTCGCCTCGGGCGCGCCGCTGCCCGACGGCGTCGTGCTGTGGACGCGCCTGGCGCCCGACCCCCTCAACGGCGGCGGCCTGCCGCCGGCGGACATTGCGGTGCGCTGGGAGATCGCCCGCGACGAGGCCTTTCGCGACGTCGTGCGCCGCGGCAGCGCCCCCGCCGAGCCGCGCCACGCCCACTGCGTGCATGTCGAGGCCGACGGCCTCGAGCCTGCACGCTGGTACTGGTACCGCTTCATGGCGGGCGATGCCGTCAGCCCGGCCGGCCGCACGCGTACCGCGCCGGCCGCAGGCAGCGAGGTCGATCGCCTGCGCCTTGCCTTTGCCTCCTGCCAGCAGTACGAGCAGGGCTTCTATGCCGCCCACCGCCACATGGCCGCCGAGGACCTCGACCTGGTGGTCTTCCTCGGCGACTACATCTACGAATCGTCCTGGGGCAGCCGCCACGTGCGCAAGCACGAGGGGCCGGAGCCGCACACGCTCGCGCAGTACCGCAACCGCTACGCCTGCTACAAGTCCGATCCGGATCTGCAACGCTGCCACGCCGCCTTCCCCTGGCTGGTCACCTGGGACGACCACGAAGTGGACAACGACTACGCCAGCGACCGCTCGGAAGACCTCGACCCGAATTTCCTCGCCCGCCGCGCCGCCGCCTACCGGGCCTATTGGGAGCACATGCCGCTACGCCGCGGCGCCATGCCGGACGGGCCGCGCATGCGGCTCCACGGCCGCCACGACTTCGGCAGGCTGGCCCGCTTCCACGTGCTCGACGGCCGCCAGTACCGCGACCACCAGGCTTGCCCGCGTGACGGGCGCGGCGGCGGCAGCGTCATCGGCGACGCGGCCTGCCCGGAGCGCATGGCGCCGCAGCGTTCCCTTCTCGGCGCTGCGCAGGAGCACTGGCTACACGAGGGCCTAGTCGGCGGGGGAATGCGCTGGAACATTCTCGCCCAGCCGCTGTTGATGGCGCAGCTGCAACGCAAGCCGGCGCCGGAGCGCCGCTTCTGGAGCGACGGCTGGGACGGCTACCCCGCGGCGCGCGCGCGCCTTCTGCAGGCGATCGCCGAGCGCAAGCCAGCGAATCCTGTGGTAATCGGCGGCGACGTGCATTTCAACTGCGTCGCCGACCTGAAGCCGGATTTCGACGACCCGAAGTCGCCGGTGGTCGCCGCCGAGTTCTGCGGCACCTCGATCACCTCGCAGTCGCAGCCGCAGGCACGGCTCGACGCCCTGCGCGCAGAAAGCCCCCATATCCGCCTGATCGACGGCAGGAGGCGCGGCTACGTAACGCTGGAACTGGCGGAAAGGCGCTGCCTGGCGAAATTGAGAACGCTCGACAGCGAAAAGGCGGCCGATTCCCCGATAGCGACTCTGGCCACTTTCGTCGTCGAAGACGGCCGGCCCGGTGCGCAACCGGCCTGATTACAGATAACGTTCGCCGATGTACCAGGCCACGGCGGCCATGAAGGCCGAGCAGGGAATGGTGAGCACCCAGGCCCAGACGATGTTGCCGGCCAGCCCCCAGCGCACGGCGGAAAGCTTGCGCGAAGAGCCCACGCCGACGATGGCCCCGGTGATGGTATGGGTGGTGGATACCGGGATGCCGGCCAGCGAGGCGATGGTCAGGGTGATCGCGCCGCCCGTCTCGGCGCAGAAGCCGCCGACAGGCTTCAGCTTGGTCAGGCGCTGGCCCATCGTCTTGACGATGCGCCAGCCGCCGAACAGCGTGCCCAGGCCCATGGCCGTGTAGCAGGAAAGGATCACCCAATCGGGCGGCCGCTTGGCGTCGCCCGCCAGGTAGCCGCCCGAGATCATCAGCAGCCAGATGATGCCGATGGTCTTTTGCGCGTCGTTGGCGCCGTGCCCGAGGCTGTAGTAGCTTGCCGAGAGGAGCTGCAGGCGGCGGAACCAGCGGTCTACCCTGGATGGCGGCGTGCGAAAGAACAGCCACGACACCCCCAGCATCAGCATCCCTCCCAGCAGGAAGCCCAGCGCCGGCGAGACGATGATGAAGATCAGCGTCTTGCTGATGCCGGAGGCGGTCAGGCCGCCGGTGCCCACCTTGGCCACCACGGCACCGATCAAGCCGCCGATCAGGGCATGCGAGGAACTGGAGGGAATGCCGTAGTACCAGGTGATGATGTTCCACAGCAGCGCCCCCATGAGGGCGCCGAAGATCACGTAGTGGTCCACGATGGAAGGATCGACGATGCCCTTGCCGACGGTGGCCGCCACCTTCAGCTGAAAGACGAACAGCGCCGCAAAATTGAAGAAGGCGGCGAAAGCCACTGCATGATGCGGCTTCAGCACGCCGGTCGAGACGACGGTGGCAATCGAGTTCGCGGCATCATGAAACCCGTTCATGAAGTCGAATGCCAGGGCAAGAACGATCAGGAAGACGAAGACCTCGAAGCTCATGGCGGGTTTGCCGGCCTTCGCGGCGGCTCAGGAGTTCTCTAGAACGATGCCTTCGATCAGGTTGGCCACGTCCTCGCAACGGTCGGTGATGGCCTCGAGCAGCTCATAGACCGAGCGCAGCTTGATCACCTGGCGCACATCCGGCTCGTCGCGGAAGAGCTTGGCCATTGCCGAGCGCATGACATGGTCGGCCTCCGATTCGAGCCGGTCAACCTCGTGGCACACTTCCATGATGGCTCGTGCGTTTTCCATGTCGGAAAGGAGATCGACGGCTTCCTTGACCTTGCCTGCGCAGGTGACGCAGATGTCGGCCAGCTTCCGCGCCTCCGGCGTGACGGCCCGCACGTCGTACAGAAACACCGACTGGGCGACATCCTCCATCAGATCGAGGATGTCGTCCATGTTGGTGATCAATCCATGGATGTGCTCGCGGTCGAGCGGCGTTATGAAGGTGGTGTGCAGCAGCTCGACGGCCGCATGGGTGATCTTGTCGCCGTTCTTCTCGATGGTTTCGATGTTGTAGGCGCGCCGCTGGACGTCGTCGAAGCTGCCCATCAGCTCCGCCAGTTCGCGACTGGCGCGCACGATCTGCTCGGCGAGGTCGGAGAAATGCTCGAAGAACCTGCCTTCCTTGGGCATGAAGCTGCCGAACATGGCTCAAGCCCCTTTCATGTCATTGGTTGCGCGCATATTACAGCATGCGCGCGCCGCCGCAGCGACGATGCCGCAGGGGTTGATGCAGATCAAGCATCCCCGGCAGCCAGCCGCGTCAATGGATTCCGAGCAGCTCGACTTCGAATACCAGTGTGGCATTCGGCGGAATCACGCCGCCGGCGCCGCGGACACCGTAGCCGAGCTCCGGGGGAATGGTCAGCCTGCGCACGCCGCCCACCCGCATGCCCTGCACGCCCTCGTCCCAGCCACGGATGACGTAGCCGGCCCCGAGGGGAAATTCGAAGGGCTCGTTGCGATCCTTGCTCGAGTCGAATTTGCTGCCATCGGCCAGACGGCCCGTGTAATGCACCGACACTGTCTGTCCTACGGCGGCCGTCTCGCCGCTGCCGACGCTGAGGTCTTCGTAGATCAGTCCGCTGGGGGTGGTGTTGGCCTGGTTCATGGGATGTTTTCCTTGATGTGGGTTCATGGCTTGCGCCTGGCTGCAAAGAGCTTGCGGAACCTGGCCAGCTTGGGCGCAATGACGAGCTGGCAATAGGGTTGACTGGAGTGACTGCGAAAATAGCGCTGGTGGCAAGCCTCGGCCGGGAAGAACCGGCCGGCCGGCGCCAGTTCGGTGACTACCGGCGCGCCAAAGGTATTCTGCGCGGCATATTCGAGGAGCAGGGTGCGTGCCGTAGCGTCCTGTTGCGCCGAATGGACATGGATCGCCGAACGGTATTGCGTGCCGATATCGTTGCCCTGGCGATTGGGCGTGGTCGGGTCGTGGATGGCGAAGAAGACATCGAGGATCTCGCGGTAGCCGACGACCGATGGATCGAAAGTCAGCCGCACCGCCTCGGCGTGGCCGGTCTCCCCAGAGCAGACCCGCTCGTAGTCCGGCTCCGGGTCATGTCCGCCGGTATAGCCAGAAATCACCGCATCCACGCCCGCCAGCTCCTCGAATACCGCCTCCAGGCACCAGAAGCAGCCGCCCGCGAGGGTCGCGAACTCGCGCCCGGCCGGGGGAGTGTCAGGCGGCATGGTAGGCAGTGACGCGCTCGACCTCGTTCTTCGAGCCGAGAATCACGGCGACGCGCTGGTGCAGGGCGTCGGGCAGGATGTCGAGGATGCGTTCGCGCCCGTTGGTGGCGCCGCCGCCCGCCTGCTCGACGATGAAGGCCATCGGATTGGCCTCGTACAGCAGGCGCAGCTTGCCGGCTTTCTTCGGATCCTTGGTGTCGCGCGGATACATGAAGACCCCGCCGCGCGTCAGGATGCGATGCACGTCGGCCACCATCGAGGCCACCCAGCGCATGTTGAAGTCGCGCCCGCGCGGGCCGTCCTTCCCGGCCAGCAGTTCGTCGATGTAGCGCTTCACCGGCGCCTCCCAGTAGCGCGCGTTGGAGGCATTGATGGCAAACTCGCCGGTGTCCTCCGGGATGCGCAGATCGCTCTTGGTCAGGACGAAACTTCCGCTTTCGCGATCCAGCGTGAAACAGGCAACACCGTGGCCCAGCGTCAGCACCAGCAGCGTGGACGGACCATACACGGCATAGCCGGCGCACACCTGCGCCGCACCCGGCTGCAGGAAGGCGCGCTCGTCGGGCACGCACACGCCGTCGCGGCAGCGCAGCACGGAGAAGATGGTGCCGACGGAAATGTTCACGTCGATGTTGCTGGAGCCATCGAGCGGGTCGAACAGCAGCAGGTACTCGCCGCGCGGGAAGCGGTGCGGAATCTGGTGCGGTTTGTCCATCTCCTCGGAGGCCATGGCGGCGAGGTGGCCACCCCATTCGTTGGCCTCGAGCAGGATCTCGTTGGAAATGACATCGAGCTTCTTCTGCGCCTCGCCCTGCACGTTCTCGCTGCCGGCACCGCCGAGGATGCCGACCAGGTCGCCCTTGCCGATGGCGATGGAAATGGCCTTGCAGGCGCGCGACACGACTTCGATCAGCAAACGAAGATCGGCATTGACCCAGTCGTATTGTCTTTCCTGCTCGATGAGATACTGCATCAGGGTAACGCGGCGCATCGAAATCGACTCCCGGAACTGAACGCAAAAAAAGCAATTATCCGGGTTTCCCCGAGCATCTGCACGGCTGCGCTAGAATCGGCGCATGCGCGTCATCGTCCTCGGCGCCGGCCTGGCCGGCGTCACCAGCGCCTGGTACCTGAGGCAGGCAGGCCACGCCGTCACCGTCATCGACCGCCAGCCCGCCGCCGGGCTGGAGACCAGCTATGCCAACGGCGGTCAGATATCGGTCAGCCATCCTGAGCCCTGGGCCAATCCCGGCGCGCCAGCGCAGGTGCTGCGCTGGCTGGGGCACGAGGACGCGCCGCTCCTGTTCCGTCCGCGCCTGGACTGGAGCCAATGGTCCTGGGGCATGCGCTTCCTGCTCGAGTGCCTGCCCGGGCGCACCCGTCGCAACACGGCGGCGGTCGCCCGGCTCGCCGTCCATAGCCGCGACTGCCTGCGCATGCTGCGCGCGGACACCGGCATCGAGTACGACCGGATCGAGAAGGGCATCCTGCACCTTTTCTTCGATCCGCGCGAGTTCGCCCGGACCGGCAAGCGGGCGGCGCTGCTCGCCCGCTTCGGCATACGCGCCGAGGTGCACGACGCTGCCGGCTGCCGGGCGATCGAGCCCGCCCTGGCGCACTGCCGGGACACGCTCCAGGGCGGCCTTCATGCGCCGGACGACGAGACGGGGGACGCCCTGTTGTTCACGCAACGGCTGGCCGGGCTGTGCCGGCAGGCCGGCGTCGAATTCCGTTACGGCCGGCGCATCGTCGCGCTGGCCGCCGGCGCGCAGCGGGTGACCGCCGCGGCGCTCGAGGGCGAGCGCGGCGCGAGGGAGGAAGTCGGCGGCGACGCATTTCTTGTCGCCCTCGGCAGCCACAGCGCTGCGCTGGCGCGCGGCTGCGGAGACGTCCTGCAGATCTATCCGGTCAAGGGCTATTCGGTCACGCTGCCGCTGGCGGCGGGCAGCGAGGCGCCTTCCGTCAGCATCACCGACGAGGCGCACCGCATCGTCTGCTCGCGTCTCGGCGACCGGCTTCGCATCGCCGGCACGGCCGAGCTGACGGGATTCGACGCGAGCGTCAATACGGTCCGTTGCGCGGCAATCCTGCGGCGTGCCCGGCAGCTGTTCCCCCGCATCGAAGCGGCAGGCGCCGCTGAGTATTGGGCCGGGCTGCGTCCGGCCACGCCCGGCAACGTGCCGATCATCGGACGCGGCAGACCGGACAATCTCTTCTACAACACCGGCCACGGCACGCTCGGCTGGACGCTGGCTTGCGGCTCCGGTCAGGCCATCGCCGACATCATGGGCGGCAGCCGTCCGCGGGTGGAATTTCCGTTTTCGCGCCTATAATGGCCATATGAGGTTTGTTTCAACCGCGCTTCTGATGCTGTGCGCCTTCGTCCCTGCGGCACAAGGTCAGGTCACGTACTGCAAGGACATCGGCCACAACAAGACCTATTGCACCGGTGGCACGGTCATTCACCATCAAGGCGGTACCGCGATCATGACCGGCCCGATGCCGTCCCAGCCGCAGCACGCGCCGGCGCTGCCGAATCCGCTCCTGCAGAATAATGCGCTGCCGACCATGAACGTCCCCTATACGGCGGCCGGCACGCAGGAAAGCCTGCTCGTACCCGCCCCGGTGGTGCAGCCCGCCAGGCCGGGCGCGCCCGGCGCGCTGGTGATCGTCGTCCCCTCGTCCGGCAGCCGCATCTGCCACCAGTTCGGCACGACGCTCGTCTGCAACTGATCTCGACAGCCGCGGGGTGACATGCCGCTGCGCGCGCTCTACGTCGATTTCAATTCCTATTTCGCCTCGGTCGAGCAGCAGTTGCAGCCGGAACTGCGCGGCCGGCCGGTCGGCGTTCTGCCGGTGCTGGCGGACACCACCTGCTGCATCGCCGCCAGCTACGAGGCCAAGCGCTGCGGCGTGAAGACCGGCACCTCGGTGCGCGATGCCCGGCGGCTTTGCCCGGATATTCGGCTGGTCGAGGCGCGCCCGGCGGTGTATGTGGAGCGGCACCACCGGCTGGTCGAGGCGGTCGAGTGCTGCCTGCACGTCGAGCGCGTGCTGTCCATCGACGAAATGGCCTGCCGGCTCACGGGCAGCGATACCCGGCGCGAACGCGCACTCGCCATTGCGCGGCAGATCAAGCACGCCATCCAGGATGCCGCGGGGTCGGAAATCCGCTGCTCCATCGGCATCGCGCCCAACACCTTTCTCGCCAAGGTGGCCTCCGACATGGAAAAGCCGGACGGTCTCGTCGTCATCGAGCAGGCCGACCTGCCAGAGGCGTTGTACGGCCTCGGCCTGCGCGACCTGTGCGGCATCGGCAAGGCCATGGAGCAGCGTCTGCTGCGCCACGGCATCCATAGCGTGCGCGCGCTCTGCGCCGCCGGCCGGGAGGCGCTGCGCACGGCCTGGGGCAGCATCGAGGGCGAGCGCATGCATGCGCGCCTGCGCGGCGAGGAACTGCCCGAGCAGCCCTCGCAGCGCGCGAGCGTCGGCCACTCGCACGTCCTGCCGCCGGAATTGCGCACGCCGGAAGCGGCCTTCTCCGTTCTGCACCGCCTGCTGCAGAAGGCGGCCATGCGCCTGCGCAGCTACGGCTGCGTCGCCGGCGCCCTGCACGTGAAGGTGAAATTCCAGGACGGCGGCCGCTGGGAGCAACAGGCCCGCTTCGACCAGACCGGCGACACGCTGCAGCTGCTCGGCGCGCTGGATCGACTGTGGCGTGAGTTCCCGGGGAAAAGTCAGTCTCCACCGCACGGCGTCGCCGTGGCGCTGACGCAGCTCGGAGAGCAGACGCGCCGCAGCCGCTCGCTTTTCGACGCAGGGCGCTCGCACGACCAGCTCAACGCGGTAATCGACTCGGTGAACCTGCGCTACGGCAGGCAAAGCCTGTACTTCGGCGGCGCCTACCGGGCGCTCCACGCGGCGCCCATGCGCATCGCCTTCAACCACATACCCGACCCGGAAACGGAAGGGGATGGTTAGAAAATTATCACCTGCCGCACCACCTTTGCGTCAGACAGGGCGTCGAAGGCCTCGTTGATCTGCTCCAGCTTCAGCGTCCGCGTCACCAGCCTGTCCACCGGCATGCGCCCCTGCCGATAGAGCCGGATGAAGGCCGGGATGTCGCGCCCCGGCACGCAGGTGCCGATATAACTGCCCTTGATGGTGCGCGCCTCGGCGACGATGCGCGCGACGGGAAAGCTGAAGGTCTGCGACGGGTTCGTCAGGCTCGTCGTCACCGTGCTGCCGCCGCGCCGCGTCGCCTCAAAGGCGCTGCCGAAGCCGTCCAGGGATGAACTGGTGTCTATGGCATGGTCGACGCCGCCGCCCGTCAGCTCGCGCACCGTCTGCGCCGCGCCCGCGCCCAGGGCGGTCACGCCGTCTGTCGCACCAAGCGATTTTGCCAGCGCCAGCTTCTCCTCGCTCGGGTCAACGGCGACGATGCGCGCCGCGCCGGCCGTCACGGCGCCGAGCACGGCCGACAGGCCGACCCCGCCCAGGCCGAACACCGCCACGCTCTGGCCAGGCCGGATACCCGCCGAGTACAGGGCCGTGCCGGCGCCGCACATCACGGCGCAGCCGAACAGGCTGGCCTCGACGAAAGGCAGGTCCTCGGGAATCTTCACCAGGGATTTTTCCGACACCAGGGCGTACTCGGCAAAGGCCGACAGCCCCATGTGGTGATGCACGGCCTGGCCATCCAGGCGCAGGCGCGGCCCGCCGGTGAGCAGCCTGCCTTCACGGTTGGCCTGCGTGCCGCGCGCACAGAGCGAAGGCCGGCCCTCGATGCAGTGCTCGCATTCCCCGCACTGGGTGAGAAAAATCAGCGCGACGTGGTCACCCGGCTTGACCGAATGCACGCCTGGGCCAACCTCCGCCACCACGCCGGAGGCCTCGTGCCCCGGCACGATGGGCATGGGCCAGGCGCGATCGCCGTTCACCACCGACAGGTCGGAATGGCACAGGCTCGCCGCCTTGATGGCGACGATCACCTCGCCCGCTGCCGGCTGCGGCGCCTCGACGGTTTCGATGGCCAGCGGGCGGCTGCCCGCATACGGGCGCGGCAGACCGGATTGTCTGAGCACGGCGGCCTTGAACTTCATGGCGGGTTCCTCGCGCAAATGAATGCGGAAAGCCTAGCACGGCACCAAGGCAAAAGGCCCCGGAGACGATATCTCCGGGGCCTTTCAGTGTAGCTAGTCTGACGATGACCTACTTTCGCACGCGGAGTGCGCACTATCATGGGCGCGGAGCTGTTTCACGGTCCTGTTCGGGATGGGAAGGGGTGGGGCCGGCTCGCTATGGTC
>WBUF01000044.1 GCA_008933825.1 Rhodocyclaceae bacterium | reverse complement strand
GGCGGGGGCACCGGCCCGAGCCGGGCCGGCTGCTCGCGCAGCCGCCACAGCGGCGCCAGGCCCAACTCGCGCAGGAGACTGTCGCGTCGCGTCATAAAGTCAGCACCATCACCACGGCGTCCTCGCGTCCGGCCCCGGCCGGGTAGTAGCCGCGGCGACGGCCGATCGTCACGAACCCCAGCTTGCCGTACAACCCCAGACCTGGCGCATTGGTGGGACGAACCTCAAGAAACATGCGCTTTGCCTCGTGGCTGCGCGCCACCTCGAACAGGTGCTGCATGACCAGGCGTCCATAACCTTGTCGCTGCCAATCCGGCGCGACAGTAACATTGAGCAGATGTGCCTCGTCGAGCACCAGCATCATCACGGCATAGCCGGCCAGATCGCCCGCGATGCGGCAGGTCCACGCGCTGTAGCCCGAAGCAAGCGAGTCGGCAAAATTCGCGCGCGACCAGGGAAAGGGGTAGGCGCGCTGCTCGATCGCGAGCACGGCGTCGACCTCCTCCGGCTGCATCGGCGCAAAAGCCGGCCGGCGGCTCAGAACGGCATTCACTTGCTGCCTCCCGCCGCCAGGCGCTCCTGCGTCGTCATTGCCACCTTGTCGCGCACGTAGAGCGGCGCGGCCAGCGCGGCATCGACGCCCTGGCCGCGCGCCAGGCGCGGTGCGGCGAGACGCAGCACTCCGGCAGCGCGCGGGCGCGCCGATGCATCGACCCGGCTGATCGCCGGCCCCAGGCGGGTGGCAATCTCGGCGGCATAGGCGGCAAAGCCGCTGCCGCAGCCCAGCCAGCCCGGCCCGGGCGGTTGCGGCACCAGGTCAGGCCTGGCCACCACCGGCGCGACGATTGTCTCGACGTCCTCGCCGCGCACCCGGTAGGCGGCGCAATAGGCTTCCCTCATGCGCGCATCGGCGCAGGCATACACCAGGCCGTCGCCCATTTGCAGCGCCATGGCTTCGAGGCTGCCCACGCCGATGACCGGCAGTCCGGCGCCGACGGCCAGACCCTGCGCCGCGCTGCAGGCGAACCGCAGCCCCGTGAATGCGCCGGGCCCGGCGCCGAAGGCGATGCCGTCAAGGCCGGCGAGCGCCATCCCCTGCTCGTCGAGCAAGCTTTGCAGCAGCGGCAGTGCGGTTTCCGAATGGGCTGCGCCGCGCGCACCTTCGCGCTCGACGATGCGGCCGTCAAGATGCAGCGCGATGGTCAGCAGTTCGGTGGAAGATTCGATGGCGAGGAGTCTCACGAGGCGGATTCTACCCGATGGCGCCGTCTCGTTCGCCGTATCGCGCAGACTGGCTTTTACCTCACGCGGCGCGTCGCGTACTCGTCCTCGATGTTGTCGCGAAAGTAGCTCCACATCGCGGCGGAACTGCTCAGCCGACGCCATGCCTCGGACGGCACATTGGCATATTCCAGCACGCGGCGATCGTCGAACTCGACGCGCAGGGTGCGCGAGCCGGCGTCGTAGCCGATGGCGCGCAGCTTGCCGGCGCTGACCTGCTTCATCTCCATGGCGCGCATTGTACCGCCCCGCACGCTACTTGAAGTTCAGCCGGTCCTTCTCCCGCAGCGCCTTCGTCTTCCTGCGCTCCTGTTCGTGGCAAACGGCGACCGCCGCCGTGCTCGACGCCCGGGTGACGCAGGCGCGGGCCTCCTCGAGTATCCTGATCCGCGCGTTGATATGCTCGATGACCTGTGCCTTCATCTGCTGCTGGCTTCCCCTGCCCTTCGTCTCCTCGCTGCCGGCCAGCACCGGCAGGGCGAAAAGCAGCAGGGCGGCTGCAAGGGCGGCATTGCGATTCATGCGGTTCTCCGGCGCTCAGGCTTTCAGCAGGGGCAGGACATCATAGCGCACCCCCAGCACCGGGGCCGCGGCGACGCCCCACCAGCGCTCCAGCACGGTCGCGTAAAGACTGCGGAAATCGACGGCGAAAGGCAGGTTGCCGTTGCCGTCGAGGCGGTCGAGCGCCGGCGGCGCGCCGTAGAGGCCGCCGCGCACCCGCCCGCCGAGGGCGAAGTGCGCGTTGGCCGTGCCATGGTCGGTGCCGTTCGACTGGTTCTCCTGCGGCCGGCGGCCGAACTCGGCGTAGGTCAGGATCAGCGTGCCGTCCCAGCGCTGCAGTTCCACCAGCGCGGACTTCAGGGCCGCCAGCCCCTCCCCCAGCTGCCGCAGGAGATTGGCATGCTGCCCGGGCTGGTTCTGGTGCGTGTCGAAGCCGTTCAACGTCAGGCGCAGCGCCGCCACGCCGGCGCCGCCGGCGAGCACCCGGCTGGCCGTCCTCACCGCGTTGCCGAATTCCCCGCGCGGGAACTCGGTGCGCAGAGGATGGGGGCTAACCTGCGACAACCGTGCGGCGGCCTGGGCAACGTCCGTCTCGACCTTGCGGAGATGCGCCAGTGCGGCATTGCGGCCGTCGCCCATGGGCTGCGCCAGCCGCGCCTGGCGCTGGAACTGCTCCGGGTTCGTCAGGGCGATGGCGCGCGCACCGCCGGCGAGCGGGCCGAGTTCCGTGCCGCCCACCAGCACGCCGTCGGCGGCGAAGGCGGCCGGCGGCGGATGCGCGGCGAAGGCGCGCGCCAGCCAGCCCGTCTGCAGATACTCGGTGCTTTTCGCGGCGGTGTCCCATATCTCGATGGAGCGGAAATGCGAGAGGTTGGGGTTCGGATAGCCCAGGCCCTGGATCACCGCCAGTTCGCCCGCCTGCCACAGCGGCATGAGCGGCTGCAGCGCGCCATGCAGACCGCTGCGCCCGTCGAGTTGCAGCACCTCGTCGCGCCTCACGGCCAGCCGCGGCCGCAGGCGGTAGTAGGCATCGTCGGCGTAAGGCACCACGGTATTCAGGCCGTCGTTGCCGCCCTTCAGCTCGACCAGGATGAGCAGGCGGTCGTAGGCGGCGGCTCGCGCCAGGGCCGGGAAAAAAGTCAGCCCCCCCGACACGGCGATCCAGCGCAGGAAGTCGCGTCGCTTCACGGATGCACTCCCGTAGCGTGCAGCGCACCGTGCATCTGCGCGCTGCTACGGTCCCGCGCATGGCCCAAACCGACGCCCTGCTTGTTGCGCTTGCCGAGGATGATCCCGGTTTCGGAGGCGGCATCGTAAGTGCATGCCGCCGTTCCGGCCGCCCCGGCGTCGGATGCCGTCACCCGGGCCCGCACTTTCAGCCGGCCCTCCGCGTCGCGCGCCAGCCGCAGCGCCTCCCCGCGCGCATCCACCTCCACGGCAACGCAACCAAGGTGCACGAAATCCTGCGCCTCCGCATCCCACGTGTCTGGCGTCATGATCGCCAGCAGCTTGCCATCGCGGGCCCGGGCCAGATCGATCTGGGTGAGGCGTCCTCCGCCGAGCTCGCGCGCCTCTTCCGTGCCGGCCAGCCTGCCGGCATAGCGCCATTGCCAGCGGGAGGGCGGGCCGTCCGCGCGGCTGGCATAGACGACCAGGTCGCTACGTTCCAGATCCGGCGTTTTCCCGCGGAACGCCATGCAACTCAGCGCCAGGAAAAGTTCCTTTCCGTCGTGAAACAGCGCCGGCTCGTTCCAGAGCATGCAGTGGCGCGTTTCGGGCGAAAGCGCGGCGAGATTAACGTCCATTCCCCAGGAAGGGCCGGTGGCCATGCTGCCCAGCTTGGCGGCTGGCGCATCGCGCAGGGCCGCCGGCCGCTCCGCCTTGGCGAGAACGATGCGGAAACTCTCCGGCGGGCGCTTGCGGAAACCGCCATCGTCGGGAAGGAAATAGTCCAGCCTGGCGCCGTACCAGACGGCACCTTCCTTCTCGCGGACCGGCAGCAGATTGGCCACCTCGTGGCTCATATGCCCCGGTTTCCCGTCGGGCGAAGTAGCCGGCGAGGGGTGCCACAGGTCCTCTGCGAGTTGCCAGTGCCGCCCCCTGTCGTCGCTGTAGGCGAGGTGGATATCGACCTGGGGCCTGCTTGCGCCGCGCCGCAGGAAACGGGCTCGCCGGTCGCCATCCGTGGCTATGCTCGGCCAGGAGTAGGCCATCCACAGCCGCCCCGACTCCGGATCCTGGCGCACGGTGGCATCGGAAAAACCGCGAAACGGGCTGGGCTCGCCGTTCGGCAGCGTTGCCTCACGGTCGCCCTTAATCACCATGGCGGGACAGACCGTTCCGGCACAATCGACTTGCGTCGCGGCAGCGGCATGGCTTGCCCATGCAAAGATCGCCAGCAAGAAGAAAAACTTTTCGATCGTTCTGAAATAAGTATCCATATCCCTCGTCATCTGAGTTGATACATGGGATCGAGCGCCAACTGGCGGAGTTGCTCGATGCCGCCTGCCGCGCCTTGCGGTGCCGCCGGCTCGCCCGGCAGCATGACGAGCTGCGGTGTCAGGCGCAGCCGCTCGACGCGGGCAAACCAGGCGCCATCGTCGAAGCGCACCGCTTCCAGCGCCCGCATCATGCGCTCGCGCCCTTCCTCGCCGAGCCGCTTGCTGCCGCGCAGGGCCACCCGTTCGGCCCGCGCGCCCGGCCGGCTGCCGTCGATCCGTGCCTTGAGCTCCTGGCCGCGAAACAGGCGTTCGAGGAACTGCTTGCGCGCCAGCAACGTGCTGCTGTCTATCCAGGCCTCGCCGCCGGGCCAGCCCTTGACGTTGGGCGGCGCGAACAGATCCTGGCCGAGCTGGCGCATGACGAAGACGAAGGGCAGCGGATCGCCTGTCTCGAACTCGAACCTGCGCAGCGTGCCCACCACCAGATCGACCGGCGACTTGAGCAGTGCGGCGCGGTTCTCCGCCGCCCAGAAGGCCTCCGAGAGAAACAGTTCGCGCAACGCCGCCTTGATCTCGTAGCCGCTGTCGCGGAAGCGCTGCGCGATGCGCCGGACCTCGGTCCGGTCCGGCTGCGGGGAAACGAACTCCTTCCACAGCTTGTCGACGACGAACTCCGCCGTCGCCGGCTGCTCGAGCAGGATGTCGAGGATCGCGTCGCCGTCGAATTTTCCCGTGCGCCCCAGCACCGTTTTCTCGCCGCGGTCGTGGGCGAACGGGCGCCATTTGAAGGCGCCCGTCTCCGGCTCGATGCTCCAGCCGGTGAAGGCGCGCGCCGCCTCCTTGACGTCCTGCTCGGTATAGCGCCCCTCGCCCAGGGTGAACAGCTCCATCACCTCGCGCGCGAAGTTCTCGTTCGACTGGCCCTGGCGGCTGGTCGCCGAGTCGAGATAGACGAGCATCGCCGGATCCTTCGCCACATCGTGCAGCAGCGTGCCGAAATTGCCCAGGGCGTGTCGCCGAAGGAGCCGGTTCTGCTGCGCCATCAGCCGGGCGGATTTCACCTTCTGCTGGCTGGAAACGAAGTGGTTGTGCCAGAAGAGCGTCATGCGCTCGGTGAGCGGCGACGGCGTGGCGAGCATCTCCTCCAGCCACCAGCCGCGCAGATCGGCGCCGATCTCGAACTGGCGCCGCAGCATCTCCTTCTTCTCCTCCTCGGAGAGCTTGCGCAGGCGGGCAGGCCGCAGGTATTCGTCAGCGGCCGGCGGCAGCGGCGTGCGCGCCTCGATCACGGCGCCGGCCAGCAGACGATCGACCGCATCGGCGCGGCTCAGGCGTGAATAGCCGGCGATTTCCTGCGGTGTCGCGCCGAAGCCGGCGCGGTTGAGCAGGTGTCCCGCATCGGCCGCGCCGAGAACGGCGGCCTGGGCGAGCGGCGCGCAAAGGATGAGCAGGATCGAGAGCAGACGGTGCATGGTCGTCCTCCTTTCCGCCGGAACCGGCCGAATCAGAAGCGGCGCGGGCGGTCGCGGTAGACGTCGCGTCCGTGTTCGCGGATGTCGCGCCGCAGCTGCTGGCGCTCCTCCGGCGTGAGCCGGCCCGGGCGGCCTTCCTGCTCATGGCGCTCCTGCCGGCGGTGCTGGAGCTCCTCTCGGCGCGCCTCGCGCTGCTGCTGGAAGCGCTCGAAGCGGCGCTGGCCGTCGCCGGGCTGGGCTTGAGCCGGGAGAACGGCGGCCAGCGTCAGAAGGGCACCCGCCAGGGCGGCAAGACGTTTCATGGTTCCTTGAGTGCGAAAGGGGTATCCCGTTGTGGGCGATCAACGCAGCTCGGCGTCGTGCTTCTCATTGTAAATGTGCCGGCTCGACCTGTTAAGGTCATGTTGCAGGTCGGCGCGTTCGGCCCGGGTGAGCACGCCGTCCGACTTGTACAGGCGCTCTTCCTGGCGGATGTGGCGCTGCTCGCGCGCCAGGCGGTGCGCCTCGCCGCGCGTCAGTTCGCCGGAGCGCACGCCCTGGCCGATGCGCTGCTGCTGATGGTGCTGGCGCGCATTGACGCCGGGGTCGTGCGGACGCGCCTGTGCAGGAGCGGCAAACCAGAGGGTGGCCATGCCGGCCAGAAGCATGCTGACAAACAGCGGTTTCATGTTCTCTCTCCTTTACGGTGTGGTGAAGGTCGCGCTTCGGCAGTGAAGCGTTGATGGCATCCTAGGCGCCGTTTGTAAGCGGTCTGTGTGGATCGCGCGCAAGTTTGTAAAAGTTTGTTTCCGGGCGCGCCGGCAGGCTGGTCAGAGGGAGCAGCTCCCGGTAGGATTCCGTCCATGACCGACAGCAAACGGAAGATTCTCGTCGTCGACGACGACCAGCGCCTGCGCGTCCTGCTCGATCGCTATCTCGGAGAGCAGGGCTTCGCCGTCAGGGCCGTGGATGGCGCGGCAGCCATGGACAAGGCGCTGGCACGCGAGCATTACGACCTGCTGGTGCTCGACCTGATGATGCCCGGCGAGGACGGCCTGTCGGTCTGCCGCCGGCTGCGCGGCGGCAAGGACGATATCGCCATCATCATGCTCACCGCCAAGGGCGACGACGTGGACCGCATCGTCGGGCTGGAGATGGGCGCGGACGACTATCTGCCCAAGCCCTTCAACCCGCGCGAACTGGTGGCACGCATCCATGCCGTGCTGCGCCGGCGCGCCGCTCCCCTGCCGGCTGGCGCGCCCGCCGCCGAGGAAGGCACGGTCGAATTCGGCTCCGTCAGCGCGAACCTGGCCACGCGCATTCTCGTCCGCAACGGAGAGCCGCACGCCCTCACCACCGGCGAATTTGCCGTGCTCAGGGTGCTGTTGCAGCATCCGCGCCAGCCGCTGTCGCGCGACAAGCTGATGGAACTGGCGCGCGGCCGCGAGTACGAGGTGTTCGACCGCGCCATCGACGTGCAGATCTCGCGCCTTCGCAAGCTGGTCGAGGACGACCCCTCGAAACCGCGCTATATCCAGACCGTCTGGGGCTTCGGCTACGTGTTCGTGCCGGACGGCAGGCAGCAATGACCCTGCTGCCACGTGGCCTGCTCTGGCGCACCTTCCTCCTTGTCGCCAGCCTGATGGCGATCGCCGCGGTTGCCTGGGCTGCCATTTTCGCGCACGCGGAACGCGAGCCGCGTGCGCGCCAGATGGCGCAACTCGTGGTCAGCGTGGTGAACCTCACCCGCACCGCCCTGCTCACGGCTCAGCCGGACAAGCGACTGGAACTGCTGATCGAGTTGTCCAGCCTGGAAGGCATCCGCATCTATCCCGCCGAGGAAGACGACAGGGTCGAGCCGCTGCCCGACCAGTTCGCGCCCGTCGCCCAAATGGTGCGGGACGGCCTTGGTCCGCGCACCCGTCTCACCCTGGAACACGACGGCGAGGCGGGCTTCTGGGTCAGTTTCCACGTTGCGGATGGCGACGAGTACTGGATGATGCTGCCGCGCGAGCGCGTCGAGCGAGGCTTCCCGCTGCAATGGCTGGGCTGGGGCGCGGCGGTGCTCGGCCTGGCGCTGGCCGGCGCCTATCTCGTGATGTTCCGCGTCGCCCGCCCGCTCAAGGGCCTGAGCGATGCCGCGCGCGGCATCGGACGCGGGGAACGGCCGGCCCCGCTCGCGGAAAGCGGGCCAGCCGAGATCCGCACGGTGACTCATGCCTTCAACCAGATGTCGCAGGACCTCGCCCGGCTCGACGAGGACCGCGCCCTGATCCTCGCCGGCATCTCGCACGACCTGCGCACCCCGCTCACGCGCCTGCGTCTGGCGGCTGAGATGAGCGGCGATGCCGGGGCGCGCGAGGGCATGGCCGCCGATATCGAAGACATGGACAAGATCATCGGCCAGTTCCTCGACTTCGCGCGCGACGCGCAAGGCGAGCCCGCCGAGTCAACCGACCTGAATGCCGTGGTGCGCCACGTCATCGAGCCGCTGCAGAAGCGCGGCGCGAAAATCTCGCTGAAACTGGGGGAACTGCCCGTCTGCCGGCTGAGGCCGCTCGGCCTGCTGAGACTGACCGGAAACCTCGTCGGGAATGCCCTGCGCTACGGCAGCGACGACGTCGTCGAAGTGGCCACGCGCCGCGAGGCGGACCGGCTTCTGCTGGAAGTGATGGATCGCGGCCCCGGCATCCCGTCCGCCGAGGCCGAGCGCCTCAAGCGGCCGTTCACGCGCCTGGAGGGCGCGCGCACCGATGCTGGCGGCGCGGGACTAGGGCTGGCCATCGTGGAGCGCATCGCGCGCAGCCATGGCGGCGCGCTCGACCTGCTGCCGCGCGAGGGCGGTGGACTGACCGCCCGCGTCACGCTGCCGGTGGTTCAGGCCTGAAGGTCGGCAGCCGCCTGCTCGTTTCGCAGGCGCCGCGCGTACGCATGGCGCGCCTGCAGGCGCGGATCGGTGACGATCATGCCGACCGTCTCGCCAACCACCATCGCCACGCCGAGCAACGGCAGCACGAGCATCAGGCCGGCCACGCCGGCGATGGCCCCGCCCACGAAAATCATCAGCACGGTCAGCAGGGGATGCATGCGCAGGCTGCGGCCGATGGTAAGCGGCATGAAGACGAAGTCGTCCAGCAGCCGCACCAGAATGAAGACGACGATGGCGCCGTAGGCCATCAAGGGATCGAGCGGGAAATCCGTCGCCGCCACCAGCACCACCAGCAGGCAGCCCAGTATCGAGCCGACATAGGGCACCCAGGCCAGCACGGCGCAGACCAGGCCGAGCAGCACAGGCGCCGACATGCCGATGATCCAGAGGCCGATCGCCAGGGCAACCGTATCGAGGATGGTGAGGCTGATCAGGCCCTGGAAATAGGCGCGCGCGGTGCGATCCATTTCATGCATGAGGAAGAGGGTGCGCTCGAAAAAGGCGTTCGGCACGGCATTGGCGACGAATCGGGTAAAGCGACGCCCGTCGCGCAGGAAGAAGAAGGCGAGGAACGGCGCCAGCAGCAGCGCCGGAAGCCAGGTCGCCAGCGTCACCACGAAATCGGCGAGATAGCGCTGTGCGAAGGTCTCCGTGAAGGCCGCCATCTGCTCGCTGACGTTGCGGCTCAGGCTGGCGCGTTCGAGAAAGGCGAACTGCGCCTCCAGTCCGTCCATGGTCTTCTGCAACAGGCGGCTGCCGCCCTCAATGTAGCGTGCCATCGATTCCTGCCAGCTGACCGCATGCGAACTGATCCACGGAAACAGCAGGGCGGCGCAGAGCAGCAGCAGCAGGATGAAGCCGCCGCCGGTGATGGCCGCTGCGGTCTTGCGATGCAGGCCGTGCAGCACCAGGCGGTGCGTCGCCGGCTGCAGGAAATAATAGATGATCAGCGCCAGCAGGAAGGGCACGACCAGCCAGAGAATTTTCTTGAAAAGAAACAGCAGCAGGCAGGTCGCGGCGATGATGCCGACCCATACCAGCGGCCCCGAACCGCGCCTCATTCCGTCTGTCCGGTGACGGTCTTGCGCAGGCGCCTGCCGATATGTCTGGCCAGCTGCAAGGAAATTTTCGAGGCGATCACGGCATGGGTTTCCAGCAGGCCGAGAAAATCCGCCCGGAACAGTACCGCCATGGCGCAGTTTTCGGCGGCGCGCGCCTGGGCCGAGCGCGGCGAATTGTCCAGCAGCGCCAGTTCGCCGAAAAAATTGCCCGCGGCAAGCTCGGCAATCTTCCCGCCGACCGGTTCGCCCTGGTGGCAGATCAGCACCGAACCCGTCTCGATGATATAGAGCGCCTGCCCCTCCTCGCCCTGGTCGAAAATGACTTCGTCCTTGAGGAAGCTGCGCTCGTGCAGCAGACCGTCGACGGTTTTCAGCTCGCGCGGGCTGAGCGTCGAGAACAGCGACAGCGCCCGCAACTGCGTGAGGCGGGGCGAGTCCTCTTCCTTGCTGAACAGAAACATGACCGTCAGATCCCCCTGTTGCCGACAGACCGCTTCGTGGCGGGTCGCCTTAACGCTGAATTTGTGACAAACTGAATCGCACGGCAGTCGCCATGCGCGTCAAGTCTAGCATCTTCAAGGGAGTACCTACATGACCACGACCTGGATCCTCGTCGCCAATGCCAGCCAAGCCAAGCTCTATGCCAACACCGGTCCGAAAAAGGGCCTGGTGCTCGTCAAGGAATTGCTGCATCCGGAGAGCCGTGAAAAAGCCGCCGACCTCGTCACCGACCGGCCTGGGCACATGCAGAGCGCGGGAAACGGCCACGGCGCGCACCAGCCGAGGACCGACCCGAAAACCAACGAGGCGCGCCATTTCGCCCAGGAGCTGGCGAAGGAACTCAATCACGGCCGCAGCAGCGGCCAGGTCGGACGGCTGATCCTCGTCGCCTCGCCTGCCTTCATGGGACTGATCAACGAAAAACTCGACGGACCGACTGCCAACCTCGTTTCCGACCGCTTCGAGAAGGACTACACCAAGTCGAGCGAGAAGGAACTCGCCGGACACCTCGAGTCCTGCATATTCCTCTGATCAGTCCTCGGGCATGTCGGCATCGGGAAACAGGACATCGGTGAAGCCGAAGCGCGATAAGTCGCGGATGCGCATCGGATAGAGTATGCCATCGAGGTGATCGCATTCGTGCTGCACGACGCGGGCGTGGAAGCCGGTTGCTTCGCGCTCGATCTGTGCGCCCTCGATATCGAAACCGCGATAGCTCAGATGCGCAAAGCGCGGCACAACGCCGCGCAGACCGGGCACCGACAGGCAGCCCTCCCAGCCCTCCTCCAACTCGTCGGTCAGCGGCGCCAGTACCGGATTGACCAGAATCGTGAACGGTACCGGCTCGGCCTGCGGGTAGCGGGGATTGGATTCGAAGCCGAAGATCACCACGCGCAGGCCTACACCGATCTGCGGTGCGGCCAGGCCGGCGCCGTTGGCGGCGCGCATGGTCTCCTGCATGTCGGCCACCAGTTCGCGCAATTCCTGCGTGCCGAAGGCTTCCACAGGGCGCGCCTTCTCCAGCAGGCGCGGATCTCCCATCCGGAGAATCTCCCTGATCATCGCGGTTCGATGCAAATCATCTCGATGATGCGGCGCACCCTTTCCATAGATTCGCGCAAGACGTCCTCCAGGCGGGCGAACTGTATGCCGAGCCGGCTGTCGCCGCGGCCGGCGGCATGGTTGGCCACCACGGTGATCGCGGCATAGGGCAGCTCCAGCTCCCGCGCCAGCGCCGCCTCGGGCATGCCGGTCATGCCGACGATGTCGGCGCCATCGCGCTCGAGCCGGTCGATTTCCGCCGCCGTCTCCAGGCGCGGCCCCTGCGTCGCAGCATAGATGCCGCCATCCATGACCGCCTGTCCGGCATCGCGGGCTGCCTCCAACAGCATCTGGCGCAGTTCGGGATCGTAGGGCTGGGTGAAGTCGATGTGCACAACCTGCGCGTCGCAGCCCTCGTGGTAGGTGCATTTGCGGCCCCAGGTGTAATCGATGATCTGGTGCGGAACAAGCAGGGTGCCCGGACCGAGATCGCCGCGAATGCCGCCGACCGAGGCGACCGAGACGATGCTGGTGGCGCCGGCCTGCTTCAGCGCCCAGACATTGGCGCGGTAGTTCACTTCATGGGGCGGAATCGTGTGGCCATATCCATGCCGGGCGATGAATACGGCCGGCTGGTCGCACAAGCGTCCAAAGGTCAAAGTGCCGGACGGTTCGCCATAGGGCGTCCGGACGACCTCCCGTCGTTCCACCGCGAGATTCGCCAACTGTGTCAGACCGCTGCCACCAATGATCGCAAGCATTTGATTTTAAGTATTTTGTATAAATTGCCGGACTAGTGGAATTCTATCAGCCTGCGGGTCGGTCGGACATGGACTAGGTGTTATACTTCCGCACTTTTTTATTGCCGCACCGCACCATGACCCGCGCCATCCGCAACATCGCCATCATCGCCCACGTCGACCACGGCAAGACCACGCTCGTCGACCAGCTCCTCAAGCAGTCGGGCACCTTTGCCGCCCACCAGCAGGTTGAGGATCGCGTCATGGACTCCAACGACCTCGAAAAAGAGCGCGGCATCACCATCCTGGCGAAGAACTGCGCCATCGAGTACGAGGGCACCCACATCAACATCGTCGACACTCCGGGCCACGCCGACTTCGGCGGCGAGGTCGAGCGCGTGCTGTCGATGGTCGACAGCGTGCTGCTGCTGGTCGACGCCGTCGAGGGGCCGATGCCGCAGACGCGCTTCGTCACGCGCAAGGCGCTGGCGCTGGGCCTCAAGCCCATCGTCGTCATCAACAAGATCGACCGCCCCGGCGCGCGCCCGGACTGGGTCATCAACCACACCTTCGACCTCTTCGACAAGCTCGGCGCCACCGAGGAACAGCTCGACTTCCCGGTGGTGTATGCCTCGGCCCTCAACGGGTACGCCATGCTCGACGCCAGCCAGCCCGGCACCGACATGCGTCCGCTGTTCGAGGCCATCCTCCGGCACGTGCCGCAGCCCGAGGTCGACGCCGAAGGCCCGCTGCAGCTGCGCATCTGCTCGCTCGACTATTCCAGCTACGTCGGCCGCATCGGCATCGGCCGCATCACGCGCGGGCGCCTCGGCCCGCTGCAGAACGTGCTGGTCATGAACGGCCCCGAGGACGACGAGCCGGTCAAGGCGCGCGTCAATCAGGTGCAGGTCTTCCGCGGCCTCGAGCGCGTGCTGACCGACGTCGCCGAGGCCGGCGACATCGTGCTCATCAACGGCATCGAGGAAGTCGGCATCGGCGTGACGATCTGCGACCCGGAGCAGCCCGCGGCCCTGCCGCTGCTGACGGTGGACGAGCCGACGCTGACCATGAACTTCCAGGTCAACACCTCGCCCTTCGCCGGCAAGGAAGGCAAGTTCGTCACCAGCCGCCAGCTGCGCGAGCGCCTCGCCCGCGAGCTGATGAGCAACGTCGCCCTGCGCGTCGAGGACACCCCCGACGCCGACATCTTCCTCGTCTCCGGCCGCGGCGAGCTGCACCTGACCATCCTGCTCGAGAACATGCGCCGCGAAGGCTACGAGCTGGCCGTCTCGCGCCCGCGCGTGGTGCTGAAGGACATCGACGGCGAGAAGTGCGAACCCTACGAGATGCTCACCGTCGACTGCGAGGAGGCCCACCAGGGCGCCGTCATGCAGGCGCTGGGCGAACGCCGCGGCGACCTGCAGGATATGCAGCCGGACGGCAAGGGCCGCGTGCGCCTCGAGTACCGCATCCCGGCGCGCGGCCTGATCGGCTTCCAGTCGGAATTCCTCACCATGACGCGCGGCACCGGCATCATGAGCCACGTCTTCGACGACTACGCGGCCATGAAGGGCGACATCGCCGAGCGCAGGAACGGCGTGCTGATCTCCGCCGAGCAGGGCGAGGCCGTCGCCTACGCGCTGTGGAAGCTGCAGGAGCGCGGCCGCATGTTCGTCACGCCCGGCGAGCCGGTGTACGAGGGCATGATCATCGGCATCAACAGCCGCGACAACGACCTCGTGGTGAACCCGATCAAGACCAAGCAGCTCACCAACGTGCGCGCCTCCGGCAAGGACGAGGCCATCATGCTGGTGCCGCCGATCCAGCTCACGCTGGAGTCCGCCGTCGAGTTCATCGCCGACGACGAGCTGGTCGAGATCACGCCGAAATCGATCCGCCTGCGCAAGCGCCACCTGAAGGAACACGAGCGCCGCCGCGCCGGGCGCGAGGCGGCCTGATCCGGTCGGGCCGGCTACAGGCCCTTCACCGCATACACCGCCGGCAGATTGCGCCAGGCGCCCCTGACGTCCATGCCGAAGCCGAAGACGTAGCGGTTGGGCAGACGCACGCCGACGAAATCGGCTTGCACCGGCTTGTCGCGGCCGATGTCCTTGTCGGCGAAGACGGCAATGCGGCAGTCGCGGGCGCCCTGTTCGAGCAGGCGCTGCTTCACCGCGGCAAGCGTGATTCCCTCGTCGAGAATATCGTCGACCACCAGCACCGTGCGGCCGGCAATCGCGGCGCGCGGCGCAACGATCCAGGACAGCTCACCGCCGGTGGTGGTATCCCCGTAGCGGGTGACGTGGAGGTAGTCGAATTCCAGCGGAAAATTCAGGAGCGGCAACAGCTGGCCGGTGAAGATCACCGCCCCGCCCATGACGGAAAGCACCAGCGGAGCGGCGTCGCGCAGGGCCGCAGCGACCTCGTCGGCGACGCGACGCACGGCCGCGGCGGCGTCCTGCTCAGAAACGATCAGGTCAGCCTCGCCGAGGATTTTCTGCGCCGCTGCCGTATCCTGCATCAGGCTCGCCCCCCGACATTCAGGCTCGCCAGGTATTCCGTAAACGCCCGGCCGACCTCCGGGTGCTTGCGGCCGAAGGCGATGGTCGCCTTCAGATAGCCCAGCTTCGAGCCGCAATCGTAGCGGATGCCGTGAAAAGGAAAGGCCAGCACCGACTCGTAGGCGATCAGTGCTGCAATGGCATCGGTGAGCTGGATTTCCCCGCCGGCACCGGCCTGTATCTTGCGCAGGTGATGGAAGATGCGTGGCGTCAGGACATACCGTCCGATCACCGCCAGGTTGGACGGCGCCTTTTCCGGCACCGGCTTCTCCACGATGGCCGTGATGTTCGGCAGCCCGCCCGGGCCCGGCTCGGTGCTGACGATGCCGTACGAACCCGTGTCGGACGGGGGCACGTTCTGCACGCCGAGCAACGAGCACGCCTGCTGCTCGAAGACATCGACCATCTGGCGCAGCACGGGCGGGTCCGCATCGATCAGGTCGTCCGCCAGCAGCACCGCGAAGGGCTCGTCGCCGATCACCGGTGCGGCGCACAGCACGGCGTGCCCGAGCCCGAGCGGCTCGGCCTGGCGGATGTAGATGCAGTTGATGTGGTCCGGCACGGTCTCCTGCACCAGCTTCAGCAGATCGCGCTTGCCGCGCGCCTCGAGCTCGCTCTCGATCTCGTAGGCCTTGTCGAAATGATCCTCGATGGCGCGCTTGTTGCGACCGGTGATGAACACCATGTCGGTGATGCCGGCGGCCACCGCCTCCTCCACTGCATACTGGATGAGCGGCTTGTCGACGACGGGCATCATCTCCTTGGGGCTGGCCTTGGTCGCCGGGAGAAAACGGCTGCCCATGCCGGCGACGGGGAAGACGGCCTTGGTGATTTTTTTCATCGTTCGGTTTCCTTCGCTTGCAGCAGTTCCCGCAGGCCGGCCTCGTCGATGATCCTGACGCCCAGCGCCTGCGCCTTGTCCAGCTTCGATCCGGCGTCCGTGCCGGCGACGACATAATCGGTCTTCTTCGACACCGAGCCGCTCACCTTGCCGCCGGCCGCCTCGATCAGCGCGGCGGCAGCCTCGCGCGCTAGCGTCGGCAGCGTGCCGGTGAGGACGAAAGTCAGTCCCCGCAGCACGGCGCCCGCAGCCATTTTCCCAACCGCTTCCAATCGGATATGTTCCAGCAGCTTCTCGACGACCTGCTGATTATGCTTCTCGTTGAAAAAATCGATGATGCTCGCCGCAACCACCGGCCCGATGTCGGGCACCAGTTGCAGCGTTTCGGCATCGGCAGCCATCAGCGCGGTCATTGTGCCGAAATGCCGTGCCAATTCCTTTGCGGTTGCTTCCCCGACATTGCGGATACCGAGGGCGTAGATCAGCCGCTCCAACTGGGCGGCTTTGGACGATTCAGCAATGGCGTCGACGATATTCTGTGCAGACTTCCCGCCCATCCGCTCCAGGCCTGCCAGCTTTCCGGCGTTGATGCGTGTCGGGTCATATAAGTCGGCGACGGTTTCCACCAGATTCTGATCGACCAGCTGGTCGACCAGTTTCTCTCCGATCCCCTCGATATCCAAGGCGCGCCGCGAGGCGAAATGCAGAATCGCCTGCTTGCGTTGTGCCGGGCAATAGAGTCCTGCAGTACAACGCCAGTCCGCCTCGTCCTCCAAGCGCTCGATGGCACTATGACAAACGGGACATTCATTGCCGACCGCGTCGGCGAGGCTCCACTGCCTGCCATTTTCTACATTTTCCGTACGCCGCTCCTTGACGACGGCGAATACCTCGGGAATGACATCCCCGGCACGCCTGACGATCACCGTATCGCCAATCCGTACGTCCTTGCGCCGAACCTCATCCTCGTTATGCAACGTGGCATTGGTCACGGTAACGCCTCCGACGAAGACCGGCTTCAGGCGGGCGACCGGCGTGAGCTTCCCTGTGCGGCCAACCTGGATCTCTATGCCAAGCACCTCGGTCAGCTCTTCCTGTGCGGGATATTTGTGCGCCACCGCCCAGCGCGGCTCGCGCGTGGCGAAGCCGAGGCGTTCCTGCAGATCGAGCGCGTTGACCTTGTATACGACGCCGTCGATGTCGAAGGGCAGCGCATCGCGCTGCGCCAGCATCTTCTCGTGGAACGCGATCAGACCTTCTGCGCCTTGCGCCACAGCGCGATGCTCGCACACCGGAACGCCGAAGGCGGCGAGCGCATCGAGGATGGCACTATGGCTTGCCGGCATGGCCCAGCCGCGCGCTTCGCCCACGCCATAGGCGAAGAACGACAGCGGCCGTTCGGCGGCGATCTTCGGATCGAGCTGGCGGATGCTGCCGGCGGCGCCGTTGCGCGGATTGACCAAGGCCGGCCGGCCCCGCTCGCGCTGACGCGCGTTGTAGCGCTCGAAATCGGGCCGGCGCATGAACACTTCGCCGCGAATTTCCAGCAGCGCCGGCGGCTCGCCCTTCAGGCCCAGAGGGATGCAATGGATGGTGCGCACGTTCTGCGTGACGTCCTCGCCGATCTCGCCGTCGCCGCGCGTGGCCGCCTGCGCGAGCACGCCGTCCTCGTAGCGCAGGCTCACGGCGAGGCCGTCGAACTTCAGCTCGGCGGCGTATTCCAGCGATGGCGCGCCCTCCGCCAAGCCGAGGGCGCGGCGCGCCCTTGCATCGAAAGCGCGCGCACCCTCCGGCCCGCTGTCGGTTTCGGTGCGGATGGAGAGCATCGGCACCGCGTGGCGCACCGGCGCGAATTCAGGCAGGGGCCGGCCGCCGACGCGCTGTGTCGGCGAGTCGGCCGTGCGCAGCGCCGGATAGGCCGCCTCGATCTCCTGCAGTTCGCGAAAGAGGCGGTCGTACTCGGCATCCGGCACGGTCGGCGCGTCGAGCACGTAGTAGGCGTAGTTGTGCTTCCCGATCTCGGCGCGCAGCGCCTCGGCCCTCGCGGCGGCTTCGCGCGGCGCAGCCATGCGCGGCTAGCTGAACAGGCGCAGCGCCTGCGTGCTGCCGGCGTTCAGCCCCTGGCTTGCCATGCGCTGACCGATTTCGACGATCTTGTCGTGGATGACGTCGAGCGCGCTCTCGACCAGCGGCACGCGATTGTCGTCGACCAGGGCGCCTCCCAGCCCGATGGCAAGCTGCTTGGCCAGCGCAATCATGCGGTCATAGGCAAGCGGGCCGGTGGCGACGCGCGGCACGTCCAGCGTGAGGGTAAGGCCATGGGTGGCGAGCGTCTTCATTTCCTCCGCGACGAACGCCGCCGCCTCGAGGTTGGAAAGCGTAAACAGCGTGGCGCCGGCATCATCGGCGGCGTGGAACAGGCCGTCCTCTCGCAGGATCAGGCCGGCCGCTTCGGCCAGGCCGCGCAGCTTGGTGCCCGGAAAAGGCGCGCCGGTGGCGACGACGTTGACGCCGATCTGGATGTCGACGCCGGCGCAGAAGCGGTCGATCTCGGCGGCCCGCGCCAGGACCTCGTTGCGCACCGGCAGGTCGGCCACCGCAAGGAATTCGTCGGCGAGCCGCTGCATGCCGTTGAGGAAGACGGTCAGCTCGGAATCCGCCAACGGTCCGCGCCGGTCGGCCAATTGCAGCGCAGCGCGCAGCCGGCGATAGTCGCCGGCGCCATTCGCCGTCAGCCGCTCCCATGCGCCGGTGCGCTCGTTGAGGCCGCTCCAGGCAAGCGGCCTGGCGAGCTTGTCCATGGCCTGCAGCTGCGCCTGCCATAGATAAGCGCCGCCGATCGGCTCGGCGGACTCGAAGCGCACGATACAGTCGACCGCCGGGTCAGCCAGCGCCTGCGGCGGCTCCGCCGGAAGACCGGGCACGTCGCTGGCCAGCAAACCGGCAACGGCATCCGCCTCCTTGTCCTGTCCGGGAGGAATGGCAGGCTCGATGCGTCCGTCCTCGGCATCCTGCGCGCCGCCCGGCGCGACGCCCGTCATGCGGCCGAGCAGGACGTCGGGATGCTCGCTGCGGAAGACGCGCTCGGCGAGCTGGCGATGCTTGCGCTCCTGCCACTTGTTGTAGGCGAAAACGCCTCCTACCAGGACGATGCCCAGGCCGATGAGTGAAAGCTGCAGGTCGCTCATGCCGGCACAGCCTCGTCGCTCATGCGCAGCGCCTCTTCGATGTCCACCTCGACCACGCGCGAGACGCCCTGCTCCTGCATGGTGACGCCGACCAGCTGGCGCGCCATCTCCATGGTGATCTTGTTGTGCGTGATGAAGAGGAACTGCGTCTGCGCCGACATGCGCTTGACCATCTCGCAGAAGCGCTCGGTATTGCTGTCGTCGAGCGGCGCGTCAACCTCGTCGAGCATGCAGAACGGCGCCGGGTTGAGCTGGAACAGCGAAAACACCAGGGCGATGGCAGTCAGCGCCTTCTCGCCGCCGGAGAGCAGGTGGATGGTGCTGTTCTTCTTGCCCGGCGGCTGGGCCATGACCTGGATGCCGGAGTCGAGGATCTCCTCGCCGGTCAGGATCAGCCGGGCCTCGCCGCCGCCGAACAGCTGCGGGAAGAGGATGCCGAACTGGCGGTTCACGTTGTTGTAGGTATCCTGCAACTGCTCGCGCGTCTCGCGGTCGATGCGGCGGATGGCATCCTCGAGCGTATTGATGGCCTGGGTCAGGTCCTCCGACTGGCTGTCGAGGAAGCCTTTGCGCTCGCGCGAGGCGTTCAGCTCGTCGAGCGCCGCGAGGTTCACCGGCCCGAGCGCCTCGATCTCGGCCGACAGGCGGGCGATATCGCCGGCCAGCAGCGGCTCGCGCACCTCGCGCGTCAGCTCCGGCGTCAGCTCATCCTCGTTGGCGTTGGCCTCGGCGAGGCGGGCGGCATACTGCTCCTCGTTCAACTGGGCGGCCTGCTCCTTCAGGCGCAGGTCGCCGATGCGGTCGCGCAGCGGATTCAGGCCCTGCTCGGTCTTCAGGCGGGCTTCTTCGAGCTGGCGCAGTTCGGCAGCGGCGCCTTCCAGCGCGTCGCGGTGGCTCGCCAGCGTGCTCTCGCGCGCCTGGCGCGCAGCCAGCGCCTGCTGCTGCTGCTGTTCGGTCGCGCCCTCGCTGATGGATTCCCGCTCCTGGCGGCGCGCCGCCGCCTCGGCAACGATTCGCTCGATCTGTTCCCGGGCGACTTCGCGGGAGCGGCCGATCTCTTCCAGCTTGCCCGAGCACTCGCGCTCGGTAAAGCGCGATTCCTGCAGTTCGCGCGAAAGCGCCTGCTCGACCGTGCGCTGCTCGCGCAGGGCGGCGTCGCGCTGGTGGCTTTCCTCGATCGCCGCCTCCAGCTTGCCGCGAAGCTCCTGCACGACGGCGGTCAGTCGCGCCACCTCGCCGTCGGCGAGCTGGCGGCGGTTGCGCTCGGTGTCCTCGCCGGCGGCGATCTCGCCAAGATCGGCGTTGATCTGCGCCACCCGCGCCTCGTATCGCTGCACCGCCTCGCCCAGCTTGACCGCTTCGACCTGGGCGGCATGCGCCGCCTGCTGCAACTCCTGCGCCTCGCGCTGCGCTTCGGCAAGATGGCCGCGGTGTTCGGCCAGGCCGGACTCGGCCGCCGTCAGCGTCGCCGCGGCAATTTGCGCCTCGTCCTCGAGTCCGATGCATTCGGCGTCCAGCTGCTCGATCTCGCGCTGGCGCTCGATGACGCCATGGGTGCGCGCCTCGGGGACATACAGAACGAAACTATGGCGCGAGACGACGTGGCCGGCCTGGCTCACCCACAGGCGGCCGCCGGGCAGGCTGGCGCGGCGTGCCGCCAATCCGGCCAGATCGTTCGCCACATAGACGCCGGCCAGCCACTCGGTCAGGGCGGCTTCCCAGCGCGGATCGCTGCAGCGGACCTTGTCGCGCAGCGGCGTGTCGGCATCGAGGCCGGCGGTCTCGCCGGCCGTTGCGACGTCGACGGCGAAGACCAGCGCCAGGGTCGCCGGCGGCGGATCGGCCAGCACGCGCTCCGCGGTCGGCTGGTCGACGCCGGCCAGGGCGCCGAGGCGCTCGCGCAGCACGGCTTCCAGCGCGGTCTCCCAGCCGGGTTCGACCTTCAGGCTGGACCAAATCGGCTCGGCGGCATCGAGGCCGTGGCGCTTCAGCCAGTCGCCCAGCTTGCCTTCCTGCTGGACGCGACTTTGCAATTGTTTGAGGGCGTCGCGGCGGGCGCGCGCCTCGGTCATGCGCTTTTGCGCGCTGGCCTGGGTTTCGGCCGCCTCGCGCCGCTGCGCCTCGTGCTCGGGCAGGCGCCGCTGCAGCTCGTCGACGCGGCTGCGCCTGGCCTCGACTTGCGTGTTGAGTTCGGCGACGCGGGCCTGCAGGGCGGCCAGCGCGGCCGTGTCGGGCTGCGCGATCTGGCCTCGTTCGGCCTCCAGCCGGCCACGGCGCTGGCCCAGCGAGTCGAGGGTCTTGTCGGCGTGGCTCTTGTGCGCCTCCTCGACGCGCAGGCCCTGCTCGGCCTGGGCCAGTTCCCGGCGCAACACCTGGGCCGCTTCCTCGGCCGCCTTGAGGGCGCTCTCCGCCTCGGGCAGGCGTGCGGCGGCTTCGGCGTGGCGCGCTGCGGCTCCCTGCACGCGCTGCGCGGCATTCTCCAGCAGTTCCTTCCAGCGCGCCTCGTCGCGGTCGAGCGTTTCCGACTGGCCGCGCCAGTGGCTGTCCTCGGCCTCCAACTGGGCGAGGCGCGACTCGACCTTCTGGCGCAGGTCGCGCAGGTGGTTGAGTTCGGATTCCAGCCGCGCCACCTCGGCATTGGCGGCGAACATCTCGCTTTGCGCGCCATGCAGCGCATCGCTGGCCGCATAGTGGGCGCTGCGCGCCGCCTCGACGCGGGCCTCCAGCTCGCGCAGGCTGGCCGTCTCGGCCTCCAGCCTGGTGGCCGCCTGCTCGACATTGCGCGCCAGCTTCTCGCGCTGGTCGCGCGCCTCGTTGCGCTTGTAGAGCCAGAGCAGGTTCTGCCGACGCGTCAGCTGCGCATGCAGTTCATGGTACTGCTTCGCCACCTCGGCCTGGCCTTCCAGCTTTTCGATCTGGTTGCCCAGCTCGTTGCGGATGTCCTCGACGCGGGCGAGGTTCTCGCGGGCGTCGGAGAGGCGGTTCTCCGTCTCGCGGCGGCGCTCCTTGTACTTGGTCACCCCGGCCGCCTCTTCGAGGAAGAAGCGCAGTTCTTCGGGCTTGGCCTCGATGATGCGCGAGATCATGCCCTGCTCGATGATGGCGTAGGCGCGCGGGCCCAGGCCGGTGCCCATGAAGAGGTCGATCACGTCGCGCCGGCGCACGTGCAGGTTGTTGATGTAGTAGGACGATTCGCCGTCGCGGTCGAGCACGCGCTTGACGGCGATCTCGGCGTACTGCGACCACTGGCCGCTGGCGCGTCCCTGGCTGTTGTCGAAATGCAGCTCGACGCTGGCGCGGCCGACGGGTTTCCGCTGGCCGGAGCCGTTGAAGATCACGTCCTGCATCGACTCGCCGCGCAGGGCGGTGGCCTTGGATTCGCCGAGCACCCAGCGCACGGCATCGATGACGTTCGACTTGCCGCAGCCGTTGGGGCCGACCACGCCCACGAGCTGGCCCGGTGTCAGGATGGAAGTCGGGTCAACGAAGGTCTTGAACCCGGCAAGTTTCAGCTTGGTTAAACGCACGTCTTCAGAAGGCTCTGTTTTTGTTCGGGAACGGGGCGAAACGGGGGCCGCGCCGCAGGGGTTTGGGTGCTTATAATACCACCTTCGCCACCCACTCCGAGTCCGTCGGCATGCCTTCGAAACCCGCTAAAACGCTTGACACCTTCCCCAATCCGGAACCGGGGCGGGACTACCTGATTCACATGGAAATTCCGGAGTTCACCTGCCTCTGCCCGAAGACCGGGCAGCCGGATTTCGCCACCCTCGTGCTCGACTACATTCCGGACAAGAGCTGCGTCGAACTGAAGAGCCTGAAACTCTACGTCTGGTCCTTCCGCAACGAAGGCGCCTTCCACGAAGCGGTCGCCAACCGCATCCTCGACGACCTGGCGCGGGCGGTGAAGCCGCGCTTCATGCGCCTGACGGCGAAGTTCTTCGTGCGCGGGGGAATCTTCACCACGATCGCGGCGGAGCACCGCAGGAAAGGCTGGAAGCCGCTGCCGAATGTCGACCTCGGCAACTTTCCGCCGCAATCGAACACGCGCTAAACCGGCGATCGAATCAATCCGGCAGCAGTTCGCGCACCTTGTCCAGGCGTGTGAAGTGACAGCCGTTGGCGTCGATCGTCAGCCAGCCCTGCTTCTTCCAACCGCTCAGGATGCGCGCCACGGTTTCCAGGCGGACGCCGACAATTTCGCTGATCTGCTCCAGGGTCAGCGTGATCGGCAGGCGCGCCTTGTTGCCCTTCTTCTCGACGCCGTAGCGGTCGATCAGCAGGGTCATCAGCACCGCCAGCCGCTGCGGCACGGCACCGGCGCTGACGACCTCGATCTTGTGGATGAAGGCATCGGCGAAGCGGCCGATCTCGATGCGAAGAGGACTGGCCAGGCGCGGATACTTCTCGGCGAATTTCAGCATCGCGTCGGTATCGATGAAAATGGCCGTCATGCCGTCGTTCATCGCCACGGCGTCGGTCGGATACCTCATGCCCGCCCAGATGGCGAAGATGCCCATCGAGTCGCCCGGCCCGTAAAGTCCGTAGGTGCGGCTGACGCCCTGCCGGTTGCGGCGGGCGGCCTTCACCAATCCCTGTTCGATGAACATGACGCGGCGGTCCTCTTCGTTGTGCCGCCAGATGTACTCACCGGCGCGATATACCTGCACGCTGGCCGCGGAGACCAGCTCTGCCAGCACGCGCGCCGGGAGGGTGGAGAAAAGGGCGAAGCGCTGCGCGCGCTTCATCAGTTCCTCCTTGCCGGGCTGGCCCGAAGGCAGCGGGGTATGCCGCTTGATGCGGCGAAAGACGCGACGCGGCAATTCCACCGTGAAATCCTTCCCGGTTTCCGCCGCATGCGGACTGCGCTGATTCATCACGATCGATCCTCCCGCCCGCCTCATGGTCGAAGCGGTTGTTTTTAATAATTGATATTTATGCTATTGACAATAGTCAACCTTTTCAAGCTTACCATTTCCGCATGCCGCCGTGGCATTGCATCGCAGCATTATCGTCGGGAGTAAGATAGCCGGCCATCATGAGCCCCTCCGACGACCGCCAGCTGCACACCCCGATGATGCAGCAGTACCTGCGCCTGAAGGCGCAACACCCGGATCTTCTGCTGTTCTACCGCATGGGGGATTTTTACGAGCTGTTCTACGAGGACGCCGAGAAGGCCGCGCGTCTGCTCGACATCACCCTGACCACGCGCGGCCAGTCGGCCGGCCGGCCGATCCGCATGGCCGGCGTGCCCTTCCACGCCGTCGAGCAGTACCTGGCGCGGCTGGTCAGGCTGGGCGAATCGGTGGTGATCTGCGAGCAGATCGGCGATCCGGCGACATCCAAGGGCCCGGTCGAACGCGCGGTGACGCGCATCGTCACGCCGGGCACCCTCACCGATTCGGCCCTGCTCGACGACAAATCCGATTCCTTGCTGCTGGCGCTGGCGCCGGAGAAGAATCTCGTCGGCCTGGCCTGGCTCAACCTCGCCAACGGCGATTTCCGTCTGCTGGAAATCGGCCCCGGCGCGCTCGCCGCCCAGCTCGAGCGCCTGCGCCCGGCGGAAATCCTCGTGCCGGACGGCACGCCGCCGGGCTTCCCGGAAAATGCCGCCGCCTCGATCCGGCGCCTGCCCGACTGGCACTTCGACCGCGACGCCGCCTCGCGCGGACTGACTTTGCATTTCGGCACGCGCGACCTCGCCGCCTTCCTGCCGGAGTCCGGACCCGAAGCGCCGACCGCCGCGCTGGCCGCCGCCGGCGCCCTCTACCAGTACGCCAAGACCACGCAGAACCAGGCGCTCGCCCACATCACCGCCCTGACGCTCGAGCGCGAGAGCGAATGGCTGCGCCTGGATGCCGCCACGCGGCGCAACCTGGAACTGACCGAGACCCTGCGCGGCGAGCCGGCACCGACCCTGCTCTCGCTGCTCGACGATTGCCGCACGTCCATGGGCTCGCGCTGGCTGCGCCACGCGCTGCA
>WBUF01000097.1 GCA_008933825.1 Rhodocyclaceae bacterium | reverse complement strand
AGGTGGGGGTGGGGCCCGGAGGGCCGTAGTCCGCCCGCTTGGAATTTTTGACGTGGTTTGGATGTGTAGATGGGTTGTGTTAAACCGTAGTGTGGACCCGGAACAGTAGGGGCGACCCCAAGTGGTCGCCCCTACGCCACGTGGTCGCGCCTACGAAACCAAACGTATTGATGTGACTACGCCGTGGAAACTCTCTGCCGTGTAAATCCTGAGTCCCACAACAGACAATAATTTATCACGTTGTTAATATTCTTGGTCAGGTGGTACGCACACTGCTGCCCGATACTTCAGAACTAAAATTCTCCCTTACAAACCTGCCACCCGGTGTGTACACGCTGGTATCACCACAACACCGTACACAATTCATATGACGGTAAGGGGCTTAGGCTGACGGAAAGGAGGTTATGCACAGGCGTTGAAAACATTATGGTTACATAAGTTGCATTTCTGGAAATTCTTACTTATCACAGGGTTGTTGCACTGGTTATCTCACGATAATTTAACAAACACCTTATGCGGAGGAATTATGGGATGCGGATGTAGCAATAACCGTGATATACGCAACTGGAACTCACTTCTGCAGTCCTTCCCAGTAGATCCACTCAGTGTGATCAGCTATGCAGAACTTTCAGTTGCCGGTCCATCACAGGTGGGGCAATGGGCATTAAGCTCAACATACCGCGAGCCGACAGTACCATCTACGTGGTTGCCTACCCCTGTAAGTGTTAACGGTGAAGTCACAGTGATTAGCAACGGGGCTGATATCAGATGCAGCAGCAGTTTGATGCACAGAGCTGGAATTTCCGAAATCAGACCAGCAATATCTCAACAACAACACCGCCACCATTGCGCAACACGATTTTTGTACGAGCAGGTGTAGAATGGACCAACATAATCCCCTTAACAATTCAAGGTTCACCCCATGCCGTGGTGGACATAGAACTAAGCATGCTGGATAATGCAGCTACACGGGGAGATATGCAAGGGACAATCCCGGTAATTCGCTGGACAGGTGATACATATACCGGATTAGTCCTTCTACGCCTTGTCTTATACAGCTCCGGCCGCTACAGTTTTGGTATTCGCACCATTGATAACAATACAAGTCCAGGACCTCCCGGATGGGGTATGTTCGCTCTTGATGTTGTTGGAGTGTAAGCGATGAATGGCAGTAGAATAAAAGGTGGGCTATTACCGGCAAAGATCTTCTTTAGTGGGAGTAATCAGCAGATACAGAGCGATATTTCTGCTACTACAACTATAAGCCTTCCCAATAGCCAAATAGATACAAGCTCAGGTATTCTGGGTGATTGGGAGACTAAGTTCGGTTTTTTTATTGAGCTGTATCCAGATTATAGTATAGATGGTGCATGCATTTTTCATTTCAAACTCTATTCTACTGTTGATCCAACCGTTGTTGCTAAAGCAGGTACTATAGGAAGTCAAGTAATACAATATTACTTATATCTACTTATAGATGGACAGAATAATGACGATGTATTGATGCAGTATGGAAGCATCGGCTCTGATAGTAGGGAATGGGAAATCGGGGGAAAGATGATATCAGGGGTATTTAGAGTAATGGAACCTGAGAAATGGGAAATAGTATCAGATTCTGCAAGTAAACGCATATGGAAGTATATAGGTAGTGGACTTGGTTCTATTAAAATTTCTGCTTGTGATGGGATGAAGCACAAAATCACGTTAGTATCACACGAGATTCATATTTATACAGACGTACATAATCAATACTTACAAACGAAATTGTATGATTATTATGTTTCCAGTAATACAATAGAAATTGAGTGTCCCCCAAACTGTTCTTTTGTTGTATCTGCTTCTGTTTGGCCATGTCGTGGTGCAAATCAAAGTAAATTACCCCTAGAATCTCCCGTAGCATTGTGCTGCGACTATTGCTTTACCTTGCAATATCAAAATGGCGATGAAGCATGTATTGGTGGCTGGAGATTCCGAAACAGTGGAAAAAAAGGAGGGATGCTCGCGCAAGGTAGACACCCCGATGGCAGCGTAAAATTGAATCCTGCCTTGCCCAGTGGTATTCTTATCTGTATTCGAAAATTTGGTACATTTATTGACGAAATGGAACTATACGATCGCTGTGGAAATCTCGTTAAAGTGCAGCCTTTTGAGTTATACTGTCCAGAAGACACCATAATAATGCATGACAATCAGTAATCATGAATATTCTGAAGATTTTACCTTGACTCTTTCGGCATTCATTCTAAGCCTGCTAATTTTGTGCATCAGCATAGTGTCGTCCTATGCTGATGGGTGGGCGAGAATATCTCTTCCCGAACAATATCAATACAGCCGGATACAGTCTATTGCGGTTCGGTCACCAGATTCGATAATGGTAATGGCTTTTCTCCCAGAGGATTCAGCTTCGTGTATTTTGTTAACATCTGATGCCGGTGTGTCATGGACCTGTACTAATACATGCTGGTGTGGAGGATATCTGAATTGGGCGCGCCAGGTTCGCCATGTTTCCGGAGATAATTATGTGTACTATCATCCTATTGGCGGCTGTATGTACACTACGAATAGTGGAAACGAATGGATACACTCTGATGGACCGGATGACGACTGTATTCATGAAGGGGTTCATAATCCTGCTTCTTATTCTCTTACCAAGTACGGGCAGTTGTGGCGAATTGTAGATTGCGAGGTTCGAGGAGGAGGATCTATCCAGCTTAGCACAGACTATGGTCGTTCGTGGGAGGAGGTAAATCAAGTAAGCTACATACCCGATGAGATACCTAATGAAAGCCTGATCTCTATGCTGGACGAACAAAGGGGATTGGCAGCTGTGAGCGTTGCTGGCATTGGTAACACCGGATTTAAGTCATATGGAATTCTTAGCACTACCAACGGATGGAAGGACTACCAGGTAGTTGATACTATTCAATTCGGTAATATCTATCAACTGTTAATCGTTAACGATTCTAATGCTCTTCTCTATGTATTGGGTCCTCCTAATACAGCCACAAAGTCGTATTTAACAACCTCATTTGGTACAGACTGGAGACCAATAAACGAATATCATCTCATCGAAGGGGATTCATTGTCGCGCATTTTGCAGTATGAATGCCTGCAAGACTCACTGTGCATTGGTGTTGGCACAAATGGTATAATCCTTCAATCATTGGATGCCGGGGCTTCATGGTATCAACTTATCTCACCAACACAATTTAAATTGAACGATGTTGCGATTATGAACAAACAAACGGTATATATTGTCGGTGATAGCGGAACCATATACTACACAACTACCGGTGGTGTTTCAGATGTCAATGAAGCTACAACCCACGACAACCCAAGCCTCCTATCCATCTATCCCAACCCTGCCGATGATGCTATCACTGTGCGTGGCATGGAACCCGGAACTGCTTATCACGTTGTTGATATTCTTGGTCAGGTGGTACGCACACTGCTGCCCGATGCTTCAGAA
>WBUF01000043.1 GCA_008933825.1 Rhodocyclaceae bacterium | reverse complement strand
GTCGAGCACGGCCTGGCCCGGCCGCAGCTCGGCGGCAGCGATCAGGGCGGCATTCAGCCCGGCGCGCAGGGCGGCGCTCTCTGCGTAGCGTGCGGCAATCAGGTTATAGCCGGTGCGCTCCTCGCGCTTGAAACGGTCAGGATCGAAGCTCATGTCAGCAGTCCGGCAAAGCGCAATACCTCATCCAGGTAATCCGGCCAGCGCGTGAAACTGTGGTCGCCGCCTTCGAGCGCCACCTGCCGGGCGCCGGCGTATTTCGCCACGGCCTGGCGGTAGTCGAGCACTTCGTCGCCTGTCTCGACGAGCAGCAGGAAATCCTGCGGGCGGGAAATGCACGGCACCTCGACCGAACGCAGCTCCTCGATGTACTCCGGCCGGAACTCGAAGGTCTCGCCGGTGTACAGATTGGTCTGCGGGCCGACGAATTCCGCGAGCGAGAGGTGCGCCACGACTGCCGGATTGACCAGCACCGCGCGCAGCCGATGCTTCTCGGCGAGATGCGTCGCGTAATAGCCGCCGAGCGAACTGCCGACGACGGTGACCGGCGTGGCCGCGGCGGCGATCTGCCGTTCGGCGAGGGCGATGGCCTGGAGCGGCGAGGGCGGCAACTGCCCGCACCAGAACAGGTGGCCGAGGCCGCGCGCCGCCATATGCGCCTTCAGCCGCTGCGCCTTGTTCGACTGTGGCGAAGAACGAAAGCCATGCAGGTAAACAATCATGTCAGTTCGCCGGCACGGTGCGGTCGGCCGCCCAGTCGCGCAAGGCGGCCACCCGCTCGGCCATCACCACAGAGAGCGGGCGCGTGCGGCCGACTTCCGCCAGCAGCAGCGCCTGGTCGAGCGGCAGCTTCTGTGCATGCGCCTCGTACAGGGCGGAGACGACGGCCTGCTCGATCTCTGCGCCGGAAAAGCCGTCGGCGGCCCCGGCCAGCACATCGAGGTCGAAACCCGCGGCCTTGAGTTCGCGCCGTGTCAGGTGGATGGCGAAAATCTCGGCGCGCGTCGGCGCGTCCGGCAGGTCGACGAAGAAGATTTCGTCGAGCCGGCCCTTGCGGATCAGCTCGGGGGGCAGTTGCGCGATGTCGTTGGCGGTGGCGACGATGAAGACGCGGCCCTTGCGCTCCGACAGCCAGGTGAGCAGGGTGCCGAGGATGCGGCGCGAGACGCCGCCGTCGGTGCCGCCCGACGAATCGCTCGCAAGGCCCTTCTCGATCTCGTCGATCCACAGCACGCAGGGCGCCATGGCCTCGGCCGCGGCGAGCGCCTCGCGCAGGTTGCGCTCGGTCTCGCCGAAGAACTTGTTGTAGAGCGTGGCGAAGTCCAGGCGCAAGAGCGGCACCCCCCAGGCGCCGGCCACCGCCTTGGCAGCCAGGCTCTTGCCGCTGCCCTGCACGCCGAGCAGCATGATGCCCTTGGGCGCCTGCAGCCCCGCGCCGCCCTCGCCGACGAACACGGCGCGGCGCAGATCGAGCCAGTGCTTGAGCTTCTTCACGCCGCCGACCTGGGCGAAACTGGCGGTGTCGAGCTCGAGACTGAGCATGCTGCCGGCGCCGAGCGCATCGTACTTGTAGCGCAGCACGCGCTCGACGTCCCCATGCGTGATCAGCCCGTCGTCGCGGATGGCCTGTCGCGCCAGGCGGCGCGCGTCGTCGAGCGCCATGCCTGTCAAGTGGCGCGCAAGCAGTTGCAGCGCCTCCTTCTCGCCGCGCACCGGCTCGCCGCCGCCCTGCTGCTGCCAGAGCTGCATTTCCTCGCGCAAAAGCTTCTGGATCGCGGCCAGGTCCGGCACGGAGAGTTGGAAGCGCGCGCTCATGCGCGACAATTCCGGGTCCAGATCGAGCCTGGGGCTGATGAAGACCAGTGTACGCGCCGACTTGCCGTATTCCATGGCGATCTCGCGGATCAGGCGAGCATTGACCGGATCGGCCAGATAGGGATGGGCATCGAGCATGACGTAGACGCCGTTCTGCGGCGTCTTGTCGATGTGACGCAGAGCGTCGAGGAACTCGTAGGTCTGGCTGATCGGCTGGGTGTTGTTGCTGCGGCGCAAGCCGTCGGCGATGCTCCAGACAAAGAGCGCCCATCCCTCCAGATTGGCCGCCTGATCGAGCAGGGCCAGCACGCGCGGCTCCTCGTGCGTCTCGATGACGACGAGCGGAAAACGCGATTGCAGAATCAGGGTCAGGTCGTGCAGGTCGTTCATGGCTGCGTCCAGTCAACCCATCCAGTATAGGCCGTGCCGAGCACGATGAAGCCGAAGACGATGCGGTACCAGGCGAAGAAGCTGAAATCGTGCGTGCTGATGTAGCGCAGCAGCCAGCGCACGCAGAGAAACGCGGACACGAAGGCGGCAACGAAGCCGACCGCCCACATGCCGATATCGTCGGCATTGAGCAGCGCGCGCTCCTTCCACAGCTGATAGGCGCTGGCGATAAACAGCGTCGGGATGGCGAGAAAAAAGGAGAACTCGGTGGCGGCCTTGCGCGACAAGCCGAACAGCAGCCCGCCGATGATGGTGGCGCCGGAACGCGAGGTGCCGGGAATCAGGGCGAAGGCCTGGGCGAAGCCGAGCTTCAGGGCGTCCTTCCAGCCGAGGTCGTCAACAGAGCGAATGCGAACGACGTGCCGGCGCCGCTCGGCCCAGAGGATGACGAAGGCGCCGGCGATGAAGGCCAGCGCCACCGGCACGGGCTGGAACAGGTGCGCCTTGATCGCCTTTCCGAACAGCAACCCGAGAACTGCCAGCGGCAGAAAGGCGATGGCCAGATTGGCGACGAAACGATTGGCCGCCGCGTCCCGGCCCAACCCGGCGGCGACGGCGGCGAGCCTGGTGCGGTATTCCCAGCAGATGGCGAGGATGGCGCCGGTCTGCACGACGATGTGAAAGAGCTTGCCGCGCTCGTCGTTGAAGCCGAGCAGGTCGCCGGCAAGGATCAGGTGGCCAGTCGAGGAAATCGGCAGAAACTCGGTCAGCCCCTCGACGGTGCCGAGGATGAGGGCGTGCAGGAGGTCGATCCAGTTCATAGGGCGGCGATGGTAGCATGGGCCTGTTGCAACCCGGTGCGACAAGCATGAATGCCGTCACCATTCCGAGGGAACTGATCGAGCGGCTCGCCGCGGCTCGCCGCGTGGCGGTGCTGACCGGCGCCGGCATTTCGGCCGAATCCGGCATCCCGACCTTCCGCGACGCCCTGACCGGGCTGTGGGCCAACTACGATCCGCAGGAACTGGCTACGCCGGAGGGCTTCGCGCGCAACCCCAGGCTGGTCTGGGACTGGTATGCCGAGCGCCGCGCCCGCATCGCCGCCGTCCGGCCGAATCCTGGCCACCTGGCCCTCGCCGCGCTGGAAAGACGCTTCGAACACTTCACCCTGGTGACGCAGAACATCGACAGCCTGCACCAGCGCGCCGGATCGCGCACCGTTGTGGAGCTGCATGGCAACATTGCCCGGGTGAAGTGCTCGCGCGAGGAAATCGTCGTCGGTGATTTCGCCTTGGACGAATCGCCGCCGCGCTGCCATTGCGGCGCCTATCTCAGGCCCGACGTGGTGTGGTTCGGCGAGATGCTGCCGGCGGGCGCGATGGCGCAGGCAGAGGAGGCGGCAGAGCACTGCGAGGTATTCCTCAGCATCGGGACTTCGGCCCAGGTCTACCCGGCCGCCGAACTGCCGCTGCGTGCGCTTTCGTCCGGCGCGACGGTGGTGGAAATCAATCCGGAGTGCACGGCGCTGACGCGCCACGCCCATTTTGCGCTGCAGGGCGCGGCGGGCGAGGTGCTGTCGCAGCTGCAGGAAAAACTGGCTAGCGCTTGAACAATCCCTTGAGGGCGCTGCCGGCTTTTTCCTGCACCTTCTCCTTGACCTTCTCCTCGACCTTGGCCTTGGCAGCCTCCGCCACCAGGCCGCCGAACTCGATCTTGTAGGCGAGCTTGTCGAAGGGGCCGGTCACCCGCACCGGCACGGTGAGACCCTTGAGGTGCTCGAGCTCCTTGCCGCCCTGGCCGCCCGCGGTGGCCACCACGCTGGCCTTGGCCAGATAGTCCATCCTGCCCTCGCCGATGTCGATGTCGCCCGCGCCGCCCAGGCGGACGAAGGGCGACTTCATGCTGAGGTCGTCGTTGCGCGCCACCCCATTGGCGATGCGAAAAGTGGCCGCCAGCTCGGAAAAATCGGTTTTCTCGGTCTGCCTCGCCTGCTGCACGGCGTCCTGGCGGCCGGTAAACAGCGCCTTCGATTCGCGCAGGGTCTTCGCCAGATTGATGCCCTTGATGGCGCCGTCCCGGAGGTTCACGTTCGCCGTGCCGCCGAGGCCCCTCTTCATCGCCGCGACGGTGGCGCCGGCGGTCGCGACGTCCAGCGCGACGTTGCCGCGCCCCTCCAGCATGTCCTTGTCGAGGGCGTCCTTCATGAGGGGATTGATATCCACGTTGCTGAGGTTCTGCCGCAGCGCGACATGGTTGTTGTTGGCGTTGACCGACAGCGCGCCGGCCAGGGTGCCGTCGTAGAGTTTGGCGGTAAGCGGCGCCACCTCGAGCTTGCCATTGGCGGCCTTGAGCTCCAGGCGCACGTTGCCGGCCTTCACGTTGGACACCTGCAACTGGCCGATCTTGACGATGCCGCTGGCGTTGAGGCCCTTGATCGCCGAGAAGTCGAGCGGCCTCTCCGGCGCCTTCTCGCCTGTCGCGGCGGGCTTCGGCGGCAGGTACTTGTCCACGTTCAGACGATCGATGTCGAGGTCGAAGACGAGCGCCAGCGGGCTGAAGCGCGAGACATTCGCCTTGGCCGCGATCGAGCTCTCGTCGAACCGGGTGCTGGCATGCAGCGCCGCGGTCTGCCCGTCGATGTCGGCGCGCAGGCCGCCGGTGAGCGGCAGGCGGACAGCCTTCATCGGCATCTGCGGATGCGCCACGTTGAACTCGCCGCTGAAGGCCGGCAGTTCGACGGTCCGCTTCTCCAGGTTCGCCGCCAGGGCCGAGGACAGATTGCCCTTCACCGTGGTTTCGCCCTGCCGGGCATCCAGGTCGAGCGTCAGCTTGCCGGCCTGCAGGGACTGACTTTTGCCCTCGACGCCCGAAAGGGAAATCTTCGCGTCGACGGCGCGCTGGGCGCCGCTCAGCCTGATCGCGGCATTCACGGCCGCCCCGCTCGCCTTGTCCGCGGCCAGCGCCAGCTTCGGCGCCTCCAGCTTCGCTTCGAAGGCATCGCCCGCCGCCGTGCCCTTGGCCGTCAGCAGCAGTTGATCCACGTCGAGTTCGTTCGCGCCGGTCAGCTGCAGCGCAGCCGCGGCCAGCGTCAGTTCCAGCGCCTTCATGTCGGCCACGTCGCCGCCCAGGCGGACATCGAGCTTCGCGCCGCCATAGCTTTTCTTGTCAAGATCGTAGCGATACTGGCCGGCGGCTTTCAGCGTCGCCGACAGGCGGGGCTTGTTGCCTGCCAGCTTCGCCGACAGGTCGAACTTGTCGCTTGCGGCATTCGCCAGGCGCCCGGTCGTCAGGTTCAGGCCGGAGAGCGTCACCTCCTGCCCGGCCTTCTCGTCGCGCCAGGCCAGCTCGCCGTCGGCGAGCTTCACGCCGGCGATGTCGAAGCGGGCCGGCGGCGCCTTGTCGTCTTTCGTCAGCAGGTCGTCGATGTTGAGGCGGCCGTCCTTGAAGCGCACCAGCCGCGCCTTCGCCCCGCCAAGCTCGACGGTATCGACCACCACCTGCTTCGACAGCAGCGGCAGCAGCCGCACGGAAACGCGGGCGCTGTCGACCGAGGCGAAGACCTGCTCGTTCTTGTGCTCGGAGAGCGTCGCCTTGCCCATCTGCACGCCGACGGAAGGAAACAGGGACAGCGAGAGCTCGCCCTCGATCTTCAGACTGCGGCTCCTCTCCTTCTGCACCAGCTGCGCGATCTCGCCCTTCCACTTGTTGGCGTCGAAGGTAGCAAGGATGAATGCGGCCCCGGCCGCCAGCACGGCTACGACGCCCCCGAGAACAAAAGCCACGATCCTGAACGATTTCATGCAACCTCCGGCGATATTCCTTCCGAATTACGAGAGTATCAGAGAACGTTTCTGGCAACCAAGGCCGAACGGCCGGGTTTCTGTCAGAATTCAGCCGTTTCCCACCGTGACCAGGAGCCGGCAATGAGCATCGTCAGCGAGTTCAAGGAATTTGCCATGAAGGGCAACGTCGTCGACCTGGCGGTCGGCGTCATCATCGGCGGCGCCTTCGGCAAGATCGTCGACTCCCTCGTCAAGGACATCGTGATGCCCCTGATGGGGCGCCTGCTCGGCGGCGTCGACTTCAAGCATCTCTACATCAATCTCGGCGACAAGACCTTCGAAACGCTGGAAGCCGCCGAGAAGGCCGGCGCACCGATCGTCAAGTACGGCGCCTTCATCAACACGGTGGTGGATTTCGTCATCATCGCCTTCGCCATCTTCATGGCCATCAAGGTGATGAACCGCCTGAAGCGCGCCGAGGAGGCCGCCCCGCAGGTCGAACCGACCACGCGGGAATGCCCGCATTGCCTGTCGACCATTCCGCTCAAGGCAACGCGCTGCGCGCAGTGCACCGCGCAGCTGCAATAAATTATGTCGTAACCCTTTTTATTTTTGCTACAATCTTCCGCATAACAAGAATTCGGGAGGGAAGATTGATGACGCAGGATGAATTCGACAGCCGCCTGCACGAGTCGCCTCACCTGCGGCGCCGTCTGTCCGGGCTGTTTCAGTCCCTCGAACAGGCAGCGGCCGTCTTCATGGGCGCTGTCTCCCGGCAGCTCGACCCGGCCCAGCTCGAAGCGGATATCGTCAGACTGCAAAGCGAAGCCGCGGCCGACGGCTCCGATCCGGCGCGCGATCACGTGCTCAATTCGATCCGGGCGCGGCTGCGCTCGATTCACAAGGAACAGCCGGGGCCATCGGAGCGGGCCGGCGGATGATATTGCGTGTGGTGCCGAGAACTGGCGCGCCCGAGACGATTCGAACGTCCGACCCCTGCCTTCGGAGCCCCTGCGTTACCGTAGTTGGCGAGTGGCAAAGAGGCGGTGCATGAGGCCTAATTCGAGCTCGGAACGTGTAGCGCCTTGACCGAATTGCGTTTTTTGGTTGCCACTTTGTGGCATGCGTCGCCGGTCTATCCCGTTCGACCACAAATTCCTGTCACAAACCAGCATCCAATCGTTTCGGGCAGCATCAACGATCCCCAGCGAAATTCGACGATTACCCGCCGGAATCCAGCCACTCTTGCGATTGCTTGGCATGGCACACCGAAGTGCGATTCGGATGTAAGTCCGGACGGCTAGTGTTTCGGGCCTTGCGGCCTTTTGAGTTTCTTCCTGTGCGCCTCTATCGCTTCATTAAGCTCTTCGCAAGCTCGGGGATGGTCTTGCATGAGACCAAGAGCGACACCTGCTGCTGCAAACAGGTGACGGCGAGCGGATACTGGGAGATCATCGACGGCCTGCCGGATCGCGCCAGGGAATTTGTCTCCGAGGGCCGCAATGAGTACGGCAGCCTGAAAAATGTCCTTATCGGATTTTGCGCTGCGATTGGTCCGAAGCTGAGACACCACGAGCTTGTGGATGGCAAATCGCTCCGTGACAGGAACTCTCACCGGGCAGCAGCCTTCCCGAGAAATCAAAGTGGCCGTCTGTGTTAGCCCGAGCACGTACCCCAGGAAAGGCAGCGCAGTCGCATGCGCTTTCAATTCCGGGACCCCTACCACACGGATTTGTGCATTCGCTGAAGGTACCAGCAAATCCACATGGAATCGCGAAGCGCCGGCCTGCTTGAAGCTCGACGATGGTTTTTTAAGGTCAAGACCAGGAACTTCAACGAAACGAATGCCGCTGTCGCGCAGCATGTCTAGGAAACCTTTTTCCGGAAGACGTGGAAACGCAAGCGTTTCTTTGCGCGCGACATCGATGTCTTCCGTAGCATAGGCGGCGGCCCGCACACCCATCTGATTGACCAGTACACCAAATGCGTGGGAGCCGACAAGGGTTGCGCCGGCGTCAAACAGTCCATGCTTGTGCAAGCTGGCCAGTGTGGCGTAAGTCTTTGGATCTGCAGCCTGGAATCCTTCCCGCACAAGAAGTCTTAATTCCGGAAGCAGGGCTTTCACTTCCTCTATCTGTGCGCGGATGACCTCAGCTTCCTTCTTTCCACTCTCCCCGGTTCCGATGTACGTTTCCCGTTGCTTGCCATCGCCACCATAAAACCGATGAACATAATATTCGGTGCCATTCTGATTCCGATGTTGCGAAATGGATCCCGCGGAACCGCAGAATACGGGGGCCCCCGACTTGGCGTGCCCATCGATTGACCCATAAAGCGTCGTGAGTACAGCAGGAATTGGATAGTAAAGCGGCATCAGAATCTATCTGGCATCCATTTGATGCTGTCAGTATATATCACTTATGAATGTAAAACAAGTGATATATTGGCGGAGAGGGAGCGATTCGAACGCTCGCGCCGCATTGCTGCAACGACCCGGTTTCCAACCGATGCCCTTAGGCCTTTCGGACTGCTACAGCGAAATTGTCAGAAAATTTGCTGACTACTTCTCTTCGTGACCAAGTCACACGATCAGATCCATCAATTGACTATCGCTTCAAGATGACGTTTGACTTAATAGTCACACGCCACGAGAAGGCGAGAGCGAGGAATTGCTTGGGGAAGAAAGATTTGGCGCGCCCGAGACGATTCGAACGTCCGACCCCTGCCTTCGGAGGGCAGTACTCTATCCAGCTGAGCTACGGGCGCGAGGCTGCACAGGATAGCGTTTTTCCCACTGAGCGTCCAATCCGGGCCGCTATAATTCCGGCTTCGACTGGTTCCCGAGGTATCCCTCATGGCTGAGCAGAATGAAGCGTGCGGCGGTTTGTGTGCTTCTCCCGCAGTGATCGGTCTTGCCCTGGCCGCCGCCCTCGTGGTGCCGGTCGCCGGCTTTTTTGCGGCCCGGCTCGTCGGCGGCGCGCCGGGCAGCGATCTCGGCGAGGAGGCGGCGCTGAAGCGCATCCAGCCGATGGCGCAGGTTTCCCTTGCCGGCAGCGCAGGCGGCACCAAGGCCGCCAGGGGCAGCGAGGAAAACTATAAGGCCACTTGCGCGGCCTGCCACGACGCTGGCGTTGCCGGCGCACCGAAGACCGGCGACAAGGCGGCCTGGGCGGCGCGCATCGGCGGCGGGCTGGAGAAACTCGCCGCTTCCGGCATCAAGGGCAAGGGCGCCATGCCGCCGAAGGGCGGCGCGGATCTGTCCGATGCGGATTTCACCCGCGTCGTCGCTTGGCTGGCGAACAAATCCGGCGCCGGTTTCAAGGAACCGGCTGCGCCGAAGGCTGAAGCCGCGGCAGCACCGGCGGCGCCCGCTCCAGCCGCGGCGCCTGCGCCGACCCCAACCGCCGCGGCGCCTGCACCTGCCCCGGCCGCTGCGGCGCCTGCCGCCGGCAACGGCAAGAAGACCTATGACATGGCTTGCGTGGCCTGCCATGCTGCCGGCGTCGCCGGCGCACCGAAGTTCGGCGACAAGGCGGCCTGGGGGCCGCGCCTGGGCGGCGGCCTCGACGCCCTCACCGCCAGCGCGATCAAGGGCAAGGGTGCCATGCCGCCGAAGGGCGGCAATACGTCGATTCCCGACGCCGACATCCGCGCCGCGGTGGAATACATGGCGGGCGCAGCGAAGTAGGCGCCGTCCTACGCAGACTGACTTTTCTCTGCGCCGATCAGCAGCGCCTTCATTTGCGCCAGGCGCGCGGCGCCGGAAGCGCGGTCGGCCGGCGCGGCGGCCTTGCCGCCGGTCAGTTTCAGATCGTCGCCCAGTTCGGCGATGAAGCGCGAGGGCTCGCAGGTGCGCCAGTCCTTGCCGGTCTTGCGCCGCTCGCAGTGCGTGATCGTCAGGCTGCGCTCGGCGCGCGTGATGCCGACGTACATCAGGCGGCGCTCCTCCGCCACCGTGCCGGCGTCGATCGATTCGCGGTGCGGCAGGATGCCTTCCTCGACGCCGACCAGAAAGACGTGCTTGAACTCGAGGCCCTTGGCGGCGTGCAGGGTGGCGAGCTGCACCTGGTCGCCGCCATCCTCGTTCTTGTCCAGCATCGAGATCAGCGCCACGGTCTGCGTCAGTTCGAGCAGGGTCTTCCCCTCCTCCTCGCCCTTCCGCGACAGCCAGTCGACGAAGTCGCGCACATTGGCCCACTTGGTCTCCGCCTCGCGCGGCTCGCAGCAGTCGAAGAGCCAGGCCTCGTAGGCGATGGCGCGCAGGAAATCCTCCAGCACCTGGCGCGCCGGCTCGCGCTGGGCGCGCCATTCCAGCTTGTTCACGAGGTCGCCGAACTCGCGCACGGCCTCGAGCTGGCGGGGATTCAGGTAGCCCGCTGCGGCATCGTCGAAGGCGGCGGCGAACAGCGAGGCGTGGCGCACGCCGGCGAGCCGGCCGAGGCCCTCCAGCGTGGTACTGCCGATGCCGCGGCGCGGCGTGGTGGCGGCGCGGATGAAGGCGGGGTCGTCGTCGCTGTTGGCGATGAGGCGCAGCCAGGCGACGAGGTCCTTGATCTCGGCCTTGTCGAAGAAGGACTGGCCGCCGGAAATGGCGTAGGGAATCTTCTGGTTGCGCAGCTGCTGCTCGAAGACGCGCGCCTGGTGGTTGCCGCGGTAGAGGATGGCGTAGTCGCCCCACTGGCCGCGGTGCTCGAAGCGGTGCGCCATCAGCTTCATGACGACCTGCTCGGCCTCCTGCTCGCTGTCGCGGGCCACAGAGACCTGGATGGCGTCGCCGTGGCCGTGCTCCGACCACAGGCGCTTGTCGAACAGCTTCTCGTTGTTGCCGATCAGCGCGTTGGCGGCCTTCAGGATGCGCGTCGTCGAGCGGTAGTTCTGCTCGAGCTTGACGACCTTCAGTTGCGGATAATCCGTCTGCAGCACGCGCAGGTTCTCGACGTCGGCGCCGCGCCAGGCGTAGATGGCCTGGTCGTCGTCGCCCACCGCGGTGAAGGCGGCGCGCGCGCCGGCGATGAGGCGCATCAGGCGGTACTGGCTGCGGTTGGTGTCCTGGTACTCGTCGACCAGCAGGTACTGCAATTTTCCCTGCCAGCGCAGCAGCGCGTCGGCCTCGCGCTCGAACAGGCGCACGGGCAGGCGGATGAGATCGTCGAAGTCGACGGCCTGGTAGGCGCGCAGGGCCTGCTCGTAGTCGCCGTAGAGCCGCGCGGCGGCGAGGCCGAGTTCGTCCTCGGCGAGCGAGAGCGCTTCGCCCGGCTCGATGAGCGCGTTCTTCCAGCCGGAGATGCGCCATTGCAGGGATTTCAGGCGCGCCTTGTCGGCCTCCTTCGCCAGCTCGGCGAGCACCGCGCCGCTGTCGGCGGCATCGAAGATGGAGAAGCGCGGCTTGAGTTCGAGGGCCTTCGCCTCCTGGCGCAGGATGCGCGCGCCCAAAGCGTGGAAGGTGGACACGTTGAGGGCGTCGAGTGGCTGGCCGGGCAGGAGTTGCTTTGCCCGCTCGCGCATCTCCTTCGCCGCCTTGTTGGTGAAGGTGATGGCGGCGATGTGCTCGGGCCGGTAGCCGCGCTGCTGGACCAGGTGGGCGATCTTCTGCGTGATGACGCGGGTCTTGCCGGAGCCGGCGCCGGCCAGCACCAGCAGCGGGCCGTCGAGATAGCTCACCGCTTCGCGCTGCGGCGCATTGAGTACCGTGGTCATCGAAAAGTCAGTCCCGCCAGGACGGCGGGATCGGGGTCATTTGAGGGCGCCGAACACCTTCTGCAGCAGGCTGCTCGCCTGGCCCAGGGGGTTCTTGCGGATCGCCCGCTCTTCCTCGGCGATCATGAGAAACAGGCCGTCGAGCGCCTTCTGGGTGACGTAGCCTTCGAGGCTGGCGTCCTCCTTGTCGATCAGGTCGAGCTTGGCGGCCTGCTTGGCGTAGCGGTTGTATTTCTTCGCCAGTTCGACCCGCTCGGTGGCCTGCCTGACGATGGGCAGGAACTTCTCCGTCAGCGGCGCGGAGGTGGTGCGCCGGAAATACTGCGTCACCGAATCGTCGCCGCCGGTGAGGATGGCCTTGGCGTCTTGCAGGGTCATCTGCTTGACCGCGTCGAGCAGCAGTTCCTTGGCCTGCGGCACGGCGGCCTCGGCGGCCCGGTTCATGGTGACGATGAGTTCGTCGGCATGCTTGCCCATGCCGAGCTTGCGCATCAGCTTCTCGGCCTTCTGCAGGTTCTCCGGCAGGGGAATCTTCACTTTCGGGTTGCCGAGGAAGCCGTCCGCGCGACCAAGGTTCGCCACCGCGGCAACGGCGCCCTGGGAGAGCGCCTGGCGCAGCGCGCCGCCGCTTTCCTCGGCGCTGACGCCATCCAGGCCGGCGGCACGCGCCGAGAACAGGATGACAAGCAAACTCAAAGCGATGAAAATGCGCGACAGGGCAGCCATGGTGAACTCCGCTTGGACTGCCCACATTCTCGCACGAAGGAGGCAAGATGGGTGCGCCAACCTGGAAGCAGTATTTCATCTACCAGGCCGACTACCAGCACTGGGCCAACGAAGTGCTGTTCGAGTGCCTCGACCGGCTCGACCCGAAAGCGCTGGCCGAGCCGCAGGGGCTGCACTTCTCGACCATCCACCAGACCGTGGACCACATCCTGGTGGTGTCCCAGCTGTGGCGGCTGCGCCTGCAGGGCGAAAGCCCGATCGTCGATTACAAGCGCCTGCACCACCCCGACTGGCGCGCGCTGAAGACTGCCCTGCGCCAGGAAATGCGCGGCCTGCAGCACTGGCTGGAGACGAAGCCGGAAGCCTTCTTCGAATCCGAGATCGCCTTTCGCAGCTCGGAAGGCAAGGCGCGGCGCAACTGGGTGCGCGACGTGCTCACGCACATGATGGGCCACATGGTGCATCACCGCGGCCAGGTCTCGGCGGCCGCCACGCGTTTGGGCACGCCGGCGCCGGAAATGGACTACATCTTCTACAAGCGGGCGGTCGACGCCGCCCTGACGCAGAAGAAATAGCTCAGAGCAGCGGCTTGAGCCGAGCCTCCAGCGCGTCGCGGCCGACCGGCCCGGTGTGCGCCATCCGCAGCACGCCCTTGCGGTCGATCAGGTAGAGGGTCGGCGTGCCGCGCACCGGGCCGAAAGCCTGCGTGTGCGCCGGCGCCTTCATCGCCACGGGAAAGGCGTACTCGTGATCCTTCCAGAATTCCTCGACGACGAACTGGTCGGCGTCGATGGACAGGGCGAGGATCTCGAATCCCCTGCTGCGGTATTGCTCGTAGAGCGCCTGCAGTTCCGGCAGTTCCTTCTGGCAGGGCGGGCACCAGGTGGCCCAGAACACCACCAGCACGGCCTTGCCCTTGAGGGCCGCGCCCGGCAAAGCCTTGCCCTCGAGCAGCCGCGTATCGAAAGCGGGCACCGGCTCGCCGACCCGGGCCTGGGCCTGTGCGGCGCCGGAAACGGCCAGAGACACGATCAGCAGCAGGATTCTCAGCATGCTGGATTCCATTCGCCCACGCCGGCCTGGTGCGCCTGCATGTCGGCGTGGTAGCTGGAGCGCACCATCGGCCCGCAGGCGGCATTGGAGAAGCCCATGGCCCGCGCCTCCCGCCCGAACATCGCGAAGACGTCCGGATGCACGTAGCGCAGCACCGGCAGGTGGTGGGCCGACGGCGCCAGGTACTGGCCGATGGTGAGCATGTCGACGTCGTGGGCGCGCAGGTCGCGCATCACGGCGAGGATTTCCTCGTCGGTTTCGCCGATGCCGACCATCAGGCCCGACTTGGTCGGCATCTGCGGGTTGCGCGCCTTGCAGGCCTTGAGCAGCGCCAGCGAGTGGGCGTAGTCGGCGCCCGGGCGCGCCTGTTTGTACAGGCGCGGCACGGTTTCGAGATTGTGGTTGAAGACGTCGGGTGGCGCCGTCGCAAGGATGTCCAGCGCAATCTCCATGCGGCCGCGGAAATCGGGCACGAGGATCTCGATGCGCGTCGAAGGCGACGCTTCGCGCACGGCGCGAATGCAATCGGCGAAGTGCTGCGCGCCGCCGTCGCGCAGGTCGTCGCGGTCGACGCTGGTGATGACGACATAGGAGAGCTTCATCGCCGCCACGGTGCGCGCCAGCTGCGCCGGCTCGCCGGCGTCAGGCGCCAGCGGCTTGCCGTGGCCGACATCGCAGAAGGGGCAGCGCCGCGTGCACAGGTCGCCGAGGATCATGAAGGTGGCGGTGCCCTTGCCGAAGCACTCGCCGATGTTGGGGCAGGAGGCTTCCTCGCACACCGTGTGCAGGGCGGCCTCGCGCAGGATGCGCTTCACTTCGCCGAAGCGCGCCTGGCTGTTGCCGGCCCTGGCGCGGATCCACGACGGCTTCTTCAGCGGCGTTGCCGCCGGCACCACCTTGATGGCGTATTTGCCAAAAGCGCGCGCGGTCTTGGCCTCGCCCTTCTGCTTGTGCGGTTTCTCGTTCACTTTTCGATCTGCCTATTCAGCTGCGCCAGCAGGTCCTCGCCGGCCGCGGCCCAATCGCGCTTCACGCCCAGGTCGACGAGCTGGGTCACCTTCAGCCCGGGGTAGCCGCAGGGATTGATCGCCGCAAACGGCGCGAGTTCCATGTCCACGTTGAGCGCCACGCCATGGTAGCAGCAGCCGCCCTTGACGCGCAGGCCGAGCGCGGCGATCTTGGCGCCGTCGACATACACCCCCGGCGCGCCCGCCACGCGCTCGCCGCGCAGGCCGTAGCCGGCGAGCAGATCGATCACCGCCTGTTCGATGCGGCTCACCAGCTCGCGCACCTTGAGGCCGCGCCGCGCGAGATCCACCAGCAGATACGCCACCGCCTGGCCGGGGCCGTGATAGGTGATCTGGCCGCCGCGGTCGATCTTCACCACCGGAATGCCAATGTCGCGCAGCAGGTGCTCGGGCCGGCCGCCCTGGCCCTGGGTGAACACCGGAGGATGGGCGGTAAGCCAGAGCTCGTCCTGCGTTGCGGCATCGCGCGCAGCGGTGAAGCGCTGCATGGCGCGCCAGGTGGCGGAAAAGTCAGTCTCGCCGAGACGGCGCTGGATGATCGCGCTCACAGCACGACCTTGACGAGCGGGTGGCCCGACAGCTCGCGGTAAAGCGCGTCGAGCTGTTCGCGCGAGACGGCGCGCACGGTGCAGGTGAGGCCGATGTAATTGCCCTTGGCGCTCGGCCGCATTTGCATCGTTGCCGCGTCGAAATCCGGCGCGTGGCGCAGCACCACTTCGAGCACCGCCTGGGCGAAGCCGTCCCGGCGCTGTCCCATCACCTTGACGGGAAAATCGCAGGGAAACCGCAGGAGCGATTCGTCACTCACCGGCGCGCATCACCGTCCGCTTGAAGTCCTGATACCAGGCGTACATCTTTGCGAAGGCCGGACCGGGCTTGCCCGTGCCGACCGGTGCGCCGTCGAGCAGGACGATGGGCAGCACCTCTTTGGTGGAGGAGGTCATCCACAGCTCGTCGGCGCCGCGCGCTTCGGCTTCCGCCACCGGCCGCACCTCGGCCGGCAGGCCGTGCGCGGCGGCGAGTTCCAGCACCACGTCATAGGTGACGCCGGGCAGCACCAGATTGTCCTTGGGCGGCGCCAACAGCTTGCCGTCTTTCACCGCGAAGATGTTGGAGGCGGCGCCCTCGGTCATGAAGCCGTCGCGGAAGAGGATCGTCTCGACGCAGCCGGCCTCCACCGCCTGCTGGCGCAGCAGGCAGTTGGCCAGCAGCGAGACAGTCTTCAGGTCGCAGCGCAGCCAGCGGATGTCCGGCGCCGAGATCGTCGCGATGCCGTGCTCGCGCTGCGCCGGCGGCGGCGTCAGCAGCGGCTCGGACATGATGTAGACGGTCGACGTCACCCGCGCAGGGAAGGCGTGGTTGCGCCTGGTGTCGGCGCCGCGCGTGATCTGCAGGTAGACCGACTGGTCCTCGCCGTCGTTGCGCGCGACGATCTCGCCGATCAGCCGCGCCCACTCCGCTTCGGCAAGCGGATTCGCCAAACGGATGCCGGCCAGGGTATGCGCCAATCGCGCCAGATGCTCGGCGAGGCGGAAGGGCCGGCGCGAATAGACGGGAATCACCTCGTAGGCGCCGTCGCCGAAGAGGAAGCCGCGGTCCATCGCCGAGACCTTCGCTTCGGCCATCGGCATGAACCGGCCATCGAGGTAGACAAGGCTCATCGCGCGGGCGGGCATCACTCCAGCCACAGGCGGACCGTGTCCCAGGCGCGGCCGAATATTCCCGCGACGGGCACGTTTTCCAGCGCCACGACCGGATACTCGCCGATCGGCCTGTCGTCAATCGCGAGCTTGAGCGTGGCGACCGTCCGGCCCTTTTGCACCGGCGCCATCAGCGGCTGCCGGCTGACCAGGCTGGCCTGCACCTTGTCCGCCATGCCCTTGGGCAGGGAGAGCGTGAAGTCCTCGAGGAAGCCGGCCTTCACGGTGTTCTGCACCCCCTTCCACACCTTGAGCTGCGACACCGGCTGCTCCTTGCCGTAGAGCTTCACCGCGTCGAAGAACTGAAAGCCGAAGTTGAGCAGTTTCTGCGACTCCTGCGTGCGCAGGCCGTCGGAGGCGGCGCCCATCACCACCGATATCAGGCGGCGCGAGCCGCGCCTGGCCGAGCCGACGAGGCAATAGCCGGCGTTCTCGGTGTGGCCGGTCTTGACGCCGTCGACGGCCGGGTCGGTCCAGAGCAGACGGTTGCGGTTGGCCTGGGTGATGCGATTGTAGGTGTATTCGCGCTGCGCATAGAGCGCATAGTGCTCTGGATAATCGCGGATCAGCGCTGCCGCAAGCCGCGCCAGCTCACGCGCCGTCGAGTAGTGCTGCGGGTCGGACAGGCCGGTCGAGTTGGCGAAGCGGGTGCCCTTCAGCCCCAGGCGCTGCGCCTCGCTGTTCATCATCTGAACGAAGGCCTCCTCCGAGCCTCCCACGGCTTCCGCCAGGGCGATGCAGGCATCGTTGCCGGACTGGATCACCAGGCCGTGCAGCAGTTCGTCCACCGTCACCGGGCGCTTCGGCTCGATGAACATGCGCGAACCCGGGGCCTTCCAGGCACGCTCGGAGACCGGCACCGCCTGCGTCGGCTCAAGCTTCTTCTCCTTGAGCGCGCCCAGAACCACGTAAGCCGTCATCAGCTTGGTGAGCGAGGCCGGCTCGACCCGTTCGTCCGGGTTGTAGGAGGCCAGCGCCTGGCCGGTCGAGTAGTCCATCAGCAGCCAGGACCTGGCCGCGACGGTGGGCGCCTGCGGCAGGATCTGCGCCTGGGTTGCGGCGGCAAGCGCCGCCAGGAAAAGAAAGACGAGGAACTTCATGGAACTGCTACCGGGGAATGGATTCGGATTATACGTCAGCGCTGGATGACGAAGGGCTTGAAGGCCAGCGCCTCGCGGATGCGCTCGGCGACCCGGCCGGCTTCCTGGGCGTCGCGGTACGGGCCCAAATACAGGCGGTACATGCCCTCCCTGGCCTGGACATGAATGGTTTCGGTAAGCCAGTCGAGCTGGCGCAGGAGTCGGGCGCGCAAGCTCTCGGCATTGTCCTGGCTGCCGAAGGCGCCCAGCTGCAGGAAGGTGCCGCGCAGTTCCTGCACGGCCGGCAGGGCTGGCGTCTCGGCGGGGGCCGCGGCGACCAGTTCGGCGATTGGATCGCTCGCGACGACAGGCGCCGCTGTCCCGGCCGCCAGCTGCGTCTGGCCCGGCAGGATGCTTTCCACCTCGACCCGGGCGCTGCCGCTGGCGACGTAGCCGAGCTTCCAGGCGGCGGCGTAGGAAAGATCGATGAGGCGGTCATGGAGAAAGGGGCCGCGGTCGTTTACCCGCACCACCACCGACTTGCCGCTGGCGAGGTGGGTCACCCGCGCATAGCTGGGGATCGGCAGCGTCGGATGGGCCGCGGTCATGGCGAACATGTCGTAGGGCTCGCCGATCGAGGTTTTCTGGCCATGGAACTTGCGGCCGTACCAGCTGGCAACGCCGCGCGCCTTGTAGGGCCTGAGTTCCTGCGACGGCACGTAGTCCTTGCCGAGCACGGAATAGGGACGGTTGGCGAAGCGGTGCAGGGGCTCGGCCCGCGGCTCGGCGTCGGGCACGGCGTCGAGGTTGTCCGGCACGCTGTCGGCCGGCCCGTCGTCCTGATAATAGCCGCCGCCCCTGGAAGCCGGCGCCGGCTTGGGAAAAGTCAGTCCCGGCGGCACGGCGGCCCGCTCCGCCGACGGGCGCTGCGGCTGCGATCCGCAGGCAACCAGGAACAGCAGGCAACAAGCGGCAAGCGGCAAGCGGCAACACCGCCCCGCCATAGCCGCCTTCGCCGCTTGCCGATTGCCGCTCACCGCCTGCTCCTTACTTTTGCACAAGCATCCTGTGCTTGTGGATCGACATCAATATGCCCGCGCCGGCGAACAGCGTCACCAGCGCCGTGCCGCCGTAGCTCACGAAGGGCAACGGCACGCCCACCACCGGCAGGATGCCGCTCACCATGCCCATGTTCACGAAGGCATAGGTGAAGAAGATCAGCGTGACGCTGCCGGCCAGCAGGCGCGAGAAGAGCGTCGGCGCATTGCCGGCGATCATCAGGCCGCGCCCGATGATCAAGGCGTAGAGCACCAGCAGGAAGCTCGCGCCCAGCAGGCCGAATTCTTCCGCCAGCACGGCGAAGATGAAGTCGGTGTGGCGCTCCGGGATGAATTCGAGATGGGTCTGCGTGCCGTTGCCCCAGCCCTTGCCGAGAATGCCGCCGGAGCCCACCGCGATGGTCGACTGGATGATGTGGAAGCCCTTGCCGAGCGGGTCGGCCTCGGGGTCGATCAACGTCAGGATGCGTTGGCGCTGGTAGTCGTGCAGCAGGCCCCACCCCAGCGGCAGGCTGGCCAGTCCGCCGAGGAACAGGATCGCCAGCACCTTCCACGATAGCCCGGCCAGGAAAATGACGAAAAAGCCGGCGGCAAACACCAGGATCGCCGTGCCCAGGTCGGGCTGGCGGGCAATGAGCCCGATCGGCACGAGCAGGATCAGCGCGGCGGCCAGCCAGTCGCGGGCGCGCAGCATCGCCTCGTGCTTCTGGAAATACCAGGCCAGCATCAGCGGCACGGCGATCTTCATGATCTCGGAAGGCTGGATGCGCATGAAGCCGAGGTTCAGCCAGCGACGCGCGCCCTTCGAGATGTCGCCGAACAGCGCCACGGCCACGAGCAGCAGGACGCCCGCCGTGTAGAGCGGCAGGGCGAGGTGCATCAGCCGCTGCGGCGGCACCTGGGCGGCGATGCGCATCACCACCAGCGCCACGGCAAGATTGACGAACTGGCTGCCGAGCCGCTCCGCCGAGGCGCTGACCAGCACCAGCGCGGCGTAGCCGAGCAGCAGCGCCAGCAGGGCAAGCAGCACCGGATCGACCGGCGCCGCCAGCTTCCGCCACCCATCGCGCAGGTTGAAGGCGAAGTCAGTCACCCTCGTCCTCCGCCTCGAATTCCGGCGCGGCGTCCTGCGGCAGCTTGCCGAGCAGCCAGTAATCGAGCACCTGGCGCGCGATCGGCGCGGCCGACTGCGCGCCGAAGCCGCCGTTCTCCACCAGCACCGCCAGCGCAATGGTCGGCTCCTCGGCCGGCGCAAAGGCAATGAACAGGGCATGGTCGCGCAGGCGCTCCTGCACCTTGTGCGCCTCGTATTTGCCGCCCTTCAGGCTGAACACCTGCGCCGTGCCGGTCTTGCCGGCAGCGAGATACTCCGCGCCGGCGAAGGCACGCGCGCCGGTGCCCTCCTTGTTCACCCCGACCAGGGCCCGCTTGATCACATCGAGGTTGGCCGGCTTGAGCGGCAGGATGCGCACCGGCTCGGGCTCGATCGCCCGCCGCTCGCCGGTCCTGATGTTCTCGACGTACCTCACCAGGTGCGGACGGAACATCACGCCGTCGTTGGCGATGGCCGCCGTCGCCTGCGCCAGCTGGATCGGCGTATAGGCGTTGTAGCCCTGCCCGATGCCGATCGAGATGGTCTCGCCGGCATACCATTTCTGCTGCTCCGGCTTCCGGAAGCGCTTGCGCTTCCACTCCTGCGAGGGCAGCACGCCCTCCGACTCGCCCTCGATGTCGATGCCGGTGCGACTGCCGAAACCGAGCTGGCGCATGAAATTCGAGATGGCATCGATGCCCATGTCGTTGGCGAGCACGTAATAGTAGGTGTCGCAGGAATGTACGATGGACTTGTACATGTCCACGACGCCGTGGCCGCCCTTCTTGTCGTCGCGGAAAGTGTGGCCGCCGAAGGTGAAGAAGCCCGGATCGGCGATGCTCTGCTGCGGCGTGCGCTTGCCCGTCTCCAGCGCGGCGAGCGCCATGAAGGGCTTGAAGGTCGAGCCGGGCGGATAGGCGCCATTGAGCGCCCGGTTCACCATCGGCTTGTCCTCGGAGGTGTTGAGCGCCTCCCAGTCCTGCGGGCTGATGCCGTCGACGAACAGGTTCGGGTCGTAGCCGGGCATCGACACCAGCGCAAGGATGCCGCCGGTCGACGGCTCGATCGCCACCAGCGCGCCGCGGCGCGCGCCGAATGCCCGCTCGACCACCTGCTGCAGCTTCGCATCCAGCGTCAGCACCAGATTGTTGCCGGGTAGCGGCGCAGTGCGCTCAAGTACGCGCACCGCCCGCCCGCCGGCATCCACCTCGACCTGCTCGAAGCCGGTCTGGCCATGCAGCTCGAACTCGTATTTCTGCTCCAGCCCCGTCTTGCCGAAATGCTCGGTGCCGCGGTAGTTGTCCTCCGCGCCGTGCTTCTCGATGGTGGCCAGGTCGCGGTCATTGACGCGGCCGATGTAGCCCAGGGCGTGCGAGGCCAGCGCCCTCTGCGGATACTGGCGGAAGAGGCGCGCCTTGATCTCGACGCCGGGAAAACGGTAGCGCCGCGCGACGAAGCGCGCCACTTCCTCGTCGGTCAGGCGGGTGCGGATCGGCAGCGACTCGAAGTTTTTGCTCTCATCGAGAAGCCGGCGGAAGCGCTTGCGGTCCCTCGGCTGTATGTCGATGACGCCCGCCAGCTCGTCGATGACGGCCTCCAGGTCGTGCACCCGGCCGGGCGTGATTTCCAGCGTGTAGGCCGAATAGTTGCGCGCCAGCACCGCGCCGTTGCGATCGACGACGAGGCCGCGGTTGGGCACCACCGGCACCAGCGCGATGCGATTGTCCTCGGCGCGCGTCCGGTAGTGCTCGTGCTGCACCACCTGCAGCCAGAAGAAGCGGGCGAACAGCAGGAAGAAGGCGGCCAGAACCAGCCCGCCCGTCGCCGCCAGGCGGCCCTGGAAGCGCTCGATCTCCTGCTCGGGATTCTTGAACTCCGCCGGTTTCATCGTCAGATGGGCCGGTTCTCGTCGCGCTCGACGGGCTGGTACTGCGGCAGCAGCAGCACGAAGGTCAGCGGAAACCAGAGCAGCGCCCCGCTGAAGCTGCCGAGGAAATAGCCCCAGCCGGGAAAATCGGCGCCGCCAGCCAGCCGCGTGGCCACCATGACCAGCTGGGTCGCCAGCAGCAGCGGCAGCACATGCAGCGCCTGCTGCACGAGCGGAAACCACAGGATGCGGCGCGACAGGCCGCCGGCGGCGTAGGCCAGCAGCAGGTAGGCGAGCGAATGCTGGCCCATGACGCTGCCGGCGGCGACATCCATCAGCACGCCGAAGACGAAGGCAGTGCCCATGCCGATGCGCAGCGGCTCGCGCACGCACCAGAAGGCCAGGGTGAGCGCCACCCAGTCCGGCACGCCGATGGCGTGGCCGAGCGGGATCAGGTTGAGGAAGAAGGCCACCGCCAGCGAAAACAGGATGAACCACTGCCGCACGGGCAGCAGGATGCGGCGCGAGCTGTGCGTGGGCTGGATGGTCATGGCTGTGCCGCCTGCTCCTTGCGCTTCGCCTTGCGCCCCTTCGACGGCTTGTCGCGCGCCTCGGCCTCCTCGATCTGCGGCGGCAGCGGCTCGCGCGCGCCGAGGATCAGCACCTGGCCGTGCTTCTCGACGCCGGCCACCGGCTCGCAGAGGATGCGAGCGAAGGAATAGGCGGCATCGCGGTCGACCCGCGACACCTTCGCCACAGGCAGGCCGGGCTGGTAGATGCCGTCCAGTCCCGACGTGACGAGGAGATCGCCCGGCTGCACGTCGGCATTCGCGGCGAGGAAGCGCAGCTCGAGCTGGCCTGCGTGGGCGCCGAACAGCACGCTGCGCAGGCCGTTCCTGACCAGCTTCACCGGCACGGCCTGGTTCTTGTCGGTGATCAGGGTCACCTCGCTTTGCAGCGGAAACACGCGCGTCACCTGGCCGAGCACGCCGGATTCGTCCACCACCGCCTGGCCGGCGACGACGTCATGCTGGCCGCCCCTGTCGACGACGACGCGGCGCGAGAAGGGATCGCGCGCGGTATAGAGAATCTCCGCGAGCGTGCCCGGCACCGGCTGCTTCGTCTTCATGTCGAGCAGCGCGCGCAGGCGCTGGTTTTCCTGCTCCAGATGCTGCTGGCGCAGCAGCCAGTTGGCGCTCTCCAGCTCCTTGCGCCTGAACTGCTCGTTTTCCTGCTGTGCCGCCTTCAGGCTGCCGAAATAGCCGGTCAGCTGCCCGTAGAGATCGACCGGGGCATAGGCGGCGCGCTGCACGGGGTAGAGCACCGCCGCCACGCCCTGGCGCGCCAGCTCGAGATAGCGGTACTTCAGGTCGAACACCAGCAGGGCCAGCGAGAGAACGACGAAGAAGGCGAGCCGCGCCAGCGGCGCTGGACCGCGTTTGAAGAAAGGAGGCGGCTGGTGACCGACGACCGACATCGGCGGCTAGGGACGTTGCGGCAGCGAACCGGGAAGCCCGTGCCGCACGCCCTTACTCATTCGCGAAGATGCTCCCGAGGGTATCCACCTTCTCGAGCGCAATGCCGGAGCCGCGCACCACGCAGGTCAGCGGATCTTCGGCGACGATCACCGGCAGGCCGGTCTCTTCCATGAGCAGGCGGTCCAGGTCGCGCAGCAGCGCGCCGCCGCCGGTGAGCACCATGCCCTTCTCGGCGATGTCGGCGCCGAGCTCGGGCGGGGTTTGCTCCAGCGCCTGCTTGACGGCGCCGACGATGGCGTTCAAGGGCTCGGTGAGCGCCTCGAGGATCTCGTTGCTGGAGATGGTGAAGCTGCGCGGGATGCCCTCGGCCAGGTTGCGCCCCTTGACTTCCATTTCCTTCACTTCAGAGCCGGGGAAGGCGGAGCCGATTTCCTTCTTGATGGATTCCGAGGTGGTCTCGCCGATCAGCATGCCGTAGTTGCGGCGGATGTAGTTGATGATGGCTTCGTCGAACTTGTCGCCGCCGACGCGCACCGACCCGGCATACACCATGCCGCCGAGCGAAATGACGCCCACCTCGGTGGTGCCCCCGCCGATGTCCACCACCATCGAACCGGTGGCATCGGAGACCGGCAGCGAGGCGCCGATCGCCGCCGCCATCGGCTCCTCGATCAGATACACCTGGGAGGCCCCGGCGCCGAGGGCCGACTCGCGGATGGCGCGACGCTCGACCTGGGTCGAGCCGCAGGGCACGCAAATGATGATGCGCGGGCTGGGCGAAAACAGGCGCGAGTCGTGCACCTTCTTGATGAACTGCTTGAGCATCTGTTCGGTGACCGTGAAGTCGGCGATCACGCCGTCCTTCATCGGCCGGATGGCCGTGATGGAGCCGGGCGTCTTGCCCAGCATCTGCTTGGCGGAATGGCCGACCGCCATGATCGTCTTCTTGGCGTTGGGCCCGCCTTCGGTGCGGATGGCCACGACCGAGGGCTCGTTCAGGACGATGCCCTTGCTGCGCACGTAGATCAGCGTGTTGGCGGTGCCGAGGTCGATCGCCAGGTCGTTGGAGAAATAGGAACGCAAGAAACCAAACATCGGAAACGCCTTTGCGGGGTGCGGAAAGTGAATGCCCTATGATACTCTATTGCGCCCTGCATTATTAGCCTTGCCCCTCGCCATGTCCCTCAGTCTCGACCAGGTCCGGCGCATCGCCGAGCTTGCCCGCATCGAACTTGCGCCGGGCGAAGCGGAGCGGGCGCGCGATCAGCTCAACGGCATTTTCGCGCTGATCGAGCAGATGCAGTCCGTCGATACCGCCGGCGTCGCGCCGATGGCCCACGCCCGCGACCTCGCCCAGCGCCTGCGCGAGGATCGCGTCACCGAGGGCGACCGGCACGCCGATTTCCAGCAGATCGCCCCGGAAACCGAGGCCGGACTGTACCTGGTGCCGAAAGTCATCGAATGATCCACGCCAGCCTGAAGGAGCTCGCCGCCGCCCTGGCGGCAAAGAAGGTTTCCAGCGTCGAGCTGACGACCCTCTTCCTCGATCGCGTCGCGCGGCTCAATCCGCAGCTGAACGCCTTCATCACGGTCGACCGGGAGAAAAGCCTGGCCATGGCGCGCCAAGCCGACGCCCGCATCGGCCGCGGCGAGGGCGCCCCGCTTACCGGCATCCCGCTGGCGCACAAGGACATTTTCTGCGCCGAGGGCTGGCTGACCACCTGCGGCTCGAAGATGCTGGCGAATTTCGTCAGCCCCTACGACGCCACGGTGATCGCGCGCTTCAAGGCCGCCGGCACGGTCACGCTGGGCAAGACCAACATGGACGAGTTCGCCATGGGCTCCTCCAACGAGACCTCCTTCTGCGGCCCGGTAAAAAACCCCTGGGATGCCGCTGCCGTGCCCGGCGGCTCCTCGGGCGGCTCGGCCGCCGCCGTGGCGGGACGGCTGACGCCGGCCGCCACCGGCAC
>WBUF01000003.1 GCA_008933825.1 Rhodocyclaceae bacterium | reverse complement strand
TGCGCGCTTGGAACGGCGACTTCGGGAGGAGCGTGCTCAAGAGGCCAAGGCCGGAAACCGCGCCAACACTGGCGTTCCGGGCAGAAAAAACCCCAACCGAGAAGGGTTGGGGTTTGAATAGTGGTGGTGGGGCGGCAACTCCCGCCAAACTCCACCAACTCAGTGCGTTCTTACTTGCAAATGCTGCTTAGAACATTCGCGGAAAGATGCCTGACCAGCCGCCAGTCTATCAAATGCGATGTGTTGTTGCATCAACATTCATGGCGCAGTGCCAGGTAGTAGGCTTCATCACTGTGTTCGATCACGCTTTCCAACGAACTGTACGGCACATATCCCTCGTGTACCGACAGGATGGATATTCTGAACACCCCAAAAATTGACCGTGCTTTCCGTTGCGTACCTTGAGTTGCCCACGACCGCAGTCTGGACACTTCTCCACCGGGGCACCGGTTACTGTAACCCCTTCAGTTTCCGGATACCGCAACATTGCTGAATACTCGGCATCCGCCTCCAATTCATCCATGAACACCGAGGGTGCAAATTTGCTCGCCAACAGATAAACGCCATGTCGGGCTCGCGTCAGTGCTACATAGAACAATCGGCGCTCCTCGGCATGGGGATACATTTCGGGGCTTGGCATCACTAATTCCAACAGGGGATCATCGGCAATGATCGACGGAAATCCGAGTTTGCCTGCCTGTAGTCCCAGCAGGATCACGTAGTCCGCCTGCAAGCCCTTGGACGAGTGAATGGTCTTGAAGTCAAAGGTAAGCGTGTCAGCGAACCGGTCACGCCACTCAGCCAAGTTCTCTGGCTGCTGACGCCGGTAACGCGCCAGAAAATAAACAGACCTAACCTCGTTGGCCGCTTGGGCCGCCTTGGCAATCTCGCTGAGACAGGCACTGATGTGACCATGAACATCCTGACGCCGCTCGACTTTTCGAACTGCAACGACCTGATCCATGAGTGGGTCAACGGCAACAACAGACTTCTGGATTTGATTCTGATTGCTCTGAACGAACCTTGCCGCGACATTCGCTATCCCCTGGTTCGAGCGGAATGTTTTGGTGAGGTAGTTGGTGGCGGTCACCCCAAAGTAGGTATCGAATGAGGTGAACAGGCTGATGTCAGACCCCGCGAAGCGATAGATCGACTGCCAATCATCACCCACAACGAACATCTTGCAAGCCGGCGCATGCCTGAGTAGGCCCTGGAGCAGATCAGCCCGTGCTCGAGAAATGTCCTGGAACTCGTCCACAAAAATCAGTTGATATGAATGCTGGTACCTACCCTCTTGGGAATACCGGGCCGCATTGATTATCATGTCCTCAAAATCAACGCTTTCTGACTCTTTGAGTTTGCGGGCATATTGATCGAGGATTTTGCTGACCAACCGGACAAACAGCGTCGCCCGCGCCACCTGTGAGTGTCCATGCGCCGCCGCCTCCAGTGCCTTTCGTGACACCTGGTTTGATTTTGCGTGCTTCATGAACGTCAGCAGTAGCCCATAAAACTCGTTGGTCTGCGGCCCCTGGTGCTGATTAATTCGCTCCAGAATCTCTTCGGTGGAACGAGGCTGGAACTTGATGTCACGGCGAGTCAGTTCGGTTTCCAGTTTCTTAAACAAGGTTCCTGAAACGAACTCCGAAAAATAGGTCTCGAAAACATCCGTACCCTTTTCGGCATGGAGCGCGCGCTTCCACTCCATTGACTGAAGATACTTGTCGCCAAAAGCAGGAGGTGGATGTCCGTTGGCATCCAGCGCATAGTGCTCGAGGTAGCAGCCGACGTCGGGAAAGAAGAAATCGGGGTGGTACTGACGGTACTGTTTGTCAGCGGTACGGTATTGATATGGTTTCTCGTACTGATAGGTCACGCCATTCATGTACAACCAGTTAGCGATCGCAAGCTCCCCTTGCGATTTGACCAACTCACCGTTCAGGGTCTGGTAGCCGTTGCGGCCTTCGATGTAATCGCCCGTTTCCTTCACATACTGATGCCATTCCTCGACACTCGAAAATTTCGTCGGGTCTTTGGCCGACCGGAGAAAAACGGCCCGGAACAATGCCCACTCGGTGGCGAAGGTGCGGTCGGTGGAGATTAGGTGCTGAATCAGTTCATCGATCAGTTTCCGGCCACCGCCCGAATCACCCGCGAAATCGGGAACCGTTGGCTTGGCATTTTCAACCTCGGCAATGATTTCGAGGCCGAGCGCATGGAACGTCTTGACCTTGACATTGCTGCCATTGAGGATGCTGGCCAAGCGCTCATTGATGCGCTCTTCCAGTTCCTTGGCAGCATGGTTATTAAATGCAAGCACGAGGATCTGGTCAGGTGTGGCATAGCCCCGCAGCAATGCGTAACCCACCTTGCCGACGACAGAGGATGTTTTTCCCGATCCAGCAGCAGCAATGAGGAGGTTTCGATCTTCCATCACAATCGCGGCTCGTCGCTGCTCATCGGTCAGCGGAGTTTTCTCGACACTGTCGAAGAAAATCTTGTGTGCCGCCATCTCGGCATCGACAAATTTCTCGTTCCGCTCAGCTACGATAGATGATTTACCTTGTAAAACATCCATCAGCAGTTCGATCTGGGCCTGCAGGTTTCCCTCGAGACGAGATGAAGGGAAAAGCGGATTTCGAACCGCAGCGAGTACGGCGCGCGCCGGTTCGCCAATCTTCGATTCCTGCCTCGAAGCCCAGACAGTGATGTCGAAATTGGACAGGTACCGCTCCTTGCCAAGCAGCATCTTGAATGATCTTGACAGGTTCGCGATGGACTTTCGGTGTGGCTCGATCGCAGCCAGCAAGTCATCTGCCACGCGGCTTTTGAGTAGCCCTGTCAGTAAGGCCGCTTGGCTATTTCCAATACCGTCGAATTTGACCGATCCCTTGCTGGATTCGATGGTGACCTCTGACCACATCACTCCAGGGGCAGATCGAACACCATGGATCGATTCGTAGGGAATGGTCTTCTTCTTCCCGCCTGCAGGAAAGAACTCAAACGCCTTAGCCGCCAGGCTGGCGTTCCATTTACCCGAACCTGTTAGTAGCGATCCGAAAAATCCTGAGGAAAAGAACATGTAACTTTGTCTCGGCTATCTCAAGCATTCGCTCCCAACCTGGGTGTATCCAGAATTACAAGACCATCCTTGAGGCGTATAGGAATTGTGTGAAGAATTTGCTGGCTTTTGAATATAGACGCACTCATTTCCGACCTGTTTGAATGTTGAGTTACAGGACCACCCTTGAGGTGCGTAGGAGTTATGTGACGAGTTGGCCGGCTTTTCGATGTATACGCATTTATCTCCGACCTGCCTAAAAGTTGAATTGCAGGACCATCCCTGAGGCGCGTAGGAGTTGTGCGATGAATTCGCCGGCTTTTCGATGTAGACACACTCGTTTCCTACCTGTCTAAATGTTGAGTTACAGGACCACCCTTGAGGTGCGTAGGAGTTATGTGACGAGTTGGCCGGCTTTTCGATGTACACGCATTTATCTCCGACCTGCCTAAAAGTTGAATTGCAGGACCATCCCTGAGGCGCGTAGGAGTTGTGCGATGAATTTGCCGGCTTCTCGATGTAGATACACTTGCTTCCGACTTGCTTAAATGTGGAATTGCATGACCATCCCTGTGACGCATATCGATTCGGAGATGCATTCTCAGGAATTTGGCCGTATTGAGATTGAGGGGGCGCTTGCAGCGGAGGCTGTGGAGAAGCCTGGGCCGGAGGTGGTGGAGACGCTTGCACCTGGCTTGATGGCTTTGGCGTTGGCTTTTCACTCGCTTGTAGTATGCGAAGCAACGCCTCGGTTGGCTTCGCATCGACGGTCAGGCCTTTATCACGCTGAAACGAGTTAATCGCCGATCGCGTTTTCCCCCCCATGAACCCATCAGCTGTTCCGGCGTCGTAGCCCAATGCATTGAGCCGCTGCTGTATAGATTTAACAATCGGGTCTGGTGTCGGCTTAACGTCTTGGGGGGGTGACTTTGGCGCAGCAGATGTTCCAGTTGAAAATCTTCCACGGCCTTCAGCTTGGAGATCGGCACGGTAGCGCTCGACTTCGCTTCGAGCACTTTCCAATGCCCCTTTGCGATAACGGAACTGGCCACAGCGACTGTTGTAATCAGAAACCATCCCGTTAAAACGATCAACATGGGAATCAATGTAGTTGTTGACCGCTGTCTTTGCTGATTCGAGTCTTATGTCCTCGGCCAAGCAATAGCGTAGCTGAGCGCTGCTCAAAACATTACTGGTGCCCACAGGCGGTAACTCTTCAGATAACCGGCTGGGGGCTGCTGGTATTGCCGCAGGCTGGGAGTATGAAGGGGGCGAAGGGCTTGGAGAGTAGGAGGATGGCGAGGTCTGATTCTTGTTTCCAGATCCAGCGATCCAAATAACCACAATTACCGCACCTATCCCAAGAACCCACTTCCAGCCTGAATTGTCAGAGGGCTGAACAGGTGCTTGGTAGGTTTGCGTTGTCGGTTTCGGCTGGCTGGTTTCCTGTGCGCTCGTTGCGTCTTTCTGCTCGCTGACTGGGGCGTCTTTCTTTGCCAATTCAGGAGCCGCTGGCACTGACTTCGGGACATCGGCGTCAATCTCAACGTCTGACACCAGCGATGAGAGGCCGGCAAAACCCGCCGCGTTCTTGTTTTTGTCGTCCTCAGATGACATACGCCCCACCCATCAATCGATTCAGCGAATCATCGCCAACAAACCAACCGCCACAACGGCGCCGATGACTCCTGAAGCCGCAACTGCGCCCCATGTACCGATTTTTGGTTTGAGCATGTAGTAGCTTCCGAGCGTGACAAGCCCCCCGACGAGTCCAAATAACTTGACGATGATGACGGCCAGAATCGATGGCCAAATCCAATCCCAAGTGCCTGATTTCTTTTCAGGTGCATTGACTGCAGGAGCAGGCGCAGTAGTTGGTGCAGAAGTAGGTGCGTTTGGGTCTTCGTAGGCCATGTCTTCTCTCCAAAATTAGCGAATTGATATGCTGTTTTTCAAACGGTCATGGGCGGCCATGGCTTCCCGATCACCATCAATGTAGGACAAGGTAATCAGGGCCTTCTCAGCCCCCAATGGCACATGGTATTGAGCAACCTTCATGGTTTCGCTCGAATTGACTGAGGACGTGCGGCCGTAGCGGATGACCAGCGCTGTTTGACCACCTAGCGGCTCCACTGCGACGCTGGCTCGGCCGACTTCCTTGATCCCATTCTTTGCCATCCCCGCCCACATAACGGGGGACTCCTCCTTCCATGTGTCAGCGAGATCCTTGAGGACCTGCTGACGGTTAGCCTGAACCTCTTGGCGTACCTCTGCCTGGGAAATCGGAGGGTTCTGCGGGATAAATGACACCCGAACGAACATCCTCGATGGCGCCGGATAGGATTGGACCGACAGCGATGCCGTATGCTGCGTCTGGATTCCCGTAAGCTTCTCGCCAAACTCTTTGACACGTTTGCGATGCTCAGCATCGTTAATCGTCCAGTTATCGGGAACCTCAACCTGAACCCGACCTTTGACGTTCAGCTTCGTGTAACCAGTAGTCTGTGCGGCTGCAGGCGCCCCCAACACCAACAGCCAAACGCAGAAAATTGGCAGGAACCACGATCTTTCTTGTTTTGAGGTCATCATGCGGATAGTTCCTCGTTAGTTTTCCGTGAAAAGGCTGTGCAGCAGTTCCTGCAAGATGGGCTGAAGTTGCTCGCGACTCTTTGCTGTACCTGTTCCCTCGTAAACATTGACTGTAAGAGGGAGCGAATTCAGCAGCGTGATGCTACTGAGACCGGTAACGGGTCGAGTGCTGTCACCGAGACTCAGGTTCATACGAGCGGAGAAGTAGACCGCATTACCGTCCCGCCCAAGCTGCTCGACTTTCATGTCGGACATGCTCAGATCGGGATTTTCGAGTGCCCCCCTAAGCCGTCGGTTGATCTCAGCCGCATCAACGCGTGGAGTGGATTTCGCTATGCTGGCAAGGAAGGTTTCACGATTCATCTCGAGTCGTTTGAAGTCTCCCTTTGGCCCAATGAGCTGAATTTGCAGCCAGTGATCCAGCGTATCTCTTCGCCCAACCGTGTAATCCTTTAACTCAGAGCACCGAACCGCCGCATGAACCAGCCGGGCATTGGCACCTACTGATCGCGCACTCATCACCATCAGTTCACGCTCTCGCTCGGAGTTACCAGGGGTGCAATAGCCGCTTGGGTTTGAAAAACTGATCTGTTGCCCAAGCACATTGATCGTTTCTGCGCGGTTCTGTGTCGATCTCGAAACATCAGGTGCCACCTGCTGCTCGCTAGGACGGATTGGCGTGGCTACAGGATCCTGCCGACGCGGAGTTGAGGAAATAACCTCTGCGGTCGTCGATGCGACTGGTGCGGCACTTGGCTGAGGTGATTGCCCCTTATTTCCTGCAAAAATCACTACAAGAAGACCAAGCAGCGCACCAATCCCGAGCATCCATTTGCCCGTAGTCGTATCTGCATCTGCCTGATTGGGAGCCTGCGTTTTTTGCACAACAGGCTTGGGCTCATCTTGAATCGGAGTGGCCACTGCACCTTGAGTATCTTCAGAGGGCGGACTTGCGCTTTGGGCTTGTGGCGGGACTTCCGAACATGGCTTTTCGGCGGGCGCAGCTTCCTCAACGTCTGAGACGAGTGACGAAAGGCCAGCAAAACCCGCTGCCTTTCTGTTTTGATCTGCCTCAGAACTCACAAGCCACTCTCCAAAATTCGCTACTGCGCCGGAACATCTCCCCTTAAGGGCACGGTTGTTCTAATACTGAAAACGATTACTGCGCCGAGAAACTTGTGAGTTGACTCTTTACTAAGTCCAGCTTTGCCTTGTGAGCCAAGGGGCGTTGAAATGCCTTGTTTTGGATTTGGTCCGTCACTTTGCTGAGTGCGATGTAAGCCATGCTTAGCCCTGACTCTCGTTCAGACGCTTTCATTTCGACGAAGTCATAGGGGAAGTTCTGACAGAACTTATGGAACCCGCAAAACTGAGGTACATCTTGCGTAAAGCGAAATCCGTCAGGCGTCAGACGCGAGCGACGAGGATGGTAAAGATCGGTAAAAAAGACGAACCATTCACTACCCGAAAACGTGACCGCTTCAAAAACATCGATAGTGTTGATCGCCCCAATACGATGAAAAAGAACGCGCTCTCCCTTATTGGTTTCCAGTTTTGACAAGTAGGCAAGTTGTCCAATGGGCCCGTTAACCGGAATCGGGTTAGTCGCTGAGAATCCAAATGGGCCGCTTCCATTTGGATCGCGGTCATACGCAGGGCTGGACTTAATCATCTCCTTCATTGCCGGGTGAAGCATTTCTAACTGAAATTCCTCATCCTCCATAATCTTCCTGATCTGACCAAACGCTTCTTGAAGCGCTTTTTGTTCTTTGTTGCCTCCGAAGAGACTTGAGAAGAAACCCATAACATCCCCCTTGAAAATATTGCTCTGCCCAGTGGCCGAAATTGATAACGATTTAGTCCCTGAAATACTCGCTCAGCTTGGAAATCCCCTTCTTAAATCCGGCTCTCACTATGTGATCTAGCAGGTGGGTGTTCCAATGACTCATGTAGGACGCAGAGCCGTAAGTTTTCTTGTCGCTCTTGGAGCCAATCACAAACTCACCGTTTGCGCTCCAAACATGTACGTCGCTCCACGACAATCGGACCTTCTCATTGGATCCCAATAGTTTATGTTTGGTCAGGGTGACGGCTCCGTCTTCGACCAGCATGTCACCAAAGTGCAGAGATCGTCCTTCTTCAAGAGCCTCGCTCATTTCGATCATCAATCGGACGCACACAGCACGCCAGAGCGCATCGATAAAGCCTGAAAACGTAGATTCCTTTTTAAGACTGATTTCCGTCGAGTTGTTTCGTGTTGCGAGAGCAATCGTGTAATCGGTACCGGTCGGAACGCCGTTTACAGAGTGACGGACACTTCCCCATCTCACGGCGGTGATAGCATCAAGCGGATATCGATTGCCCTTCCAGACCACACCTTCTGGTGAGATGCTGAGCGTATCTTTGAAAACAAGCCCAACGTCAGCACTAAAGGTTACTGCGCGGGCCCATTCGGCTTCCCGTTTTTGGGCCTGTGCCTTTGCCTGCGTTCGCTTCGTGTGGATGTCCGAAAGAGTATCGACGTCTTGCTCCACTCGTTCGGCCACTTCGGGCAACTCTGCAAATAGCTCCTGAATGAGAATCGTCAGGCGCTTAGACGAGTCCAGCATGTCATGATTGTTGAAGAGGTCGATAGCAAGACTGCGTATCGAGTAGGCCAATTCGTTGCTGTGATCGTGATCGATACCACGCGCTTTGGCGCTCAACTGAATAGGCTGTGCAAACCTGTCCCAGTTACGTGCCACTCTTTCGATCTTTTCAACCAGCGGCTTGACGGCGCCTTCGCCGGACTCGGCTGAATTCCTGGCAGCCTGAATTAGCTTTTTGACGTTTTCTGATTCCCTGTCGAGAACGCCCTGCACCTCAACCGCATAGCTATCCACCAGTTCGTCAATTAGTTCCGGTGCATGGTCTTCGCCATTACAGGTCGCTCCATCGACTGCGGATGTCATTGCATCCAGGAGTGAGGCTGGCGGGAGACGATTCAACGCATCCTTGATTGCAGTCCTGAAATAGCGCTTACGCTCAACTATTTCATGTTCAACTTGGTCATCCCTGATTTCAGGGAAACCCGATACCGCACGATCCTCGTTGATGTCCCGAACTATTTCATCGAGATCGAGATCGTCAACGAGATACGCCATCTCCTGAATGAATTCGGCAACATCCTCTGCTTCATCATGTTGATTAACAGCCTCGAACGCGGCTGCCATGAGATTGCAATGAGCGAGAGTCGGCAATCCGGACTCCTCGCGGATTGCCATCGGATCACGTAGCAGCCCCTCTAGTAGTTGAGATGCCTTGCGTGGAGAAACACCTGGGAGCCAGGCAATTTCTGCGGATAGTCGATTGCGTGGATTGGTGAGATCAGTTCGCGCCTTTTGACAGATCTCATGATCCAACTCAAGCGATTTTTCTTCAGCTTGTTCGACGATCTTTTTCCGATCGTCTCTGGTCGTAACACCCAAAATCGCAAATGGGTTCTTATGCAGGACCGTTGTCTGGATAGAGCGCGGTATGTGTGTGCTTGTTGGGGCTGGCGGAGGACGTGGCGCAGCAGCCGGCTTTTGGGGGGAGCTTGGCTTTGCGGATACGGATGGCTCGGGCTCGCTCCGACCACCAAGCATCGCCATGAGCTGAGGATCCTTCAAAGCCTCACTTGCCTGTGCGAGCAAATTCGCGGGTGCAGAGAGCTTCAAATGGTTTTTGATCTCGTGCGCAAAGCTTAAAAGCTGAGAGTTGGTGGATAGATGCTCACACAGCACCAGTGACAGGGCTAACTCCTGGTCACTTTTGGGTATAGCCCCGCAGGACTTACACGCGGTCAGCGCACCGAACTTTTCTTCGCCACACTTCAAACAGATTGCTTTGGTCATTGCGTATTACCAATCCTCAATTACGCAGTTGCGCCAATTGGCTCGACAGACAGGCGTTGTAGGCTGCCGGTCCATTCACATATTTGTCGGTAGAGCAGGCAGCCTCGATAGATTGCCGGGCTGACGCCGATAGCCCTGATAAATTGGGCCTTGAACCTTGCCGCTCTAACGCTTGCAACTGAGATGAAAGGCAGTTGTTATAGGCCGAAGGACCGTTGACGTACTTGTCCGTGGAACAGGCGGCTTCAATAGATTGACGCTCGGATGACGACAATCGAGAAAGATCAGGTCTTCTGTTTTGAGGTGTGAGCGCTGAAATTTGCTGTGTCAGGCAAGCGTTATACGCAGCAGGGCCATTGACGTATTTATCCGTTGAGCAAGCCGCTTCAATCGACTCCCGCTCCGCACCGGATAGCTGACTAAGATCGGGCCGCCTCACGCCATTTCGCAGGGCGGCCATCTGATTTTCGATGCAGCTTCTATAGGCCGCAGGACCATTAACGTACTTGTCGGTAGAACAGGCGGCCTCTATTGACTCTCGCTCGGCCCCTGAAAGTTGGGAATTTGCTGCTGAAGAGACTCTTTGTTCCGGCGCAGCCGCTGGCGGCACCGGGTCGTTGATGATTGTCGGTGAAGGAGATGTTGATGCGGTGGTTGGCTTTCCTGCGAAATAGCTTCGACCTTCAGCGGCGAGTTCGAATCGAAATGGTTCAATGTCGGAACGGGCGCTTTCCAAGGCACCAGACCGATATCTAAAGGCTCCACAGCGACTGTTGTAATCAGCAACCATCGCGTTGAATTGGCCGACATCAGAGTCCGCGTAGTTGTTTAGACTGCCTTTGGCGGCATCCATCCGAATATCCTCAGCTAGGCAATATCGGATCTGTGCAACACCAAGTACATGATCTCTTCCGACCGGAGGCATTTCCTCTGCTGGACGTCTTGGCGCTTGAGGTTCACTTACCGGAGGCTGGGATGTCGGTGCCGTGGCATAAGTGCTCGGGGTATAACTCGACGGTGATGATGTGCTCTTATTGCCAGAGGCTCCCACAATCCAGATCACACCAATTGCAGCACCTATACCCAACAGCCACTTGCCTCCGGAAGATCCGCCACTCGGCTGAACGGGTGCTTGGTATGTCTGTTGCGCAGGCTTAGCGACAACCTCAGCTTGGGGCAACGTGGCGCGAGGCTGCTGATTATTCGTTGCCGGGTCAGGTTTGTTCTGTGCTTTCTGCTCAGAAGGCTCTACGGTCACATCGACGTCAGAAACCATCGAGGAAAGCCCTGCGAATCCTTGACCAGCTTCTTCTTTTTTTTGTTCTTCCCCTGATGCCACGGACTATCCCCTAAATAAACCCGATTCGACGTTGCGATCCACCTTCGCGCGCTCTTGCGGGAGCCGCCTCCATCGCGTCCAACAAGCTGTGATGGTCCAATTTGTCTTTGCCGGCACGAGCGGCCAGTCTCGCCCCTTCGCGAATAACGAAGGTGACGTCGGACAAGGGTCTGCCGGCCAATTCCTTCGCTAAGGGCTTGGGATCTACGTCATCCTCTTTGGGTAACGTGGACAAGAGCTTTTCAAGCAAAGACAAGACTTCACCTTCGCTCGCAAAATCGACGTTGATGACATGATCAAATCGTCCGCGTCGCAAAATTGCGGGATCGATCATGTCGACGCGATTTGTCATGGCGATAATCAGCACGTCGTTCTTTGTTGCCTCTGGAATACGCCGCAAGAACTCTGCGACTTCTTCGACGCGGTGATGCCCAGATCCCATTTCCCGATCAGCAAGAAAGGCTTCCATCTCATCTATAACGAGCACGGATGGCGAGTTTTGCATCGCCTTGTCGAACACCTCGGCGACCTTCTTACTCGTCTCGTGAATGTAGGGGCTTGCGACACTGGAGGCATCAATCTGGAAACTTGGCCATCCCAGAAAATCGACAAGGCGCTCGACAGCGAAAGTCTTTCCACATCCTGGCGGACCGTGCAGAACTACCGCAGCAGGGAAATCGATACCCAATGCTTTATAGCGCTCGCGGTTTTGAACGATATCGACAATGTGCTCATTGAAAAAATCAGCAAGCTCAGGACGCCCAGCAAGCTCAAATACCCTGGGGGCTGAACCTTGGTCATGTGTTTCTGTCTTGGCTTCAGTTCGCTCTGTCTGTTTGGTCTCAGTGCGCTCGGGTGGCGCTCGATGCCTATCGGCCGGGATTATTTCGGTGACTTCGATACCTGCCGCTTGGACGACATCTTTAAGGTGGTTAGCCCCAAGCCAACTCAAGGTTTGACGCAAACGTCGGAATGATTTGGCTGAAACACTTGCACCACCAGTCAGCCAGTATCCGAGAACCACATCATCATCAGTTCTTGAGCTGATGCTGTAGGTTGGCAGGATGCGACTGATTTTTTCGACGTACAAGGCATCCTGAAGAGGTGTTTCCGCATCAATTTCGCGGGTTGCCTTTAGTGCAAGAGCGAATGAAAGCGCCTCCGCCTTGGTGCTTGGTGAGTCACCATCAGAAACGGGGCAAAGGACTTGGCTTGATCCGCACGAGATTTCCCAGAGTACCTGCTCACCAAAGTTGAACGAGCCAAACAGCCCCTCGTCGATCAGTCCAGCTTCAATCCACCGCTGGGCAAGATCATCCTGGACAATAAGTGCACGGCCAGCGCCCGGTGTTTCCAGGATTTGCCAATTCGGTCCTTCGAATAGCGCGACACGCGTCTTCGCGCCGTCAGGCAACTTGAAACCAATTGGAAGCCACGCATCGAATGCCATAGATCAACTCCGCACGATATTCGTGCTGGCCATCATTTCATCATCGCCAGCCGAGCCGATCCGCACCGAGTCGAGATGCGCCACCACCGCCCTCAGTTTGTCTATATCGTTTGCCTTGAGTGCTTCGGAACCGGCTGCAACCAATTGTGCGTGCTCGTGAGCATCGGGGAAAAGATACGAGTCTTGGGCCAGCCACTTGAAGCGGTCAATAACGAACCAGTCCTGCCGCCACAGAATCAAGAAGTTCTTCCCACGCAATTCGTCCAGGTGGCTTTCAAAATCTCCACTGTTGTTGTCGATCGAACGCTGTGCTGTCTTGGCTAGATTGTCGAAAGCGTTCGCTTCGGTTGGGCGGGCGTGTTCCCGAACATGCTTATCGAAAAATTCCACAGCCTTATCAAACTCAAGCTGACGAATTTCCTTGAGATGCTCCTTGCGAGCCAGTGCCAGAAGCCTCTTGGCCTCCTGGACATTGTCCATTGCCTGCTTGGCTGCCTCGGGGTCTGTCTCCCCTGACTTCATCGATTCCGCTTGCTCTAGTTTCTCGCGAGCCTGATCCAGTTTCGGATCATCGATCTTCGATGCCATTTCTTCCAGGCGCGCCATCGCATGCTCGGATTGCTCTTCAACCAGTTTTGAGGCCTTCGTGTAATCGATTTGGCCGTCTTGGCGAGAGTAGAAGTTGCGGCCACTGTGAAACAAACCACCAATTGAAGGCACCGACACCTCCATCTTGATGTTCCCGGAATCCAGGATCTCGTAATCACAGATAAGTTCTGCGCCAGCCGCAATGACCCCGTCGTCAAAGTCTGAGCCTTTGATTTCGAACATCCCGATGAAACGGTTGTCTGTGACTGGATCAGAGATTTCACCTTCCCACAGCTTGAACTTGATAGATCCAGCGCTACCGGCCTTTAGGGATTCCTCAGACTTGAAGGTCTTTTTGCCCTTCTTGGGCAACTGATCCCCTTCACGGACAAGGTGATCAAGGACGATCCGCCCCCCTAGTTTGTCGCGCGCTTCCACGCCAATGGAGTGAGAGGCAGGAATTGCATCAATGCTGGCAGCTGTCCTGGAAATGATGATCTTGTCTTCACGAAGAGCAACAGGACCGCCCTTAGAATCAAAGACGAAGACCTTAAAGACGTTCTCGCCAGGCTTTGCGAGACTGAGCTCGACCGAAGCGCCATCCTTAAGCGCCAATCGGCCTGACGACCAACCTGTGTCCAGACTGTCAATCTGGAATTCGGCACCATCAGCTGCCTTGCCTCCCAGCTTGGCCACTATTTTCGCTTTAGAGTCTGGAGTCCGAGCAATGTAGTTAAAGGACAGATCCAGCGCGCCTCCCGCACTAATTGCTCCTCTGGCATTTTTGCGACCACGAGTTTGCGACGACCAATCGATGGATTCGGCAAAGACCGCAGCACCCTCAGCCACTGCCGTCATGGGGTTCACGTCCGTTGAAGACGCGATACCGAGTTCAAATGCGACTTTGTCGCGAAGCGGCTTGTATTGAGTTGGGCCGCCGACGAACACCACCCGCTCAACATCGTGCGGGCTAAGGCCTGCTTTCTCAAGAGTTTCGCGAGCGGCCTGAATGGATTCATCAACCTTGCCGGAGATCAGATCATCAAGAAGGTTTCGTCCAAATGGGATGTCGACGTAGATTTCCCCGCCAGACTCGTCTGTAACACCAAGGTCGGACTCGGTCAGGCTGATTACCGATTCCTCCTTCGCAGACAGTTCGATTTTTGCCTTCTCTGCCGCCCAAAGGCACATTCGCATGAGCGACTTGTACTTGGCATTAGCACTGAAATCGTCGGGTAACTGAAAGTTGGAAAGCAGCCACGGCTTCATAACGTTATCAAGAATAGCGCGGTCAAAATCAGTGCCGCCACACATAGCAACGCCACCGTGGGCCAACAAACTGACACGCCCGCTAATACTTTCTGCAAGAGCAATATCCAGCGTGCCGCCACCAAGATCGAAGACGAGGAATACACCATCGCCTTTTCGCTGTCGCATAACACTCATGACAGCGGCGACCGGCTCCTGCATTAAGGCAACACTCCCCAGGCCCGCCATTTCGGCTGCGGCCAAGGTTGCGTCCTTTTGCATCTGATTGAAGGCCGCTGGAACGGTAATAACGGTACCAGTTTCCCCGCTATTGCGAATTTCCTCCGGAAGATAACCAAAGCATAGCTTCAGAATTTCAGCGGAACATTCCTCCGGCGTCATCGTGATGTTTACTGCCCCCAACTTCACTGGAGTGCTCGTCCCCATCATGCGCTTGAACTTGGTCGCGGCATTGTCAGGATTCTTGGCCGCACTGTCGTATGCACGCTTGCCTAAATACTTGTTGCCTCGTCGATCGATGAAGATAGCTGACGGCGTTACGTCGTTTTGATCGGGACTCTTGTACAAACGCACAGATTCCCCGTCGTAGGAGCAAATGGCACTGTTCGTCGTGCCAAGGTCAATCCCGATGTATTTCATGACTCTGCCTTCCTGAGCATCACTGTGCCTTGTTTTTTTAATCCTTCAGGACCCATGATGATGGGTTCCACCATCTGATCAACCAAGAGGTGGTCATCGGGACCAAAGTCGCCAATGTTTAACGCCGATGCTGCCATGCCAGGATCGAAAAGTTGGCCTTCAACATTTACCAGCTTCAGACCACTCGCATCTAAGCTGTCCTCGACCTTCTTTTGGAAATAGCGAAGTTGGTTGACGTATCTGGCACCTTCTCCTGCATCCAGCTTGTTAACCACACGCGCAAAGAGCTTAGAAAAGCGCCAGCTTTCAACGGCGACATCGATCAGTGATCGTTCCAGCTGTTCATTGTTCTGATTGTTATCAGTTGTCATTTATCCCCCTTGCAGGCTGCTTTCTCGGCAAAGCGCCATTAATTGCCCGATGCATCCACAAAACATCCGCCAAAGTACGACAGAATAGTGTAATTGAACCATGCTCACAACATAGGTATACCAATGGCTTTCGTCATTTCGATCGTCCGCGATGACGGTAATCCCATGGTGGGTCTGGGTTCGCATATAACCAAAGGCCTAGTTGAGCCTCTCTTGCATTGGCTTCAACCGCTGCGTATGTTTGCCGATCGTTTGCTGACTGACCTCCAGCATATTTTTTGTAGTGCCAAGCCATGCCTTTCCTGATTTGCTCAAGACAGACATCGGAGCCGTCAAGCAATACCTTTCCTACAATTCGTCCGTACCGATCTAACTTCTGCCACTCGACAACAACAGCCTCTCCGAAAACGAGCTCTGATAGTCGCTTTTTCGATGCTTGTCCAAACGCCTGTGACTTCTCGGGGGCGTCTATTCCGGCAAGGCGTACCTTGTGCTGCTGATTCTTCGCATCGAGAACCGTAATTGTGTCGCCATCGCTCACGCCCACTACGCGCCCCTGAATTTCGTTTGCCAGCGCCACCTGGCAGGAAAGCACAACCAATACGGTCGCCAGAATCTGACGGATCAGATCGCCATGTTTCGCAATGGCTAAGCGATCGCTAAAGTTCTGCATGACGTGAGCAGAGGTCATCAAACACAGCTTCGAGTTCTGGATGAGTTCCACGCACACCGTCGACAACTTTTGAGGCCCACTCGAAATACGCCTTTTTGCGATCTGCCGGCCAGTCTGCAGGAGGTGACGACAAGATATCGCGCAAGTTGGAGATCTTGTCCGCAAGCTTCACCAGTTTTGCTCCGCGAGAGATGTGGGGCGCGTGCTCAATCTGCTTCTGCTTGCGGGTTGCTTTATCCAAGCTCTTGTCGTCTGTCACCTCAAGGACAATGGAGGTAATCGCCTTCCCAAAAACCTGCTCCAACTCGAACGGAGTAGTTTGGGTGTCTTCTATCGTGTCATGCAGTACGGCCGCGCAGAGGATGGCTGTATCTGTAATCCCCCCCTCATTGGCGAGCACATTTGCCAATGCAATAGGGTGATTGATGTAGGGAGACGCGTCAGCATCTTTTCGCCGCTGGTTTCGGTGCTTGTCCGAAGCGAACGCCACGGCCTTTACGAAAACGCCTGAGACGTGGTTTTCGATGTCCATTTGCAGCCTCCCTTACGTGATTGCTCGGTTCCCTATGCCTTTGGTGGTAATCACCATGCGTAGTAATAGTGATGCAATTTCATTCGTTGGACACATTGTAGAACATCCCATATACTTTCCGCAATGACTCGCAAGCGCCTTCGCTAACCCACATGAGCAAGCAGGATGTCGAACGAACGACTCACTGATTTAACACAGCCCCAGCGCGACCGACTCGCCTTCGTGGAGTTGCGTGTGCGCTTCATCGGGGAGATTCGTCGCCAGGATCTGGTTGCGCGTTTTGGCATCCAGTCAGCCGCTGCAACTCGGGACCTTGCCCTTTACAAGGAGTTGGCGCCGGGCAACATTGATTACGACTCGAAGGGCAAGTCCTACGTCCTCGGGCCAGATTTCCGTCCTGTCTTCGACTCACCTCCTGATCGAGTGCTTTCTTGGCTAACGCAGGGCTTTGGCGATGGCGAGCCGGTACGGCTCAAGGCGTGGGTGGCCAGCGAAAGCCCCTCACGGCTTACACACCCGGATCTCGATGTGCTGGCCAGCGTGACCCGGGCGATCCATCAGGGGTGTCCGCTCCGCGTCGAGTACTACTCAATATCTAGCGGCTGTACTGAGCGGGAAGTCGTCCCCTTTGCGCTGATCGACAACGGCCTGCGCTGGCATGTCCGCGCCTTTGACCGGAAGTCTCAGGAGTTCCGGGATTTCGTCATCACCCGGATCAAGAACCCTGTCGTGCTCAAGGGGCAGCCAGTTGCAGCCCATGAGCTGAGCGATCAAGACATCCAGTGGACGCGGATCGTCGAACTGGAGTTGGTGCCGCACCCGGATCAGCCCCGACCGGAGATCACCGAAATGGATTACGGCATGCGCGACGGCGTGCTGCGGATGAAGCTGCGCGCTGCCACGGCTGGATACATCCTGCGCAAATGGAGTGTCGACTGTTCGCCCGATCATTGCCTGCGCGGACCGGAGTACCGGTTATGGCTCAAAGACCACTTGGCAATTTATGGAGTCAAGAATGCGATTTTGGCACCTGGCTATAAATCGCAAGAACAAAAATTAGTAGAAGCGGAGGCTGACTGATGGGCGACGCAATTCGTTCGTTTCGGTCAAGGGAAAAACAATGACAACCGTGAACTTGGACTCTTCCGCGCTGACTTCTGCGCTTGAACAGTTACGCCTCAAGCTACTAGATCTCACCGGTCGAAATCGCCTGATTAACTTCAAGCACACTGCTGGCAAGTCACTTCAGTTCATTGAGGGTCATCCCGCAGCGATCTATCAGCGACTGGTCGAAGCAAACAACAAAGCCAGCATCAGCATTCTCGGACTGCCAGAACCATCCAGAGGGGACTGGGTGGAGCGCAACGGTCGCTTACAAAGACCAGAGCCGAGGGAATGGGCCAAGTCCCAAGGCATCTCAACGAGCTACGACATCCCTGATGTCGGTGAGAGCTCGGATGAATCGAATGTCCGATCACTTATGTACCCGGACGATCTCGCAAAGCACTGCCGCAAGATCGAGCGTGAGGCCACGCTCGCTATTGAGGAAACGGGCGCGAACATGCTGTTCTTGGTGCTTGGATTCTTAGAGTTCCCAGACCAGCGTGACAGCGATAAGACGTTCACTGCGCCCTTGATCAGTGTCCCAGTGTCGCTGCAGAAGAAGGAGATCGCGGGCATCCAGCAGTTCTCGCTCCAGTACACAGGCGACGACATTTCGGAAAACCTGTCTCTACGGGAGAAGCTGCGCAACGACTTCGGCTTGGTTTTGCCCGAGCTTGCCGAGGAGCAGATTGACGTCAACGGGTACTTTGCTGAGGTTCATGCGATCATCAAAAAGCAGCCTGGATTCGCCCTCAAGCACCGCGTCTCCCTGTGCTTGCTCAGCTTCAGCAACATGCTGCTGGTTCGCGACCTGGACCCCACCAAATGGCCTGAGAACGGCGACGAGAACTCACTGATCGACCACCCCATTGTCAGAGAGGTGTTCGAAGGACGAGCAGATGACGGCGGAGCTGGACTGAGCCTAGCCGAAGAACACCTGGTGGAAGAAGGCCCTGGTGCCAGCATCCCACTGGTCTACGACGCCGACAGCTCTCAGCACAGTGCCCTCATCGATGTCTTGTCACTCAAGAAGAACCTGGTGATCGAAGGCCCCCCGGGAACAGGTAAGTCTCAGACCATCACGAACTTGATCGCTGCTTGCCTGGCTGACGGCAAGAAGGTGCTCTTCGTTGCCGAGAAGTTGGCGGCTCTTGAAGTCGTAAAAAACCGTTTGTCATTGGCTGGCCTCGATCCGTTTGTTCTTGAGCTGCACAGCAACAAGACCAACAAGAAGCGAGTCTTAGAGGAAATTTCTAAGCGAACCACCTTCAGGCCCAACCACCCCAATGACCTTCCCCGTCTGCAGCAGCAACTGGAAGCTCACCGCCAGGATCTCAAAGCCTACACAGACCTGATCAACTCCATCGCGCATAACGCGTTTGGTTTGACGCTTCATCAGATCATGTGGAGAGCCGAGAAGCACCGCCAAGGTTTGAGCAACGAAGAGAGCATGCTCAGCCAGATCAGTATCGGCGATGCAACTCAAATTTCCGAATTCGAGTTCGGTCGGCGCATGGACTGCCTGGGATACCTTGGGTCCCAATACAAGTCGGTCGGAGGCTTTGACGCAAGCTGCACCTTCTGGGGCTTCTACCCTGAGCGCCTGATCCCTGGCGATGAAGTCAAGCTAACCCAGCTTTTTGAAACAGCTGATGAGTGGGGCCGGGGCTTGGTAGAGGCCTCGAAGCACTTCTCGCAAGTGCTCGGAGGCCGTGTCCACAACCTCTCTCTGGCGTTCAGCGGTGAGCAACTTGCCATACTGAAGAACCTGCTTGAGACTGCCAATCAGCAATTGCCGCTGCACCTCATCCCAGGATTCTTTGAGGACGACGAGACGGGAGCCAAAGCCGCTCAAGCACTCGACGCCTTCGCCAAACAAGTCGAACAGTTCCACAGCCTTGAAGGGGCCGTCAACACAGCGCTGAAGCTCGAATCTAGCGTCACGAAGTCCGGGACAGACGGCCTAAAGGGCTTGCAACGAATCGCGGGGAGCTTGGGCGCAGAGCTGGGCACTCTTAACGAGCTTCGCATCCTGCATCAACAACTGGTTGAGACGGCAGGCAAGCTTTTGACGGCAAACACCAACTTGGTGATATTCCTGGGCGAGAAGAAGATCCCTTACAACGGATCGACGCAGAAGCTGGAGCAGTTGCTCAGTTTTACCAATCTCGTGCTGGATGCCCCAGAGGAGCACTTCCACCTCCAGACCCCTGGACTGACTCGCGATGGCGCGGTCCAGGCTCTTGATCAGTTGCTTGCCCTCCAAGGAGAGTGGACCGGTCTTGAAAAAGAACTCGGGGACTCACTCTATGTGGATACCTTGCCGCATGAAGGAGATATCAAGCAAGCCATCCTGACCCTGCGAGAAGGCGATGCGTGGTACCGCATCTTCCAAGGTCGATGGCGCAAGGCGGTAGGACTGCACAAGGCACTCCAACGCACCAAGCGCAAAATGCCTGGCCAAAAGCGGCTGGAGCAGCTCGAACAAATCGTCAAGCTGACCGGTCTCAAAGAACAGTGGAAGTCCTCTCCGACCTGGACGCAGTTCCTCGGTTTTCCCGCGCCAGCTACCCCATCCCCATTGGATGGATACCTTGCGCTCGCGAAGTGGAATCGGGGCATCAAAGTCGCCTCAGAAGATATCCAAGCCGTTCTGATCGACCCAGTCAGCTTCACCGCCGACCAAGCCCGAGCCCTGCGCCGCGAATTCTCGACGGTCAAGATGGAGATCACGACCGCAATCGCAGCAGTCAAAGACATCAACGCAAAGCTTAAACGCCTCTCTGAATTCGGTGGCAGCAATCTTCTCGATAAGGTGTTGGAGAAGACTAATGAATTCATAGAAGCCCTCAAAGACCAATTCGAATGGCTTGAGTTGGAGGTTCGCAGCCAGGCGACATTCGGCCAAGTGATCGCCGGATGCGATGCAGCCCTGGAGCGTTCGTCGCTGAAGTCACAGATTCAGGCCAATGCCCGCATCAAGTCGCTCCTCGGCGATCTCTATATGGGCGTGGATACGGACTGCTCGACCGCTATCGAGGCGCTGTCCTTCGGTCAAAGCATCGACGGTCTCAATTTGTCTCCACAGGTCAAGTACAAGCTGCGCACCGGGCATCCGATTGAAGCCTGCCGCACCCTGGCTGCCGCACTGGAACCCGTCCACACGGGACTGCAGCAGGTTGAGAGCCTGAGCAATGCTCTGTCTCAGTTCGGGAAGTTTGAACTGGAAACCTGGACGGGCACACCTGCAGACGAGGACTTGGAGCTTTTTGTCAGCGCCCTGCATGGCGCAGTTCAAAAGGCAGTCGAGGATCAGGACCTTCTGATTCCTTGGTCGCTGTATCTGACCCGCCGCAAGGAGGCCAACGAGCTGGCCTTGCCTGAGTTCGTCGAGCTTCTTGAGAGAAAGCGCATCAAACCTGATGAGCTGTCAGACGCCTACGCCTATTGCACCTACAGCACGATCACTCGGGAAGCCTTCCGCAACATCCCCCAGCTTGGGCGCTTTACTGGCCTCAAGCACAACCAGATCCGCGACGAGTTCAAACGACTGGACAAGGAGATTATTGCTCTGCGTGGCAAGGCAATCGCCTACGAATGCACTCGCAAGGCCTCTCCGCCTCCCGGCAGGAACGGTGCTCGCGTCGATGATCGGACTGAGATGGTTCTCCTGAACTACCTCATGCCTCAGCAACGCCCACGCATGCCTGTTCGGAAAATTCTTACCCGAGCCGGTGGGTCAATTCAGGCGCTCAAGCCCTGCTTCATGATGGGACCTCAAGCCGTGGCGCAGTATCTGGCTCCAGGGGTCATCAAGTTTGACCTTGTCATCATGGACGAAGCATCCCAGTTGAAGCCCGAGGAGGCTATCGGCTCGGTCGCCCGTGGTGGTCAATTGGTGGTGGTTGGTGATCCGAAGCAGTTACCCCCGACGTCGTTCTTCTCCCGGATGACCCAGGACGTTGACGGTGGTGACGATCACTTCACCACTACGGATGCCGAGAGCATTCTGGATGTCTGCTCATCGCATTTCAGGCCGACTCGCTCCCTGCGCTGGCATTACCGCTCACAGCATCATTCGTTGATCGCTTTTTCAAACCATAGCTTCTACCGTGGCAATTTGGTGATCTTCCCTTCACCGTATGGTCAGGGGGGCAAGCTCGGGGTGCGTGCCGTCTACTTGGCCGACGCCATCTATGAAAACCAAACTAATCTGCGCGAAGCTAAGCGGGTCGTAGATGCGGTCGCTGAGCACATAGCAACACGCCCCAATGAGTCACTTGGCGTCGTCACGTTGAACATTAAGCAGCGTGACTTGATCGCAGAACTGCTGGAAGAGCGACTGAGATCGGTTCGCGGGGCTGACTCCTACCGAGACCATTGGGCGTCCGAGGGTCAGCCCTTGTTCATCAAGAACCTGGAAAACGTACAAGGTGATGAACGCGACGCCATCATCATCTCAACGACTTTTGGCAAGCCACCAGGGTCCAGTGCTGTTCGTCAGAACTTTGGCCCCATCAGTCGGCAAGGCGGCTGGCGTCGACTGAACGTGCTGTTCACCCGCGCCAAGAAGTCAATCGCCCTGTACACATCTCTTCGTCCCGAAGACATCGTGATGGATGGCACTACTCCGGACGGCACCAAGGCGCTGCGCAATTACCTCGAGTACGCCCGCACAGGCTCGTTGCCGACCATCGAGGAAACAGACCGCGAACCAGACAGTGATTTCGAGATCTCCGTCATGGACATGCTCAAGATGCGTGGCTATGAAGTCACCCCTCAGCTCGGTGTGGCGGGATACCGCATTGACATCGCCGTCAAGCATCCAGACGCGCCAGGATCGTATCTGGCAGCAATCGAATGCGACGGAGCAACCTACCACTCTGCTTTGTCAGTTCGCGATCGTGACCGCATCCGTCAAGAGATCCTTGAGGCTCTTGGCTGGCGTGGTCGCATTTGGCGCATCTGGTCAACGGACTGGTTCCGCACTCCACGACAAGAAACCGAGAAGCTCATCAACTTCCTTGAGTATTTGCGCGAGAGCTGGAAGCCAGAGCACACATCAGGAGACGCCTGGATCGAAGAAGGACAAGGTGCTGGACAACTCACTGCCCGGGTGACTCAGCAGATTGAATCGGTTGCGAACACTGTTCAAGCTGAGAGGGAGCGAGAAGCGGTTAGCTCTGTACTGATCGACACAGAAGATGACCTCGAAATCGAGGTAGGTGACGTAGTTCGATACATCGATCTTGCTCGTCCTAACGACGTAATGACTGTCCAGATCACCAGAGGTAAAGACGACTTTGCCAACGGGATTGTGAATGAAAGCCGCCCTCTGGCACAGGCAATACTCGGGGCTGTCATAGGCGACGAGGTAGTGCTTCACCTTGCGGGAAGCGCATCCAAGACGTTCCAGGTCATAGAAATAGTTCGGCCCGAAACAATAACCAAGATGAGTTGAGCGGACCCGGCGTACGCAAAAGGGAAAGAAAAACACAATGGCAAAGACACTTGAAGCCCACGACAAACTGATCCGTGAGATCTTCGAAGGCAGCTACCAGTTCGAGATCCCGGACTACCAGCGCCCCTACGCGTGGACTACCGAACAGGCCACAGAGCTGTTCGATGATCTGTATTCGGCGATGCAGGACGCGCGTGTCTCCGGAGCCAGCAGCCAATACTTCTTGGGCAGCATCGTTCTGATCAAGAACGACCGGGACCCGAAGTCATCGGTAGTCGACGGCCAGCAGCGCCTGTCCACGCTCACGATGCTGTTCGCCGTGTTGCGCACCGTGATGCCGGATGCGGCAGACGACATCACCGACTTCCTCTACAAGAAGGGCAAAGTCAGCCTTGGCGAGAAAAACGAGTACCGCCTGACCGCCCGCGAGGAAGATGCCGACTTCTTCCGCACCAATATCCAGGAGCCGGGTGGCATCGCGCAGTTGGTCGCAAGCACCGAAAAGCTGGAAGACAGCCGTCTGCGTTACCGCGAAAACGCCACGTTGCTGCTTGAAAAGGCCAAGGCGCTGCCACCCGCCGAACTGATTGCTCTGTGGCAGTTCCTCGCCAACGACTGCTCGCTGGTTGTCATCTCCACGCCCGACCTCGAAGCCGCCTACCGCATCTTCTCCGTACTCAACAATCGGGGGCTCGACCTCGCCCCTATCGACATCATCAAGGCGCAGGTGCTGGGCCTGATCCGCACCACGGCAGGCGACGTCAAGAGCCGCGCCTACGCCAAAGAGTGGAGCCGGATCGAAAGCTCGCTGGGCCGCGACGCCTTCGGTGACCTGTTTGGTCACATCCGCAGCATCTACGCCAAGAAGAAGCAGAAGTACATCCTGGTCAAGGAGTTTCAGGAGCACGTCACCGAGTACAAGACCCCCATCGACCTCGTCGACAAGGTCATCAAACCCTACGCCGAGGTGTGGGACTTCGTGCGCGATGCCGATTTTGAAGCCACAGAGCACGCCGAGACGATTAACGAGCACCTGTCTTGGCTCAACCGTGTGGACTTCAAGGACTGGGTGCCACCGGCACTGGTCTACTTCAAGCGTTTTCGGCAGCAACCCAAACTGCTCGCAGAGTTTTTCCAGTCACTTGAACGCCTGACCTATTTCCTGCTGGTCACCAAGGTCGGCATCAACGAGCGCATCGAAACCTACGCTGCGCTCACCAAAGAAATCGAACCGGAGACCTTCAAGGGAGATCTGGCCGCGCTTACCACGCTCGCCCTCACAGACCCGCAAAAGCGCAAGTTCGTTGCGGCACTCGATGGCGACGTGTACGACGATCTGCCCAAGGCCCGGATGGCGCTGGTATTGCGCCTTGAGTCCTTGGTGCGCGCCCCCGGCGTGCAGCTCCAAGATGCCGTGTCTCTGGAACACGTCCTGCCGCAAACACCACCAGACGGTTCGGACTGGATCAAGTGGTTCCCGGACGAAGACGAGCGCGATGGCTGGACGCACCGTCTGGCCAACTTGGTTCCGCTGGACAGGAACAAGAACTCGTCTGCCAGCAACTACGACTTTGCCAAGAAGAAGGACGCCTACTTCAGAGGCAAGGGCACCGCATCACCGTTCGTGCTAACGCAGGAAGTGCGGTCGGAAGGCTCGTGGACACCAGCACTGCTGATTGATCGGCAGAAGCGCCTTGTCGGCGTACTTAAGAAGCACTGGGATCTTGCGGTGCAACCGACGGATTCAGTCAGCAAAGCGCCTGACACCACGACAGCGATGCAAGGGCAGGCGTCATGAAACCCGTAAAACAGCAAGACCAAAGCAACCTGAAGTGGGTCGCCGACTTCATCTGGAACATTGCCGATGACCGCCTGCGCGACGTGTACGTGCGCGGCAAGTACCGCGACGTGATCCTCCCCTTCACCGTACTGCGGCGGCTCGATGCCGTACTGGAATCCACCAAGCAGGCGGTGCTGGAGCGCAAGAGGTTTCTCGACACGCACAAGGTGGCCGAACAGGACGGTGCGCTGCGGATGGCGGCGGGCCAAGCGTTCTACAACACCTCCGACTTCACGCTCGAGAAGCTCAAGGCCAGCAGCGCGGGCCAGCGCCTGCGTGACGACTTCATCGACTACCTCGATGGCTTCTCGCCCAACGTCCAGGAAATCCTGACCAAGTTCAAATTCCGCGACCAGATTCAAACGCTGGTCGATGCGCACGTCCTCGGCTACCTCATCGAGGACTTCCTCGACCCTGAGGTCAACATCTCGCCCTTGCCGGTCAAGGATGCGGACGGCCGGATCAAATTGCCCGCGCTCGACAACCACGGCATGGGCACGGTGTTCGAGGAGCTGATCCGCCGCTTCAACGAAGAAAACAACGAAGAGGCTGGCGAACACTTCACCCCGCGCGACGTGGTCAACCTCATGGCCAAGCTGCTGTTCCTGCCGGTGGCCGACCAGATTCAGTCCGGAACCTACCTGCTGTACGACGGCAGTTGCGGCACTGGCGGCATGCTGACCGTGGCGGACGAGGCGCTGCAGGAGCTGGCCGCGAGCCACGACAAGGAAGTCTCGATTCACCTGTTCGGGCAAGAGATCAACCCGGAAACCTACGCCATCTGCAAGGCCGACCTACTGCTCAAGGGCGAAGGCGACGAGGCCGAGAACATCGTCGGCGGCGCGGATAAGTCCACGCTGTCAGCCGACCAGTTCCGGTCGCGCGAGTTCGACTTCATGATCTCCAACCCGCCTTACGGCAAGAGTTGGAAGACCGACCTCGACAGGATGGGCGGCAAGAAGGAGTTCAGCGACCCGCGCTTCATCGTCAATCACGGCGGCGATGCCGAATTCAAGCTCATCACCCGCTCCAGCGACGGGCAGTTGATGTTCCTGGTGAACAAGCTGCAGAAGATGAAGCACAACACGCCATTGGGCAGCCGCATTGCGCTGGTGCATAACGGCTCGGCGTTGTTCACCGGCGATGCAGGCCAGGGCGAGAGCAACATCCGCCGCTGGGTGCTGGAGAACGACTGGCTCGAAGCCATCATCGCCCTGCCTCTCAACATCTTCTACAACACCGGCATCGCCACCTACATCTGGGTGCTGGCCAACAAGAAGGCCGCGCATCGCAAGGGCAAGGTGCAACTGATTGACGCCTCGCAGTGGTTCCAGCCGATGCGGCGCAACCTCGGCAAGAAGAACTGCGAGCTGGCGGAAGCGGACATTGACCGCATCCTCAAGCATTACCTTGACCAGCCGCCCGCCGATGCAGAAGCCGCAAAGGCAGTACCTGAAAGCAAGTGGTTCGACAACGCCGATTTCGGCTACTGGAAGATCACGGTCGAACGCCCGCTACGCCTCAAAAGTCAGCTCAAACGCAACGCCATTGAAAGCCTGCGCTTTGCCACCGGCGACGAAACCCTGCGCAGCGAGATTTACACCAAGTACAGCGACAAGCTGTACACCGAATTCGCCAAGCTCAAGCCCGAGCTCGAGGCGTGGCTCAAGGGTGATGACGGCGACGAGGATGCCGACGATGAGTCGGACGACGAAGACACAAAGACCACCAAGAAGGCCGTGCCGGAGAAACGGCGCAAGAAACTGCTCGACCCCGTAACGTGGCTGCGTGACAAGACGCTGGTGGATCTGGCCAAGCTGGCGCAGCAGGAACTTGGCGAAGATGTGTTTGACGACCACAACGAGTTCCGCACACGCTTTGACGCCACGATGAAGGCGCACAGCAAGAAGTTGGGTGCGCCCGAGAAAAAGGCCATCTACAAGGCGGTGAGTTGGCGCGATGAGTCGGCACCGCCGGTCATTGCCAAGCGCAGCAAGCTCAAGGCAGGCGACCATTTCGAACCCGGCTACGACGGGGCGTACCTGGAGACCGTGGGCAAGGATCGCTTCATGGTCGAGTACGAGGCCGACACCGACCTGCGCGACACCGAGCAGGTGCCGCTCAAGGAAGCCGGTGGTATCGAGGCCTTCTTCGTGCGCGAGGTGCTGCCTCACGCGCCGGATGCGTGGATTGCGATGGATGCCACGAAGATCGGCTACGAGATTTCGTTCGCACGCTACTTCTACAAGCCGACCCCGCTGCGCACGCTGGAGCAGATTCGTGCCGACATTCTGAAGCTGGAAGAACAGACCGACGGCCTGCTGCACAAGATCGTGGGGGCGGCGTGATGGCTTTGCAGGCAACGTATCCCGCCTACCAGGAGTCTGGTCTCCCTTGGGTTCCCAAGGTGCCGCAGGGCTGGAATGTGCTGCGCAACGGTCGCCTGTTCGCTCATCGGGTTCAGACCGGATTCCCCGATCTGCCCATTCTCGAGGTGTCCCTGCGCACGGGCGTGCGTGTGCGTGACATGGAAAACCTCAAGCGCAAGCAGGTGATGAGTCAGAAGGAGAAGTACAAGCGCGCAGCCAAGGGCGACATCGCCTACAACATGATGCGGATGTGGCAAGGCGCACTCGGCCCTGCGCCGGTCGACGGATTGGTCAGTCCCGCCTATGTGGTCGTCAAGCCGTTCCAAGAAGCCAACAGCGCCTACTACAGCTACTTGTTCCGCACCGACGCCTACATGCGTGAGGTCAATAAGTTCTCACGCGGCATCGTAGCCGACCGCAACCGGCTCTATTGGGATGAATTCAAGCAGATGCCGTCCTTGGTGCCGCCGCGCCCCGAGCAAGACCAGATCGTCGCCTACCTGCGGGCGCAAGATGCCCACATCGCCCGCTTCATCAAGGCCAAGCGCGACCTCATCGGCCTGCTCGCCGAGCAGAAGCAAACCATCATCGAAGGCGCGGTTACGCAGGGTCTTGATTCCGGGACGGCAAAGCGCGACTCAGGTATCGATTGGATTCGACGTATTCCAGCGCACTGGGAAACGTGCAAGCTCAAACACATTGCCGCGTTCAATCCGTCGCGCTCCGAGAGCGCAGTGCTTCGTCTCACCGATGAGTCGGTTTCATTCCTGCCGATGGAGTGCATCACGACGGACGGGAAGCTCCAGAACGTCGAAAGCAGGAGGGTCGCGGAAGTCTGGGAGGGCTACACCTATTTCCGACGCAACGATGTCGTGATGGCCAAGATCACGCCGTGCTTCGAGAACGGTAAAGGCGGACTGCTCGACGCGTTACCAACAGACATCGGCTTTGGCACGACGGAGTTCATTGTGCTCAGGGCCACGGCTCGGCGAGTTCGGCCCGCGTTCCTGGCAAAGCTCTTGTCGCTCAAGACATTCCGAGTTCTCGGGGCTGATGCCATGACGGGCGCGGCAGGTCAGCAGCGTGTGCCTGTTGATTTCCACCGAATTTTGACCCAGGGTTTTCATCTAAAACTGACCTGTCCGCGCTCGTTTAAATTTGACCACTGGTGCGCGTTGAATTTTGACCGGGGACGATAGCAGCGTGTCATGAATGCTGCTGTGGATAAGTGTAGCGAATTTCTCCTTTCGGTGTTGAAGTGGTTTGCGCTGGAAATGGAGCGCAGGGCGTAGCCCGGAGCGGAATTTCCAGCGCGGCGACGATCAGGTTGGCACCTCTGTTTCTTTGGGGCTTGCTGATCCCGCTCGTTTCTCGGCCTCGCGTGCCTTGATCTTCGAGCGAGCGGAAGCACTGCTCTGCCGGAAACGGTAAGAAGCATTGCCGGTTTCCAGGATATGGCAGTGATGCGTCAGGCGATCGAGCAGCGCGGTGGTCATCTTCGCATCGCCAAAGACACTGGCCCATTCGGAGAACGTCAGATTGGTGGTGATCACCACGCTCGTTCGCTCATAGAGTTTCGAGAGCAGATGGAAGAGCAAGGCGCCACCGGACGGGCTGAACGGCAGATAGCCCAGTTCGTCGAGGATCACCAGATCGACATGCATCAGACTGTAGGCCAGTCGGCCGGCCTTGCCGGCCGCTTTCTCCTGTTCCAGCGTATTGACGAGATCGACAGTCGAGTAGAAGCGCACCCGCTTGTTATGTTCGGCGATGCCGGAAACGCCGAACGCGGTCGCCAGATGCGTCTTGCCGGTGCCTGTACCGCCGACGAAGACGATGTTTTGCGCTGCCTCGGTAAAGGCGCATTCAGCGAGTTGCAGGATCAACGCCTTGTCGACGGAAGATGCCTCGAAGTCAAAGCCGGCCAGATCGCGATGCACCGGAAACTTCGCTGCATGCATCTGGTAGCGGATTGATCGAATCACCCGGTCGGTCGTTTCAGCATCGAGCAGATGTTCGATCAGCCAGCGCGAGTCTTCCATGGCCGGCTGCTGCCCGCTAGTCGCCAGATCACCCCAGGCGCCGGTCATGCCGTAAAGCTTCAGCGTTTTGAGTTCGGCAGCAATATCACGCATGGTTTGCCTCCCGGATACGCAAGGCGTCGTAACGCTCCGGATCGGCAAGCGGGATCTCGCTGACGATCAAGTCGGTGTCGACCGAGAGATCGACTCGATCCGCATGCTTCAGGCGCGAGAGCACATTCTCAACATGCTCTGCACTCAGGACTCCGGATTCAAGGACGAGTTCGACCGCCACCAGCACGGTTTCCAGTCCGTGCTGCGGCACCGAAGCCAACACCCGCGCCATAATCCGGTCGCCGCCGTCGTGCTTGAGCAGGCCGCGTCGAAGCCGTTGTAACGGTTCGGGCAGATCGGCGAACGGCGCGCCGTTGCGTAGTGCGCCGGGCTTGCGTTCGAGGAGCGGGACGTAGTGCTGCCAGTCGTAGCGAATCTGGCTGTGATTGGCCAGGCGCAGATGGCTGGCAATGACCATGTCCCCCTGGACGATGTCGATTCGCTCCGGATAGAGTCGGGCGCTGACACGCTGTCCGGCAAATTCGCAGGGCACCGAGTAGCGGTTCCTGGCCACGGCCACGAGGCTGGTACTCGTGACCTTGTGCACGCTCTCGACATAGCCATCGAACGGTCCCGGCATTGGCATCAGGTGCGGCCGTTCGTGTTCAAGCATCTCAGCCACGCTCAGGGCACCATACTCGGGATGACGGAGCGTTTGCCAGAGGCTCTTGCAGCGTTCCAGTAGCCAGAGGTTGAGCTCGAGAAACGAGCCGAAGCGACGGCCGCCGGCATCGATCCAGATGCGCCGCCGGCTGTCCTGGACGTTCTTCTCGACAATGCCTTTCTCCCATCCAGAGGCCACGTTGCAGAAATCGGCATCGAACAGGTAGTACGAGGCCAGCGCGGCAAACCGGGCATTGACGATGCGGCCTTTGCCCTTCTGGACCTTGTCGACGGCCGTCTTCATGTTGTCGTAGATGCCGCGACGAGGAATGCCGCCCAGTGCAGCAAACGATCGCGTGTGCGCATCGAAGAGCATTTCGTGCCCTTGGCTGGGATAGGCAATGAGCACAAAGGCACGGCTGGCGCACAGCTTGAGATGCGCAACCTGAATGCGCCGGTAGATGCCACCGATGACCAGCCCTTCTTCGCTCCAGTCGAACTGGAAGGCTTCGCCCAGGACGAATTTGAGCGGGATGTAGGCGGCTTTGCCAGTTGCTTGCCCGGCGTGTTCGCGCCAGCGCCGGACAAATTCAGTGACCCGGCTGTAGCTGCCGGCGAAGCCTTCGGTGCAGATTTCCTGCCAGAGCTTTAGCGCCGTGCGCCGGTCACGCTTGGGACGGTGCGCATCAACTTCCAGCGCTTTCGTCAGCCGTTCAACGTAGGGCGCCAGTTTGCGCTCGTTCGTCTGCCGCCGGTATTTGGGTTCGACGCCTTCCGGCGTCTTCAACCATTTCTTGATCGTGTTGCGCGACAAACTCGTGCGCCGTGCAATCTCGGACAAGGAGAGCTTGTCCCGGTAAAACATCCTGCGAATCTTTCCCAACAAGGCCATGGTGATCACCTCTAAATCCCCCGCCTGAAAATCAGGCAGGTAGGTTAAACACCCTGGTCAATTTTGAACGCGCATTACACCCTTTGGCTGGTCAATTTTTGGCGAGCGTACACACTGACCCGTCAATTGAGCGCGTAGTATAGCTACGTCGCTGTGGATAAGTCTTCTGTTTTGGGTTGTTTTTCTCCTTTCATTTTTGAATTTGGTTTTCGGCCCGTTGTCAGCCGGGCCTCACTGTTTCTGAAGCGCCAGGACTCGTTGCCGGTCTCGACGATATGGCAATGATGGGTCAGGCGATCGAGCAAGGCGGTGGTCATTTTGGCATCGCCAAAGACACTACCCCACTCGGTGAAGGACAGATTGGTCGTGATGATCACGCTGGTGCGCTCGTAAAGCTTGGACAGCAGGTGGAAGAGCAAGGCGCCGCCCGTCTGACTGAAGGGCAGATAGCCCAACTCATCGAGAATCACCAGATCAACATACATCAGCCGATAGGCCATTTGTCCCGGTTTCCCCAGCGCTTTCTCCTGCTCCAGCGCATTGACCAGTTCCACTGTCGAGAAGAAACGCACCCGTCGGCCATGGCGCTGAATCGCCTCAATGCCGATGGCGGTGGCTAGGTGCGTCTTGCCGGTACCCGGCCCGCCGATGAACACCACATTCTGTGCCGCTTCCAGAAACTGCGTCGTGTGCAAACGGTGCACCAGTGCCTCATCCACCTCGGCCTCGGCAAAGTCGAAGCCGGACAGATCGCGATGCGCCGGAAAACGCGCTGCCGTCATCTGATAAGCAATCGAACGCACCTCCCGCTCGGCGGTTTCCGCCGCCAGTAATTCCCGCAGAAGATGCTCTGGCTCCAGAGCACTGTGCCGTGCCCTGGCCAGCAATTCCGGCCAGGTCTGCGCCATGCCGTGTAGCTTCAAGGATTTCAGCTTGGCCACCAATTCAACGGACATGGTTCACCTCACGTAGATAGTCATAACGCCGGGTATTGGCCTCGGGTTCCACCGCCAGTACCAGCGGCACATCGATGATCGTCTGGGGAAGCGCGTTCTGTTTCAGGCGGGCGAGCACGTTCAACACATGCTCACCGCTCGGGCGCCCTGATTCCAGCGCCAGTTCCACTGCCACGATCACCGCGTCCAGTCCATGCACCGGAATGGTCGCCAGTACCTGCGCCATCACCCGGTCGCCGCCGCTTTGCTTGAGCAGGAAGGTTTGCAGTTGCCTAAGCGCTTCAGGCATGTCTGCAAATGGAGCACCATTTCTGAGCGCACCGGGTTTCCTTTCAATCAGGCTGATGTAGTGCCGGAAATCGTAGAAGGTGAGATGGCGCTCGAAGCTGCGTACATGGCCGGAGACTTCCCGGCCATCGGCGACCAACTGCAGACGCTCCGGATAGATGCGCAGGCTGATCACCCGGTGCGCCAGTTCATTGGGTACGCTGTAGCGATTGCGCTGAAAATGGATCAGCGCAGTACTGGAGACGCGCACCGGTTGCTCGATGTAGCCGTCGAAGGGACGTGGATTGGGCAGCATCTGCAACCGTTCGTCTTCAAGCAATTCGGCAAGCGTCAGCGCCGGCCATTCCGGGTGGGCCATGTCCTGCCACGCCTGCCGGCATTGTTCGCCCAGCCAGGCATTAAGGCCGGCGAAATCCGGCCAACGTTGCTGAGTAGCGGACTGCCAGATTTGCCGGCGGCGATCCTGCACGTTCTTCTCGACGATGCCTTTCTCCCAGCCGGCGGCCCGGTTGCAGAATTCCGGGTCGAACAGGTAATGCCCGCACATGGCATGGAAGCGGGCATTGATGGTGCGTTCCTTGCCGCGCCCGACTTTGTCGACGGCGGTCTTCATGTTGTCGTAAATGCCGCGCCGGGGAATGCCACCAAAGGCGGCAAAGGCCCGGGCATGGGCATCGAAGAGCATTTCGTGGCTTTGCGTTGGGTAAGCTGCCAGCCAGAAGGCGCGGCTGGCGCAGAGCTTCATGTGCGCGACTTCGATGCGTCGGCGCAGGCCGCCGATAAACACGTACTCGCAACTCCAGTCGAACTGGAAGGCTTCACCCAACGCAAAGCTGAGTGGAACGTAGGCGGCACGCTTGGGGTGGGCGTCGATTTCCGCTTTCCAGCGCCGGATGAAGGCGCAGACCCGTCCATAGCCGCCCGGATAGCCTTGCGCTTGTAGCGCCTGATGGAGATGAACGGCGGTGCGCCGCTCGCGTTTGTTACGGTGCCGGTCGGTTTCCAGCCATTGCCGCAGTTGTTCGACCCATGGGTCGAGAATGCTGACAACCCGGCGTGCCGGGTAGTGCGGCTCTTGCATCACCGGCTGGCGCAGCCAGTGCCGGATGGTATTGCGGGATAGTCCGGTTTGCCGGGAAATCTCTCGGATCGGCAACCCGTCGCGGATGTGCATCCGCCGAATCTTGGCTAACATGCCCACGTTGATCACTCCTGTTTCCCCGCTCAAAAAATGAGCAGGATAGCGATTTCAGGTGGGTCAGTTTCGAACGAAAATTACACCCCTAAACGGGTCAGTTTTGGATGGACGTCAACAGTTTGCTGAGCGTGACTTCCATGGTCTTACCCCTGTGCCGTGAGGTCATGTACCAGGGTGCGGTACGTGACCTGATAACGTGTCGGAATGGCAGCCGCCGTGGCATCGGCATCCTCGATGTCCCACTCGCAATCAAGTTGCTGAAGTCCGATGCACAGGCCGCCAAAGTTGATGTCGGCAAACAGGGCTGCGTGCGCGGCAACCTGCAGACGATCGGCAATGCCCTCGGCGGCTTCGCCGCTGGTTTCACGGGCCACGGCTACCAGACGAACGATCAGATGGCGTTCGATACGATCATTGGCCCGCTGGGCAATTGACTCGGCTTCTGGGAAGAGCAACAAGGCCGGGCTCGCGTCGCGGCTGATGGCAGTAGTCGGCGACCGCTTGATCTGTGCGCCTTCTGCCTGCGCCAGGGGACTGAGTCGGTTGACGATCTCCTGCAATAGCCGCTCCCGAATGGATGTGGGCATTTGATTCTCCAAAGTAGTTACGGGATGAATGGTTAGAAACGAGGCTCAAAGCATGGTCAGCGTTGCCCGACATTCAGAGCCGTCACCAACTGCCCGAACCTCCCGAACGCGATAGGTCACGCCACCGATTACCAGTTCGTGGCCGGTATCGAGCATGACCTCGTCTGCGGGATAGCGAATCGCGTAGTCGGACGAGAGTCCAAGGCCATCGAGGACCTCGACATCGGGGGCACGAAAATCCACCAGGACTTCCGTGCCCCCAATGACGGCCGGTGTGAGCAAGCCAGCTCGCCCGGCTGCCGCATACAGATCAGTCATGACGGTCATCAGGACATCGTCAGCTTGACCAGCACACCCGGGCGATGGCACATCGGCAGCGGATTCGACTGCGTATGCAGATCTGTGCCGCGTTCGAACTTGCGGGAGTCCTGCTTCGCGTACAACGGCTGACCCAGCGTATTGACGGTCTCGTTGAAGTCCGCCGGTGCGACGTAGGTGCCGAAGGTGTCGATAGTTCCGACAGGGAAAGCATGGGCTTCGCCGGCCGCGATGAAGCGGCGGGTGGCCCCGTTGCCATCGGTGGCCTGACCGCGATACTCCTCGAACACGATGCCGCCAAAGGTGAAGCCGGCCCGGACATCGTCACGGAGGATCGCGCCCTGCTGGAAGTTTTCGTAGGCTTTCTCGACCTTGGGGTGGGCGATCAGTTTCTCGAAAAACTCCTGAGAGCACAGGCAGCGCACGCCGGTCATGAACTCGCCGAGCAGGTTTTGCTCGATGTGCGCCAGGGTATCGACGCACTTCTGGCGAACGTTGGTGCTGTCGGTGGCCAGCGCGAAGTTGATGGTTTTCGGGGCGATGCCGAACTCGTCATAGAGGTTGTAGAGCGGCGAGCCATCGGCATCGAGGATGATGCCTTTAAGTGCCCCCATGCGCAGATGTTCCAGCGTGATGGCGTGCTTGTTGCGCATCGTCTCCAGATGACTGGCCATGACGCCGGCCACGGTCTCCAGTTCGGTTTCCGAACCGAAGGCACGCAGTCCCTGGACTTCCTCGGGCAGCACCACATCGTCGTGCGGGATGTGGGGTACGACGAAGGAGCGCATCTTGCGCTTGTCGCGTTGTCCCACGGTACCGGGACTGCCCACCGGCAAGGTCGGCAGGAGGTTGAGCACGCCGTTCTTCTCCTCGATGAGGATCTGGCGAAAGCGCACCGGCTTCACCGGGAAAAGATTCAGAGACTCCATCCGGCCATAGCGGTTCGGCAGGAGGTTGATGGCGGCCGTAAGGTTGGCCATCGAGAAGGCGGGATTCGAGAACGGGTTCTGCATGAGAGGACTCCTTTAAACAGCGTGACGAACGAGCACACCGGCCGCCTTGAGTTGGGCGATCGCGGCGGCTTTGTCCAGGGGGGGAATGCCGGCAGGCCATGTCAAAGCGTGATCGGCGACCACGGCGTGACGGGCGATCAGAATCCCGTCCTCGCGATCGATCAGGCTGGCGTCGACCGAGGTGGCGAGAACGCCAACGGCGACTTCGGTGCCATCCGTGGCGGCCGGATCGATCTGCTTGACCTTGGCCGTGGTGGCATCGATGCCCACCACGGTGCCGAGCACGAGGTTCTGGCCGGCAGCAACCGTGACCTGGTCACGCGAATAGAGATTGGGGGCTTCGTACTTGAGCAGATCGCCCAGATTGATATCTTCGGTAATGACGGGCATGGCTTACTCCTTTCCGGTGAGTTTTTTGACGGCCGCCATCAGTGGATTGGCGGCAGACTGGGGTTGCTGAGGCGCTGTGGCATCCGGTGCGATCGTCGAGCGGATTTCCAGACTGTCGGCACGGCTGGCCAGCAGCGCTTTACGGACCTGACCTTCAGAAGCGCCTTCCGCGAGGAAACGGGCCGTCAATTCCGGATGACCGGCGAGTTGGCACAGTTCGGCGATGGCGAGTGCGTTGGTTCCGTTCTCCGCAGGGCGGGCTTGGGCGTCAGTGGGCGGTACTTCATCAGTGACAGGGGTCTCCGATTCAGGCTCGGGAGCTTTTGCCGGTTCATCGGTCAGTGGCTTTTCAGTTGTGTCAGGGTGAGACATGGTTGAGATCTCCATGGAAGTTGAAGGACTTGATGCGATGGGTGTTGCCAGTGAGCGCGAGGAACTCGATACCGCGTGGCCGCGCGCCCGACGAGCCACCAGAAAACTGCCGAATTCGGCGATGACCGAATCGAGGCTGCCGACGGCATCGACCAGCCCGGCACTCACCGCCTCCTCGCCAAAATAGATGCCGGCCTCGGTGGCACGAACCGCTTCGGCATCGATCCGACGCATCGCAGCGACGTGAGTCACGAACAGGCCGTAGAGACGATCGACTTCGGCCTGGAGTCGGGCATGGGCATCAGGGCCGAGCTTTTCGTGGGGAGAGAAATCGTTCTTCTGCTCTCCCGCCGTAATCGGGGTGTAGCGATAACCTTGTTGGGCATCGCGGGCGGTCTGGTCGACGTGCATGGCAATCACGCCGATAGAGCCCACGCCGCCGGTACGTGTGACCACCAGACGAGATGTCGCACAGCCAATGGCATAGGCTGCGGAGTACGCCGAGTCCGACGCCACAGCCCAGATGGGCTTCACGGCATCGGCGGCACGGATCCGCTCGCCAAGTTCAAAGACGCCGCCCGCTTCGCCACCTGGAGAATCGATGTCGAGCAGGATGCCCTCGACACTCGGATCGCTGATCGCCGCATCGACCATACCGGCGATCTCAGCGTAGGACGTGAAGCCCGAGGCCGGTTCCAACCCCATGGTGCGACGAACGAGCGACCCAACCACGGGGATCACGGCAACACCTGCAGGTGCATTGATGCGTGCCCGTGCCTGTGGGATCGATGCCGCCAGTTCGGGTTCAGGCCAATTAACCCGCTCGCCGAGCACCGACAGAATCACGTCGAGTTTGGCACGGGCGAGCAGAAGCGGCGTACCGTAGAGACGGGCCGCAAGATGAGGTAAATGCATGTCAGGGGTTCTCCGGGGTTTCGGGGGGAACAACGGCTGGCGGCGCAGCTGCCAAGTCATGACGGGGGTCGGACTCAAACACCAACCCGAGCGCATCGGCCCGTGCGTTGTCAGCGGCAATCTCCCGATCAACATCTTCGGCGTCGTAGCCGAAGGATGAGATAGCCTCCGAACGGGAGAGCAGACCCGACCGGATGGCGGTGAGCATGGCGTCAAACTCTTTCTTGGGATCCACCCATTGCCAGCCCTGGGGAATCCACTTCACAGCCAGATACTCGCGTCGCTTGGCCTGACCACCCCGGGCATACCCCGGCAAGGACAACGCCCCCTCAAGTGCTGCCTGCTCGATGAAGGCCTGCCAGATCGGTCGGCATAATTGGTGGACGAGCACGCCGTGCTGCAAGGCTTCGCAGCGACGGCGAAACTCCAGCAGGCCGGCACGGATCGACGAGTAATTGACCTGGGTGAGATCCCCGGTCAGTTGTTCGTAGGTGACACCCATGGCAGCGGCGACGGCACGGAACTGCATGCGCAGAAAATCGGCATAGCTCGCGCCGACATCGGCCGGTTGCGAGAATTTGACGTCTTCGCCGGGCTCCAGGATCTGCAAGGTGCCGGGCTCCAGACCGGCCAGAGCCACCCCGTTGGCGTCCGAGACGCCTTCTCCCATCAGGTTGTCCTCGGGTGCCAGGCGGGTAATGAAACCGGCAAACATGGCGGCAGTTTTTTTGCGCACCAGTTCGGCATCATCGTACTGGTCGAGTTCATTGAGCTTGACCAAGGCCCGGGCCAACCATGGTTCGCCACGAATCTGCCCTGGCCGCAGGGGGCGGAAGAGATGCAGGATTTCCGATGCATCGACACGGACCGTTTCAATGCCGCCATTGCCGGACATCGTTGCCAGTGCGCCATCCTCGGGATGTGCCCGATACAGGTGATAGGCCACACGCCGTCCGAGGCGGTCGAATTCGATGCCGGCACGGATCACGTTGCCGTTCGCAGCCGTCGTGTTCATGGTCACCGGCAAGTGCTCCGGTTCGAGTGCCTGCAATTGCAGCGCCACGGCCAGACCGTCTTCTGGGCGCCGATAGCGGATCCGTACCAGTGCCTCGCCGCCCTCCAGCATGGCCCGGCAGGCCAAGGCTTGCAGGCCATAGAAATCAGTGAGCCCCGAAGCGTCGGCATCCAGCGTCCAGTCGCGCCAGAGCATCTGGATCCGTTCGCGCAATGCGGCATCCGCCACCAGGGACTGCGGCTTGATGCCGGTACCGATCGCATTGGCCACGTAGGACTCCAGTGCGGCATTGGCCCAGGCATTGCGGCGCACGAGATCACGACTCTTGGTGCGCAGTTCGGTCTGGGTCGCCATCAGCGCCGCTACCGCGCTCGGGTTGGCTGGTAGCCAGGCAAAAGAACGCCGTCCACCACCAGCCGCCTCGTGCAGCGGACTGCCACCGAACATCCGGCGTGAGATTCGTTTCAGCCAGCGCATCTCAGAATCCCTTGCTCGTGGTGACCCGGATCTGGCGCGGCGCCTTCGGCCAGAGACCTCGGGCAACTGCCTGGTCGTGGAGATCGCGCTTGACCGCATCAATCGCCGCCTGGAGTTCCTCGACCGTGCGGTATTCCACGGACTTGTCGCCGAACGTGACGCGGCGCTCTCCTTTGGCAAGTGCCGCTTCAAGCGAGGTCAGTTGATCTTCGGTGTGTGCCATCAGCGATAGACCACCAGGTTCATCTCCGTGGTGTCCGCCAGGGACGTATTGCCTGTGGCGCACACCACGTCGACATATGCCGCCGTCTTGGCATCCGATGTCGAACGTGCCAAGGCCGTCCTGGCGCTGCCTGAATTGGCAGTGCTGCGGGCAAACGCCAGCCAGCAGTAATTCGCATCTGCGAAGGGTTGTAAAAAAGTGATCCGGTAACGTCCCGCTGCGAGCCGGGTGACCGTTGCGACGTTGTGGGAGGCACTGATCTGGATGACAGAACCGCTATAGCCAAAGGTCACCCAGGCACGCGCGATCCCCGGATGTTCAGGGCGTACCAGCGTCTTGATCTCGGCGGCGACCCGACTGGCCAGCGCAGCCATCTGTGAAGCCAGGCTCATGATCAGGCGATCAACTGTGCTTCGAAGATGGCGACGAAGTCGGTGCTGGTGTCACCGATATCGGTACTGGCCACTGCTCCGATATTAGTCCGGGCCTGCAATTGCTCCGGCGCAGTCAAGGTTTGTGCAGCATCGAAGCGCACGCGCTTGTCGATGGCGGCGGTCAGCGCGGCAATGCCGGTCTGGTCATTCTGCAGGGCCTGCTGCAGTTCTAGCAGTGTGTCGTAAGCAGCATCGGCACCACCGAGAATCTGCGCACGCAAGTCATCGAGCAGCGTGACGATTTTGGAGGCAGAGAAGGTGGTGGTCGTACTGCCGGGGGCCAGATCATCGATGACGGCAACAGCTGCAATCGCCGCCTTGAGTTCGTTGATAGCGGCGACCAACGTGGATTTGTCGGTCGTCGAGAGCGACGAGAGGTTGCCAATCTTGGCATAGACCGTCTTGAACTCGTCGGCGACACGGATGACCAGGCTGTGGATTTGGGTTTGCAGACTCATGATGCGATTTCCTTTGTGGTGGGTTTCAGGTCAGCCAGCGGCTGCGGATCAAACGACGTCCGCCATTGCGAACGCCAGAAACAGCGAGGCCACCTCTGTGGGTGGCCTCGGCATCGGGTACATCGGATAAATCGGGGGGATCAGCGCTGGCGATCCCGAGTTGCTTTTCTAGTTCTCGCCAGTGCCGATCCTCAAAGCGATCGAGGCCGGAGGCTGCGGCAGCGGCCCGGGCATAGACGTAACAGTCGAGTGCTTCGTTGCGCTCGCGCATCTTTTGCCATTCCCGAATCGCGAACCCGTTCCGGTCACGCCGGGTAATCAGTTGTTCGGCACACAGTTGCTGCAAGTATTCAGCATCCACCTTAGGCAGATGGACGAAGCCTGCGGGATAGCGGATCGTCACGCCGTCCTCGGCCACCTCCGGCGACTTGCGCAGGTTGTTGTAGAACTCCAACTTGGCAATGCCGCCTGCGACCGAGAACACCTTGATGCCCCGGCGCAGTTTCTTGCCGCCAGACGTGGCATCGACGGCAGTCGGTGTGCCGACCAGGGCTGCACCACGTGCCACCCCTTTGACGGCCATCAGACGCGGGTCGCGCACACCCCGGACAAACGCATAGGCTTCCTGAGTCGCGAAGCCGGTATCCAATGCCAGACGAGCCAGTCCAAGCTGGCAGCCGGTTTCATGCGTCCAGGTTTCCCTCAGTACGCCGGCCAGCGCTTTCCACACCTCGTCGCGGGCGGTATCGCCCATCAGCACGCGATGCTCGACCAGCCAGGACTCCTTGCCTCGGCCGAAGGCCCAGATCGACAATTCGATACGATCCTTCTGAACGTCGGCACCGGCAGTCAACAGCAGGCCACTGACCGGGATGGTCCCGATCCGGTAGTCCTCGCGGCGCTCTAGCAAGCGCTGCCAATCGGGTGCTTCACCTTCCTCGACCCAGGTTTCCCCAAGTTCGGTGTTCTTGAAGGTTTTGATCGCGGCAGCGGATCCGGCTTCCTTACTGATGGCACTCTCCCAGGCGGCCGCGACATCTTTCCAACTGCGCCAGCCAATCGGGCTGTACAGACTCGAGAGGTGGAAGCCGGCAGTGCGACTGGCACCATCGGCCATTGCCCGCCATTCGCCGTGCTCCAGCATCCAGGTCTTGTGGTGCTCCGGGATCGGCACTTCACAGGATTCGCAAACGTAGGCTGCCGTGTCAGGAAAGTTGCCATCCTCACCACGCTCCCACCGCAGTTGCTCGAAGCGCAGCCATTGCCGGTGCCCACAGTGAGGGCATGGAACAAAGTAGCGCCGCTGATCACTGGCCTCGTATTCCCGCTCGATGGTGCTGACGCCGGCTATCGTTGGCGTCGACACAATGAAGATCTTGCGCCGAGAGAATGTCCGAGTACGGGCCTCAGCCAGCGCCACCGCATTGCCCTCGCCATCGACGTCGATGGGATAACCATCGACCTCGTCGAGGAACAAGTAACGCACGGGCATCGAGCGCAGGCCGACCGCACTGTTAGCCCCAGTCATCACCAGGACGCCCCCGCGAAACTCCTTCGCCAGAATCGTATTGCCCGAGTCACGGCTCCGGGCCGGTGCGATCAACTCACGCAGGATCGACGATTCATCGATCAGCGGATCAATCCGTTGCTTGGAGTTGCGCTTCGCCATTTCCACGGTCGGCCAGACCGCCATCATTGGACCCGGCGCATGGTGAATCACGTAGCCGATCCAGTTGCTGCCCATTTCGGTCGCACCCAGTTGGGCCGCTTTCATGAACACCACGCGCTCGACCGGCGAGGTCGGCGACAGGCAATCCATGATGGCCTTCAGATACGGCGTGCGGCTGGTGCGCCAGCGGCCAGGTTCCGAGGATGCCTTCGAGGACAGCATGCGATGCCGGTCGGACCACTCGGAGACCGACAACAGCGGATCCGGAACGAGCCCCTCCCGCCAGGCACGCTCGATATCCAGGGCGCCTTCGTACTCTTCCTGTTCCATCAATCCACCCGAGGCCGCATGTCACCGAGTTCGATCAGGTGATCGCGCACGGCAGATTCCAGGGCGACATGCAATTCATGGGCGTCAACTTCCAATTTGGCAGCCATCTCGGCCGATATCCGGGCTGGCCAGTTGAGCCAGGCATCGCGCTCGGTACGTGCCAGCCTGAAAACGTGAGCGATGGCCTGTGATCGATCGACCAGATCGCCCTTGAGTTGGGCGAGGCGCACCTTGTTGGTCTGCGCCTTGACGACTTCGTTGACGGTCCTGGCCTGTAACAGGGACGTGCCGCCAGCGGACAGCGGTGCTGCGACAGGTTCGACCGGAGTGCTTGACTGGCGAACCGGCTCCGCTGCCGGCGAAGCTGCTTTGGCAGCGGCTGGCTTACGGGCCGCCACGGTGTTCTGTGCCCATTCGAGATCGGCGCGATTTGGTTCAATCGTGCCGTCTGCCTCCGGCGTAATGCGGCCGGTATCGATCGCCTTCTTGACCGCTACATGAGAGACGCCGCGATGGCGGGCGTAGGCGCGTATCGACAGACCCATGATGTACATCAAGCCGATCGCAGAAGCTTTTAAACGTCGCGATTCAGTGCTTGGCTTTCCTCCAGAACAGCGCGTTCATGCAATCACCATCACCACACACGAGGAGGTCAGCATGAACAGCAAACAGACCATCGAGGCCAAAGTCATCGACACCAACCATGACCTGCGCGGCTGGATGGACATCCAAGTCGAGTTTCACCAGGGCAAGCCGATCGAGGTCGTCCATGACGGCAAGACCTACACCTTCACGAGCAAGGACGGCGTCTGGATGTCCACCGGTCGCGAAACGCGCGAAATGGCCACCCCAGAAGATGCCCGCCTCTGGATCACCCTCGACGGCCGCATCGTCCTTGAAGACTGAACCACACCCCACTTACACGGAGATCAACATGACCACCACAATCAAACTCACCGACACCCAACACCAAGTTCTGGCCCACGCGGCCGATCAACCGGATGGCCGCCTCAACTGGTTCCCCGAAGGGGTCAAGGGCGGGGCACGGCAAAAAGTCATCGCCGGCTTGTTCAACAAAGCACTGATCACCAGCAACGGTGGCCAGGACTGGTTTGTTGCTGCCGAGGGCTACGACGCCCTGGGGCGCGCACGACCGACGCCGGCGGCCATTCACCCCGACCCGGAGGTTGAGGCCGCCGTGTCGGCGGCTGAAGCCAACTGGGCGCAAGAAAAGCAGGACGCGGCAAAACGCCTGCTCAAGGTTAGCGTCGAGGGCAAGCCCCGCACCCGTGAGAACAGCAAGCAGGCCACCGTGATCCAGATGTTGCAGCGTCCCGAGGGCGCCACCATCAGCCAGATCTGCGCGGCAACCGGCTGGCAAGCCCACACAGTACGCGGCACCTTTGCCAGTGCCTTCAAGAAAAAACTCGGGCTCAACCTTGCCTCCGAGAAGCCCGAAGGCGGCGAGCGCATCTACCGGATTGTCTGACCGGAACCGGGGTGGCGACACGCGCCGCCGCCCCCAAATAAAGATTCAGAATGCCCTTGGCTTCTCAATCAAACAGCGCGTTCATGTGGGTGTCGAAACAATCCACTGAATGGAGACCATCATGAGCACCAGCATCCGCGCACGCTTTACCCGCAAGCCCTGCAGCATCGACGAGGTTCATCACAACAGCGATCCAAGTGCACCGCCCGAGGTCATCACGATCGAGTTCCGCAAGGAGCTGACCGCAACCGAGTACGACGCCTTCGCCAACACTCTGTTGGAAGACCGCGATTGGCTGGCGGGACGTGGCGGCCATGCTGATGGTCACCGACGTGTGGTCGAAGTCAGCGCCCCCGGCCGCACCACGCTCTACGTCGATCCCTCCGGCAGCAGCTACGGGCGTTACGTCGGGGTGGCGATCGAGTCGCCGACACCCAGCAACGACCAGGCCAGCGCGATTCGCTGGCTGCTCGACAATCGCCGACCCGAAGTCAGCATCGACCAGGCGCTGCGCACCCTGCGCATCGCAATGTGCTGCGACGCCGGTGCCATCGAATTGCTCGACCAAATCGCCTTGAAAAAATGATTCAGATTTCTGCGATGAAGAGCTTGGCTTCTCAATCAAACAGCGCGTTCATACGGGTGTCGCAACGATCAATCAAGGAGACAGAAATGACCACCCAGCAAACCATCCCCGCCACCCAAAACGAGGCCTGGGGCTTTTTTGGCACGATGAACGACAAAGCCGAAGCCGCCTGGCCGATCGCGATGACTGCGATCTCAGACGCAACCAACCAGCCCCTCGAATCGGTCAGGCTGTTCCTCGACAGCCGCCACGGACGCCACTTTGCCGACGACGTCCTCAACGAGATGCTGCGGGGCCACACGATCCAGCAAGCCATCGACGCCGCAGTAACGCGGTGGATGGGCTGGACGATTGGCCGCCAGACCAGCAAGGATTACGGCATCCCGAAGGGGCTGCCTTACCTGACTGGCTTCGTGATCCACTGCGAAGTGACTGACGAGTCCTTCGAAGCCGAAGCAGCGTAAGGAGATCACCATGGCCGCCGTCGTCACCACCCCGCAACTCGAAGCCAACTACGACAAATTCATCGCCGAACTGACCAAGCTCACTCGCAAGTACGGCGTGGCAATCCAGTCAGTCGGCGGGGTCATCCTCGCTGATGACCCCAGCGAATTCGGCAACGTCACTTACTGCGCCGACATCACCAGCGGCGACCTCCTGCCGGAGTTCCCCACCGACTGACAGCGCGTCGAACGCCACGTCATCGGACTGCCTTATGGCCTTCGCCCCGGCATAGTCCTGCCAGCGCCGCACGATCACATCCACATACTTTGGGTCCAGTTCGATCAGCCGCGCCTTGCGGCCCGATTTGTGGGCGGCGATCATTGTGGTGCCCGACCCGCCAAAGGGATCCATGACCACATCACCCGGGCGACTGGAATTACGGATGGCCCGTTCCACCAGTTCCACCGGCTTCATGGTCGGGTGCAGATCGTTCTTCTGCGGCTTCTTGATCTGCCAGACATCGCCCTGGTCACGGTCACCGCACCAGTGACGATCGGCACCCTCGGGCCAGCCGTAGAGAATCGGTTCGTACTGACGCTGGTAGTCGGCACGGCCCAGGGTAAAAGTATTCTTGGCCCAGATGACAAAGGTTGACCAGTGTCCACCGGCAGCACGGAACGCCGCCTGCAGTCGGTCCAGTTCGCTTGACGACATGGCCACGTAGATGCCGCCCTGGCAATGCTCCACGGTGGGTGTCAGGGCTGCCAGCAGAAAATCATAGAACCCGTCGCCGAGGTTGTCGTTGAGGATCGCGCGGTCCTTGCCGCGCATTTTGTCCTTGGCCGAGTTGGCGTAATTGACGTTGTACGGCGGATCCGTAAACACCATGTCGGCGATCTCGTCGCCCAGTAAAGCTGCGTAGTCATCAGCATCAGTCGAGTCCCCGCAGAGCACGCGGTGCTCCCCGCAGATCCAGACATCACCAGCCCTGGATACAACGGGGCCAGTGTCTTCCGGAACGGCATCCTCGTCGGTATCGCCTTCAGTGGTCGTTTCCTCACCGGCGAGCAAGTCGGCCAGGGCATCGGCATCGAAGCCAGTCAAGGACAGATCGAAGTTGTCATCCTGCAGCGCCGCCAGTTCAATCTGGAGCATGGCGTCGTCCCACCCGGCGTTTTCGGCGATCCGGTTATCCGCGATCACCAGAGCGCGACGCTGCGTCGGTGTCAGGTGATCAAGGATCACAACTGGAACGACAGCGATGCCAAGTTTCTGGGCCGCAGCCAGACGGCCATGCCCGGCCACGATGACGCCATCACCACCGGCCAGGATCGGATTGGTGAAACCGAACTCGGCAATCGACGCGGCGATCTGCGCCACTTGAGCATCCGAATGCGTCCGGGCATTGCGGGCATAGGGCACCAGATTGGCAGTCGGCCACTGCTCGATCTTGTCGGCCAGCCACGAAATCGTCATGCGGGTGCTCCCAATCGTTCTGCGGCAACTGCACCATAGGTCTGCCCAGTGGTCATCAGCGTGACCGACACCTCCGGGAAATTCAGCTGGAAACGTTTGATGGTCACATCAACATACTCGGGCGCAATCTCGGTGGCCCGCACTACGCGGCCAGTGCGTTGCGCAGCAAGCAGCGTGGTGCCTGATCCGCAGAATGGTTCGAACACGATGTTGCCATCGTCGGTGTAGGTTTCCAGAATGTGCTCTGGCAGTGCCACCGGGAATACCGCCGGGTGATCGATGCCCTGTCCAATCTTTCCCTTGTGCCGCATGATGCGAATCACGGAATCCGGAATCTTGGTGTCCTGCGTTGGCGTGCCGGCCGCTGTCCAGCCACCAATCGTCCCATCTTTCTTGCGCATGGCCGTGGAACTGCCGTCCTTGCGTAGATGCGTTTCTTGACCCGCAAATTTGCAGGGCATGATCTTGTTGGCCTGGCGTGCCTGGCGGTTGAAATGGAAGACAAACTCGAACGAAGGTGCCAGCCGACCATTCCAGTCGCCGGGCAATCCCGGGCCTTGGTCCCAGACGTACCAGGCAAAACGCCTCCAGCCCTGCGTGCGCATCCAGTCGAGCCAACCATCCCAGTAGGGTATGACCTCGTTGTCGCGATGGATCAGACCAAGATTGACCAGCACCTGGCCGTTCGGAGTCATCGGCAGGTTGGAGAAAACGCCGCGCATCAGGGCATCCCAATCAATGATGGTGTTCGTGTAGTCCCGCTGGTTGCCGTAGGGCGGCGAGGTGAAGCACAGCGCAGCCTTGTCGTCGGCCATCAAGGCTGCAACCACGGCGACGTCGGCGGCATCACCGCAAATCACGCGATGCGCGCCCAGTTGCCAGACGTCGCCGGGACGCGATATCGGATTGACCGGCGTATCAGGGACCTCGTCGGCAGCATCGTCGGAATCAGCCGAGGACTCCTCAGCCGTTCCTTCCCCACCATCCACCAGTAAGCCTTCAATTTCCTCGTTGGAAAATCCGGTCAGCGTAAGGTCGTAACCTGACTCCGTGAGTTCCGCCAGTTCGGCGGCGAGCATCTCTTCATCCCATCCCGCATCGAGTGCCAGGCGGTTGTCAGCGATTACATAGGCGCGCTTCTGTGACGGCGAGAGGTGGCCGAGTTCGATGACCGGAACCTCGGACAGACCGAGCTTGCGCGCAGCTGCCAGGCGACCATGCCCGGCAATGATGCCGTGGCTGCCATCGACCAGGACGGGATTGGTCCAGCCGAACTCGACGATGCTGGCCGCGAGCTTGGCGACCTGCGCCTCGGTATGCGTGCGCGGATTCCGGGCGAACGGGATCAGCGTCTCGACCTTCCGGTATTCGACGTTCAAGGTTTGGGTCATGGAATGCAAAAACCCGCCACAGTGGGCGGGTCGTAGATTGGGTGGTAACTCGGTTCAGGTGGTAACCGGGGTGGTAACTGGTAACCCCGGTAACCTCGTTGCGCGGCCTGACGCTATCGAAATGCCGGGCTGTCGCCCCCCGCATTGGATTTTGGCGAGGAAGGACCCCTTTTGCCTGGGCCCTCCCTCTCGGTCACGCAGCTTTCGCAACCATAGCCGTCACTGTAGGGCATTTCGCTTCGAAATGAGACACCCCCTCAGACCCCCTCTTTTGTCGTTCTCCCGAACCTCCCCTTTCCGGTTAGAAGGCTTCCGAAATTTCTATCAACTCCCTTGCGCCTTGGCATGACCGTTAAGATGATCCGCCAGGGTCTGCAGTGCCTTCTGCCAATGTCGTTGCGCCGTCTTGGTACAACAGGCAAAGCGAATGCCGATCTCTCGCCATCCATAGCGCTTGGCCCGCATCCAGACCAGATGGCGCTGCTCGACCTCCAACCACTGCACCCAACGCATGACCTCGAGCATGCGGTCGATGTCCTTGGGACTTGGTGGAAAGGGTCGGTAGACCTTCTCGTCGGCAGCCAGTGTCTCCCACTCCTGACGAACGAAGACTGGCCAAACCGTGTAGTAGCCTTGCACCCGCACTGGAGGCAGTCGGCGTCCCGTGTTGGCAGCCTCTTCCAACCTGGCCGCCACGGTATCTGTGCACCACTCAGTCATGACGACCTCCCTGCTTGTGGCTGGCACCGTACAGACGCTGACCAATCCGCTTCACGAACTCACGTTCAACAAAGTCCAAACGCTCATCGGACTCTGACACCACAAGGATGTGCTGGTCGCGCCAGCCACGCTCCTTGATCGCGTCCAGATCTGTGGTCTGGGGTTGCAGACGTCCCAAAGGACAGCGGTATTGGTAGTTTGGGATCTTCATGTCAAAACTCCTGTGTCTCAATGGCCCAGTGCAGAATCGCCAGTGCGTCTGCTTCGTTGTCATCCGCAGGGGCATGGCCACGCTGTCGTGCGGCCGCCACCATCTGCTCCTTGTTCGCGTTGCCCTTGCCGGTCGCGTGCTTCTTGATCGTGCCAACCGGAACCCCTTGGTAAGGGATCTGGTGGTGCTCGCACCATGCCGTCAGATGGGCCATGAAGCCGCCGTAAGCGTGAGCCGCATCGACGCCGGCATGGCGGCGGACCTCTTCGAAAAAGACCGCATCGATCCCGTCGACCGATTGCTTGATCTCAATGAGCCAGCGCTTGAAACGCAGGTAGCGCATGCCGCCCCCTTCGAATCGTTGGGGCTTGAACGTCTCACTCCCACTGGTGATGTCGCCATCGCGCCCATGCAACGCCCAACCGGTCTGGGTGCCAAGATCAAGGGCCAGGATTGATGACGCAGGAGAAGGCAGGCCACCACCATTCCCACCCGCAGCCAACCCTCCACGTAGGGAAGAGGGAACCTTTGTTCCCTCTCCTACGTAGTAGGAGGGGGAGTTTTCGCCAACTGAAAAACCCGGAGAAACCCAGCAACGACGCGGGTTTGCGCCAGTTGGCAAGTTGGCAACACTGCCAACTGCCAACTGAACCGAATCGGAGCGAAATGCCCGTCCTGTCTGGGTTTTCAGTTGGCAGGGCCTTGCCAACTGCGGGAAGTTGGCAAAGTGGTGGGTGCAGTTGGCAGCGGTTTTTCCAACAAATGAATGGGCAATCATGGGGCCTCCGTATCGGTCAAATCGTCGTGGTACACCCACACCTCCGGGTCTTCGACCGGCATGGCCGCGCCAGAGAGAGGGCACTTGTAATGGGTGGGGAGCACACGCTGCTCGCGCATGGGCACCTCCCCGGTTTCGTGATCAGGCTCGCCATCTGGTGTGCGCAGCAGCATGTCTTCGACGCAGAGGTAGCCGAACTTTGTGCGTCCGCAGGATGGCAAGCCGTAGTCCGCCGCATTGCGGAAATACTTGATGTAGCCTTGGGTCGACAGGGCTGAAATCCTCTCGCGGATCGTGCGCTCGCCCCCCAGGCCCGCCTTGCCCTCGAAGGTCTCGGCAAATTGGTTGGCGGTGTAGCAATTCCCCTTGGCAGCTTCCTGGAACAAGATCTCCAAGATGGCATCGCGCTTGCGCCGACGTTCGGCATCCAGGCGCTCGCCGTATTCCTTCATGACCAGGCGATCACCAGGATCGACTTCGCGCCATTCGCCTTTGAGTTTGTCGACGTGTTTGATCGGAATGCCTGCGCCATTGCGCAGCTCAAAGATCAACTGGCGGGTCGTGCGACTCTCATCGGGCCGGAACAGCAACATCCCGGTCGAGTAGTAGCCGCGCAGACTGCCAGCGCCGGCCAGCGCTTGGAACGGGTCCTCCTCGAACTGCTTCTTGCCCAATTTCCGGGTGTGGTGGGCCAGAATCACCCCGGCATCCGGATTCACCGCCTGACGAATTCGATCCACGCGCTGCGACAGGAAATACAGCATGGCACCGTTGTCGTTCTCGCCACCAGCATCCCCGCCATCGAACACATTGCGGATCGGGTCGATGGCAATGATGTCGGGCGGCAGGCCGCCAAACGCATTCGCAATGGCGGGAATCACCTGCTCCAGACCGGCATCGTCGAGCACCATGCGCAACTGCGGCGTGGCGACGAAATTGACTCGGGCGTCGAGCAGGCGATGGGGCGGCAACTGAATTTCCTTCACCCGTTCGCGCAGGTAGTGGTACTGCACCTCGGCCTGCAGGTAAAAGACCCGCAAGGGGCGCGGCGGCCGCATTCCCAGGAACGTCGCTCCGGCAGCCATGTGCGTCAGCCACGACAGCAAGAAATCACTTTTGCCCACCTTGGGCGCTCCACCAAACACGAGCAAACCACCAGGAGTCAGCACGCGTGGTGAAATCAAGTCGGGCGGCAAAGGCGACAGGTCATCCAGCAAGGCACCGAGCGTGAACGTGGGTAACAGCGCAGGCGCCGCCTTAACGATCCGCCGCTCGGCCTGCCGGATGAACTCGACGCAGTCAAATCCTTCATCGACCGCATCGGCTGCATCCCACTTTTCAGGCATGTCGGCCGGAGGCACCAAGATCGCCACGGAGACACAGCCTGCGGTAACACAGGCTTTGGCAGCGTTCTCGGCATAGTCCCAACCGGGGGCATCCCGGTCTGGCCAGATCAATACGGACTTACCGGCCAGGGGCGCCCAATTCGTTTTATCGATCGGCGCTTTGGCCCCATTCATCGCCGTCGTCGCCACGACGCCCAACTGAATCAGGGCTTCCGCACACTTCTCACCCTCAACCAGGATGACCTGGTTGGCATGAGCAACAGCAGGCTGGTTGTAAAGCGGTCGCGGATCGGGGGCACGCCACATCCGGGCGCGCACATCCCATGGCCGGTATTCCTTGCCAGTGGGGGGGTCGTACCGATAGACGCAAGCGATCAGCTCGCCATCTGCCGTCAGGTAGTCCCACTTGGCGGAATACGGCCCCAACTCATCGATTGGCACCGAACGTCCTTCTCGACGGGCGACGGTTTGAGCCGGTGCAGCCACGCCCAGCCATTGCCGGATCTCACTGGCCAGCCGTGGAAAGTCATGTCGGGCCGACAGTCCCTGGGATCGCGCCCACAGATCGATGATGTCGCCGCCTTCGTCGCTGGCAAAGTCCTTCCAGAGCCCCCGGCGATCGCCTTCGAGCTCCACCACAAGACTTTTGCCAGCATTGCCATCAACATCGCCGACGTAGAACTTGCCACCACGGATGCGTCCTTGTGGAAACAGGTAGAGCAATACCGACTCAAGCCGGTCGAGCAGGCCGGCACGAAGTGCTTCGGTGTCGTTGAGTTGCGCCTCACGCGGATCGATCGCGTCATTGAAATCGAGCCACACGATGTTTTCCGTCATCCGGCCACTCCCCAACACCGATCCTGCCATGCGCACCATTTGCACTCGAAGTGCGTCGGCGTTGTCGTGTGGCGGGGGAGTTGCTCGCCAGCTTCGGTCGCTGCGATGACATTCACGGCCCGATCCGACATCCGTTGCGCCAGACCACCATCAAAGGGCACCAACTCGAACCAGATCTCCTGGCTGTCCTTGTTGATGGCCGTGAACAACGCTGGGTTGCGCGAGATGCCGGGAATAGCCGACTCCATGTAGGCTTGGTAGATGGCCATCTGAGCCGCGTAGACCGGCTTTGACTTGGCGACGCCCTGCTTGACGGTGTCCCGCCAAGACTTGTCGTTCATCGTCTTGCACTCCCAGAGTGCGGGGAAGTTCATCCCCAGTGACGCCGGTGCGCCATTGATCACGCCATCGACGTGGCCCTGGATGCGCCCACCGGCCACGGAAAATCCAAACTGCCCGCCTGTGGCTTTCTGGGTGTAAAGCTCAAATCCAGCCCGGCGCAACCAGCGAATGGCCAGGTCCTCCAGGGCGTGACCGACTTCAAACACGCGCAGTACGCGGCCCGAAAAATCCCGTCCAGGATCGGGGGCAATGTGCAAATACTCGTACTGCAAGGCTCGTTCGCAGGCCACGCCCAGGCGAGATGCACCGAGATAATTGCGCGGGGTCTGCTGCTGGCGTTCTGCCAGCAGTGCAGCATCGATCAGCTCACTGATCTGTTCGTGAATCTTGGGGCGGTGATTGAAATCAAGCATCAGAACGGCACTCCTTTCCCAGTCGCTAGCCCCTGACGCGCCAGACGTTCCTCAAAGAATGCGCGTTCCTTGGCGGCCATGCGTTCGTGCTCGGCCACCATGCAGTCCTGGTAGGCCGTGACCACGACATCGATCAGCATCAACACCTCATCGCGGCTGTAATCCGCCAAGGGACGCTGCATGCCGATCTCACCGACGTACTCACCCAGCGGCGCCAGGCAAGCACGCATGGCGGCAATTTCCATGTCACTGGGGTCGATCATTTGCCCCTCCGTCTTGTTCATCAGTTTGGAAAACGACTCCTGACAACGACGTGAGCAGAACACCCACTGGTCGGAGTAGCGTTGGGGATCGCCCCGTTTGCGGCGGGTGTTGAACCAGCCATACCCTTTGGCTTGTCGGTGGCACACGATGCATTTCACGCCGCCTCCCGATAGCTGTCGTTGGCGGCCATGACCAGGCGCTGAATCGACGTTTTGTTGAACTGAAACGAAAGCAAGGCTGAGGCTTGGTAGCGGGTCATCCCGAAATCAGCACGCAGCGCTTGGGGCAGGTACTGGAGTTGCTTCGGGGTTGGCGGCTCGTTGAGCCAGCGACGCGTCTTGTGGGCCGAGTCAGCACTTTCGTGGTCATTGAGCCAGTCATCGGCCTTGGCCATGCAGACTGTGCGCTCGCCGACCGCCAGCAGATGTGTCTGCATGCCTTGGCCACCGCCCACGGCATGCCAACGACCATTGAGGAAGAAAATGCCACCCCAGGCGTTGAAACCGGTCGCCATCAAGGCGTCATCGCTGCCAAACAGATCGCACCAGCGGAAGTTGGAACGTTTGAGCAGATCGATCTCGCTCATGACGAAATCAGCCAGCACGCCCAGATCCTGCGGTTGCCTCTCCCAAACGTAGCCACACAACGGACATTCCATGCAGGCCAGCGGCACCACGGCACCGCAGTCGGGACAATCCTTGGTTGGCGCCGGGCCATCGTGCAGATGGCCATCGAGGTTCACCTCTTGCTCCAGCGAACCGTGCATGAGGCTCGCGGTTCCGAAATCGAGCACCAAGCAATCCGACTTGATGACGCCGGGGAACTCCTCCGGATCGACGGTACGCAGACCGCGTCCGACCATCTGGATGAAGGTGGATTTGTAAGAGCTGGGACGCAGCAGGACAACGCAACTGGTCGGCGTGTAGTCGTAGCCCTCGGTGAGCACGGCCACGTTGACCACGATTTGCGCACGACCGTGCTCGTATTCAGCCAGGCGTGATTTGCGATCGCCATCGGACAGCTCACCGTGAATCAGGACGGAATTGATCCCGGCATCGATGAAGGCATCACAAACGTTCTGAGCATGGGCGACGGTCGAGCAAAAGATGATCGTTTTGCGCGACGAAGCCTTTTCTTTCCAGTGCTTGATGACCGCTTCCGTGATCAAGCGCTTGTCGAGAATGGAGGCGACTTCATCCATATCGAAGTCCATCGCCGTCTTGCGGACGTTTTTCAGGGCATCCTGGACACCCACATCGATGACGAAAGTACGCGGTGAGACCAGATGACCGGCAGCGATCATCTCCCCCAGAGTGATCTGGTCGGCCACGTTGGAGAAGACATCGCGCAGGCCCTTGCCATCGCCACGATTGGGCGTGGCGGTCAGGCCGCAGATGCCGGCCTTTGGGTTGCGTGCCAACACCGCATCGATCACCGCCCGATAGCTGGGGGACGACGAGTGGTGGGCTTCGTCGATCACGAGCAGATCCAGTGTCGGCATCTGTTCAAGGTGAGACAGCCGTGACAAGGTCTGCACCATGGCAAACGTGGCCTGGCCAGACCAGGACTTTTCGTTGGCATCGAACACGGACGTGCTCATGCCCGGATTCACGCGTTCGAATTTGGCGCAGTTTTGGCCGGTCAACTCGGTTCGGTGCGCCAGGATGCACGCTTTGGCATCGGGCTCGACCAACACCCTGCCGGCCACCGCCGACAGCATGATGGTTTTGCCCGACCCCGTTGGCGCGACGGCCAGCGTGTTCCCGTAGGCATCGAGCGCCGACAAGGTGCGATCGACCAGCAAGGATTGACGGGGACGGAGCATCATGACGCTGGCCCTCCCTTACTGCGCCCAGCTCGGACGACCCGGAACCGGCGAGCGTCCGGTGGCCTGAGCATAGGAATTGGGAGCACTGGCTGCCGGGGCCGGTTGGCTGGCCCCGCCCATCAAGGCGGCATAGTCCTTGTGGTCCGGCGTCACTGCTGACTTGATGACGCACTTGTCTTGGCCGTTCTGGTCCTTTTCCCAATCGACCTTGCCCAGGAACTCGATGCCGTCGAGATCGGCAAAGCCATTGATGCGACGGGCGTTCTGTGCCGCCGGGCCGTTATCGTTGGGATGGATGGCGCGTGCCGAATTGAGAACCGCCTTGATAAAGGTTCGCCCCATGTTCGACCACTCTGGGCCCTTCGGGCTGTACAGGCCGATGAGCGACCACATCTTGCGGCGGGCATACTGCCCTTCCATCACGACAAACTCGCAGTTCAAGTAAACCGAACCAGTGTTGTCATTGCGGGTGGCGTAACCGCCGGTCCAACCCTGTGAGGCATCATCGAAGCCACCGGGTTTGACCGTCATGCGGACACGGACCAGGGCACCCTTCGGAATCAAATCGAAGGAAGTTTGTTCGGAAGCGGAATTGAAATCGAAGAAGGACATGATCAGGACTCCTGGGAAACGTTGGCATTCAGAGAGGGTTCGACGGCGGCGGTCGCCGGACGGGCGAAATCAAGGCGATCGAGTGCAGGCCGCCCCGGCGCGGCGATCTTTTCCATCAAGCGACCCAGGTGGGGTTCCTCGATCAGGTCGAGGCGTCCCGAACGATCCTTGGCCGGATAGCCCCAGGTGTTCAGGGTTTGGCAGATGAAGGCGCGATAGCTGCTGCCGTCATCACCCTTGATCTCAGCCAGGGTGATGACTTCATCGACAATGCCCGGCAGTTCGAGGCCGGTCTTGGAACCATCGATCTGCAGTGAGAAGACGCGGCGATTGAAGTCATCGAGGGCTTCGTTCAGGATGCCGACGAACCAGACATTCTTGCGCCGGGTGTGCTGCAGATGGGTCAGCCAGCCGATCATTTCCTGGCCCATCAAACCGTAGGCGCCACGGCTGTCGGGTTTGCCGGTTTTCTCGGAATAGGCCTGCGGCTGCCCCTTGCACCATTGCAGGCACAAGCGACCGGCCACGGTGATGCTGTCCACAAACAAGGTTTCGTACTTATCCAGAACAGCAGGATCACCAAAGCGACCACACACCGCATCGAAGTGCGCTTGGCTGTAGGGCTGGTCGTCACGCAGCGCCGGATTTGGGCCACCAATGAACACCGCGAAGTCTCGGCAGTCTTGCCATGTGCGAGGACGGATGGTGTCGCACTGGTAGCCTTCAGCCGCGAGATCGCCGGCTTCCAAATCCATGAACAGCGTGGCGATCGGATTGAGCGTCCACAGCTGGGAAGTCTTGCCAATGCCCGACTTCCCGACCAGGACACCCTTGATGCCACGACGCTCTGCCAAGCGCTGATCTGCAGTAATGATGGGCAGCATCATTTGCGCACCTCCCCATCGACTGCAGCGGCAAATGCTTCGGCAATCGTCGTAGTACCCAAAGCGCCCCGTTTTCGTGCTGCCTCGTACAGCTCCTTCAAGGCACCCGTGCGACGCAGCACCTCACTGCTTTCCTCTTCACTGGCTTGGATGGCGAAGGCAAGATCGTCGATCGTTGCATCCGGCAGCAAACGGACCACTTCATCGGGGCGCGCCGCCCCCATCGCAGGAATGCGGATCGCGTCCGGCAAATGCTTCGAGTACAGAGACAGGTTCTTGCGCAGCCAAGTCATCAGCGGCAGGGGCTTGGCCTGCTCTGCCTCCTGTGCTTTGCGTTCGGCCACCTGACGGGACACTTTTTTGAACGATGGAAATTTCATGCTGGTTACTCCTGAAGCAATGCAAGACGGAACCCGGGCTTGCCGGTTTTGAGGGTGCGCGCCGGTGCAAACGCGCTTTTCAGCGTTTCTGGCCAGGCGTTGAACTTGGTTTCTGAGACCCGGTAGCTGATCTCGACGTACTCGGCAGGGTTGTCCCCGTTGGCCGTCATCCGGCACACGAGATCGGCCAGCTTTTTCTGATCCCAATCGACTTTTTTGGGGAGATCGGCAGTGACCTGAACATGGCCGTCATCGAAATGCACGACGCCGGTGTCCTTGCCTGCAGCCAGGCGCAGGGCATGTGCTTGTTTCGAGTACTTCAGGTCCAAGGCGCGATCGAGGTGATCGACGACAGCTTTGGCCAAGGCCTGTAGATCAGCGGCGTCGTTCTTGAGTTGGAACAACGACTCGCTGGTCTGGAGTGCCAGATCGCCGGCCGGCATGGCCAGAACTTGGTGGGGTGTCAGCTGATTCATGCCGCACCTCCCGCATTGACGGGTTCATAGGTGCTCTTGCGGAGGCTTTCGGCCTCGAAGGCTTCGACGTCCTCCAAGCGATAGAGAACACGGCCTTGCAGCTTAAGAAAGACCGGTCCGATTCCTTCAGAACGCCAACGCTCCAGAGTGGCTTCGCTGACGTCCCAACGGTCGCCCAATTGACGCTGGTTGAGGTGTTTTACGCTCACGTTTTTCTCCTTTCAGGTAGTTGCGAAAACGTGAGGAAATGATCGGATTTGGCGTGTATGGGGGTCGATCCGCCCTATGTATGGGCTGATGTATGGGCAACGGAAAACGGGGGGATTTACTGGCCCCTGAAATGAAAAAACCGCCCGAAGGCGGTGTCTGGTACTGGTGCTGGCTGGTGCTAATCAAAGCGTCTTGAATGCGTATTTGCCTTTTTCAGAATTGACGATGAACTCGCGCCACATTTCATTGCCGCTGAAGAGGTTCTGCATTTTTAATCCCTTGCGCGACTCTTCTGTGCGCCGTTCCGGATAAGCAGCAGCCAGGATTTCACTGGCATCCAACTCCCATCGTCCGAGCTGCGCCTGTTCGTACATATACGACACCGCTTTGTGTTGCTTCTCGCCCTTGATGACCCACGTCTCGGTCTTTGTTCTGATTCGCAGGACGCCGTTTGCAAAGTCGACGGGCAACGCACTCGGCTTGATGCCATCCTCATCGGAGGTCAGCACCCGCTCCAGGTAATGCACGTCCATGCATGGTGACGGCGAGTAGTCCACCAGTGCATCGTGCAAGTAGGCAACTCGGTAGTTGCGCGGCGGCCGAATCACGCGGGGCAGCTCGCGCCCGTGACAAAGAACCAACCCTTGCTCGGGAAGCCGTGTATCCAGCAGGGACTGAAACACCTCGTCTACGTTGACGTCCATCCCACGCGCCAGCCATACCGGAGTCATCACCGGTCCAATACGTGCCTCACCTAGTCGCCACAACTTTCGTTCAATCCTTGGCGCTGGAATCCCCGCGCGCTTTACCTGCGGGATGTTCAGAAGGTCAGACAAAAGATTGAGCAGCTTGGCGGCATCCATGTCGTACACCGCCACATGATCCGCACTGACTCGCTTACGGCGAAATGTCTCCGGGCAACGGTACTCGTAGCTGCCCGGATCATCCGTTTCGCAAAGTTCAACATGGGCGCGGCCATCGCCACACGGCACCTCGATCTCGCTCAAGTAACCAACACGGGGCATCCAGGCTTGCACCGTTTTCGGGTCAAGGCTGGATGATGCTTCGATGCGTCCCCCGGAGACTCCGTGCAGCCGGTTTCCGTCAGCGTCCAGGCTGCAACTGCTCGATTGCTCAAACAGGTCCAGGAGATCAAGCAGCAAGCGCGTAGATGGGATCGTTCGTGACATCGCCGATTTCCTTCACCAGTTGCCACTTGGCCAACAAACGGTCGCACAGCACGCGGTCTTTCTCGCGCTTGGTTTTGATGTTGCACTTGTTCTCGTCGCGCAAGATGACGGTGATGGTCCTGGCGCGATCCTTCCCCACCTTTTTCAGGCGGATCGACAACTTGGCGTAGGTCAGGCGTCGGCCTTGGAACGTAAATCCGGGGCCAATCAGGGATCGCGCCGCCGTGTGGATGTCGTCGGTGTCCTTGAAGCCGATTTTCACCACCAATGTCCGGAAGTCCGTCGACGTGTAGCCCAACTCGACCACCTTGACGGAAGCGACCGTGGTTTCCCCGGTCAGATCGAAAGTGCGCGGCGCATTCAGGCTTTGGTAGTCGTATTGCTTCAGCGGAATCTTTTCGCCCGTGATCGGGGACTGCAGTAGATGGTCAGAGACGATGCGCGCCAATGCCTCCCGTCCATCCGTGAATTTCGACAGCACTTCCAGGTGACCATTGGACGGCTCGTAGGTGATGTGTGATGTCACGGCACGCACGACTTCCTGCTGGACCAGTTCGCTCGCCTGAACGCAGTCAACAATCTCAGGCGGGCGATTGTGGTGGACGCTCACCTGGTACAGATCAACCTCCTCGCCAGTCTGAGTGTCCGGCCGCAAACGCTTGAAGACCTGGACCGCTACCTCATCGACTGGGCACCCCAGTTGACCGGCCACAGCGTTATGAAATGCCTGCCGAGCCGCCGAATCCTCGAGGACAGACAGGTCTTTCGGTGCCATGTAGCCTGAGTAGCAGGATGGGCTCTGACGGAAGATGTCAGCCTGACGTGCGTTGAGCGCTTCCTCGAACAGATCCCCTTCGTTGAGGTAAATCCACAGTGCACGCTCGTACTGGCTGCGAATCCCCTCAAACTGAGCCCGTGCCTCATCATCAAAGATTTCCTGGCTGAAGCCATCCAGTACGTCCTGTCCAGGTCCATCGGACAACAGGATGATCTGCTCGGCAACCTCTTCGATCCGTTGTCGCGCGCTCACGTCGAGGGCCGCCACCACCGCCTCCATGCCAGCCCGTTGATCCTTCTTGGCGGCCTTCTTGTCCAGATCCGGCATTTCCAGACTGAACTTAGCGGCCATGAAAGACCGGAACACCGCCGGGGGCAGGTGGCCCAGCAGCTTGGACAGGTTTTCTGCATCATTCATCGAAATTCTCCTTACGGAAGAGGTCCACCATGTGAGCGCCAGATCGAACACCTCTCCGTACAGCAGGAGCCATCTGACCAATTTCGTTCGGTACGCCGAACTTGTTGTGATTATTTCTGGTAGCTTATGGGTTTGTCAAGCAGTTACGTTTTCGTTCGGTCTGGTGGTAACATTTGCGTTCTAAATCGGATCAACGAGGAGAAAACAGTGCCGTCCCCTCTAGGCAACAAGATCCGCGAACTGCGGAAGCAAAAGAAGCTCAGCCTTGAGCAACTGGCTGAACTCACCGAGTCCAGCAAGAGCTACATCTGGGAACTGGAAAACAAGGACGACCCAAAACCATCTGCCGAAAAAACTGCCAAGATCGCGGCCGTGCTGGAAGTCACTGCTGAGTTCTTGCTGAGCGACAGCGTGACCACCCCTGACGAGGAAGTCGCCGACGAGGCGTTTTTCCGCAAGTTCAAAAAGCTATCGGAACCGGACAAAAAGAAAATCCGCAAGATCCTGGACGCTTGGGAAGATGAATGACTGAGCACAAGAAACCCATGGCCGAGGCCAACCGTATTTCCAGCATGCTCAACGCTGTGCTGGGTAAGGAGCGGTTCCCGGTCAAGGTCGACGAACTGGCCGTCGAGTATTCCCGCCAGTGCTTTCCCGACTCGCCCATCGACAAGGTGGAAGGCGCCGACCTTGAGGACTTCGACGGTCTCCTGAAGGCGAAAAAGGATCGATCAAAGTGGCTGATCCTCTACAACAGCGCTGTCTCGTCGGAAGGACGCAAACGCTTCACGATCGCGCATGAGTTCGGCCACTACATCCTGCATCGCCACCAACAAACCGAATTTGCGTGTGGCGACGACGATATTGAATCCGGGGACAGTCGCGATATCGAGTCGGAAGCCGACCTGTTTGCCTCAACCCTGCTCATGCCCTTGGACGATTTCCGGCGCCAAGTCGACGGGCAGAAAATCAGCTTCGACTTGCTTGGCCACTGTGCCGACCGCTACGGGGTGTCGCTCACAGCCGCCGCCTTACGATGGACAGAGATCGCCGAAAAACGGGCCATCCTCATCGCCAGCCGCGATGACCACATGCTGTGGGCAAAGTCGAACCTGGCTGCTGTGAAATCCGGGGCGTACTTCCCGACCCGGAAAAACACGATCGAACTCCCACCAGAGGCTTTGGCGCATAGCAACAACGCATGGCTGTCAAACCAGGAGCAAACCACCCGTGCGCAGGTTTGGTTTTACCGCGAGCCACAGAGCATGCCCATCACCGAAATGACACGGGTGGCCGGGCAGTACGACTACACCTTGACGCTGCTGCTGATGCCCGATGCAGAGTGGCAGCGCCCTTGGCATGGCGATGAAGAATCCGAAGAAGACACCTTCGATCGGTTCATCCGAAACGGCCAGTTTCCATCGAAAAAATAGCCGGATTTTTGCTGCGCTTTTCGCATCAGCCCTAACGGGCAATCAGGAGCCCTAAATTCCCTCCTGGCACTGTGAATGACCCCCACGGACAATTTTGCCTTGAGCAAGTTGTACAGAAAGGATCGGTAACCAGTGCATGAAATCAACCAACACCCGCCCGAGGTGATGACCGCAGAGCAGCGTCGAACCGAGGCCGCAGCCCTGCTGGCAAGAGGGCTTGTCCGCCTGCGCGCAGCAGGCAGCAGAAAGTCCACAAATGTGGTCGGAAAGAGCGAGTTTGAGCTTGGCTTCTCCGGTCACCAGCGCGTTCATACAGACCCCGAGAACAACACCACGGAGTCACGATGAACACCGCCCCCGCCAGCCACACCACCTCAGTCTCGGTGACGGCTCAAATCACACAACTTCCGGATCTGTCGATGTCCGACATCAAGTCCATCTGGAAGGAGCTGTTCCACGCCGACACGCCGACCCATAACCGGCAGTTCCTAGAGCGGCGCATTGCTTATCGGCTGCAAGAGATCGAGTTTCGGAAAGTCGACCGAAGTTTGGTCGACCGCAACAAACGACGCATCCAGCAAATTCTCGACTCTGGCAAGAACAAGAAGCTGGATCGCGATATTCGGATGATGGCTGGCACCGTACTCACCAGGGAATACCAAGGCCACGAGTACCGCGTCATGGCCACCACGGATGGCCAATACGAGTTCGAAGGACGGCTGTATCAAAGCCTGTCTCGGATTGCCAAGGAGATCACGGGAACAGCATGGTCAGGGCCACTGTTCTTTGGCTTGAAGACCTACGCCGGCAAAAAACCAGCCACCAAGAAAGGGGGCAAGAAATGAACGAAATTCTCAAGCGGCGCCAGCGCTGCGCGGTCTATTGCCGTGTCTCCACGGACGAACGCCTGGATCAGGAGTTCAACTCGATCGACGCGCAACGTGAAGCCGGCCATGCGTACATCGCCAGTCAGCGATCAGAGGGGTGGATTCCCGTCGCAGATGATTACGATGACCCAGGTTTTTCGGGTGGCAACACCGAACGCCCTGCGCTGAAACGTCTGATCACAGACATCGAAGAAGGCAAGATCGACATCGTCGTCGTATACAAGATTGACCGACTGACCCGCAGCCTGGCCGACTTCTCCAAGATGGTCGAAGTGTTCGAGCGACAGGGCGTGTCATTTGTGTCAGTGACGCAGCAGTTCAATACCACCACGTCGATGGGGCGCTTGATGCTGAATGTCTTGCTGTCGTTTGCCCAGTTCGAACGGGAGGTCACCGGCGAACGCATCCGCGACAAGATTGCTGCATCCAAGCGCAAAGGGATGTGGATGGGTGGCGTTCCACCGATTGGCTACGACGTTGAAAATCGCCGCTTGGTACCCAACGGCCGCGAATCCAAACTCGTCCGGTTCATCTTTGAACGCTTCCTGGAGCTCGGCTCTAGCACCAAGCTGGTCAAGGAGCTTCAACTGGAGGGAGCCACTACCAAGTCATGGACGACGCAGGACGGCAACCACCGTCCGGGAAAATTGATCGACAAAACCAGCGTCTATCAGATCCTCAACAACCGCACCTACCTTGGCGAGCTGCGGCACAAAGAACAGTGGTTCAAAGCCGAACATCCCCCGATCATCGAGCGAAGCGTTTTTGATGCCGTGCAGGCCATCCTCGAGGTCAATCCGAGAGTGCGTGCCAACAACACGCGCGCCAAGATCCCCTTCCTCCTCAAAGGCGTGGTCGAGGGTCACGACGGCCGAGCGTTGACACCAGCCTGGACCCGAAAAGGGAATGGCCGACTTTATCGGTACTACATGCACACCCGGGAGAACAAAGAATTCGCCGGCGCATCCGGACTCCCACGGCTCCCGGCCACCGAACTGGAGGCCACCGTCGTTGAGCAGATGCGTCGCGTCTGGCGGAATCCGGAAATGATTTCACGCGTCAGCGAACACGCCATGCGAATGGACCCGGACACCAACGAGGCCCACGTTTGGATCGCGATGGCGCAGATCGACAAGATTTGGGAGCAGCTGTTCCCTGCCGAACAGCATCGCATTGTCCGCCTGCTCATTGAAAAGGTGATCGTGACGCCGCACAACTTGGAGGTTCGCTTCCGCCCGAATGGACTGGATATGTTGGCACGGGAAGTGAAACCAACGACCACAGAAGAGGTGACAGCATGAGCGACATTCGAATCGACCAGAATGGCGCAGCCGACCTCATTGCGGCCAGCAACGGGAGTCTGACAGTGTCGCTCCCAATCAAGCTCATCCGTCGAGGGAAATGCATGGCGGTGACGTTGCCCGACGGAACGACAATCCAACCGCGCCCCTGGGATGACACGCCCACCCCCATACAACAAGCGCTCGCGCGCGGCCATCGCTGGCTGGAAATGCTCCAGTCCGGAAAGGCGCAAAGCCTGACTGAAGTCGCGGAACTGGAGGGGATGGATCGTGCCTACGTCAGCCGCATGGTCAATTTGACGACCTTGGCACCAGACATCGTGGCAGCCATCCTGGACGAGACATTGCCTGACCACGTTACTTTGTTTGACCTGGCATCCGGGACCCCGCTGCTGTGGGACGACCAGCGCGCACTGCTGAGAAAAAAGCAGTCGTGATGGTGCGTCGGGCTTTCTGAACGGACACGCGCGTTGATAGTATGGCGTGATGTGCAGCCATTACGAATCCGTCCGCGATCGCCAAATATTAAAGCGCCACTTCCAATTGGACGACATTCCAGAGAGCGGCAAATGGGATATGTGGCCAGGCTACCTGGGCCCGTTCATCCGCCGCCATGAATTCGCCGACGTGGGGGACGAAGCCGTTCCTGAACGCGAAGTTTTGCAGGGCTCATTTGGCTTGATCCCGCACTGGGCAACCGATACCAAGATTGCTCGTCAGACTTACAACGCCAGATCGGAAACGGTCGCCGTCAAACCCAGCTACCGTGACGCCTGGAAAAAGGGGCACCACTGCATCATCCCTGCTGACGCGTTCTATGAACCAGACTGGCGATCCGGCAAAGCCATTTCGACTCGGATTTCGCGTGCCGATGGTGAGCCCATGGGGATCGCGGGCCTCTGGTCATGGTGGAAGTCGCCCAAGGGAGATGTCCTGCACAGTTACACCATGCTCACTATCAATGCGGATGAACATCCGCTGATGAAGCAATTCCACAAGCCCACCGACGAAAAACGAATGGTGGTCATCCTGCCAGAGGATCGGTACGACGAGTGGCTCAGTGCCGCCCCAGAAACGAGTTCAAATTTCCTGTGCCTTTACCCTGCCGATGCGATGACGTGCGAAGTATTCCATGCAGGGCATCGATCCTTGTTCTAAGTCGGCAAACGACCCTGAGCGGTCAGTCTATGCTTTGGTGACGCAACGACCGGTCTGGAGTAGCGTCGCGGTGTAGCGTTAGCTACCTCGGCGGCTGGCTTGCTCCTTGGTGGCGAGTAATCCTGCCAAAGCAAAATGCTTGAGATGGCTTTTGAGTTCATCTGCGGGCCGCGTCATCAATGCGCGAAATGGAGTAGGCGTATCGCGGTCCACTACCAGCATCATCAGCATCGGTGCGATGACGCTCAGAACGCACCGCAACAACGCCGGGTCCTGTGCGCTGAATCCAGTAACTTCCGAAAGGATGTCGCTCATGAGCTTGAAGCGCGGCATCACCCCTTCTCGAACGAGGGCTGCTAGGTGGGTAGAAGGTGCAACCAACTCCCGGGCGAATACACGTCCATGCCAGCCCCCTTCGTCGTAAAGCCGGTCGACAATCATGTCGATGGCTGCGGATAGTTTGTTCTCCGCAGAATCCTGCCGAGCGTGAATTTCCTTGAGCTTCTGAAGGTTAATCAGCTGCTCATATCCTTCGAAGAGCACTGCTTGATACAACCCGTCGCGGCCGCCAAAGTGGTAATTGATGGCGGCAAGGTCTGTTCCGGCCGCTTCGCAAATCGCTTTGTTTGCGGCCCCTGCATAGCCAAGTCGTGCAAATAGCTGCCCGGCAACTTCCAGGAGGCGGGCTCGAGTTGCATCTCCATCGGCACGCGCTGCTCTCTTACGTCCAGCCATAGTTTTCAACCCAATCTTGATGCCCGAATGCTACCATAGTTGCAATTCAAATTGAATTTGAATATAGTGCGTCTATCGAGAACGTCAAGCGCAGGAGCATCGAATATGAACCGGAAAATTCTCGCCGGAGTTGCGATAGCAGTTGTTGGAGTCGTTGGTGTCAGCGCTTGGCTGTGGAGCGGAAACTCCTCGCAGAAGAACGACATCACGCTGCTTGGCAACGTCGACATCCGTCAGGTTTCACTGGCCTTCCAGGACAGCGAGCGCATTGTTGAAATGCGGGTTGAGGAAGGGGCGAAGGTCACAGCTGGCCAAGTTCTGGCGGTGCTCGACACTCGCACGCTCGAGCTTCAGGCGGCTCAGACCGAGGCTCAAATCGAGGTAAACAAGAAGGCTTTGCTGCGCTTACGCAACGGTTCGCGCCCGGAAGAAATAGGTCAGGCGCAGGCCCGGGTGGATGCTGCTACTACCGATGCAAAGTTGGCCGAGCTGGATTTCCAGCGGATGCAATCCATCGCAGAGGAAACTCATGGTCGAGGCGTTAGCCGCCAGGAATTGGACCGGGCCGCAGCGACATTAAAGGCGGCTCGTGCAAAAGTTGAAGACCAATCAATGGCCCTACGCCTCGCCAAATTAGGTCCGCGCTCTGAAGACATCGAGCAGGCGGCAGCCCAGCTCAAGGCATCGGAAGAGTCGTTGGCTTTACTCCGGCATCGCATTTCACTGGCTGAATTGAAAGCTCCGACCAATGCCGTCGTGCGTTCCAGATTAGCCGAGCCGGGCGACATGGCGTCGCCACAAAAACCGGTCTACGCCTTGGCCATCGTGCAACCCAAATGGATACGCGCTTACGTGAATGAGGCGCAGCTTGCCCGTGTCCGGCCAGGGATGTCGGCTGAGGTCAAAATAGACGGACTTCCTGACGCATCCATCGCCGGGGAGGTTGGATATATCTCCTCGGTAGCGGAATTCACGCCCAAACCCGTCCAAACGGAAGAGCTACGAACGAGCCTTGTCTATGAGGTCCGCGTACTGGTCAAGGACCCTGACGACCAGCTACGGCTGGGCATGCCAGCCACTGTCCGCTTGGTGCCCTAATCACCCCGAGGCACTCGGCAAATCATGACCACAACTGCTCTCACCGTTGATGCAAAGGATGTCGTCAAACGCTTCAAAGGAGCGGTTGGCGGGCCGGCATTGAACGGCATCACCCTCTCGATTCCCAAAGGGCAGCTCACCGCCCTCGTGGGGCCTGATGGCGCGGGCAAGACCACACTCATACGGTTAATCGCTGGTCTGATGAAGCCGGATTCAGGGAGCCTCTACACACTGGGCATTGATGTGGCCGCCAAGCCCCAGGAGGTACAAGACCTCATCAGCTACATGCCTCAACGCTTTGGCCTCTATGAAGACCTGAGCGTCATGGAGAACCTTAATCTCTATGCCGACCTGCACGGCGTACCAATGGATGAGCGTCGAGAACGCTTTGACCGCATGCTGTCCATGACAGACATGGCCGCATTCACCAATCGCCTGGCAGGAAATCTATCGGGCGGCATGAAGCAAAAGCTTGGGTTGGCCTGCACGCTGGTACGTTCCCCCCGGCTACTTCTTCTCGACGAACCGACCGTCGGCGTTGACCCGCTCTCCCGCCGTGAGTTGTGGCGCATCGTGCAGCAGCTAGTCGAGGAAGAAGGTCTTCCGGTGATTGTGAGCACGGCTTACATGGACGAAGCAGAGCGTTGTAAGCACGTCATCGTAATGACTGAAGGGCAAGTGCTAGCCCAGGGCACACCGGATGAACTGTGCCGGCCGGCCAAGGGCCGTTGCTTTGTTGCCTATCCGCGGGAAGGTGAGTTGGCTAGGACGCTACAGGCGAGACTTATCGACGATAAGAGGCATGTTCTCGATGCTGTGCCGGAAAGCGGCGCGGTGCGCTTTATCCAGGCTGGGGGCACGGAGCCTCGTGACCTTGAAGGAATACTTCTGGGAGCTCGATGCGAGGCCACTCCCTCCCGCCTCGAAGATGGAGTGATGACCCTCCTGCGCGAGCGTGCGACCCAGGACGGCCACGAGGATGCGGTTGAGACCAAGAATTCGTCTGTACAGCTCGACACGAAGGACCCAATCGAGTTAATCAAGGTCCGCGACCTGGTTCGCCAATTTGGCAGCTTTACAGCGGTTGCCAGTACCTCGTTCAGCGTTCGCCGAGGCGAAATCTTCGGTCTACTCGGGCCCAATGGCGCGGGGAAGACGACCACATTCCGCATGCTTTGCGGCCTGCTCCCGGCGACCAGTGGCTTCCTCGAGGTGGCGGGTTTCAACCTGAGAACCGCCCGAGCACCTGCTCGCGCTCGCATCGGCTATGTCTCCCAGAAGTTTGCCCTGTATGGAAATCTGTCCGTCACCGAAAACCTCACGTTCTTCGGAGGCGCCTATGGCTTGGGCAGACAGGAGCTGTATGCCCAGGTAGAGCGAGCGCTAGACGAATTTCAGCTGCGGGAAAAGAAAGACGAACGAAGCGGTGAGCTTCCCGGCGGTTTCAAACAGCGGCTGGCCATGGCCACGGCCCTGATACATCGCCCCGAGATTCTCTTTCTCGACGAGCCTACAAGTGGCATCGACCCACTCGCTCGTCGCGCTTTCTGGCGGCGCATCACGACGCTTGCTGCCGAAGGCACCACCATCATCGTGACGACGCACTTCATGGAGGAAGCTGAGTATTGCGACCGCATCGTCATCCAGGATGCCGGGCGCTTGCTGGCGATTGGAACACCTCACGAAGTTCGCAGCCAGGCTTCTGGTGCGGCGAACATGAATGAGGCGTTCCTGGAGATTATCAAGAAGGCGCGCGAAAGCAGGCAGACCGGCTTCAATGCGGTGGAGGCCTGATGATGCAAACCCAATCGACTTGGCTCCCACGAAACTTGAGTCATTTTTGGCGACGGCTCAGGGCGCTCACCATCAAGGAGTTTCGCCAGCTGATACGCGACAAGAGCAACCTGGCGATAGGTATCTTCCTGCCCATCGCACTGATACTGCTCTTCGGGTACGGACTCTCGCTCGATATTCGGAATGCGCCAGTCGCCATCGTCCTAGAAGATGGCGCGCCCATGGCGCGCGATGTTGTGGCGGGATTGCGTGGCTCGGACTACATCGCCCCTCGTTACGTCACGACGATGGCCGAGGCGGAAGCCCTGATGCGTGGCCGCCAGGTCGACGGCATTGTCCGCATCCCCTCCGACTTTTCTCGGCAACTGGCTCAGGGCCGAGGAACGGTACAGCTTGTCGTCCATGGAACGGATGCAGCGACGGCCGCCAGTCTTCGTGGTTATGTGTCCGCAGCCATTGATGGATGGAACAAGCGCCGCGCCGATAGCGCCGGCAGGGTCAGTGCTGCTCCAGGCGTGGAGCTTGTTGACCGTCTCTGGTTCAACTCGGCCAATTCGAGCACCTGGTATCTGGTTCCTGGGCTGATAGTCCTCATCATGACCCTGGTTGGCGGATTCCTAACCTCGATGGTCATCGCCCGGGAATGGGAGCGCGGAACGATGGAGGCCCTTTTCGTCACCCCGGTGCGTTCCCTCGAAATACTGCTCGCCAAAATCATCCCGTACTTCGCGGTGGGTATGGGAGGGCTGACGCTCTGCCTGGTCGCCGCCCGGGGGTTGTTCCATGTGCCGCTTCACGGTTCGCTCTGGGTGCTGATGGTCAGTTCAATGCTTTATCTGATGGTCGCACTGAGTCTGGGGTTGTTGATTTCAGCGGCCGCCCGCAATCAGTTTCTTGCAAGCCAGGTCGCCGTCATCATTACCTTCCTGCCGGCCCTGATGCTCTCCGGCTTCCTGTTTGACCTGCACAACGTACCGACCGGCATCCAGAAGGTCGCGTCCATCCTGCCTGCAACCTACTACGTTGAACTGGCGCGCATGAGCTTCCTGGCCGGCGACAACCTCAACCTAATCGTGCGCGACTGGACAATCCTTGTCGTGCAGTTTGCCGTGCTCATCACGGGCGCGCGTCTACGAACCAAGAAGACATTGGACCGATGATGACTCTGCTCGAATCCATTACTGGTTCTCTTCGCCGAATCTCCTTCCTGTTCCGCAAGGAAGTCTTGGCGATTTTGAAGGACCCCGCCATCCGGGTAATTCTCATCGTCCCGATTGTTATCCAGTCGCTGGTCTTCGGTTACGCGGCCACCTACGACCTCAATCATGTGCGATACGCCGTTCTAAATGAGAGTCATGGCGCAGCCTCGACAAATCTGCTGGCTCGTCTGGAGGGCTCAAAGGTCTTTGTACGGGCGGCGACGCTGCGCAATTCAAGCGATATTGCTCGTGCTATCGACAATGGCGAGGCGCTGCTGGTTCTCCACTTCGCGCCCGACTTCGACGCGAAACTAGCATCAACGGGTAGCGCACCTGTTCAGCTCATTCTCGATGGGCGTAACTCGACCACTGCCAATATGGCGGCTGGCCACCTGAGCACCCTGATTGGCCAATTCAACGCTTCACTACCCAACGCGGTACGTCCACCCGTCAACATTGAAATCCGAGCCTGGTTCAATCCCAACCTGGAATCTCGGTGGAACATCGTTCCCGCCCTGATTGCTTCCCTGAGCATGATTCAAACTTTGCTGTTGGCCGCATTGTCGGTGGCCCGTGAGCGTGAACAGGGCACGTTCGACCAACTGCTCGTGACGCCACTGCGACCCATGGAGATTTTGATTGGCAAGGCGTCGCCGGCCATCACTATCGGACTGGTGCAGGCAAGCCTGGTTTTCTGCGTGGCGCTGTTCTGGTTCCGGATTCCGTTCCAGGGGTCCTTGGTTGTGCTCTATGTGGGGCTTGTCGCCTTTACAACGGCCTGCGTTGGTATTGGTCTCTCCATCTCGGCGCTGTCCCTGAATATGCACCAGGCAATGGTTTACGCCTTCGTACTCATCATGCCGCTCATCCTGTTGTCCGGGCTCGTCACGCCCGTTGGCAACATGCCTACCGCACTACAGATTCTGACTTACGCCGACCCGTTGCGATTCGCCATCGACCTGGTTCGCCGGGTCTATCTGGAGGGTGCTGGTTGGCAGGACGTAGGAATGGATTTTGTCCCGATGCTGGTGATAGCCGCGATAACGCTTCCCGTTGCCGCATGGCTTTTCCGAAATCGGCTGACCTAAGGGGAATGCAATGAAGAACACCTTAACCTTGCGTGTGCATCGGTCGCTGTGGCTCCTGAGCACGAGCATTCTATTGTCGGCATGTGCAGCCGTTGGCCCTGACTATAAGGCACCTGAGCTTTTGTCTCCGGCCACTTGGTCTTTATGGTCGAGCTCGAGCAAAGAATTGCCCAGGAACGAGGGGATGCAGGGAGCCCCCGAGCATAAGTGGTGGGCTGCATTTCAGGATTCCGTGCTGGACCAGTTGGAAACCCGCGTGCTTGAGTCCAGCCCAGACTTGAAGACTGCAATGCTTCACTATGAACAGGCACGCTCTCAGAGGAGTGTCACTGCTAGCCAGCAAGTCCCCGAAGTCAAACTCCAGGGTGGCGCAATTCGCCAGCGGCAGAGCGAATACGCGGCGGGGGACCGGGTGCTGGACGTAATGGCGCCGAATAATCGGGATGCGGTTGCCAAATCACTATCCGAGCCTTACACCTCCTACCAAGGCGGATTCGATGCGTCTTGGGAAATTGACCTGTGGGGACGTGTGCGCCGAGCGGTTGAGGCTGCTGATGCAGACATCGCCAATTCGTTGGCATTACTTGACCAGACCAGACTCGTCATCTCCAGCGACTTGGCGATGGCCTATATCGACCTGCGCACAACGCAACGCCTGTTGAAATTGACGCGGGACGACATCACGGCCCTGCGCGAGCGGACATCTATGATGGAGTCCAGGAGCAAGCATGGACTCGCCAACGATTTGGACCTTGAGCGCCAGCGGCTGCAACTGGCTGACCTTGAGGCACAGATGCCCCCGCTACTTGAACAGGAGGCACAGTCCAAGAACCGTATTTGCCTGCTTCTCGGGCTGCGCCCCGGTGATTTGGCCAAAGAGCTGGCCGCCGAGAGTGCTCCTGCCGCGGCAATGGTGTTGCCTCAATACAAGCTCGGCGTGCCATCTGAGTTGGCCGGTCGACGCCCTGACATTCGTGCGGCCGAAGCGCGCTTACATCAGGCAACTGCGGCGATAGGCGAAGCCCAGGCCCAGCTTTATCCTAGTGTTCGCCTTGGTCTTCGCTTCGGTTTGGATTCCTACGAAGCTGGCAAGTTTGGTGATTGGGGTAGCCGCTTCTGGTCTATCGGTCCGAGTTTGGATTTGCCGATTTTCGATGGTGGCCGCCGTCGTGCCACCGTGACGCTTCGAGAACTGCGCCAGCAGGAAGCTGCTATCGAATTTCAACGGACGGTATTGAGGGCTTGGCAGGAAGTTGACGATGCATTGACGTCCTATGCAGCAGAACAGGAACGGCAACAGCGCCTTCTTGTTAAGGCTCAAAGCAGTGCTGATGTCTATCAGTTGGCACAAGCTCGGGAGCGTGCCGGGTTGGTCGATTACCTCAATGTTATCGACGCTCAGCGTACCGACATTCAAGCAAGGCGTGACGTTGTTGCAAGCCAGGGGCGCACGCAGCTTCGCTTCATTGCAATATACCGAGCACTGGGTGGTGGAGTGGCTGAAACTGCTGACTGATGCTCCGCTTGGGTGGAGGCAGAAACTAAGAAAGCAGCCGTTCAAATGACAGCTTTAGGGCGAAGCCTACTGGCCGCTTGTGGCCGACTCCAGACAAATTTATGTCACAACAGGCAACTCGTCCCACCGTGTGGTGTAACGCGGCGAACGGTTTCCTGCGCGCATCGCCCAACGCTGCGCAACGCCACTCGCGCCCGAGCGGAGGGTCCCCCTCCCGAACTCACGGTTGATGGCATCCATCGCTTCCATCAGCTTCTCTGATCTTGCTCGGGCAACCGGATCATCAAACAGCGTCGCTTGGCGGGCGCCCTTATCGGAGAGCAGGGTCAGCATCACCCCTGCCTTCTTGTAGCGAAATCCTGGTCTGAAAATCGCCGCCAGCCCCCTCAATGCGGCAGAGGTCAGCACCAGTGTGTCGTCCGTAGCATCGCCCATTGGCACAGTGATCCCGGCGTTGTACTGCGGCTCGTCCTCTTTGAACCGGTTGGTCAGCACGAAGACATAGACGGCACCCGCTACGGAGTTCTGTCGCCGCAATTTTTCTGCGGCACTGGCCAAGTAGCTTGCCACCGACTCACGCAATTCCTCGATGGTTTCAACTGGCGCCCCAAAACTGCGCGACGACATGATCTGCTGCTTGGGCGGCATGACATCCTCCAACTCCAGGCAGGAAATCCCGCGCAGTTCGTTGCAGGTGCGTTCCATGACCACTCCGAACTGGGCTCGCATTTGCTTGGGCGAGGCATTGCGTAGGTCGAGAACGGTGTCGATGCCCATGCCAGCCAGGCGCTTTCTGATACGGGACCCAACGCCCCATACCTCGCCAACTTCGACACCCCACATCCACTCCAGACGTTCCGGCCGCGTCATCGCATGGAGGTCGCACACGCCGTTGAAAACATCGTTCTTCTTGGCCAGGTGGTTCGCGAACTTCGCCAGCGTCTTGGTCGGCCCGACACCAACGCACACAGGCAAGCCCGTCCATTGCTTGATACGGTGACGCATTTGTTGCCCCATGGGGATGGCACCACCATAAAGGTGGGCGACCGTCTCGATGCGCAGGAAGGACTCGTCGATGCTGTAGACCTCCAGGTCCGGAGAATAGTCGCGCAGGATGCTGGTCACCCGATTGCTCATGTCGCCATACAGCGCATAGTTCGATGAGTAGGCCTGGATGCCGTGCTGGCGGGCCAGGTCCTTCATCTTGAACCATGGCATCCCCATCTTCACGCCCAGCGACTTGACCTCGTTGCTGCGCGCAACAGCGCAACCGTCGTTGTTTGAAAGAACGACAACCGGGGTGCTTTCCAGACTGGGCTTAAAAACGCGTTCGCAGGAGACGTAGAAGTTATTTACGTCCACCAGCGCAAACTGCGGCGCGGACGTCATGGTCAACCTCGGGAGCTATAGCGCCGGACCACGCCAACCACGACACCCCAGACAAGCAGTTCCACGCCGTCGTTGAAGATGATCGGGCTGTAGGCGGGATTTTCTGGCCGGAGTTCAATCCGCCCCTGATGCTTGTAGAGGCGCTTGATCGTGTACTCGCCCTCAACCACGGCGACCACGATGTCGTTATGCTTCGGCGTCATGGCACGGTCCACGACCACCTTATCGCCTTCCTCGATGCTGGCGCCGATCATGGAGTCTCCCCTGACCGTGAACATGAAAGTCGCAGGCTTGTTGCGCACGAGGTAGTCGTTGAGATCGAGCCCTTCTTCAGCGTAGTCCGCAGCCGGCGACGGAAATCCCGCACTGATCCGATGCGTGAGCAACCGAAATTCGAACGCAACCGGGTCCTGTGCCACTTCCAAAGGAGTCTGGCTCAGGCATGGCGAAGGACGACGACGGACAAGAGTTGGCTGCATACGGATACTGTTTTTCCGTACAGTATAAATGCCACGCCTGAGTGGCCACAAGCTGCCAACAAGCTCTCCATGGATCTGGCATCGTTTACCTAAAAAGACAAAGATGCTTCAATAGTTGGCTATGTCGAAAACGCCCGTACCCACCCCGCAACTGAACCGCTTACGCGCTGCGTCGGCACTCATCCCGATCATCCAGTCGGGTCTGGCCAACGCCAAGCTCTCGCGCGATCGCGCTGCCCAGATGACACAGTTTGTCGAATGGACCACCCACTGCACTCCCGAGGACGCCACAGAGCAAGCCTTGGTAGATGAAGTCACTGCAGGGCTGCACCGATTGCAGGCTACGCTCGCATCCTGATCCACGGCGACACAGCCATTTTCTGAAGTTCAGAAAACAATTCTGAACTTAGCTCCCGAACTCGATCTCTTTTGGGCATGGACGGATTTCGGCTTCGACGCTAGAATTTCAAGAGGTGCCCACCTTACTTGCACACGAGTAAAAACAGGCGATCTGTTCCGTCATTGCAAACCTCTCTTTGAGCCTCGTCGTCGGGGACTTAAACGTGTGCGCCTGACCCGTATTCGACGTGGCATTCAGGAAAGGTTGATCATGACGATCAAAGAACTCGCGTACAGCACGCAACAGCACCTCCAGACCGCTACCGGTGCCCAGTTCAAACGGGCTCACATCTACGAGTTGTTGGCCGCATCATTCGGCTTCAACTCTTATGCGGCACTCTCCTCGGACGCGGTTTTCACCAAAGACTCACTCACCAATCGACGTACCTCGAAATACGTCGACCACGTGAAGGATCGTTGCCTGGAAATCGGGTACGACACCAACACAGCAGACGTGGTGGCTGCTTCGCTTCCACGGTTACTGACTGAGCAGGAAATTGGCGTCATCAGGATTCCGGATTTGATCGCCCATCTTCGCTATGAGCCAGGGCATGGGGACTGGAACGAGGACGAAGAGGAAGATGACTGGGAGCTCGTGGAAGACGAACGGCTGGCGGTTACCGAAGCCCTCATTTCACCACTCCTCATTGATGGACTCACCAACGCGGCAGCCAAAGGTAACGCGACCGCCCACTTTGCATTGGCGCTGATCCACGCCGACGACGACATCGACGACGTAGAGACCGGCAGTGACTACTGGTACCAGCAGGCGCAAAGCGGCCGTGTACTCGCGGGTGTCGAGAAAGAGTGGGCGGACAGCCATGAAGCCAGACTGAACCGCGAGCAGCTATTCGCACGACACCTGAAGGAAGCCGCCAGACTTGGCTGCCCCGAAGCGCTACTGGAATTGGCCGATCGTTTTGACGACCCTGCGTTTTTCGAGCAGGCCACCAGTGACGTCAATGCAGACCCCGCCTGGGTGGCAGAGATCGCCGAACGACTGGGCAGGCGCGAAGACTCGAAGAAGTGGCTGACTGAGGCGGCCAAATGCGGTGACACCGAAGCCATGCGCCAGCTGATTGAAGAGTTTGACCATGGTGATCTGGTTCGTTGTTGGACATGGCTCTACCTCGCAGAAATGCTTGGTAGCGATCTGACCAAGGACGACTACCACGCTATCCACGAAGATGGGTCCCCTTACGACGATGACGTCGGTGGCCCCATCTTTGCAGACGGCCGCGATGGTGTCAGGCTTGAACCGATCAGTGCAGATCAACAGGCAACTGCACGGCAAAACGCAGCGGAGATGTTCCGTGTGATCAGGGACGACGAGTAGTAGCAACGCCTGGGGTTGGTGGGTGACGAATTACTCGCCTACCAATCTGTAAAACAAACCAGTCGATTCGACAACTCGTAACCCATTGATCTTTATAGGGGGTGGGTCGTGACCTTTGCGGACTTCGGGCAAAAACACAAAGTCCCGCCCGCAGAGAGAAAGGGCCAATAGAGAGAGAACCGGGCGCCGAACCTGCCTAGCGGTGGCGAAGGCGAAGTCCGCAAGACTCCGAAGGAACCCGCGAGAACACGCGGGAGTTGGCGCAAACAGGCAATAAAAAACCCCAACCGAGAGTGGTTGGGGTTTGAATTTTGGTGGAGGCGGCGGGAATCGAACCCGCGTCCGCAAGCCCTCTACAGGCAGTACTACATGCTTAGCCTGGTTGTTTGATTTAACCCGACGTCCGCCAACCGGCAGGCTGACGCTAGGCGATCCGTTGGGTTTTCGTGGCGCATCCCACGGCAGGATGGACCCTTATCTCACGTAAATGACGCTGCTGCGGGTTGCCCCGCCCGGCCCGTGAGCCGTCCGGTGCAGCGCTCGCCGGTATTAAGCGGCGAGAGCGAAACGCTCGTCGTTGGCGTTTGTTGGTTTCCAGATGGATTTGCGAGGTGACTGGTCCTCGGCATGCACTGCACTGCTTCGCGACCCACGTCGAAGCCAGGTCGCCCCCGAATTCGATGTGATGCGTTGCTGCCGTTATTCTAGCACGTGCTGCCCAAGCAGTCCGACCAGGCTGGCAGGTGACTCAAGTATGGCGTCGGCGCCCCATTTATCAAGAGGAAGTTCGTCGCCGAGATAGCCCCAGGCGGCGGCAATCGCCCCCATGCCGGCAGCGCGGGCGGCCTGTATGTCGCGCAGGTCGTCGCCGACATAGAGACAGCGTGAAGCGTCCGTACCGGCGATGGTGCTGGCAAGCAGGAGCGGATCGGGAGCCGGTTTGGGCCGGGGCGAGGAATCGCCGCTGACGATGCAGGCAGCCCGCCGCGCCAGGCCGAGAGTTTCGACCACCGGGAGGGTATAGCGGCTGGTCTTGTTGGTCACGACGCCCCATTTGACGCCTTGCACTTCCAGGCGATCGAGCAATTCGGCGATGCCATCGAACAGTGTGGTGGCCGCGCAGAGCGATTCGCCGTAATAGGCAAGGAAGCGCTGGTGGAGATCGGCGTAGCTGTCGTCGCCGGGCGCCAGGGAGAAACCGAGGCCGAGCATGCCGCGCACGCCTTTCGAGACATGCGGTCGGATGGTGGCGGCCGGCAGGGGCGTTTGGCCCGCTTCCTCCCGCAGGCGATTGAGTGCTGCGCCGAGATCGACGGCGGTGTCTGCCAGTGTGCCGTCGAGGTCGAAGAGTACCGCGTCAATCATCGCGCCTGCAGCACATCAGGTAATTGACGTCGGTATTCGCGTCGAGCGCGTAGGTTTTTGTGAAGGGGTTGTAGATCATGCCGACGAGTGTGTCGACCGCTAGGCCGGCTTCGCGGGCGTAGCGGGCCAACTCGGCCGGCCGAATGAATTTGACGTAATCGTGGGTGCCCCGCGGCAACAGTTTGAGCACGTATTCGGCGCCGAGGACGGCGAAGAGATAGGCCTTCGGATTGCGGTTGAGGGTGGAAAAGAACACCGTGCCGCCCGGCTTGGCGAGCCGGGCGCAGGCTTCCACCGTACTGGCAGGATCGGGTACGTGCTCGAGCATCTCGAGGCAGGCGACGACGTCAAAAGCTCGCGGCATTTCGGCGGCAAGCTCCTCCGCGGAAATCTTGCGGTACTCGACCGTTTGCCCACTTTCCAGCAAATGGAGCCTGGCGACGCCGAGCGCCTTGTCCGAGAGATCGATTCCGGTCACCCTGGCACCGCGCATGGCCATGGATTCGGACAGGATGCCGCCGCCACAGCCGACATCCAGCACACGCGTCCCTGCTAGGCCGACGAACCGGCCCATCCAATCCAGGCGCAGCGGGTTGATGTCGTGCAGGGGCTTGAACTCGGATTCGGGATCCCACCAGCGGTGGGCAAGGTCGCTGAACTTGTCGAGTTCGGCCTGATCGGCGTTGCGTTGTGCAGATTCCATTGCGCAATTATCGTCGATTCAGTCTCGCTGCGCAGGCCGAAAAAAAGCCCTGCCGTAGCAGGGCTTTTTCCAGACTTAATACGTCGGATTACTTGGTGCCGATGACCTCGATCTCCACGCGGCGATCGGGCTGCAGACATTCGATGAGTTTTTTCGATTTCTTGTCGCTCTTGCCGCACTTGTCGCCGGTGACGGACTGCTTCTCACCCTTGCCCTCGGTGTAAATGCGGTTAGGCTCGACACCCTTGCCGACCAGGTGGGCCTTGACGGCTTCGGCGCGCTTCTCGGAGAGTTTCTGGTTGTACTTGTCGGAGCCGATGCGGTCGGTATGGCCGACGGCGATGATGACTTCCAGCTTCATGCCCTTCAGCTTGCCGGTGACGTCGTCGAGCTTGGCCTTGCCTTCGGGGCGCAGCACGGCCTTGTCGAAGTCGAACAGCGCGTCGGCAGCCAGGGTGACTTTCTGGGCGGCGGGTTTCGGCGTTGCGGCGGGAGGGGTGGCAGGCTTCGGCGGCTCCGGTTTCTTGACCAGTTCAGGATCGCACTCGGCGATGGCCATGGCCGGCGTCCAGCGGGTGGTCTTCCAGCACAGGCCGAAGCCGCTGCGGGCCACGACACCGCGCGTGTCGAAGAGGTAGCCGTCATTGTTCGGAACCTGGGCAAGCGCGACGGAGGCGCTCATGCCAAGCGATGCCAGCAGCGTAAGCTTCGTAATTTGTTTGTTCATATGTGTGGTCCCCTCGTTGCGGTGCGAAATGGAAAGTGGGTTTGGCCTATCAGCCCGATTAACAACATGTCGTTTCGCCGGCTTCGGTTTTCCCTATGCCTTTACCCTATGACCCTATGCAAACCAAATCCAAACCGGCTCATGCGATTAATTTATTTTGCCACAAATGTGCGATGTCAAGCAATCGGCTTGTGTTGCATTGCCGCAATTCACCATTTTCGACCTGCGGAATGCCATTGATCCATACGTGGCTGACATGTTCGCGGCCGGCGGCGTACACCAGGTGGGAAACCGGGTTGAAGCAAGGAACGGTTTGAAGCGTATCGAGGCGAACGGCGCACAGGTCTGCGGCTTTCCCCGGTCTGATAGAGCCGATCCGCTTGCCCAGCCCGAGGGCGGTGGCGCCATTCAGCGTTGCCATGCGCAGCACGGTATGGGCGTCTAGAGCGGCGGCGTTTCCGCTGGCCGCCTTTGCCAGCAGGGCGGCATGGCGCATTTCCTGGAAGAGGTCCAGGCGGTTGTTGCTCGCCGCACCATCGGTGCCAAGTCCAATCCGGATGCCTTCATCCAGTTCGGCCGCGACGGGGGCGATGCCGCTGGCAAGCTTCATGTTGGAGGTCGGGCAGTGGGCGACACTGCAATCGTACTTCGCCAGCAGGCGTATCTCTGCGGCATCGAGGTGGGTGGCATGCACGGCGATCAGTCCCGGGCCGAGCAGCCCGAGGCGATCGAGTCGTTCGATCGGCCGCATGCCGTACCGGCGCACGCTTTCCTCGATTTCCCCCCGGGTTTCATGAAGATGAACATGAACCGGCAGATCGAGTTGCGCAGCCAGCGTGGCGATGCGCTCGAAGCTGGCATCGCTGACGGTGTAAGGGGCATGGGGCGCCATGCAGAAGGAGATCAGCGAATCGCTGCGCAGCCGGTCGCGTGCGGCCAGCCCCTTGACGATGTAGTCCTCGGCATCGGCGGCGTAGGTGGTCGGAAACTCGATGATCACCAAACCGAGGACGGCACGCATGCCGAGACTTTGAGCCGCTTCAGCCGCCGCTTCCGGGAAGAAGTACATGTCGTTGAAGCAGGTGATGCCGCCGCGCAGCATCTCGGCGCAGGCGAGGAGCGTGCCGTCGCGGACGAAGGCGGCCGAGACGTGCTTTGCTTCGGCAGGCCAGATATGGCTTCTCAGCCATTCCATCAGCGGCAGGTCATCGGCGATGCCGCGCAACAGCGTCATCGCGGCGTGGGTATGCAGATTGACCAGGCCGGGGATCAGCACGTGATCGGCCAGGACGACATGACGTTCCGGTTGGTAGCGCTGCCGCGCCGTTTCGGTTGGTAGAACGTCGATGATCTTGCCTGCGGAAACGGCCACGCAATGGCCTTCCAGCACGGCGCCGTGGGGTTCGACTGGAATGAGCCAGCGCGGCTCGATCAGCAGCTCTGACGGTTTGGGCATGCGTAAAAAAACCCCGCCAGAATGGGCGGGGTTTTGATCTGCAGGGGCGGACTTATTTGGCCGGTCCCTGCACTTCTACGACGACGCGGCGGTTCGGCGCCAGGCATTCGATGAGCTTCTTGCGCGGCAGCTTGTCGTCGCACTTCACGCCCGGAACCGGCTGGGTCTTTCCGGCACCCATGGTTTCGACGGCATCGGCCTTGGCGCCTTTGCTTGCCAGATAGGCCTTGACGGTGTCGGCGCGCTTTTCCGAGAGCTTCTGGTTGGTGTCATGGCCGCCAATACGATCGGTGTGGCCGGTGATCAGCATCAGCTTGACGGTGGCGCAACTGTCCAGTTTGGCGATGACGTTCTTGTCGAGCTGCTCCTTGCCGGCGGCGTTGAGATCGGCCTTGCCGAAGGCGAAGGTGGCGTCGCTTTGCAGGGAATAGCTGAAATTGCAAACCTTGGGCTTCGCCGGCGCGGCGGCGGCGGGGGCGGCCGGCTTGGGCGGCTCGGGCTTCTTCACCAGGTCCGGGTCGCACTCGGCGATGGCCATGGCGGGCGTCCAGCGGGTGGTCTTCCAGCACAGTCCGAAGCCGCTCTTGGCGACGAGCCCGCGGGTGTCGAAGAGATAGCCATCGTTGTTCGGGACCTGGGCGCTGGCGGCGGAAATGGATAGGCCCAGTGTCGCGGCGGCAATGACCTGGGTGAGTTTGGCGGTATTCAAGGTCTTTCCTCCACTGAAAAAATGAGAGTTCGTTCTGATTTTCCGGCAACCCTGCAGGCCGGGCCTGACAAACTTTGACGAGGGAATTAAAGCACAAAAAACATGGGCATACAACTTGTTGTCGAAGCGACAATCCGTTCGCGCACGACGCGCGGAAAACAGAGGAGCGGCTGCCCCGGGTAGACGCAACATGCTAAAATTCATGCTTTTTTAGCGGGGCGGAATCAGAAAGAACATCCGCTCCCCTTGCCCAGTCCATGACCATCCAGTTCGCCAAGGAAACCCTCCCGGTCAGCCTCGAAGAAGAGATGCGCCACTCCTACCTCGATTACGCCATGAGCGTGATCAAGGGCCGTGCGCTACCGGATGTCCGCGACGGGCTGAAACCGGTGCACCGGCGCGTGCTCTTCGCCATGCACGAGCTGTCCAACGACTGGAACAAGGCCTACAAGAAATCCGCCCGCATCGTCGGCGACGTGATCGGCAAGTATCACCCCCACGGCGACACGGCGGTCTACGACACCATCGTGCGCATGGCGCAGGATTTCAGCCTGCGCTACATGCTGGTGGATGGCCAGGGCAACTTCGGCTCGGTCGATGGCGACAACGCCGCTGCCATGCGCTACACGGAAATCCGCATGGCGCGGATCGGCCACGAGCTGCTCGCCGACATCGACAAGGAGACGGTCGACTTCGGGCCGAACTACGACGGTTCCGAGCGCGAGCCGCTGATCCTGCCGGCGAAGATCCCCAACCTGCTGATCAACGGCAGCTCGGGCATCGCCGTCGGCATGGCCACCAACATCCCGCCGCACAACCTGAACGAAGTGGTGGATGGCTGCCTGGCGCTGCTCGACAACCCCGAACTGGGCATCGAGGACCTGATCGGCATCATCCCGGCACCGGACTTTCCCACTGCCGGCATTATCTATGGCACGGCCGGTGTGCGCGAAGGCTACTTCACCGGCCGCGGCCGCGTCGTCATGCGCGCGAGGACGCACTTCGAGGACCTGGAGAAGGGCAACCGGCAGGCCATCATCGTCGACGAGCTGCCCTACCAGGTCAACAAGAAATCTCTGCTGGAACGCATCGCCGAGCTGGTCAACGAAAAGAAGCTGGAGGGCATTTCCCACATCCAGGACGAGTCCGACAAGTCCGGCATGCGTGTCGTCATCGAGCTGAAGCGCGGCGAAGTGCCCGAGGTCGTCCTCAACAACCTCTACAAGATGACGCAACTGCAGGACACCTTCGGCGTGAACATGGTGGCCCTGGTGGACGGCCGCCCGCGCCTGCTCAACCTGAAGGAGATGCTCGACGCCTTCCTCGCCCACCGCCGGGAGGTGATCACAAGGCGCACCGTGTTCGAGCTGCGCAAGGCGCGCGAGCGAGGGCACATCCTGGAAGGGCTGGCCGTGGCGTTGTCCAACGTCGACGAGATCATCGCCCTGATCAAGGCGGCGCCGACGCCGCCCGAGGCCAAGCGCGAATTGCTCGCGCGCACCTGGCGCTCGCCGCTGGTCGAGGAAATGCTGGCGCGCGCCAATGCCCAGGCCTCGCGGCCGGAGGGGCTGGCGCCGGAATTCGGCCAGTCCGGTCAGGGCTACCGTCTGTCCGACGCCCAGGCCCAGGCCATCCTCGAGTTGCGCCTGCAGCGTCTGACCGGCCTGGAACAGGACAAGATCCTTGCCGAATACCGCGAGGTGATGGAGCAGATCGCCGACCTGCTCGACATTCTGGCCCGCCCCGAGCGCATTACCGCCATCATCGGCGACGAACTGCGCGCCGTCCGGGAGCAGTTCGGCGATGTGCGCCGCTCGGAAATCGTGGTTAACGCCGAGGACCTCTGTCTGGAGGATCTGATTACCCCGGCCGACGTCGTCGTCACCCTTTCCCATGGCGGCTACTTCAAGCGCCAGGCGCTGGCCGATTACCGCGCCCAGCGCCGCGGCGGCCGCGGCCGCCAGGCCACCGCCATGAAGGAGGACGACTTCGTCGACCGCCTGTTCGTCGCCAACACGCACGACTACATCCTGTGCTTTTCCAACCGCGGGCGCGTCTACTGGCTGAAGGTGTATGAGGTGCCGGAGGGTTCCTCGACCAGCCGCGGCAAGCCCATCGTCAATCTCTTCCCGCTCGCCGAGGGCGAGAAGATCACCGCCGTGCTGCCGGTGAAGGAGTTCGACGAGGGGCACTACATCTTCATGGCGACGATGGGCGGCACGGTCAAGAAGACGCCGCTGTCAGCGTTTGCCAACCCGCGCAGGGCCGGCATCATCGCCGTCGACCTCGACGAGGGCGACCACCTGATCGGCGTGGCCATTACCGACGGCGAATACGACGTGATGCTGTTCTCCGATGCCGGCAAGGCGGTGCGCTTCGCCGAGGAGGACGTGCGGCCGATGGGCCGCGAGGCGCGCGGCGTGCGCGGCATGCTGCTCGACCCGGCGCAGAGCGTGATTTCCATGCTCGTTGCCAGGGGCGAGGAGCAGAGCGTGCTGACGGCCACCGAGAACGGCTTCGGCAAGCGCACGGCAATTTCGGAATATACCCGCCACGGCCGAGGCACCAAGGGCATGATCGCCATTCAGACGTCCGACCGCAACGGCAAGCTGATCGGGGCCGTGCTGGTCGCCGATACCGATGAACTGATGCTGATATCGACTGGCGGCGTGTTGATCCGCACCCTGGTGCAGGACATTCGCGAGATGGGACGCTCGACGCAGGGCGTCACCCTGATCAACCTGGACGACGGCACCAAGCTGGCCGGCATGGAAAAAGTTATCGAGACCGACGAGGAGCAATAAGAAATGGCACGCGTATTCAATTTCAGCGCAGGACCGGCGACCCTGCCGGAAGCCGTTCTCAAGCAGGCGGCGGAGGAGATGCTCGACTGGCACGGCAGCGGCCAGTCGGTCATGGAGATGAGCCACCGCGGCAAGGAGTTCATGAGCATCGCTGCCCAGGCCGAGGCCGACCTGCGCGAGTTGATGGCGATTCCCGCCAACTACAAGGTGCTCCTCCTGCAGGGCGGCGCCAGCCTGCAGTTCGCCATGATCCCGATCAACCTGCTGCGCGGCAAGGCGAGCGCCGACTACGTGCATACCGGCGAGTGGGCGAAGAAGGCGATCAAGGAGGCCAAGCAGTACGGCCAGGTCAACGTCGCCGCATCGAGCGAGGACAAGAGCTTTACCTACGCTCCGGCGCAGGAAACCTGGAAGCTCGACAAGGATGCCGCCTACGTGCACTACACCGCCAACGAGACCATCGGCGGTGTGGAATTCCACTGGGTTCCGCAGACCGGCGACGTGCCGCTGGTGTGCGACATGTCCTCCAATATCCTCTCCAGGCCGGTGGACGTCAGCAAGTACGGCCTCATCTATGCCGGCGCGCAGAAGAACATCGGCCCGGCCGGCCTGACCATCGTCATCGTGCGCGAGGACCTGATCGGCCAGGTGCTGCCCAAGACCCCGGTCATGCTCGACTACAAGACGCATGCCGAGAACGAGTCGATGTACAACACGCCGCCCACCTACGGCATCTACATCGCCGGGCTGGTGTTCGAATGGCTGAAGCAGCAGGGCGGGCTGGCGGCGATGGAAAAGCACAACCGCGACAAGGCGGCGCTGCTCTACGCCTTCCTCGACCAGAGCAGGTTCTTCGTCAGCCCGGTCGCCAAGGCCGACCGCTCCCTGATGAACGTGCCGTTCACCCTGAAGAAGGCCGAGCTCGACGAGGAATTCCTCAAGGGCGCCAAGTCGCGCGGCATGATCCAGTTGAAGGGGCACCGCTCCGTCGGCGGCATGCGCGCCTCGATCTACAACGCCATGCCGGTCGAGGGCGTCAGGGCGCTGGTCGACTACATGAAGGAATTCGAGGCGAAGCATGGCTAACAGCTACAAGATTCTGGTGCTCAACCAGATTTCCCAGGCCGGCCTGAAGCGCCTGCCGGCCGAGCAGTACGCCGTCGGCAAGGACATCACGTCGCCGGACGCCATCCTGGTGCGCTCGGCCGACATGCACAAGCTGGACATCCCGGCATCGGTGCGCGCCATCGGCCGCGCCGGCGCCGGCACCAACAACATCCCGGTCAAGGCCATGAGCGGGCGCGGCGTGCCGGTCTTCAACGCACCGGGCGCCAACGCCAATGCCGTGAAGGAGCTGGTCATCGCCGGCATGCTGCTGGCCGCGCGCAACCTGACCGGCGCCATGCGTTTCGTCTCCGCCCTGGATCCGAACGATCCGGAGATGGAGAAGAAGGTCGAGGACGGCAAGAAGAACTTTGCCGGCTACGAGCTGGCCGGCCATACCCTCGGCGTCATCGGCCTCGGCAAGATCGGCTGCCTGGTGGCGGATGCCGCCATCAAGCTCGGCATGAACGTGATGGGCTACGACCCGGAGATCACCGTGGATGCCGCCTGGAGCCTGCCCTCGCAGGTGAAGAAGGCACACAGCGTTTCCGAAGTGCTGAAGAACGCCAACTTCGTCAGCCTGCACGTGCCGCTGGTGGACGCCACGAAGAAGATGGTGAACGCCCAGACGCTGGAGCACGTCAGGCACGGGGCCGTGCTGTTGAATTTCTCGCGCGAGGGCGTGGTGGACGAGTCCGCCGTGCTGGCGGCACTGGAATCCAAGAGGCTCGGCAGCTACGTCTGCGACTTCCCCAGTCCGCACGTCAACAACCATCCCCTGGTGGTGGCCCTGCCGCACCTCGGTGCGTCGACCCGCGAAGCGGAGGACAACTGCGCGGCGATGGTCGCCGACCAGGTGCGCGACTTCCTCGAGCACGGCAACGTGCAGAACGCCGTCAACTTCCCCAACACCGTGATGCCGCGCGAGTCGGGATTCCGCATCGCCATCGTCAATGCCAACGTGCCGAACATGGTCGGGCAGATCTCCACGGCGATGGCCAAGGCCAACCTGAACATCCACAACATGGTGAACAAGTCGCGCGGCGACATCGCTTATACCCTGGTGGATGTTGACAGCGCCGTCTCGCAGCCGGTGATTGATTCGATCTCCGGCATCGAGGGCGTGCTGGCGGTGCGCTACCTTCCCGCCTAAAAATGAGCGACGACCTGCTGCGCCTGCGCGCCGAGATCGACCGCCTCGACGAGGAGGTGCTCGCCCGCCTGTCGCGCCGCGCCGAGATCGCCCACGAGATCGGCCGCGTCAAGGGCGGGGCGGTGGTATACAGGCCCGAGCGCGAGGCGCAGGTGCTGCGGCGCATTACCTCCCTCAACCAAGGGCCGCTCAGTGAAGCCACGGTCTGGCGCATCTTCCGCGAGATCATGTCGGCCTGCCTGGCGCTGGAGCAGCCGCTGCGCATTGCCTTTTTCGGCCCCGAAGGCACCTTCACCGAGAGTGCGGCGAAGAAGCATTTCGGTTCGGCGCCAAACTTTACTGCCATGGCGACCATCGACGAGGTGTTCCGCGCCGTCGAATCGGGCCACGCGGACTACGGCGTGGTGCCGGTGGAGAACTCCACCGAAGGCGCCGTCGGCCGCACGCTCGACCTGCTGCTGCAGATGCCGATCAGTATTTGCGGCGAGGTCATGCTGCGCATCCACCAGCACCTGCTCTCCAAGGCCGGGCAGCTGGACGAGGTCAAGCGTCTGTATTCGCACAGCCAGTCGCTGGCGCAGTGCCACGAGTGGCTCAACCGCAACCTGCCCGCGCTGCCGCGCGTGCCGGTGGCGAGCAACGCCGAGGCGGCGCGCATGGCGTCCGAAGACGCCGAGTCCTGCGCCATCGCCGGCGAGGCCGCGGCCGCCCGCTACGGCCTGAACCGGCTGGCGCAGGACATCGAGGACGACCCGAACAACACCACGCGCTTCCTGGTCATCGGCATGCACGACGCCGGCCCGTCCGGTCGCGACAAGACCTCCATCGTCTGCGCCTCGCAGAACAAGGCCGGCGCGATGTACGCGCTGCTGGAGCCGCTCGCGCGCCACGGCGTGTCGATGAGCAAGTTCGAGTCGCGCCCCTCGCGCACCGGCCTGTGGGAATACGTCTTCTATGTCGACGTCGAGGGCCACCAGAGCGAGGAACGGGTGGCCAAGGCTTTTGCCGAGTTGCGCGACCGCGCCGCCTTCGTCAAGGTGCTCGGCTCGTATCCGGGCGCCGCGGCCTGAGTGAGTCGCCTGAAACAACGGGAGAGGTTGTCCACCGAGGGGGAAACATGAGCCTAGCCGAGCATTCGCCGTCCTATATCCGCGCCATCTCGCCCTACCAGCCGGGCAAGCCGATCACCCAGCTGGCGCGCGAAATGGGCCTGCCCGTCGAGAAAATCGTCAAGCTGGCCTCCAACGAGAACCCGCTCGGCATGAGCCCGCGCGCGCGCGCGGCCATGCAGGCGGCCATGGACGGCATCGAGCGCTATCCGGACCAGTTCGACCTGACCGCCGCCCTGGCGGAGAAATTCGGCGTCGGCATGGAGCAGATCGTGCTCGGCAACGGTTCCAACGACGTGCTCGACCTGGCCGCGCGCGTCTTCCTCGCGCCGGGACGCTCCTCGGTGTTCTCGAAGCATGCCTTTGCCGTCTACCCGCTGGCGACGATGTCGGCCGGCGGCGAGTGCATCGTCGTGCCGGCCAAACATTACGGCCATGACCTCGACGCCATGCGCGCGGCCATCCGTCCCGACACGCGCCTCGTCTGGGTCGCCAACCCGAACAACCCGACCGGCAACTTCCTGCCCGGCGCCCAGGTGAAGGCCTTCCTGCAGGCGGTGCCGAAGGACGTCGTGGTGGTGCTCGATGAAGCCTACAACGAGTACCTGCCGCCGGCCGACCGCGTGGACACCCTGGCCTGGGTGAAGGAATTCCCCAACCTGGTCGTCACGCGCACCTTCTCGAAGATCCACGGCCTCGCGGGACTCCGCGTCGGCTATGCCGTCACCACGGCCGAGATCGCCGACCTGATGCACCGCGTGCGCCAGCCCTTCAACGTGAACAACCTGGCTTTGGCCGGCGCCATCGCCGCACTCGACGACCACGCCTTCATCGCCGAGAGCTACGACAACAACCGGCGCGGCATGGAGAGCATCGTCGCCGGCCTGAAACGCCTCGGCCTCGAGCACATTCCCTCGCACGGCAACTTCGTCACCTTCAAGGCGGGCGATGCGGCCAAGGTGAACCAGGCGCTCCTGAAGCAGGGCGTCATCGTGCGGCCGATCGGCGGCTATGCGCTGCCCGAACACCTGCGCGTCACCATCGGTCTCGAAAGCGAGAATGCGCGCTTCCTCGATGCCCTGGAAAAGGCGCTGGCCGGGTAGCTTCGTGGGCTTCCGTCTCGACAAGATCGTCGTCTTCGGCGTCGGCCTAATCGGCGGCTCCTTCGCCCTGGCGCTGAAGAAGGCCGGGGCGGCGGGCGAGGTAGTCGGCATCGGCCGCAGCCGGGCCACGCTCGACGAGGCGCTGCGCCTGGGTCTGATCGACCGCGTCGGCGCCTGCGATGCCGCCACGTTGGGGGACGCCGATCTCGTCCTGCTCGCCACCCCGGTCGGCCAGATGTCGGCGCTGATGCAGGCGATGGCGCCGCACCTCGGCCCGCAGACAGCGATCACCGACGGCGGCAGCACCAAGAGCGATGTCGTTGCCGCCGTGCGCGAGCGCCTGCCGCGGCATGCGGCGCGCTTCGTCCCGGCGCATCCCATCGCCGGGGCGGAGAACAGCGGGGCGGCGGCGGCCCTGGCCGACCTCTACGTCGGGCGCAAGGTGGTGTTGACGCCGCTGCCGGAGAACGTGCCGGAGGCGGTTGCTCGTGTGCGCGACGCCTGGACAGCCTGCGGCGCCACGGTGCACGAAATGGCGCCGTCGCGCCACGACCAGGTGTTCGCCGCCGTGAGCCACCTGCCGCACCTGCTGTCCTTCGCCCTGGTGCACGACCTGGCGCAGCGCGAGAATCGCGAGGAGTTCTTCCGTTTCGCCGCCAGCGGCTTCCGCGACTTCACCCGCATCGCCGCCAGCCATCCCGAGATGTGGCGCGACATCTGCATCGCCAACAAGGGTGCGCTGCTCGGCGAACTCGAGCAGTACCAGCGCCAGCTCGACGAGCTGCGCCGGGCCCTGCAGGCCGGCGATGCGGCCGCACTCGAGGCCGTCTTCGACGAGGCGCGCACCGTGCGCCGCGCCTGGGCCGAGGGCAAGCTCGCCTGATGGAATTTCTTGATCTTCCGCCGGCGACCCACGCTGTGGGCAGCGTGCGCCTGCCCGGCTCGAAGAGCCTCTCCAACCGCTTCCTGCTGCTCGCCGCCCTGGCGGAGGGCGAGACCGCCATCCGTGACCTGCTGCTCTCCGATGACGTCGAGCGCATGCTCGAGGCCCTCATGGCGCTCGGCATCGACTGGCGGCGCGGGGAGGACAATGATTTCCAGGTTAGCGGCGCTGACGGCGTCTTCCCGGTGAAACAGGCCGAGCTGTTCCTCGGCAATGCCGGCACGGCCTTCCGCCCGCTGACGGCGGCGCTGGCGCTTTCGAACGGACACTATCGCCTGTCCGGCGTGCCGCGCATGCACGAGCGGCCGATCGGCGACCTGGTGGACGCCCTGCGCCAGCTCGGCGCCGACATCCGTTACCTCGGCAACGAAGGTTTCCCGCCGCTGGAGATACGACCGGCGGCGATCCGCGCCGGCGGACGCGTGACGGTGCGCGGCGAGGCCTCCAGCCAGTTCCTCACCGCGCTCTTGATGGCGCTGCCGCTCACCGGCGCCGGCACGACGGTGGAGGTCGTCGGCGAGCTGATTTCCAAGCCCTACATCGACATCACGCTGAAGCTGATGGCGCATTTCGGCGTGGCCGTCGAGCGCGAGGGCTGGCGTGAATTCCGCCTCCCGGCCGGGGCGCGCTACCGCAGCCCCGGCACGGTGTTCGTCGAGGGCGACGCCTCTTCCGCTTCCTATTTCCTGGCGGCCGGGGCGATCGCCGGCGGGCCGGTGCGGGTGGAAGGGGTGGGGCGGGACAGCATCCAGGGCGACGTGCGCTTCGCCGAGGCGCTCGCCGCCATGGGCGCGCGCATCGACATGGGGCCGAACTGGATCGAGGCGCGTGCGCCGACGGACGGCCACCTCAAGGCCATCGACCTCGACTGCAACCATATCCCCGATGCGGCCATGACCCTGGCCGTGGCGGCGCTGTTCGCCGAGGGCACGACACGGCTGCGAAATATTGCCAGCTGGCGCGTCAAGGAGACCGACCGCATCGCCGCCATGGCGGCCGAGCTGCGCAAGCTCGGCGCGACGGTGGAGGAGGGGGCGGATTACATCGCCGTGTCCGGGGGACTGACTTTTGTCCCGAACGCTTCAATCGACACCTACGACGACCACCGCATGGCGATGTGCTTCTCGCTGGCCTGCCTGGGCGGGGTGCCGCTGCGCATCAACGACCCGCAGTGCGTGAACAAGACCTTCCCGGAGTATTTCGAGCGCTTCGCCGGGCTGGTCGCCCCGGTGATCGCCATCGATGGCCCCTCGGCCTCCGGAAAGGGCACGGTGGCGGCGCGGGTGGCGGCAAGGCTGGGGTTTCACTACCTCGACAGCGGCGCCCTCTACCGCCTCGTGGCGCTGGCCGCCATTCGTGCCGGCGTGCCGCTGGAGGATGGCCCTGCGCTGGCACGCATCGCCGAGACCCTGCCGGCCAGCTTCGAGGACGGGCGCATCCTCCTAGCTGGCGAGGAGGCCACCGAGGCCATCCGCAGCGAGGCATGCTCGGCCGGATCCTCGAAAGTGGCCGCCCATCCGGCCGTGCGAGCGGCGCTGCTGGGGCGCCAGCGCGCCTACCGCCAGGCGCCGGGCCTGGTTGCCGAAGGCCGCGACATGGGCTCGGTGGTGTTTCCCGACGCCTCCATCAAGGTGTTCCTGACAGCGACGGTCGGGGCACGCGCCGAACGGCGCCATAAACAGTTGATCGACAAAGGAATGTCTGTTAGCATTGATACCCTTTTGCGGGATCTCCGCGAGCGCGATGCGCGTGACAGCGCTCGATCGGTCGCTCCCCTGCAGAAATGTGCAGACGCCGAGCTGCTCGACACCACGGCGATGACGGTCGAAGAAGCCGTCGAGTGGGTGGTCGCCAGGGCAAGGCAACGTTTGCCGCAAGCTGTGGCGCGTCCCTGAGAAGGGAAACGTCGCTGGCGAAGGTGCCGCGATGCGATTTGTCTTCGCGGTTTTGTTCAACTGACACGCCGACCGATTTTGGCCGGCATTGGTTTTTTCCAACAACTTATGTCCATTGCAACCGCTACCCCGGCCGCCGGCCAGGAAAGTTTCGCCTCCCTCTTCGAAGAAAGCCTGTCCCGCCAGGAGATGCGCGCGGGTGAAGTGATCACCGCCGAAGTCGTCCGCATCGACCAGAACTTCGTCGTCGTCAACGCCGGCCTGAAGTCCGAGAGCTTCATCGACATCAATGAATTCCGCAACGACCGCGGCGAGGTCGAGGCCCAGCCGGGCGACTACGTCAGCGTCGCCATCGAGATGCTCGAGGACGGCTACGGCGAGACGCGCCTCTCCCGCGAGAAGGCCAAGCGCATCGCCGCCTGGAACGACCTGGAGAAGGCCCTCAACGAAGGCGCCCTCGTGAAGGGCGTCATCAACGGCAAGGTCAAGGGCGGCCTGACGGTCATGACCAACGGCATCCGGGCCTTCCTGCCCGGCTCGCTGGTCGACGTGCGCCCCGTCAAGGACACCACGCCCTACGAGAACAAGGAATTCGAATTCAAGGTCATCAAGCTCGACCGCAAGCGCAACAACGTCGTCGTCTCGCGCCGCGCCGTGCTCGAGGCTTCCGCCGGCGAGGAGCGCGAACAGCTGCTCGCCAACCTGAAGGAAGGCACCGTCGTCAAGGGCATCGTCAAGAACATCACCGACTACGGCGCCTTCGTCGACCTCGGCGGCATCGACGGCCTGCTGCACATCACCGACCTGGCCTGGCGCCGCGTGCGCCACCCCTCGGAAGTGCTCAACGTGGGCGACGAGGTGCAGGCCAAGGTGCTCAAGTTCGACCAGGAGAAGAACCGCGTCTCGCTCGGTTTGAAGCAGCTCGGCGAGGACCCGTGGGTCGGCATTTCGCGCCGCTACCCGCAGGGCACGCGCCTGTTCGGCAAGGTCACCAACCTGACCGACTACGGCGCCTTCGTCGAGGTCGAGCAGGGCATCGAGGGCCTGGTGCATGTCTCCGAGATGGACTGGACCAACAAGAACGTGCATCCCTCCAAGGTCGTCCAGCTGGGCGACGAGGTCGAGGTGATGATCCTCGAGATCGACGAGGATCGCCGTCGCATCTCGCTCGGCATGAAGCAGTGCCTGCCGAATCCGTGGGACGAGTTCTCGATGAACCACAAGAAGGGCGACAAGGTGCGCGGCCAGATCAAGTCGATCACCGACTTCGGCATCTTCATCGGCCTGCCCGGCAACATCGACGGCCTGGTGCATCTCTCCGACCTGTCCTGGTCGGCGGCCGGCGAGGAGGCCGTGCGCAACTTCAAGAAGGGTGACGAGGTCGAGGCCGTGGTGCTGGCCATCGACGTCGAGCGCGAGCGCATCTCCCTCGGCATCAAGCAGCTGGAGGGCGACCCCTTCACCAACTTCATCGCCACCCACGACAAGAACAGCGTCGTCAAGGGCACGGTGAAGAGCGTCGACGCGCGCGGCGCGGTGGTGCAGCTGTCCGAAGAGGTCGAGGGCTACCTGCGCGCCTCCGAGGCCGCCCGCGAGCGCGTCGAGGACCTGCGCACGCTGATCAAGGAAGGTGATACCCTTGATGCCATGATCATCAACGTGGATCGCAAGTCGCGCTCGATCAACCTGTCGATCAAGGCCAAGGACCAGGCCGAGCAGAACGAGGCCATGCAGACGCTTCGCAGCGAGACGTCGTCCGCCGCAAGCGGCACGACCAACCTGGGCGCGCTGCTCAAGGCCAAGCTCGGCAACACCCAGCAATAACCACATCGGGCGAACATGACGAAGTCGGAACTCATCGCGAAACTGGCGGGCCGCTTTCCGCAGCTGGTCGCCAAGGATGCCGATTACGCAGTGAAGATGATCCTCGATGCCATGACCGCCGCACTCACCCGCGGCGATCGCATCGAGATCCGCGGCTTCGGCAGCTTTGCGCTGAATTACCGGCCGCCGCGCACCGGACGCAATCCGAAGTCGGGCGAGAAGGTGCAGGTGCCCGAGAAGTACGTGCCGCACTTCAAGGCGGGCAAGGAACTGCGCGAGCGCGTGGATCAGCTCGGCTGATCGGCCCGGCCTGCAGGACTGATCTTGATGGAATCGGGCGGCGTCTGGCGATGCCGCCCTTTTTTTAGGCTGCTCCCGGCCGCGGGCGTCGGGTGGATCGACATGAGATATCTCGTTTGGCTGTTGCGAATCGCCCTGTTCGTCGTCCTGCTCGGCTTTGCCGTGAAGAACAACGACGTGGTCACGCTGCGCTTCTTTTTCGATGCCGCCTGGCCGCTGCCGCTGGTCGTCGTGATGCTGCTGTTTTTCGCGGCCGGCACGCTGGCGGGCCTGTCGGCCGCGCTGGGCACTTTCCTGCGCCAGCGTCGCCAGCTCGTCCGCCTGAAGCAGCAGCTGGGGCAGGCCGAACGGCTGGAATAGATCCGACCGATACCCCGCTATGGAATTCGAACTGTGGTGGCTGCTGGCGATCCCGCTGTTCTTCGCCCTCGGCTGGATGGCAGCGCGGGTGGATATCCGCCACGTCGTGCGCGAATCGCGGGCTCTGCCGAAATCCTATTTCAAAGGACTCAACTTCCTGCTCAACGAGCAGCCCGACAAGGCCATCGACGCCTTCCTCGAGGCGGCCAAGGTCGATTCGGAGACCGTCGAATTGCATTTCGCCCTGGGCAACCTGTTCCGCCGCAGGGGTGAGACCGACCGCGCCATTCGCATGCACCAGAATCTCGTCGATCGGGAGGGGCTGAACGAGGATCAGAGGCTGCATGCCCTGGCCGAACTGGGGCACGACTACCTGAAGGCGGGGCTGCTCGACCGCGCCGAGGACATTTTCACCGGCCTGCGCGACACCGCGCAGAACGAGTCGGCCCTGAATTTCCTGCTGGAGATCTACCAGCAGGAAAAGGAGTGGCGCAAGGCCATCGACATCGCACGCCAGCTGCCCGACCATTCCGGCCACCTGTGGCAGAAGGAAATCGCCAACTTCTTCTGCGAGCTGGCCGCCGCGAAAATCAACAATTCCCAGCCTGCTGAAGCGTTAGCCCTGATCGAGGAGGCGCTGGCGACGCACCGGAAATCGGTTCGTGCGACCCTCCTGCTCGGCGACCTGCATGCCGCCGCAGGCGACCTGGATGGCGCCATCGAGGCCTGGAAGCGCATCGAGCAGCAGAACCCGGTGTACCTCGCCCTGGTTGCCGCCAGGCTGATGGAGGCCTACCGCAAGCTCGCCCGCAGCGAGCAGGGGCTGCAGCTCCTGCGCAGCTACCTCGCCCAGCATCCCTCGCTCGACCTCCTCGACGCCGCCTTCCAGTGGGCGCTGGAGGACGAGGGTCCCGAGGCGGCTTATCAACTGGTGCGCGACGAGCTGCGGCGCAACCCGACCCTGCTCGGCCTGGACAAGCTGCTCGAAGCGCAGTTGCTGGTGGCGCCGCCCGAGCGCCGCGCCGACCTGGAGCTGGTGAAGAACCTGATCCATAACCACACGCGCAAGGTGGCGCGCTACCGCTGCGACAGCTGCGGCTTCAAGGCGCGGCAGTTCTACTGGCGCTGCCCGGGTTGCGGCGCCTGGGAGAGCTATCCGCCGAAACGCACCGAAGAGTTCGACCTGACCCCCTAGGAACCATCTTGAAAATCACCGTCATCGGCACCGGCTACGTCGGCCTCGTCAGCGGCACCTGCCTCGCCGAGGTGGGCAACGACGTGCTGTGCCTGGACCTCGATGAGGGGAAGGTCCGCATCCTCAATTCGGGCGGCATCCCGATCCACGAGCCGGGCCTGCTCGACATGGTGGCGCGCAACCGCGCGGCGGGGCGGCTGCGCTTCACCACCGATGTCGCCGAGGCGGTGGCGCACGGCCTGCTGCAGTTCATCGCGGTGGGCACGCCGCCCGACGAGGACGGCTCGGCCGACCTGCAGTACGTCGTCGCGGCGGCGCGCTCCATCGGCTGCCACATGGACGGCTACAGAGTGATCGTGGACAAATCGACCGTGCCGGTCGGCACGGCGGACAAGGTGCGCGCGGCGGTCGCCGAGGAACTGGCCGCGCGCGGGCTGAGCACCGAATTCGGCGTCGTCTCCAACCCGGAGTTCCTCAAGGAAGGAGCCGCGGTGGAGGACTTCATGCGTCCCGACCGCATCATCGTCGGCGCCGAGGAGCCGCGGGCGATCGAACTGATGCGCCAGCTCTACGCCCCCTTTCAGAGGAGCCACGAGCGGCTGATCGTCATGGACGTGCGCTCGGCCGAGCTGACCAAGTACGCCGCCAATGCCATGCTGGCCACCCGCATCTCCTTCATGAACGAACTGGCCAACCTGGCCGAGCGGCTGGGCGCCGACATCGAATCGGTGCGCCAGGGCATCGGCGCCGATCCGCGCATCGGCTACCAGTTCCTCTATCCGGGCTGCGGCTACGGCGGCTCCTGCTTTCCGAAGGACGTGCAGGCGCTCAACCGCACGGCCGACGAGGCAGGCAGCCCCCTGCGCGTGCTCAATGCCGTGGAGGCGGCCAACGACTTCCAGAAGGGCGTGCTCGGCCGCAAGATCGCCGCCCGTCTCGGCGAGGATCTGGCCGGCCGCCGCTTCGCGCTGTGGGGCCTGGCCTTCAAGCCGAACACCGACGACATGCGCGAAGCGCCCAGCCGCCGCGTCGTCATCGACCTGCTGGCGCGCGGCGCGGCCGTGTGCGCCTACGACCCCGTGGCGATGATCGAAGCGCGGCGCGTCTTCGGCGACGAGCCCCGCCTCGCCTATGCCGAGACGCCGATGGCAGCGCTCGACGGCGCCGACGCGCTGCTGATCGTCACCGAGTGGAAGGAGTTCCGCAGCCCCGATTTCGAGGACATGAAACGGCGCCTGAAGCAGCCGCTGGTTTTCGACGGGCGCAACCTCTACGATCCGGCGCAGATGCGCGCAGCCGGCATCGAGTACCATGCGATAGGAAGAACATGAGCCGCCGCCTTTCCCTGCCCGACACCTCGGCCGCCCGCGTCCTCGTCGTCGGCGACGTCATGCTCGACCGCTACTGGTTCGGCGAGGTGAGCCGCATCTCGCCCGAAGCGCCGGTGCCGGTGGTCAGGGTCGAGCGCACCGAGGAGCGCCCCGGCGGCGCCGCCAACGTCGCGCGCAACTGCGCGGCGCTGGGGGCGAAGGTGTCGCTGCTTTCCGTCGTCGGCGCCGACGAGGCGGGCCGGTCGCTGACGCGGCTGATGGCGGCCGAAGGCATCGAGGCCGGCCTGCACGAGGACGCCGCACTCTCGACCACCATCAAGCTGCGCGTGGTCGGCCGCCAGCAGCAGCTGCTGCGCATCGATTTCGAGGCCAACCCGGCGCACGAGGTGCTCCGCGCCAAGCTGGCCGAGTTCAGGCGCAAACTGCCCGACTGCGACGCCGTGATCCTGTCCGACTACGGCAAGGGCGGCCTGGCCCACATCGGCGAGATGATCCGCCTGGCGCGCGACGCCGGCAGACCGGTGCTGGTGGACCCGAAGGGCGAGGACTATGCCCGCTATGCCGGCGCCACGCTGCTGACGCCGAACCGCGCCGAGCTGCGCCAGGTGATCGGCCGTTGGCGCGACGAGGACGACCTCGCGGCGCGTGCAGGCGGGCTCCTGCGCGAACTCGGCCTGGAAGCCCTGCTGGTGACGCGCAGCGAAGAGGGTATGACGCTTTTCCGCAACGAGGACGTCCTGCACGAACCGGCCCAGGCCAGGGAGGTCTATGATGTGAGCGGCGCCGGCGACACCGTGATTGCCACCCTGGCGACGATGCTGGCGAGCGGCGCCGACCTGCCCGCGGCGATGCGCCTGGCCAACCGCGCCGCCGGCATCGTCGTCGGCAAGCTCGGCACCGCCGTCGCCTCGCGCGAGGAACTGCGCGGCGTTCTTTGACCTACGGAAGGCATCCATGTACACCATCGTGACCGGCGCAGCCGGGTTTATCGGTTCCAACCTGGTGAAGGCGCTCAACGCGCGTGGCGTCGGCGACATCATCGCCGTCGATAACCTCACGCGGGGGGACAAGTTCCGCAACCTGGCCGACTGCGAGATCGCCGACTACCTCGACAAGAAGGAGCTGGTCGACATGCTGGCGGCGGGCGATCTCGATGGGGCCGTCGAGGCCGTGCTGCACCAGGGCGCCTGCTCCGACACCATGGAGCAGGACGGCCGCTACATGATGGACAACAACTATCGCTACTCCCTGGAGCTGCTCGACTTCTGCCTCGACCAGGACGTGTCCTTCCTCTACGCTTCCTCCGCTTCCGTGTATGGCGGCGGCCGCGTCTTTCGCGAGTCGCGCGAGTTCGAGGCGCCGCTCAACGTCTATGGCTATTCGAAGTTCCTCTTCGACCAGGTCGTGAGGCGCCGTCTTGCGCAGACCGACTTTTCCGCGCAGGTCGCCGGTTTCCGCTATTTCAACGTCTATGGCCCGCGCGAGAGCCACAAGGGGCGGATGGCCTCGGTTGCCTTTCACTTCTTCAACCAGTACCGGGCCGAAGGCAGGGTGAAGCTCTTCGAGGGCTGCGACGGCTACGGCCACGGCGAGCAGCGGCGCGACTTCGTCTTCATCGACGACGTCGTCGGGGTGAACCTGCATTTCCTCGATTCCGGCGCTTCCGGCATCTATAACGTCGGCACTGGCTGCGCGCAGTCCTTCAACGATGTCGCCGTCGCCACCGTGAATGCCTGCCGCGCCGCCGCCGGCCAGGCGCCGCTGTCGCTTGCCGAATTGCAGGCGGCGGGCGCGATCGAATACATTGCCTTCCCGGAGGCCCTGAAGGGCAAGTACCAGAGCTACACCGAGGCCGATGTCTCGCTGCTGCGCGAGGCGGGCTACGAAGCGCCTTTCGCCACGGTGGAGGAGGGCGTCGCCCGCTACGTACAAGAGAGGCTGAAGGCATGAACCGTATGCTCGAGGATTTCGTCGGCAACACGCCGCTGGTGCGCCTGAAGCGCCTGCCCGGCGCAGACAACGAGCGCCGCGGCAATGTGATCCTCGCCAAGCTGGAGGGCAACAACCCGGCCGGCTCGGTGAAGGACCGGCCGGCGCTGTCGATGATTCTGCGCGCCGAGGCCCGCGGCGAGATCAGCCCCGGCGACACCCTGATCGAGGCGACCAGCGGCAACACCGGCATCGCGCTGGCGATGGCGGCGACCATGCGCGGCTACCGCATGGTGCTGATCATGCCCGAGCACCTCTCCGTCGAGCGGCGCCAGACCATGCGCGCCTTCGGCGCCGAGATCGTGCTCGTCCCGCAGAAGGGCGGCATGGAGATGGCGCGCGACGTCGCCGACAAGATGGTCGCGGAGGGCAAGGGCATCATGCTCGACCAGTTCGCCAACCCGGACAACCCGCTCGCCCACTACGAGGGCACCGGGCCGGAGATCTGGCGCGACACGGAAGGGAAGATCACCCACTTCGTCTCCAGCATGGGCACCACCGGCACCATCATGGGCTGCTCGCGCTTCTTCAAGGAGAAAAACCCGAAGATCGAGATCGTCGGCTGCCAGCCGGAGGAGGGCGCGCAGATCCCCGGCATCCGCAAATGGCCGGAGGCCTACCTGCCGAAGATCTACGACAGGCGCGGCGTCGATCGCCTCGAGTACGTCAGCCAGGCCGACGCCGAGGAAACGACGCGGCGCCTGGCGCGCGAGGAGGGCCTCTTCGCCGGCATCTCCTCGGGCGGCGCCATGGCGGTGGCCCTGCGCGTGGCCGGCCAGGTGCGCAACGCGGTGATCGTCACCATCGTCTGCGACCGTGGCGACCGCTACCTGTCGACGGGCGTCTTCCCCGCCTGAGCCTGTGCAGCGGATGTTTCTCCGCGCCGCCGTATTCCTGGGACTGACTTTTCTTGCCGCACTGCCTGGCAGCGCGGCGCAGATCACCCTCTCCCTCGATTCCATCCGGCACGAGGCCTTCGAGGCCGAGGGCGTCAGCGTCGCCTTCGACGCAGCGCGCCGCGGCGAAGCCGACATCCGCCTCGGCCGGCTGCTCGTCGCCGGCGCCGAGTACCGCGAGCTGAAGCTGCACTGTTCCGGCTTCTACTTCGATGGGCGCCGCCTCGACTGCCCGCAGGGCGCCCTGCAGCGCCTGGACGAGCGCGGCCGCAACCGCCCGGCGCTGCCGTTCTCCCTGGTCTGGCGCGCCGACGGCTTCCTCGACTTCTCCCTGCGCGACGTCGACGCCGTCGCCCTCTCGCCGCTGGTCAAGCGCCTGCGCGGCTGGAAGCCGCAGGGCCGGATCGACCTGGCCTTGCGCATCGAGGGCGGCCGGGCAAAGCTCGACCTGGCCGCGCAGGACCTCGCCTTCGCCAGCCGCGAGGGCGACATTGCCGGCAAGGAGATCGCCTTCACCCTGAACGCGGCGGCCGAGCGCAGCGTCGCCGGCTGGCACTGGCGCGCCCGCCTCGACTGGCCGCAGGGCGAACTGTACCGCGCGCCCTGGCGGCGCCTGGCCGGCGTGCGCCTGGAGGCCGAGGGCGACCTGACCCAGGCCGAACTGGAGGTCGACCTGGCCCGCCTCGACGTCGCTGGCCTAGGCGGCGTCAGCGCCGGCCTGCGCTGGAACCGCGCGCGCGGCGAAGCGACCGACGGCGGCTTCGTCACCGACCGCATCGACCTGGCCGCGGCGATGCGCGACTGGCTGCAGCCCTGGCTGACCACGCTCGGCCTGCCGGAGTGGCAGGCGACGGGCCATGGCCGCATCTCGGCGGAGTGGCAGGCGCGCGAGCTGCGCCGCTTCTATGCCGGCCTCGAGGAGGCCACCCTCGCCGACAGCACCGGTCATCTCGAACTGGACGGCGTGAATGCCCGCATCCCCTGGGAGGCGGGCGTGCCCAACGAGGCCGAGGTGGGCATCGGGCGCGGCCGCCTCGGCGATCTGCCGCTGGGCGGCTTCACGCTGCCGCTGAAGCTCGACGGCAACGAGGCGAAGGTCGAGAAGCTCACGGCGCCGCTGCTCGACGGCCGCTTGCTCATCGACGAATTGCGTCTGGCCAAAAGTCAGTCCGGCTGGCACGGCGAGTTCGAGGGGGGCATCGAGGGCGTCTCCATGCCCAAGCTGTCGCGGGCGCTCAGGCTGCCGGCGATGGCGGGCAGCCTGACGGCGCGCATCCCGCGCATCGCCTACGAGAAGGGCGTGCTCTACCTCGACGGCGCGCTGGCCATCGAGGTCTTCGACGGCGGCATCATCGCGCACCAGTTGCGCCTGATCGATCCCTTCGGCAAGGACCGCCGCTTCGTCGCCGACGTCACCGCGCGCAACCTCGACCTCGGCATGCTCACGCGCACCTTCGCCTTCGGCGCCATCGAGGGGCGCTTCGACGCCGACCTGCACGACCTGGAGATGCAGGGCTGGAAGCCGCTCAAGTTCGAGGTGCGGATCGCCAGCAGCGAGGGCGACTACCCGCGCAGCCTGAGCATCGGCGCGCTGAAGGACATCACGGCGCTGGGCGAGGCCGGCACCCCGGACCGGTTGGCGCGCGCGCCGGAGCGCGCCGGCTTCAGCTTCGGCTATTCCCGCATCGGCTTCGGCTGCACGCTCAGGAACGGCGTCTGCCTGATGGACGGCGTCGAGCGCGAGGGCGACGGCGTGGTGCTGATGCGCGGAACCGGCATGCCCTCGGTGAGCATCATCGGCTACAATCGGCACATCGACTGGGAGGCGCTGGTGGCGAGGATCCGCGAAGTGATCGCAGGCCGTCCCGGCGTCGTCATCGAATGAGAACGAGAATCCTCTTGCTGACCCTTGCTGCCCTGCTTGCCGGCTGCGTCAACCTGCACGTTCATTTCCCGGAGGCGAACAAGCCGGCGGAGCCGGTGCCGGCCGGAGCGGCGAAATGACACCCGTCCTCGCCTTCGACATCGAGACGATTCCCGACGTGGCGGGCATCCGCAGGCTGCACGACCTGCCGGCCGAGCTCTCCGACAACGAAGTCGCCGAGTTCGCCTTCCAGAAGCGTCGCGCCGCCAGCGGCAACGACTTCCTGCCGCTGCACCTGCAGCGCGTGGTCGTCATCTCCTGCGCCCTGCGCGAGGGGGAGCGCTTCACCGTCTGGTCGCTGGCCGAGCCGAAGCTCACGGAAGCCGAGATCGTCCAGCGCTTCTACGACGGCATCGAGAAGTTCACGCCGCAGATCGTTTCCTGGAACGGCGGCGGCTTCGACCTGCCCGTGCTTCACTACCGCGGCCTCATCCACAATGTCGCCGCGCCGCGCTACTGGGACCAGGGGGAGGACGACCGCGACTTCAAGTGGAACAACTACATCAGCCGCTATCACTCGCGCCACCTCGACCTGATGGACCTGCTGGCGCTGTACCAGCCGCGCGCCAGCGCGCCGCTCGACGAGCTGGCGAAACTCATGGGCCTGCCCGGCAAGCTCGGCATGGACGGCTCGGCCGTCTGGGGCGCCTGGCAGGAGGGCCGCATCGACGAAATCCGCGACTATTGCGAGACCGACGTGGTGAACACCTTCCTCGTGTACCTGCGCTTCCAGCGCCTGCGCGGCGCGCTGACGGAGAAGGCTTTCGCCGCCGAAGTGAAGGCGGTGCGCACCGCGCTGGAAGGCCTCAAGCAGCCGCACTGGCAGGCGTTCCTTTCCGCGTGGGAGAGCTGACCACGTGCCACTGACCATCCTCGGCCTCTCCGGCTCGCTCTCCCACGATCCCTCCGCCGCGCTCTACGTCGACGGCCGGCTCGTCGCCGCCGCGGAGGAGGAGCGCTTCATCCGCGACAAGCACGCCAAGGGCCGCATGCCGTATGAAGCGGCGAAGTTCTGCCTCGACTTCGCCGGCATCCGGCCCGCCGACGTCGACGCCGTGGCCATCCCCTTCGCGCCGATCAGCCTGATGGAACCGGCGCGCTGGCACTACGCCAAGCGCTACTGGTATGCGCCGGACCGCGCGCTCGACGCGCTTTTCAACGGCAACCGCCGCTACCGCCGCTACCGCGGCCGCATCCTCGCATGCCTCAAGCAGCTCGGCTTCGACCCGGACCGTGTCGACCTCGTGCCGGTCGAGCACCATCTGACCCACGCCTCCAGCGCCTACCACTGTTCCGGCTTCACGGAGAAGACGGCCATCCTCGGCATCGACGGCAAGGGCGAGTACGCGACCACCTTCTTTGGCTACGGGGAAAACGGCCGCATCCACAAGATCAGGGAGTTCTACGACCCGGATTCGCTCGGCGGCCTCTACGGCGCCCTCACCGAGTACCTCGGCTTCGAGATGCTCGACGGCGAATACAAGGTGATGGGCATGGCGCCCTACGGTGATCCGAACCGCTACGACTTCTCGCGCCTGGCGAAGTTCGAGAACGGCGAACTGGTCATCGACACCGGCTACGCCAACGTGATCGGCCTGCGCCGCTACAAGGAAAACGGCAAGGGCTTTTATTTCTCGCCGAAGCTGATCGACTGGCTCGGCCCGCGCCGTCAGGGCGACAGTGCCGACGATCCCTACATCCACTACGCGGCGAGCATGCAGAAGCTGTTCGAGGACCTCGCCCTGCAGATGCTCGAGCACTACCTCGGCGACATCCTGCGCGAGACCGGCCGCCTGGCCTTCGCCGGCGGCGGCGCGCTCAACGTCAAGCTCAACCAGCGCATCATCGCGCGGCCCGACGTCAAGGAGCTCTTCGTGCAGCCGGCCTCGGGCGATTCCGGCACGGCGGTGGGCGCGGCGTCCTGGGTCTCGACGGCGCGCGGCGTGCCGGTGGAGAAGATGGAGCACGTCTACCTCGGCCCGGCCTACACGAACGGGGAAGTCATCGCCGCCTGCGAGCGCCACCCGTCGCAGCCGGCCTGGCAGAAGATCGACGCGGTGCCGCAGCGCATCGCGCGGCTCCTCGCCGACGGCCAGCCGGTGGCCTGGTTCCAGGGACGCATGGAGTTCGGCCCGCGCGCCCTCGGCGCGCGCTCCATCCTCGGCTGCCCGAGCGTGCCCGGCGTGGCCGACCGCATCAACGAACAGATCAAGTTCCGCGAGCGCTGGCGGCCGTTCTGCCCCTCGATGCTCGACACGGTCGGCCCGCAGATGCTCGGCTCGCATCATCCCGCACCCTTCATGACCTTCACCTTCCCGGTGAGGGAGGCGTGGAAGGCGCGCGTGCCGGAAGTGGTGCACGAAGACGGCACGGCGCGCGCCCAGGTGCTGCGACGCGAGTTCAACCCCCGCTACTACGAGCTGATGCAGGAGATGGAAAAGCTCACCGGCAACGGCGTGGTGCTCAACACCTCGCTCAACCGCCGCGGCGAGCCGATGATCTGCTCGCCGACCGACGCGCTCGACATGTTCTTCGGCTCCGACCTGCGCTACCTGATCATGGAGGACGTGCTGGTCACCAAGTGACGGCACGCCAGCCTGCGCCATGAACGCCAGCGAGATCGCCGCCTACTACGCCGCCGAGCGGCCCGAGTTGCTGGCCTTCCTGCGCCCGCACGGCCCCTTCGGCGCCGCGCTCGACATCGGCTGCGCCGCCGGCCTGCTCGGCAGCGGCCTGCTGCGCGAAGGCATCGTCGCCACCTGCGACGGCATCGAGCTCAACTACGCGGCGGCGCGACACGCCGAGACGCGCCTGCGCCAGGTCTGGATGGGCTCGCTCGAATCGGTGGCGGAGGAGGTGCCCTGGGAGCAATACGACCTGGTCATCCTCGCCGACGTGCTGGAGCACCTCGCCGACCCCTGGGCCGCCCTGCGCCTGCTGCAGGCGCGCACCGCGCCGGGCTGCAAGCTGATGCTCTCCGTGCCCAACGTGCGCCACTACAAGGTGTCCCTGCCGCTGCTCTTCAAGGGAGAGTTCCGCTATGAAGACGCCGGCATCATGGACCGCACCCACCTGCATTTCTTCACCCGCGGCAGCATCGAGGACACCGTGCGCGACTGCGGCTGGCGCGTCCGCGCCCTGGACAGCCACATGAAGGGACGCTACCGCCGCCGGTACATGCCGACGCGCCTGCTCGAGCCCTTCGTCGCCGTGCAATACATGCTGCTGGCCGAGAAACTGTGAGCGTCCCCGCCGGGCCGTCCCAAGGGGACGCAGCCAATGACATGGAGCGGGCACAGCCCGCGAACGACCGTCACCCCCTGCCTCGGGAAGGGGGGCGGGGGGAAGGCCGCCTTTCACTCGTCAGCGTCGCCATTCCGGCCTACAACCACGCCGCCTACATCGAGGCCTGCCTTGCTTCGGTCTGCGCGCAGACCTATCCCGAGCTGGAGCTGGTGCTGATCGACGACGGCTCGCGCGACGACACGCTGGAGATCGCCCGCCGCTTCCTCGAGCCGCATCGCGAGCGTTTCCGCCGCATCGTGCTGGAGCGCCAGGAAAACCAGGGCGTCAGCGCCGCCTCGAATGCCGTCATCCAGGCCTGCCGGGGCGAGTGGGTCCATCTGCTCGGCTCGGACGACGTGCTGCATCCGCGCAAGGTCGAGCGCATCCAGCAGGCCATCGCCGAGTGGGCCTGCCCCGAGCTCGCCCTGGTGCACGCCGACGCCGACACCATCGACGAGCACGGCCGGCCCGTCGTCCGCCGCCGCCAGAAGCCGCGCCCGGCGCCGGGGCCGGATCGCGAGGCCTGGCGCGTCCTCTTCCTCGGCGACAACTTCATCGTCAACCCGACCGTGGCCCTGCGCCGCGAGGCCTTCCTCGCCGTGGGCGGCTTCGACCGCAACCTGGCGCTGGAGGACATCGACTGCTGGCTGCGGCTGTCGGCGCGCTATCCGGTCGCCCGCGTGCCGGAGGTGCTGGCGAGCTATCGCAAGCATCCCGGCAATAGCCTGCGCCGGCGCGTGCGCATGCTCGCCGCGCAGTTCCACACCTTCGGCAAGTTCCTCGCCGAGCATCCCGGCCTCATCGCCGAGGACGACGTCCGCCGCCACTTCCGCCGCTACCTGAAGCGCTTCTGGCGCCGCCTGCGCCGTCAGCGGCCCGGGCTGCTGCCCCGCGTGCTGGCCGCGCAGCTGAAGAGCCGCTTGCGCACGCCGCAAGCGGAGGACTATCACCGTTTAGGCCGCCTGCTCGACCAGGCGGCGGGCTAAGCCCCTGTTCTTCCTGTATCATTCGCATTTTTGCTTTGCAGCCCATGCAGACCCCCCCGTTTTTCTCCATCGTCATCCCCGTCTACAACGAGGCGGAGAACATCGGGCCGATGGTGCGCGAGATACAGGCCGCCTTCGCCGGCAGGGCGGAGGCCTACGAAGTGATCTTCGTCGACGACGCCAGCAGCGACGACAGCCCCGCCGTGCTGCAGCGGCTGACTTTGGAGACCGGCGGCATGGTGCGCAGCCTGCGCCACCGCCGCAACTTCGGCCAGAGCGCCGCCGTGGCGACCGGCTTTCGCGCCGCGCGCGGCGAGTGGATCGGCACGCTGGATGGCGACGGCCAGAACGATCCGGCCGACCTGCCGCACATGCTCGACGAGGCGCTGCGCCTCGGCGTCGACTGTGTCACCGGCGTGCGCGCCAAGCGCCAGGACAACTTCATTCGCAAGCTGTCCTCGCGCGTCGGCAACGGCTTTCGCAACTGGGCCACCGGCGATCGCGTCAGCGACAGCGGCTGCGGCGTGCGCGTGGTGCGCGCCGCCTGCGTGCGTGAACTGCCGGTGTTCAACGGCCTCCACCGCTTCATGCCGACGCTGCTGCGCACCAAGGGCTACAGCGTCGCCGAGCGTTCGGTGAACCACCGTCCGCGCCTGCGCGGCGTCTCGAAATACGGCGTGCACAACCGACTCTGGCGCGGCATCCGCGATTGCTTCGGCGTGCGCTGGTTCGCAGCGCGCGGGGTGCCGGCCGAGCGGGTCGATGGCATCGAGGGCGGAGCGGAGCAAGGGCCGGGCAGATGAGCGGGTCCGGGGAGGACATCCCGGAAGGCGCCGAGGACGACATCGAACTTGAGTCGGTGGCGCCCGGCTTCAACAAGGAGCTGCGCCGCCTGCTGATCCTGCTTGCCGTTGCCGCGGCGGCTTTCATGCTGTTCTATTTCACGCCTGTCGGCGAGGTCACGCGTGACATCCACCGGCTGCGCGCCCTGCTCGAGGGCGACGACATGCTTGCCGAGGCGAGCTATATTGCCATCGTCACCGGCTTGGTCGCGCTGGGCGCGCCGCGCCTGATGTTCTACGTCCTAGGTGGGCTTGCCTTCGGCTTCTGGCAAGGACTCATCCTGGCGCAGGTCGGCGCCGTCATCGGTTCCTGGCTGACTTTCTGGGCGGTGCGCCATGGCGGGCGCACCTGGATCGAGCGGCATTTCGGTCGTCATCGCCTCGTCGGCCGCGCCTTCCGCGTGCGCTCCTCGGTCAAGGCGGTGGTGCTGATCCGCCAGCTGCCGCTCACCAGCGTGATGATCAACAGTGGGCTGGCGCTGAGCCAGGTTAGTGCGCGCGCGTTCCTCGTCGGCACCTTCATCGGCTACCTGCCGCAGGGCATCATCGCCGTCCTGATCGGCAGCGGCGTGGTCGACGAGAAGGCCCTGGATGGCATCGGCAAGCTCGCCGCGGCCGGCATCGCGCTCATCGCCGGCGCCTTCCTGCTCTGGCACTGGCGCAAGCGCGGCGCCGGTCCCGAGAAGCCCTGATGGGTGTGGCCTGCAACTGCGCGCTCGCCTGGCGCGTCCTGCTGGCGGCGCTGGTGCTGGCGCTCTTCGCGCTGCGGCTCACCGGCCCCTCCAACCTCGAAGCCGATGCGCAGGACCGCAACGTCGGCTACGTCATGGACGTCGTCTGGGAGGGCCACTGGCTGGTGCAGCAGGACATCCGCGGCCGCATCATGTCTAAGCCGCCGCTGCACACCTGGATTGCCGCCGCCTTTGCGCAGATCGGCGGCATCAGCCGTTTGACGCTGGCGCTGCCCTCTGTCCTGGCGGTGTTGGCGCTGGCGCTCCTCGTCTTCGAAACGGGGCGCCGCCGCTATGGTCTCCTGGCGGGCGGCCTGGCGGGATTCGCCGTGGCGATGGCACCGATGATGTCGAAACACATCGCGCTGGTGCGCACCGATGCGCTGTTCGCGCTGGCCGTGTCGCTGGGCGCCCTCGCAGCGCAGCGCGCCTGGGCGCGCGGCGGCGGCTGGACGCCGTTCTGGTTCTGGGCCGGCGTCGCCACCCTGATCAAGGGGCCGCTCGGCCTGGTGCTCGCTGCCATGGGCCTCGCGGCCTGGTTCTGGGAGTGGCGCCGCGATCCGGCCCTTCCGCGTCCCTCGGGTTCCCATTGGGCCGGCATCGGGCTGTTCCTGTTGCTCACCCTGGGCTGGCTGGTGCCGGCCATCGTTTCCGCCGGGCAGCCGCTCGTCGACAAGCTGTTCTTCCAGGAACTGGTGGGCCAGGCCGCCGGCGTCGGCAAGGAGGGCTACCCGGGCCGCAATCTGCACCGGCCGACGCTCTACTTCATCCTGCGCTTCCTGCCCTTCAGCCTGTTCGCGCTGTACGGCCTGTGGCGCATCGTGCGCCAGCCCGCCGCGGAGGCGGCGGTGCGCCGCTTCGAGCGCTTTCTCTTCTGCTGGATCGTCGGCGGCATCGCCCTTTTTTCGCTTGCCTCGCACCACCGCGGCGACCTGCTGCTGCCGCTGTGGCCGGCGGCGGCGCTGCTCGCCGGCCGCGAGATGGCTCGGCTGGCCGAACGCCTCGGCAGGCGGTGGACGGTCGCCGTGCTGGCGGGACTGACTTTGTTTTTCCTCGGCGGCGCCTGGTGGATCTATCATGACAAGGCCGCTCGCGACAGCGAGGAGGTGCGCTACACCGTCGCGGCGGAGCACGCCGCCCGCGCGCTGGCGGCCAGCGGCCTCGACGTGAAACAGATCTACCATCTCGACACGCCGGTGACGCTGCAACTGGGTCTGGGCACCTTCCGCACCTGGATTGGCGAAACGGAGGCACTGCGCCTCGCCAACGGGCCCGAGCCGGTCCTGCTGGCGGTGGAATCGCCGGAGGATTTCCCGCGGCTGCTCGGGCCGGGCGGTCCGGCATTGCGGGAAGTGTTCAGCTGGCCGGCCGGCGCGAACGGCAAGGCGGCGGTGAAGGTGTTTGCCACCGCCGCTCAGGCGGGCAATGCACGGGGGATGCAGTGATGGGGCGGTTGTTGGCATGGGTGCGATCGGCAGGTCCGGTTCGAGCAGCGTTCGTTGGCAGCCTGCTGCTCTCGTGGGTTGCGCTTTCCGGCGCGCTGATCAACCGCGACGGCATCCACTACGTCGAGGTGGCGCGGGCGATGCTCGAACAGGGGTTCGCGCTGCAACGCGGGGGGGCCGACTGGCAGTTTCTGTCGATCCTGATGGCCGGCCTGTCGGCACTGACCGGGATGACACCGGAAACGTCCGGGCACCTGCTCAACGCCCTGCTGCTGGCGGGCACCTGCAGCCTGCTCGTCGCCATCGTGCGCAGGCGCCTGCCGGAGGCCGCCTGGGCGGCCTGCCTCGTCGTGCTGGCGATGCCCGCCTACAACGGCTACCGCAACGAACTGCTGCGCGAGTACGGCTTCTGGTTCTTCTGCGCCCTGTCTTTCTGGCTGGCGATGCGCTGGGAGGCGGCGCCGCGCTGGCGCGAAGCCTTGGCCTGCCAACTCGCGCTCGGCATCGCCGCCCTGTTCCGCCTGGAGGCGGTGGCCTTCTATCCGGCGCTGATGCTGTGGCAGGCCTTTGCCGCGCCGGCGGGGCAGCGCGTGCGGCGCGTGATCATGCTCGGCTGCCTGCCGATGATCGGCGCCGTACTGGCAGCCGTGTTGTTCGGCAGCGGCACGGTTCCGCAGCCGGCCAGGGTGTCCTATTATTTCGAGGCCGCCAACCCCGTTCGTACGCTGCAACTCCTCAATGAAGCGGGCAGCCGGATGTCCGAGACGGTCTTCAAATACAAGTATTCGCGCGAAGAAGCCGGTTACATCCTGTTTTTCGGCCTGCTGTCGGTCATTCCGATGAAATTCCTCAAGATGGCCGGCGTGTTCGTCGTGCCGCTTGCCTATGCCGTCCTTACCCATTCGATTCGGGCGGTGCTGGCGAGATGGCAGCCGCTGCCCTGGGCCTTCCTTGCCTACCTGCTGGTGCTGATTGCCTTCGTCACGCACCAGTTCTTCCTCGTCGGCCGCTACGTGAGCCTGCTCAATCTGCTGGCGGTGCCGGTCGCGGCCGCCGGGTTCGCGCTGCTGATGCAGCACTTTCCGCGCTGGAGGGGGGTAATGGTGGCGCTGGCGCTGGTGACCATGGCGGCGAATGTCGTATCTCTTTCGCCGAAGAAGACGCACATCGCCGAGGCCGGGCGCTGGCTGGGCGTCAATGCGCCCGACAGCGGCCGCGTCGGCGTCGACAATGCACGCATCGCCTATTACGCCGGCTGGCGGACCTCCCAGGCCGTCAGCCTGGACCGGGCGGCGCTGGGGACGGCGCTGGCGCAAAAACGCATCGACATGGTCGCCGTCGAGGCGCCACGCAAGGATGCGGAAACGGAAGTGTGGCTGGCGGAGCAACGCCTGAAGCCCGTGCAACGCTTCGCCAACGAGGCGGGCGATGCGGTGATCATCGCCGTGCTGGCACAGCCCTAGGCGAGCCCTTCGATTACTGGGCGCAGCCGCGCGAACACCGCCTCGATGGAATAGTCAGTCTCCACGAGACGGCGGCCCGCTTCCCCCTGGCGCCGTCGCAGTTCGCCGTCCGCGGCGAGCTGCGCGATGCGCGCCGCCCAGTCCGCCGTCGTGGATACGAGATATCCGGTTTCGCCGTCGACAATCACCTCGGCATTCGCGCCGGCTTTCGACGACACCACCGGCAGGCCGGCCGCCATGTACTGCAGCACCTTCAGCGCGCATTTGCCGCGGCTCCAGTCGTCGTCGCGCATCGGTGCGATGCCGATGTGCGACGACGCCAGTTCGCGCGCCTCGCTGTCGGCGCGCCAGTCGACGGGCAGCGTCGTTACGCCGCAGCCGGACAGGTCGAAGTCGGCGACGATTTTCAGCCGCAGGTTCGGCACCGCCTGCGCTGCCGCGGCCAGCCACGGCATCGCCTCCGCCAGGTACTTGCGCGTTGAACGGCTGCCGATCCACACCAGGTCGAGCGAATCGACCGGCTTGTCCGCCTCGACGCGGTAGCGCGCGGCATCGACGCAGGTGGGGATCACCGCCACCGCCGGGTTGAAGGCTGCGGCATGCTGCGCCAGGAAGGCGTTGCCGGCGAAGACATGGTCGCAGGCCCGCGCCATCGTCGCGAAGCGCGCCATGCGCGTGCGCGAGGGCGTGCCGTCGGTGTTGCAGAAGATGGCGTCGTCGAAATCGAACACCAGCCGGCGCGACGCCCGCCGCAGCAGCCAGAGCAGCGGTGCCGGGAAGATCTTGCGCAGGACGACCACCACGTCGGCGCGCCGCGCCTGCCGCAGCATGTCGAGGGTGGCCTGGATGCCGCCGGAGGCGGTGACGTGCGCCGGCGCGAAGCCGGCCGCGCGCCACAGCGGGAAGAACTGCAGCGCGCGGTAGCGCGTCGAGGCGGAATCCTCGCCCTTGGAGACGAAGAGCAGGCGGGTGCTCATGGTCGCGGCGCCCGGCTTTCGCCAAGCTGCCGGAACAGGGCGGCCACGACCATTGCCGAGCTTTCCTCGATCAGGTGGCCGTAGTCGAAGGCGAAGGGCAGGCGGGCGCCGTCCTTCTCGATGTAGCGCAGGCAGCCGGCTTCGTCGCAGGCGGCGGCGATCGGCGAGAAGAATTCCGCGCGGCCGGCGGCGAGTTCTTTGATCAGCGCGTCGCGGCGCGCCATGTCCGGGTCGAGATCGTTGCGCGAGCGCTGGCGTTCGTCGCCGCCGAGGAAATCGCTGGCGAGCAGCTTCGGCAGCGGCTTGCGCCAGGCCGGCACGCTGCCGACGAGCACGATGCGCGGGCGCCAGGCCGGGTCGGCGCCGAGGCGCGCCAGGGTTTCCGCCAGGCCGCGGCGGATCGTCGCCTCGTCGTGCTTGATCCAGGCGCCGGCGAGGATGAGAACCTGCGGCCGCGTCTCCAGCACCTTGCGCAGCACCCACTCGTTGATGGCGCCGCAGTGCGGCCGCTTGGCGAAGGCTTCGCCGATCAGCGGCGGACAGCCCGAGGCCGTCCATTGCGCCGCTTCCCCGGGCAGCGTCGCCGCCTTCAGGCCCGGCCACAGGTGGGCGGCGTGGGAGTCGCCCCACAGCACGATGCGCGGCCGCTCGCCGGCGCATTCCGGCGCGAAGCTGTCGTGGGATTTTTCCGGCACCAGGAAACAGCTGCCTTCGCGATAGAGCGGCTTGTAGAGTTCGCCGAAATAGCGCGCCTGCAGGGTTTCCAGGGCGCGCACGTCGGCCAGTAGCGGATGGTCCTTGAAACGCAGCGCCGTCACGCGATCGCTCTGGTAGTGGAGGGCGGCGGCGACGGCGAAGGGCGCGAGCACCATCGCGGCGCTCAGCGCCAGCGCCGGCGCCAGGCGGAAGCGGTTGATGAGGCGCCGCGCCGGATTCTCGACGAGACGGAAGGACAGCCAGCCGAGCAGCACCGAGGCCGCCACGCCGGCGGCGATCCAGGCGCCGTGCTGGCGCGACTGACTTTGCTGCAGCCAGACCACGATCGGCCAGTGCCACAGGTAGATCGAGTAGGACCAGCGGCCGATGCCCTGCAGGGCGGTGCCGCCGAGCAGGCGTGTGCCGCCGCCGCTGTCGAGGAGCAGCAGCGCGGCGCCGACGACCGGCAGCAGCGCGGCGAGGCCCGGCCAGGGCGTGTCCGGCTTAAGCCACAGGCTCGCTGCGAGGATGGCGGCGAGGCCGGCCGGCTCCCGCCAGCGCAGCTTGCGCGCGAGGCGGTTGCAGGCGTCCTGGTGCGCGTAGATCAGCCCGCCGGCGAGCATCTCCCAGGCGCGCGTCGGCAGCAGGAAGAAGGCTTTCGACGGATTGGCGAAGGCCAGCCAGGCCGACCAGGCGAGCGAGGCGAGGAAGACCGCCCACAGCGCGCCGGCGACGCCGCCCGGCCGGCGGAACAGGCGGTGCGCGGCGACGATCAGCAGCGGGTAGAGCAGGTAGAACTGCCACTCGACCGACAACGACCAGGTGTGCAGCAGCCACTTCTCGTGCGCGTCGGCGTCGAAGTAGCCCGATTCCTTCCAGAACACCTGGTTGGAGAAGAACAGCAGGCTGGCGCCGGCGTGCTTGGCGAGCAGCTTGTAGTCCATCGGCGAGAGCGTGAACCAGCCATAGAGCAGGAGCAGCGCGCAGAGCGCCGCCAGCGCCGGAAAGATGCGGCGCGCCCGCGCCAGGTAGAAACCGAATACCGAGAAGCGGTCCTGGGCGAGCGGGCCGAGGATGATGCGCGTCATCAGGTAGCCGGAGATGACGAAGAAGGCGTCGACGCCGACGAAGCCGCCGGAAAAGCCGGCGACGCGGAAGTGGAACAGCACCACGGCGATCACCGCCACGGCGCGCAGGCCGTTGATGTCGGCGCGGAAGTCGGCGCTGGCGGGCTTCATCGCGGGCGCGCCTTCTGTGCCGAGCGGTAGGCCGCGTCGAAGGCCGTGTCGGCCTGCAACCAGGCGCGGTCGTTTCCGTCGCGCAGCATGTGCTGCAGGTTGCGCCGCCGGCGGTGCGCCGGCAGTGCCCGGGGGCCGGCGCGCAGGTCCGCGATGTCGATCAGGCCGAGGGCGCCGGCCGGGGTGAGCACGATGTTGCCCAGATGCAGGGAGCGGAAGTAGATGCCGGCCGCGTGCAGGCCGGCGACGAAGGCGCCGAGCCGCGCGCGCAGGTCCGGCGCGGCAGTGCCCTCGGCGAGCAGCTGGCGCAGCGTGCGTCCTTCGAGCGGGCGGTAGCGCACGGCATCGCGGCGCAGGCTCGGGATGCGGTAGAGGCCCGTCACCTCGGGGCAGGGAATCTCCCGCTCGGCCAGCGCCTGCGCGTTGTCGGCGAAGCGCTGCGCGTAGGGATACCAGGCGGCGGAGGAAATCAGGCGCTTGCGGCGGAACAGCTTGAGGTAGCTGCCGTCGGCCAGCGCCAGCACCTTCTCGCCGTAGCGGTCGCGCTCCAGCACCCGGGCGCCTGCGCGCAGGGCGAGATAGTCGTCGTGTTCCAGGATCTGCAAGGAAGCGTGCCTGCGGCCGGGCGTGTCGAAGGCCGGCATTTTACCAGCCGGATGAGGGGAGTTGCCCCATGCTAGAATGCCGCATCCATTCGCCGTGCGCGCCGCCCGAAGCACGTCACATGCACGCTCCAGAAAAGTCCGCCAGTGTCGCCAGCGTCTCTTCCAGCCTGAGCCTCTACTTCCGCCTGCTCGCCTACGTCCGGCCCTACGTCGGCTGGTTCGCCGTGAGCATTCTCGGCTACGTCGTCTTCGCCTCCTCGCAGCCGATGCTGGCCTCGGTGCTGAAATACTTCGTCGACGGCCTCGCCGACCCGACGGCGGCGACGCTGGCCGGCGTGCCGCTCCTCGGCGGCCTGCAGATGATGCATGCCGTGCCGCTGCTGATCGTCCTCATCGCCGCCTGGCAGGGCGTCGGCTCCTTCCTCGGCAACTACTTCCTCGCCCGCGTCTCGATGGGCGTGGTGCACGATCTGCGCGTGGCGCTCTTCGACAGTCTGCTGCGGCTGCCGGACCGCTACTTCGACATGCACAACTCCGGCCACCTGATCTCGCGCATTACCTTCAACGTCACCATGGTGACGGGGGCGGCCACCGACGCCATCAAGGTGGTGATCCGCGAGGGCCTCACGGTGACCTTCCTCTTCGCCTACCTGCTGTGGATGAACTGGAAGCTGACGCTGGTGATGGCGGCGCTGCTGCCGGTGATCGCCCTGCTGGTGGTCAGCGCCAGCCGCAAGTTCCGCAAGCAGGCGAAGAAGATCCAGCTGGCGATGGGCGACGTCACCCACGTCGCCTCCGAAGCCATCCAGGGCCACCGCGTCGTGCGCAGCTTCGGCGGCGAGGACTACGAGCAGGGCCGCTTCCGCGACGCCAGCAGCAACAACATGGGCCGGCAGCTGCGCATGGTGCGCACGTCCGCGGTCTACACCCCGGTGCTGCAGCTGCTCATCTATACCGCCATGGGCGTGCTGTTCTTTCTCGTACTGTGGCTGCGCGGCGACGCCTCGCCGGGCGAACTGGTCGCCTACATCACCGCGGCGGGCCTGCTGCCCAAGCCGATCCGCCAGCTCTCCGAGGTCAGCTCGACCATCCAGAAGGGCGTGGCGGCGGCGGAGAGCATCTTCGAGCAGCTCGACACGCCGCCCGAGATGGACCGCGGCACAATCGAGCGCGAGCGCGTCAGCGGCCGCATCGAGGTGCGCGACCTCTCCTTCACCTACCCGGGCGGCGAGCGGCGCGTGCTCGACGGCGTCAGCTTCGCCATCGAGCCGGGCCAGATGATCGCGCTGGTCGGGCGCTCCGGCAGCGGCAAGTCGACGCTGGCCAACCTGATCCCGCGCTTCTACCACCACGACCAGGGACAGATCCTCATCGACGGGGTGGACGTCGAGGACTACGTCCTGCGCAACCTGCGCCGCCACGTTGCCGTCGTCACCCAGCAGGTGACATTGTTCAACGACACGGTGGCGAACAACATCGCCTATGGCGATCTCGCCGGCGCGCCGCGTGCCGACGTCGAGCGCGCCGCCGAGGCGGCCTTTGCCCGCGAATTCATCGACAAATTGCCGCAGGGCTTTGACACCCTGGTTGGCGAGAACGGCGTGCTGCTCTCCGGCGGCCAGCGCCAGCGCCTGGCCATCGCGCGGGCGCTGCTCAAGGACGCGCCGATCCTCATCCTCGACGAGGCCACCTCGGCGCTCGACACCGAGTCCGAGCGCCACATCCAGGCCGCACTCGATACCGCCATGCGCGGCCGCACCACCCTGGTCATCGCCCACCGCCTGTCTACCATTGAGCGCGCCGACGTGATTCTCGTCATGGACCAGGGCCGCATCGTCGAGCGCGGCGCGCACGCCGAGCTGCTCGCCCTCAACGGCCACTATGCCAGGCTGCATGCCATGCAGTTCCGTGAGGCGGCCGAGGAAACCGGCAACTGAAAATCAGGCCGGCGGCAGCGCCGCATCCAGTGCGCGCCGAAGTGCGCCGTCTTCCGGCCAGTTGCGCAGGAAGCGGGCGCGATCCTTGCGCCAGGCCTTGCGCCAGGCGGCCTCGCTGTCGTGACTTCGCACGCCATCCAGGTCGAGCACGCAGCATTCCTTGCCGTTCCAGATGAAGTTGCTGGCCTTCAGGTCGCCGTGGCTGATGCGCGCCCCGGCCAGCTGGGCGAACAGCCGCCGGGCTGCTTCGCCTATCTCGGGCGGCAGGCGCTCCATCCCTGCCAGGCACGTTTGCAAGTTCGGCCCTTCGCAATACTCGCTGACGAGCCAGGCGCGGCCGCGCAGCGGACCGAGGCGATGCTCGATGAGGGCCAGCGGGCGCGGCGTGGCGATGCCGAGGAAGCGCAGGCGGTGCGCCTCGATCCAGGAATGCCAGGCCCGACTCGGCCGCCAGGCGCGCGAGAGGGCGTGGCCGGCGCTCTTGATGTTGTAGCGCTTGATGACCAGCTTGCGGCCGTTCAGCTCGACCAGCGCCAGCGTGGCGGTCCGGCCGCGCTTGAGCGCGATGCCCTGCTCGATCCAGGCGTCCGGGTCCGCTATCAGGGGCGCGAGGAAGTCGGCCTCGCTGCGCACCAGCGAGAAGAAACGGTCGACGCGCCGGACGACCTTGAAGAGGCTGCAATCGCGCAGGCACTTGTCGAGGAGGTCGGCGAGGCGCGCCTCGCGGGCGCGGACGATGGCGGTCTTCAGCTGCGCCTCATCGATTGCGATATCCGGATTGCCCCTGCGGTAGGCCGCCAGCAGCGCGGCCTGCATGCCGCCGCAGGCGGCTGGCGTCAGCTGGGCGAAGAGCAGGGCCAGGTTGTCCAGGCGCTGGCGCTCCGAGCCGGCCGGCCGGATGGCGTCGCCGTCGACAACGTACAGCTTGTCCGCATGCAGCAGGAAATTGCCGAGGTGGACGTCCTCCTGCAGGAAGCCCCGGGCGTGCATGCGGCCGACCGCCTCGAAAACGCCCACGAGTTCGCCGACGGCCGAGGCGTCCGGACAGCGCGCGCCCTCCAGGTATTCGGTGAGCACGAAATGCCCCGCGCCCTCCAGCCTGCCGGCCGCCAGCCGCTTCGCGGTCGGCAGGCCATGGCCGATCAGGCTGTCGATGCCGCGGCATTCGCGTTGCCAGTGGCGCTCGCTGCCACGCGCGGCGACAAAGAGCTTGGCCAGCACGGTTTGCCCGCTCCATCTGCCGACGCCGGTGAGCCGCTTGCCGGGCAGGATGCGCAGCCAGCGTTCGACCACCAGCTCGCCGCCGCCGTCGTCGAGCGCGACCGTGCTGGGGGCGAGCACCCGGCGGCCGCCGGCGCGCAGAGATGCGGCGGTTTCCTGCGTCTCGTCGCGTCCGGTGAAAAAGCCGGCGATTTGCCGGATGCGGCGCTTGTCGGCGTCGTCGAGCTTTTTCTTTTGCGCATAGTCGAGGTAGAAGCGCAGGCGCTGCGCGCGGGAGAGCTGGCGCTTCGCCACCTTGTCGAGGCAGGCGAGGTCCTTGACGATGCGGTACTCGAGGAAGGGCGGCCACCAGAAGCCGCCGCTCGGGCAATCGATGAGGAAGACCTTGCCGGCCGCGTCCACCAGCAGGTTGCGCCACTTCAGGTCGCCATGCGCGAAGCGGCGGCCGTGCAGGCGGCGCGCGATGTCGGCGACCTGGGCGCAAACGCCGTCCCGCCAGGACTGACTTTTAAGCCGCGGGTCGCGGGCGCGGGCGAGCCGGTTCAGGTCGGCGGTGCCAGGGATTTCCGCCGTGATGAGCGCACCGCGCACGAAGCGCCCGCCCTCGCGCTCGAGGCCGCAGGCGACGAGCCGCGCAGTGGGGATGCCCCATTCGGCGAAGCGCCGCAGGTTTTCCCATTCCAGCTGCACGCGCGGTTTGGCGAGCAGCCGCTTGAGCGGCTTCTTGCCCAGGCCATGGTAGCGCTTGACGTAGTAGCGGCGGCCGTTGACCTCGACGCGCACGGTGCGCGTGGTGGAGTCCTTGGCGACGATCTCGCCTTCGAGGGCGAACACGGCGTCGAGGTCGGCGAAGCGCGTGGCGGCCGCCGGGTCGGTGCCGGGCATGACGTGCCAACCGCTCATGTGCCTGCCTTCGGCGCGAACTTGCGCCGGTAACGCTCCATGAGGCGTTCGCCCTCGCGTTCCAGTTGCACCAGCAGGGCGGCTTCGACTTCGAGGGTATCGCGCAGCGGCCGCCCGAAATAGGCGCGCAGGAAACGCAGCCGGTCGCGCGCGGTGAGGCCGATCTCCAGCGTCGAGAAGTGCAGGGCGGCGAGATCCTTGTCACGCCAGCGCCGCGGTGCCGTGCCTTCCCGAATCTGGGCGCGGTGCAGGTCGATCAGCGACAGGCGCAGCACGGCGGGCGAAGGCGGCGGCTCGGTGTGCAGCAGGAAATGGCAGATGTAGCAGTCGCGGTGGTTGACGCCGCCGCGGTGCATCTTCCCGGCCATCTCCGCGACACGGGCGATGATCGCGCGCTTGAGCGCCGGCGCGGGCGGCCGCGCCGGCCAGTCGCGGCAGTAGTCCTCCAGGCTCGTCGTCGGCGCCAGCTCCTCGGTGACGATGAAGGATTCCAGCTTTGCCGGGTTCGATCCACGCCGGCCGAAGGCGACGGCCTTCATGGTGTCGACGCCGAGTTCGGCCAGGCGCCGGATGGCCTGCCATTCGTGTTCGGCGCCGAGCACCGGCAGGCGTGCCGTGACGAGGTTCTTGAATATCTCCCCCCAGCCGACGCCGCGGTGCAGCTTGGCGTAGTAGCCGCGCCCGCCGACTTCCGTGCGCAGGGTGCGGCGGCCCTCCAGTTCGCGCAGTACCTTGCCCTGCAATGCACGCGCCGCTTGAAAAGCATCCTGACCCGCCCACAGCGTGCGGAAAGGCTCGTCGAGAAAAAGCGTCTCGGGTTGGCTCATGTGCCGAGAATGATATCCGCCGCGCGCTCGGGCAGGCTGAAGATGTCGGCCGTTTCCGTCCAGGCCAGGCCGCTGGCGCGCCACTTCCGGCGCGCGTCGTCGTCGGCCAGCATGCCGGCGAGGAGGGCATTGAAGCCGGCCTGATCGAAGGGCAGCGGCACGACGCGGCCGGCGCCGGCTTCCTCGATGTAGTGGGCGTAGCCGCAGGCAGCGGTGGTGAGCACCGGCAGGCCGGCGACGACAGCCTCCAGCAGCACCGTGCCGGTGTTCTCGTTGTAGGCGGGGTGGATGAGCAGGTCGGCGCCGAGCAGGAAGCGCGGGATGTCGTCGCGTCCCTTGAGGATTCGCACCTTGTCGCCCAGGCCGAGCGAGCGCGTCATGGAGACGAAGGGCTTCGGATCGTCCTGGCCGATGGCGATCAGGCGCGTGCGCTCCTTGAGCGGCGCGGGCAGGGCGGCCAACGCCTTCAAGCTGCGGTCGAGTCCCTTGGTCTTGAAGCCGGAGCCGATCTGCGCCAGCAGCAGGTCGCCGTCGCCGAGATGGAATTCGCGGCGGAAGCTGGCACGGATCTCGGCGGCGTTGGCCGGCGCGCGGCGGTCCGGCGCGATGCCCGGCGGCAGCAGATGCAGCCGGGCCGGCGGTGTGGTGTAGTGCTTGACGTAGAGCGCCTGCTGGACGGCGGAGATCATGAGGATTTCCGTGCGCGCCTGCGGCGCGAACACCGCGCGCTCGTAGGCGGCGAAGTGGCGGTAGCGGCCGGAGAGGCGGTACATCGGGTTGCGCAGCGTGCGCGCCTTGTCCTCGTAGCAGGGGTCGGCGCAGTAGTAGACGTCCAGCCCTGGCATCTTGTTGAAGCCGACCAGGCGATCGGCCGGGCGCGCCGCCAGATCCTGGCGCACCCACTCGGCGAATTTTTCGTAGCGGCGATGGTTGGAGAGCGCCTTTACCGGCGCCTTCACCACCTCGAAGCCGGCCGGGACGTCGCCCTGCCAGGACAGGGTGTAGACGCGCACTGCATGGCCGCGCGCCTGGCAGGCCAGGGCGATGCGCAGGAAGTCGCGCTGCAGGCCGCCGAAGGGGAAGTACTTGAAGAGGGTGAACGCGAGCTGCATCGCCCGGATGCTTACTCGGTCACGCCGGCCTTCGCGCCGAGGGCAAGCGCCTGCGGCTGGATGCGCCGCTTGCGCCCGGAGCGTGCCGCGATGGTGCGCCACAGCCACTTGGCGAAGGGCGTCAGGCGATCGACCTGCAGGTAGGACTTGAAGAACCACAGGCGGTCGCTGCGACTCCACATCTGCGAGTGGTAATTCAGCGTGTACAGGTCGCGGATGGCGCAGACCGTCTTCGAAGGTCGCCAGCGCGACTTCTCCAGGTCGATGACGCGCGCCTCGATGCCGCCGTCTGCGTTCACGCGCACGAAGACGTGCTTGGGGAAGAAGCAGTTGTGCTGGATGCCGTGGGCGTGCATGTCGCGCAGCAGGGCGGCGATGGCCTTGAGCATGCGCAGGCGCAGTGGCCGGGTCGGCGCGCCGTCCTTCAGCCAGCGCTGCACGCGGTCCTCCATCGAGACGAAGCCGGTCAGCTCTTCGGTGACGAGGATGGCGCGCTCGTCCTTGCCGGCCTTGTGCATGGCGAAGTACACCGGCTCCAGCGTCGGCACGCCGCAGGCGCGGTAGTGCTGGATGTGGCGGAATTCGCGCAGGAAGGTCGGCGCGCCGCGCACCGGATGTGTCCACAGCCGCGCCTTGTGGTTCTCCTGCCGCTTGAGGAAAATGGCGCGCGTGCCGCCGCCGGGCAGGGCGAGTTCGCAGCGCGAGACGCCGCTCCAGCCGCCGCGGCGGTGGTTGGGCTCCTCGAACCAGTCCGCCTTCAGCTTCCACAGGGCGTCGAAGTCGGACAGGCCGTTGTGGGCGAGGATCGGCCGCCAACGCTCGTTGATGAAGTCCTTCATCTATTTCTTTACGCGCAGCACGTAGGCGCGCCACTTGTCCCAGTACTTGATGAAGTCGGTGTGGCCGATCAGTTCCAGGCCGGCGGCGGCGAAGTCGCGCTCGATGTCGGCGCGCCGGAAGACGAAGCGGTCGCGCGGGCGGTCGGCGCCGCGGATGCGCGCCTTGCGCGCGTCGTTGATCTCGCTGCGCCAGGCGCGGAAGTTGCCGTCCACCCAGAGCGAGACGATCACCGTGCCGGAGCTGATGCGGGCGAATTCCTTGAGCATGGTGATGCGGTCTTCGCTCTTCTCGATGTGGTGCATCAGGCGGATGCTGAAGACGCACTCGACGAAATTGTCCGGCAGGCCGGTGTCGAAGGCCGACAGGCAGAAGGATTTCTCGATGCGCGCGACGACCTGGCGCGGGCGCAGCGCCAGGCCGGCGTCGATCATGTTCTGGCTGTTGTCGGCCACGTAGATCCTGCGGCCGGGCTCCTCGGCCAGCATGGCCCAGAAGCGGCCGGTGCCGCAGGGCAGGTCGAGTACCGAGCGCGGCCGCCCGGCCATGACGAGGGCCTTGCGCGCCATGCCGACCTCGCGCCAGGTCGATAGCCGACGCCAGAAGCCGGTGTTGTGCTTGTGGAAATACTTCCGCGCGTGCTCGGGGTCGTATTTTTCGGAAAATTCGTAATGCGGGGGGGTGATGCCTTCGTCAGCCATGCCTGAAACCACCTGATTTGAGGCCCGCAATCATGCCTGAAAACACCAAAAAAGTCATCAACTTAACGGCGAAATCCGATGCCTGGCCGTATAATGCGGCTGGCTTCATGCGGGAACCATGGAAATGAAAAAGACCGACCTGGAAAAACTCAAGGGATTGAAAATCGACGGGCAAATGAAGCGCGCCGGCACGCCCGGCCGCTTCGGCGCTGATGCCGGGGCCGCCGCCGCCAGCCGGCGCGAGCAGCGCGAACGCGAGCGGGCGCAGGGCCTGGTGCCCTTCGCCGTCAAGCTCGATGGCGAACTGGTAAAGCGGATCCAGGCGCTGGCGCAGGAAAAGAAGGCGGGCCTGAACGAGGTGGTGACGGAATTGCTCGAGAAGGGCCTGAAGGCCTGAGACGAGAAAGGCCCGCGATCGCTGCGGGCCTTTTTCCTGTGTCCTGGTGGGCGGCACAGGGTTCGAACCTGTGACCCCTGCCGTGTGAAGGCAGTGCTCTACCGCTGAGCTAGCCGCCCGATTGGGAGGCGCGCATTCTCTCACGGTGGCCGATTTCGGTCAATTTCACCTCGGAGAGCCAGGCTCGATCGCATAAAATAGCGCCTTTGCTCCGCTTGACCTGCCATGAACCGACCCGTCCGCACCCGCTTCGCTCCCAGCCCGACCGGCTACCTCCACGTCGGCGGCGCCCGCACGGCGCTGTATTCCTGGGCCTATGCGCGCAAGCACGGCGGCACCTTCATCCTGCGCATCGAGGATACCGACATCGAGCGCTCGACGCAGGCCTCCATCGACGCCATCCTCGACGGCATGACCTGGCTCGGCCTCGACTGGGACGAGGGCCCGTTCTACCAGATGCAGCGCCTCGCGCGCTACACCGAGGTGGCGCAGCAGTTGATCAAGTCGGGCCACGCCTACTGGTGCTACGCCAGCAAGGAGGAATTGGATGCTTTGCGCTCCGCGCAGCGTGCGCGCGGCGAGAAGCCGCGCTACGACGGCCGCTGGCGGCCGGAGAACGCGAAGGGAAAGACGCCGCCGGCGGATGTGAAGCCGATCCTGCGCTTCCGCAATCCGGACGACGGCGCGGTCGCCTGGGACGACCTCGTCAAGGGCCGCATCGAGATCGCCAACGCCGAGCTGGACGACCTCGTCCTGCTGCGCGCCGACGGCGTGCCGACCTACAACTTCGGCGTGGTGGTGGACGACCTCGACATGGGCATCAGCCACTGCATCCGCGGCGACGACCACGTGAACAACACGCCGCGCCAGATCAACATCTATCGCGCCCTGGGCGCGCCGCTGCCGGCCTTCGCCCACGTGCCGATGATCCTCGGCTCGGACGGCGAGCGCCTCTCCAAGCGCCACGGCGCGGTGTCGGTGATGCAGTACGCCGAGGACGGCTATCTGCCCGAGGCGCTGCTGAATTATCTCGCGCGGCTCGGCTGGTCGCACGGCAACGACGAGGTGTTCTCGCTCGAGCAGTTCGTCGACTGGTTCGACCTCGAGCACATCAGCCGCTCGCCGGCGCAGTTCAACCCGGAGAAGCTCGCCTGGCTGGACCAACAGCACCTCAAGGGGCGCGACGACAAAATGCTCGCCGAGGAGGTGGCGCCGCGCCTGGCCGCGCGCGGCATCGGCACCGCCGCCGGCCCGTCACTGGAAAAAGTCGTGGCGCTCTACAAGGACCGCGTGTCGACGCTCAACGAACTGGCCGATGCCGTCGAGCCCTTCTACGTCGAGGTCTATCCCGGCGCGGAACTCCTGGCGCAGTACGTGACGGACGCGGCGCGCGAGGCGCTGCGCGGGCTGCGCACTCGGCTGGAGACGGCGGTGTGGGAAAAGGCGCAGCTCAACCAGGCGCTGAAGGATGTCGTCGCCGCGCGCGGCATGAAACTGCCGCAGCTGGCCATCCCGCTGCGCGTGGTGCTCACCGGCCAGCCGCAGACGCCGTCGATCGATGCCGTGCTGGAGGCCTTCGGCCGCGACGCCGTGCTGGCGCGGCTAGGGCGCCACGTCTAGACGCGCCGACGGCGCGAGGCCGGCGGCAAGGTCCCGCTCGATCGGCAGCGCTTCCCCTTCGATTCCGCAGGCGAGCAGTTCCGCGCAGAGCGGCGCGTAGACCAGGCCGCGCGAGCCGAGGCCGAGCAGTCCGTAAAGGCCTTCATCTCCCGGAATCGCGCCGACCAGCGGCAGGCGGTCCGGCCCGACGCAGCGGATGCCGGCGCGCCCCGCCACGCGCGCTGCATCCACCCTCGCGGCGAAGTCCGGCAGTAAATTCCTCAGCCGTTCCAGGTTGGCGCAGTGGTCTTCCTCGCGCGCCAACGTGTCGGTCGCGCCTTCCTCGTAGGTGGCACCGACGACGTGCACACCGAAGGAAGTGGCCGGCGTGACATAACCTTCGCGCGACACCACCGCCTTGATGGCGCGGCCCGGCTCGGCGGGAATGCAGGTGATCTGGCCGCGCACCGGGCGCAAGGGCAGGGTGGTCGCCACGGCCAAGCGCCGCGCCAGGTGGCCGTTGGCGAGGACGGCCACGGGCGCCTCGGCGAGGACGTTGCCTGCGGAATCGACGGCGCGCCAGCCCTTGTCTGTTCGCACGAGATCGGCGACTTCGCGCTGCGTGTGCAGCCGCACCGCCTCTCCCGCCGCGCGCAGCGCCGCGTCGCACAGCGCCGGCGGATGCACCCAGGCGCCCTGCGGGAACCACCAGCCCGGCGCCGGCACGCGCCAGCCGGCCAGCCGCGAGGCTTCCTCGAGATCCACCCAGCGCAGCACGTCTTCGGGCAGCAGGCCGGACTCGGCGATGCACCGTTGCCGTTCGACCTGCTTGGTGTCGCGCGCCAGGCGCAGCACGCCGCACTGCTGCCAGATCAGTTGCGGATCTGCCGAAAAATCCTGCAGGCGGCGCAGGGCGTAATGGAAGCCGGCCAGCGTCAGGCGCGACAGACGGTTGCCGTCGGCGGAGGGCACCGGCTGCAGCACGCCGGCCGGGTTGCCCGAGGTCTCGCGCGCCAGGCCCTCGCGCCGCTCGATCAGGTCTACGATCCAGCCGCGCGCAGCGAGGCGCTCGGCGACGAGGCAGCCGGCGATGCCGCCGCCGACGACGAGGGCGCGGCGCTCTCGCTGCGCTTCAGACAGTGCCATGCCGCCGAAACGGCCCGTGAGCATCTCGCGCTTGCGGCCGAAGCCCGCCTTCTTTTCGACGGCAAAGCCGGCCGCCGCCATGCCGCGACTGACTTTTCCGGCGGCGGAGTAGGTGGCGCAGGTGGCGCCCGGCGCGGCCAGCCGGCCGATCTGCGCGAACAGCGCCTCGTCCCACATGTCCGGATTGCGCGCGGGGGCGAAGCCGTCGAGGAAGAAGGCGTCGACGCGCGCCTCGACCTGCTCCAGCATTTCGGCGGCCTCGCCGAAGAGCAGCGTCAGGGCGATGCGGCCGCCGTCGAGATGCAGGCGGTGAAAGCCCGGGACGAGCGGCGGATAGCGCTCCAGCAGTTCCGCGCCAAGCGGCGCCAGGACCGGCCAGTTCCGGTACAGCGCGGCGAGGTCGTCGCGGCGCAAGGGATGCTTGTCGACCGAGAGGTAATGCAGGCGCGCGCCGGCCGGCGCCGTCTTGCGGAACAGCTGCCAGGCGCATAGAAGGTTCAGCCCCGTGCCGAAGCCGGTTTCGAGGATCGTGAAGCGACGGCGCGCCTGCCAGCGCGCGGGGAGGTCGTTGCCGGAGAGAAAAACATGGCGGGTCTCGTCGAGCCCGCCATCGAGCGACCAGTAGATGTCGCCGTAAGCTTCGCTATAGGCCGCGCCGTCCTGGAAGGCGGGCGCGGCCGGTTCGATGGGGCGCTGCAACTTACCTTGCCACGATGGCGCCGTTTTCGATTTTCACCTGGTCGCCGACGCGCCAGTAGGGCTGCGAGGCGACATCGAATTCGCGCCGGCTGCCGTCTTCCATGCGCACGACGATTTCCCACTTGCTCGTCTTGCGGATGTAGCGCTCGGCCTGGTGTCCGGCGACGGCGCCGCCGACACCGCCGATGACCGTGGCGGCGGTCTTGCCGCCGCCCTTGCCGACCTGGCTGCCGAGCACCGCGCCGGCGACGCCGCCGGCGACGGCGCCGATGCCGGTGCCTTCGCCTTTCTGCGTCTTCTCGACGATCGATTCGACGGTGCCGCAGTTGTGGCAAATGGCGGGCGCCGGAGCAGGGGCGGGGGCGGGCTGGGCCGCGACTTGCGACGGCTGCGGTTCGGCCTTGGCTTCCGGCTTGGGTTCAGCCGGCTTGGCGGCGGCAACTTTTTTTGCCGGCGCCGGTTTGCTTTCGGTCGGGGCCGGTTCGGCCGGCTTGGCGGCTGTAACGGGTGCGGCGGCGGCTGCCTGGGCCGGCGCGGTCGCGGTGACGGGATCGGCCTGCTTGGTGGCGCTGCCGGAGGTCGGAATCACGCCGAAAATGGCGGCGACGCCGGCCGCCGAAAGAACGATCACCGCGACGGCGGCGACCCAGAGGACGGGATGCAATTTGTTGCCTGTGGCTTGGGCTTCCATGCTGGTCTCCTTTATCAACCTACGGCCGGATTAACGCATCGCCCGGGCCTGGGCTGACGCCTGTAACAACTCCTTACACCTCTTTGCGCAACTGCGGGAAGAGGATCACGTCGCGGATGCTCGGGCTGTCGGTGAGCAGCATCGCCAGCCGGTCGATGCCGACGCCGCAGCCGGCGGTCGGCGGCAGGCCGTATTCCAGCGCGCGGATGTAGTCGGCATCGTAGTACATCGCCTCCTCGTCGCCGGCCTCCTTGGCCCTGGCCTGCTCGAGGAAGCGCGCCGCCTGGTCCTCCGGGTCGTTCAGCTCGGAGAAGCCGTTGGCGATCTCGCGCCCGGCGATGTAGAGCTCGAAGCGCTCGGCGATTTCCGGGTTCGTGTCGCTGCGGCGCGCCAGCGGGCTCGCCTCGGCGGGCCAGTCGACGATGTAGGTCGGGTCGAAGAGCTCGGCTTCGGTGGTTTCCTCGAAGAGCGTCAACTGCAGCTCGCCCAGCGTCGCGCCGTGCTTCGGCTCGATGTGCAGCTCCTTCAGCTTGGCGGCGAGCCAGGCGCGGTCGTTGAGTTGCGCCAGCGAATAGCCTGGGTGGTGCTTGTGGATCGCCTCGACGGCCGTCATGCGGGCAAAGGGCTTGCTGAAATCCAGCGTGCGGCCCTGGTATTCGAAGGTCTCGGTGCCGAGCGCCTCGCGCGCGGCGTGGCGCAGCAGGCCTTCGGTGAAGTTCATCAGCAGCCGGTAGTCCGAGTAGGCCTCGTAGAACTCCATCATGGTGAACTCGGGGTTGTGGCGGGTCGAGATGCCTTCGTTGCGGAAGTTGCGGTTGATCTCGAACACCTTCTCGAAGCCGCCCACCACCAGGCGCTTCAGGTACAGTTCCGGCGCGATGCGCAGGTACAGCTCCATGTCGAGCGCGTTGTGGTGGGTTCTGAAGGGCTTGGCCGAGGCGCCGCCGGGGATGGGCTGCATCATCGGCGTCTCGACTTCGAGGAAGCCGTGCCCCGTCATGTAGCCGCGGATCGAGGCGACCAGGCGCGAGCGGGCGGCGAAGACCCAGCGCGTGCGCTCGTTGCTGATGAGGTCGAGGTAGCGGCTACGCACCTTCTGTTCGGTGTCGGTGAGGCCGTGGAACTTCTCCGGCAGCGGGCGCAGCGACTTGGTCAGCAGGCGCAGCTCGGAGACGTTGATGGTCAGCTCGCCGGTCTTGGTTTTGAACAGCGTGCCGCGCGCGCCGACGATGTCGCCGATGTCCCAGTGCTTGAAGGCGGCGTGCGCCGCCTCGCCGGTGCCGTCGTTGCTGACGTAGAGCTGAATGCGGCCGGAGAGGTCCTGCACGGTGGCGAAGGAAGCCTTGCCCATGACGCGTTTCAACATGATGCGGCCGGCGACGCAGACGTCGACCGGCTGCGCCTCCAGTTCCTCGCGGCTCTTGCCGCCGTAGAGCTCGTCGAGCTTCTCGGCGGTGTTCTCGCGCAGGAAGTCGTTGGGAAAGGCGACGCCCTCGGCGCGCAGCTTCGACAGCTTTTCGCGGCGCTCGGCGACGATCTGGTTCTCGTCCTGGGGTTGCGGGGTCGGTTCGGTCATGGTGCGGCTTTCAGGAAAAGTCGAAAACGGTGAAGCCGAGGGCGCGGGCGGCTTCGGCCTGGGTTCTGTCGGCGGTAGCAAAGGCAGTCGCGGGAATTTGTTCGGCAACCGCCAGGTGCAGCGCATCCAGCGTGCGCAATGGAACCTCGGCAAGCCTGCCGATCAGGTGATAGGCCGCCGTGAAGTGTTCGTCGTGCACGTCGCTTACCCACAGGGCGCCGCCCTGGATGTCGGCTGCAAGCTCGGAATTCACGCGGCCCTCGCGCACGGCGGTGATTTCGCGGTTTCGCCTCCGGCGTGCCAGCGCGCATCGCATTTCGACGATGCCCAGCCTGCTGATCGCCATCGCGCCCTGCTGGAGCAGCGCCTCGAAATCGGCGCTGAAGGGCTCATCCAGATAGCGCTTGACCAGCGCGCTGGTGTCGGCATAAATCATCAGCAGCGGTCTTCCCGGTCTTCGCTGATGGTCTGCGAGAGGGGGGGGGACAGCGATTCCTGGCTGGCGCGGAATTTGGCCAGCGAGCGGAATTTTGGACGCGGCTTGCCCACCGGCAGGATGCGCGCCACCGGCTCGCCGCGGCGGACGACGAGCACTTCCTCGTCCCCGGCGAACATCTTTTCCGGGTGGGAGAGGCCTTCGCGGGCTTCGCGGATGGTGATGGTTTTCATGGCGGGTCCCTATGTGTCACAACTTGGAAAAGTGTGACACAAACTCCGATGGAAGGCAATGCGCTAGACGCCCTGTTTCAGGCTGGCTTCGATGAATGGGTCGAGGTCGCCGTCGAGCACGGCCTGGGTGTTGCCGATTTCCACGTTGGTGCGCAGGTCCTTGATGCGCGACTGGTCGAGCACGTAGGAGCGGATCTGGTGGCCCCAGCCGATGTCGGTCTTGGCGTCCTCCATCTGCTGCGCCGCCGCCTGGCGCTTCCTCAGTTCGGCTTCATACAGGCGCGATTTCAGCATGGCCATGGCCTCGGCCTTGTTGCGGTGCTGCGAGCGGTCGTTCTGGCACTGCACGACGATGCCGGAGGGGGCGTGGGTGATGCGCACCGCCGAATCGGTCTTGTTGATGTGCTGGCCGCCGGCGCCCGAGGCGCGGAAGGTGTCGATGCGCAGGTCCGCCGGATTGATCTCGATCTCGATCGAATCGTCGACCTCGGGGTAGACGAAGACGCTGGCGAAGGAGGTGTGGCGCCGGGCGTTGGAATCGTAGGGCGATTTCCTCACCAGGCGGTGGATGCCGGTCTCGGTGCGCAGGTGGCCGTAGGCGTATTCGCCGCTGAGCTTGAGGGTGGCGGTCTTGATGCCGGCCACCTCGCCGTCGGATTCCTCCAGCACCTCGACCTGGAAGCCCTTGCGCTCGCAATACTTCAGGTACATGCGCAGCAGCATCGAGGCCCAGTCCTGCGCCTCGGTGCCGCCGGCGCCGGCCTGGATGTCGAGGAAGCAGTTGTTGGGGTCGGCCGGATTGGAGAACATGCGGCGGAACTCGAGCGCCGCCACCTGCTTTTCGATGTCGGCGGCGTCGGCCTCCACGGCAAGCAGCGTGTCGTCGTCGTTCTCGCCGCGCGCCATCTCGAACAGCTCGCGCGAGTCGCGAAGCTCCTGGTCGATGCTGGTGAGGGTGACGACGACGCCTTCGAGGGACTTCTTCTCGCGGCCCAGTTCCTGGGCGCGCGCGGCATCGTTCCAGACGGCGGGGTCTTCGAGGGCGCGGGCGACTTCGTTCAGCTTCGACTGCCTGGCGTCGAAGTCAAAGATACCTCCGCAGATCCTGCTCCCGTGCGGAGAGGTCCGTGAGGCGATTGGCAAGGCTGTTGAGGCGTTCGGCTTCCATGGCGATGCTAGACTTTCAAATCGCTGAATTATACAGGCATCGGGCTACCCGCTGCCTATCGACATGACCGAAGAACGCGCCCAGCTGTCCCGTTTCGGCCTGCTCCTGCTCGCCCTGCTGGCGCTGGGCTGGGGCCTCAACTGGCCGATCATGAAAATCGTCCTGCGCGACATGCCGCCGCTCACCTTTCGCGGCAGCTGCCTGCTGCTCGGCGGGCTTGGCGTGATGCTGATCGGCCGCCTCGACGGGCAGCCATGGCGCATCCCGCCGGGCGCCTTCGGCAAGCTGCTGCTGCTGTCGGCGACCAACATGATCGGCTGGAACGTCCTCATGATCTACGGCGTTGGCCTGATGCCCTCGGGCCGGGCGGCGCTGCTCGGCTACACCATGCCGCTGTGGAGCCTCGCCTTTTCGGTGTGGCTGCTCGGCGAGCGGCTCAATTCGCGCCGGGTCGCCGGCCTCGTCCTCGGCCTGGCCGGCGTGGCGGCGCTGATGGGCTCCTCGCTCGGCCAGCTCGGCGCCGCCCCGCTCGGCGTGCTGTGCATGCTCGGCGCGGCAATGACCTGGGGCCTCGGCGTGGTGCTGCTCAAGCGCTTTGCCCTGCAAATGCCGACCACGCAGCTCACTGCCTGGATCATGCTGATCGGCTCGGTGCCGATTGGCGCGGCCGCCGTGCTGTTCGAAAGCGGCGACTGGCGCGCCGTCGGCCTCGGGCCGGCCCTCGGCTTTTTCTACAATCTCACCGTCGCCTTCATGTTCTGCTACTGGGCGTGGAACCGCATCGTGCTGATGGTGCCGGTGGCGGTGTCCTCGCTGAGCGCGCTCGTCACGCCGGTGATCGGCGTGCTCGGCGGCATGTGGCTGCTCGGCGAGCAGCCGGGCTGGAGTGAATTTTTCGGCGCGATGCTGATTCTCGGCGCGCTGGCGACGGTGCTGCTGCCGCAGCGGAAGTGATCAGAGTCTGAATTCCCCCTCGTCACGCAATACGGCGCCGTGTTGCAGGGGCTGACTTTTACTTTCCGCACATTTTGAACGGTTCGCTTCTCGGCCGAGGCGGAGTCGGAAATTTCTTCTTCTGATCGGTACTGAAACGGGGTTAGCCTCAGCTTGCTCGGATTAATGCCAGGCTAACACCCTTATTCCTTTATTCAGGAATAAGTACGGTCAGATGCTGGCGCCTGAGCAGTTTCTTGAAATCTGCGTCGAAAGTGACGAGGTGCTCTCCATAGTGGATCACTGCGGCTGCAAGCCATGCGTCGGGAATGTCGTTGGCGACAAGTTTCTTCTCCAGGCAGAGCTCACGCAGCATGGGCCATTCCGCGCCCAGGGAGGGCATGTCGACGCCAGGTACCGCCAGGAGGCTATCCAGGAATCCCATGGCCGCGTCCATCGGTGTGGGGCGGACGAATATTCGCGGATGGGTTGCCAGCCTCAGGAAACTGGCGGCAACCATCGGCATGATCTTCATGCCGTCGCCCAGCGAGCAGGCCGCGACTGCCTCATCGAGGCAGGCATAGGCGATCGCATGATGCGGGTGGTCGCTGCGTGAAGCGGCAAGCAGGACGTTGACGTCAGGCGTCATCGCCGGCGGCGTCCAGCAGAGACTTGTTGCTGCTGGGATTGACGCCGGCAGCCAGCCCGCCGCGCCCCTTGAAGACGGGGATCTTGCGCCCGACGCTCTTGCCTGCGGTCTTCGCCGAGCGCAGCCTGAGCTGCAAACCCTCTTCGATGAGACGCGTGAGACTGGTACGCTGCCTTGCCGCAAGCGATTTCGCGCTGGCCAGCAGGGTGTCGTTGATGTCGAGTGTGGTTTTCATGGCACGAGAATACAGATTTCTGTATATCACGTCAATCCAGCGCCGTCCTGCGCAGACTGACTTTTCCCGTTCGCCCTTTGTTGTCGGCGGGAAGCAGACCCGTCACGCCGGCTCGATGTGCTCCAGCACCAGCTGCACGCTGGCGAGGCCGTTGAATTCGTTCACTGCCAGGCGGTAGGCGGCGCGCACGTTCGCCGGCACACCCTCGGCGAAGTTGAACCGGATGGCTTCGAAGCGGGCGGGGCCCTTGCGCAGGGTGAGCTTGAGGTGGCGGTCCTTGAGGATGCGCTGCTTGTCCACCTCGAACTCGTCGCTGAACAGCGGGGCCGGGAAGCCCTGGCCCCAGATTTCCCCTTCGAGCATGCGCGCGCTTTCCAGCGACATCCAGCCGGACTCCAGCGCGCCGTCGGTCTCGAGGGTGCGCGTCAGGTCGGCCGGGCTCACCAGTCCGCGCACCGTTTCCTCGAAGAGCGATTCGAAGCGTTCCAGGTCCGCCTCGCGCAAAGTCAGTCCCGCCGCGGCGGCGTGGCCGCCGAAGCGCAGCAGCAGGCCGGGCGCGCGCTTCGACACCAGGTCGAGGGCGTCGCGCAGGTGCAGGCCGGGAATCGAGCGGCCGGAGCCCTTCAGCTCGCCTTCGTTGCCGCGGGCGAAGGCGATCACCGGGCGGTGCAGCTTGTCCTTGACGCGCGAGGCGAGGATGCCGACGACGCCCTGGTGCCAGGCCGGATCGTAGAGGGCCAGGCTGGCGCGTTCGGCGGCTTCGATGCCGTCGAGGATGGCCATGGCCTGGTCCTGCATGTCCGTCTCGATCGTGCGCCGCTCGCGGTTCAGCTGGTCGAGCTGCTGGGCGATGTTGAGGGCGCGGCCGAGGTCGTCGGTGAGCAGGCACTCGATGCCGAGCGACATGTCGGCGAGCCGGCCGGCGGCGTTGAGGCGCGGACCGAGCGCGAAGCCGAGGTCAAAGGTGCCGGCGCGCTCGGCTTCGCGGCCGGCGACGCGGAAGAGGGCGCGCAGGCCGGGCTGCAGCTTGCCCTGGCGGATGCGGGCGAGGCCCTGCGCGACGAGGGTGCGATTGTTGCGGTCGAGCTTCACCACATCGGCCACGGTGCCGAGGGCGACGAGGTCGAGCAGGGCGGCGAGGTTGGGTTCCGGCGTCGCGTTGAAGGCGCCGCGTTTCCGCAGTTCGGCGCGCAGCGCAAGCATGACGTAGAACATCACGCCGACGCCGGCGAGGGACTTGCTCGGGAAGCCGCAGCCGGGCTGGTTCGGGTTGACGATGCAGTCGGCCGCCGGCAGTTCGTCGCCGGGCAGGTGGTGGTCGGTGATGAGCGTACTGATGCCGAGCCGCTTCGCCTCGGCCACGCCCTCGACGCTGGCGATGCCGTTGTCGACGGTGATGATGACGTCGGGTTTGTTCCCGGCGGCCAGGCGCACCACTTCCGGCGTCAGGCCGTAGCCGAAGTCGAAGCGGTTGGGCACGAGGTAGGACACCTCGGCGCCGAAAGCTCGCAGCGCGCGCACGCCCATCGCGCAGGCAGTGGCGCCGTCGCAGTCGTAGTCGGCGACGATGAGGAGGTGCCGCTTCGCTGCGATGGCGTCGGCGAGAAGCTGCGCCGCCTCGGCCGCGCCCTTCAGTTGCGCCGGGTCGAGCAGGGCGGTGAATGCGGTGTCGAGTTCCGCCGCCCGGCTGATGCCGCGCGCGGCGTAAAGCCGCGCCAGCAACGGATGCACGCCCTCGTATTCGAGGCGCTCGCGCGCGACCTGCGGCGTGCGGCGGGTGAGGATGCGGGTCATGCCAGGAGGTCGGCCAGTCGTTTCGGCCGCCGCCAGAAGCGCCGCAGGTCGCCGGCTTCCAGCGTGATGTCGACCGTGGCCTCGTCACCGAGGGCGGTGAGGCGCAGGCCGTGCAGGCGGCGCGCCTTCAGGGCGGCCAGCATGGGTGCGAACCAGCGCGCCTCCAGTTCCGCCAGGCCGGCGCGCCAGGCGGCGGCATCGAGGCTTTGCGCCGCCACGCTCAGGGTTTCCAGAAAAGTCAGTCCCGCCGGCACGGCGGCATCGAAGTGCGCGGGCGGCGGGGCAGCGGGGATGCGGGCCAGTTTCGCCAGGCCGAGCGCCAGCGGGTGGTCGACATGAACATGCGCTGCCGGCGCATCGGCAGCGGCCGGCAGCGCCCCGGCGCCCCACGGCCACAGGCTGTTCGCCGTCGGCCGGCCGGC